>CAZXZO010000005.1:79368-87897 GCA_964645485.1 uncultured Candidatus Poseidoniales archaeon
ACCCCTAAACGATTAACTGATACTTTCCACCAAATCTTCTCTTTGGAATTGTTTCGCAGCCCAGGTGACTGCAATAAATGCATAAAATAACGAGGATCCAAGCCACAATGCAATATGACTCAAATCTGTGATGTCGAGTAAAGCTTCTCTCATAGCTAAGCAGACGTTAAAAATTGGTGCGACAAACCACCACCATTCTATTCCTTCAAGGTTCACAAATTGGGCAAACATTGCTGGGACAATGAATGCAATAACAATTGGGCCAAGGACGGTACCTGCCTCCTTTACGGAGTGTGCGCGTACCGCCAATGCTAACTCGACTGCGACAACAAACACCGCGAATAATAATACAGATAGCAACAAACTCGCTATTGACCAAATGGAAAGAGTAGGAACTCCCAACATTTCTGATGGCAGGAGAAACGCTATCGCGAACAATAATCCTGCTAATTGAAACAAGACACTAGTTCCAGCAACTACACCAACAGCAACCCACTTGCCATACAACAATTCTACCCTATTTGCCGGGGTGCTTAGCAGGGCTTCCATGGTCCCACGTTCACGTTCTCCCGCAGTTAGGTCAATTGATGGTTGAATTGCAGATGTCGCAGTCCAAATTGCCACAATCATTGGAATAAACATAGAGAGTGCAAATCCTGCAGATTGTGCAGATGTGGCTACATTTGCATTGGAAAAATCCCCATCCCAATGGATAGGGTCCAATGCCTCCTCTTTAGTTAGGTTAGCCTCAGCCAAAGTCAGGCCAATAATCTCCTGTTCCCAATCATAAATGATAGCCCTCATCCTGCTATTTCCTTCAGATGAAAGTTCAGAAGTTGCATCATAGAGAATAGCATAATTCCAAGATTCAGAAGAATTTGTATCAGTCTGTTGTAATCGTAAAATTACGTGAGGATTTCCATCTCTTAATCTAGTTGCATCATTACCACTAACAGAGAGATTTTCAAGTTCAAGGTTCAGATTGGTTGTTGAATAATTTAGATTATTATCAATTATTGGCTCAATTAAATATTCTGGAAACTCATCACCGTCTGCAATCTGAACCTCCAAATTCAGACTATAGTAGTCTAATTCAGACATTTCTCCTTGGAGAAAAATTGGTAATGCAATAAAAAATAATGGAAATATCAGTAAAGGAATCAATACTAATGCTACTAAAGTTCGCCAATCCCTGATGAAATCAAGTAATTCCTTACTTGCAACGGTCCAAATCCTTGACATTGCTTCACGCATCTACTTCACCTCCAATAGGTGGCGATTCACCAGATGGCGGCTGCTTTCTTCGAGTTGTCAACCGTGACCAAAACTGTTGGAATTTAGATTCAGGTTCAGGCGTTTCAACTTCCCGACTCTCATCTTGAGTAAGTTTAACATAAGCATCTTCTAGAGAATCTGTATTTGTCTCCCCCATTAATTGAGTTGGACTACCATCTGCTCTTAATGTTCCATTATGAATGATTACTATTCTATCACATACTTGTTGGGCTTCATTGAGTTGATGGGTGCTGTAAATTACAGTCCTGCCCTCATCGCCTAATTTACGGACTAAATCCCGCACTCTTCGTGCAGAGGTTACATCTAAACCACCAGTTGGTTCGTCTAATAGTAAAATTTCCGGGTCATGAGATAGTGCTCGGAGCAAAGCCGTTTTTTGCCTCATTCCCCTCGAGAAACCACGTGTCTGACGCTGCAAATCATCTTCCATGTCCAATGCTTGGGCGAGGCGTAATGTTCTATTCCAAGCCTTTTTATCATCAATATTGTTCAATCTTGAATGATAACGAATATTCTCCCAAGCGGTTAACCTAGAATACAGTCCAGTTGCTTCTGGAACCACGCCAAGATTACTACGAACTTTGTGAATAGGATGTTCAACGTTGCCTTCATCAACGAAAACCACATTCCCTGCACTGGGTTTGTACAAACCACAAAGAAGCCTTAGTAGCGTTGTTTTACCTGCCCCATTGCCGCCTACTAAGCCAACAATGTCTCCTCTATTTAGGTCAAGTGAAATTGTCTTGAGAGCCTCAACATCACCGAAGTTCTTTGACACTTCACGAACAGAAATTAGGGTTCGAGTCATGTGACCATTCTCTAACGGCTTGCCGCAACACTTGGGCCTAGGGTTGGGTGCGCTTCATCAATTCTTCCCGCGCGTTCATGTAGTTGGCGCAGATGTTCCCTTACTTCATCTGACGAAACTCCTAATTCGATAAGATTAGCAAGCATCGAAAGACCCCCTTCCACTGCACCTGCATCCAAGTAAGAATCATTTGAGATTGTCTGATTAATTCGCAGATTTTCTAGGGTTTCTTTTAGGAATTTGACCTCTTGTTGTACCATCTCTAAAGTGATGTTGTCTGCGTTCATTAGATTGGTGATACAGGATTGCATACTACGCCGACTCGCCCTCCTGTTTTGACCGTTACCCAAGGCGGAGTTTTTACTTCTCAACAAGTTCTACTAAAACGCCACCTGTTGATTTTGGGTGGACAAATGCAATTTTATGTCCACCCGCCCCAATTTTAGGGATTTCATCAATCATTTTGACCCCATTTGTTTGCAATTTCGTAATAATTTGAGAAATATCATCTACTTCAAAAGCTAGTTGTTGAAGTCCTGTCCCACGTTTGGAAATAAATTGTCCAATTGGTGTATCGGGTCCAGTTGGTTCTAACAATTCTAGATTTGGAGCGGGTCCTTGGGCTGTGGACAGAAAGAGAACATTCACTCCCTGTTCTTCATTTTTTTCAACTTTGTTTGACGCGGTTAATCCCAATAATTCCCAGAATTTCACGCCTTGCTCTAAATCGTTGACTGCGATACCGATGTGATCTAATCTGATGCTCATATTTTCACCTCATACCCCACTTGGTGCCATCCAAGTACCAAATGAATCTTTGAGTGCGTTCATTATTTCACCCAGCGTACATTCTACTTTCACAGCCTCTAATATTGCCTGCATTGTATTGCCACCATTTTCAGCGACATTTTTGACATTTTCTAGTGCCTCGTTCACTTTTTGAGAATCTCTATTGGCACGGATAGTAGATAATAATTCACTCTGGGCTTCACCCAAAGATTGGTCTAAGGTTTGCCCCTTTAACTCGGTTGAGGATTGTCCCTCTAGTGCGTGATTTACTCCTATGACTCGTAATTCTCCTTTGTCTTGTGCAACCTGTTCGGCCCACGCAGATTCATGTAAGTGGCGTTGTTGGAATCCATTTTCAATCGCCGTTAAGGCGCCACCAGATGAATCAATTTTTTCAATCAATTTCTTAGATGCATCGTAAAGTTTAGTTGTAAGTCCTTCAACATACCAAGACCCACCCAATGGGTCTACGACATCAGGTATTCCAGTCTCATTTGCCAATATTTGTTGCGTCCTCAAGGCGATGGTGGATGATTGATCGGTTGGGAGTCCTATGGCCTCATCAAATGAATTAGTGTGAAGTGATTGGGTTCCTCCCAAAACTGAAGAGAGTGCTTGGTAAGACACACGGACAATGTTGTTCAGAGGTTGTTGGGCTGTGAGAGTAACACCAGCAGTTTGTGTGTGGAAACGAAGTATTGTTGATTTTGGGTTTTTTGGAGCAAATCTCTCTGTCATCAAATCAAACCAAAGTTTTCTGGCTGCTCTAAATTTCGAAACCTCTTCAAAAAAATCATTATGGCAGCCAAAGAAAAATGATAATCTTGGTGCAAAATCATCAACATCCAATCCAGAATCTACTGCTGCCTTAACATAAGCCAAAGCATTAGATAGGGTAAATGCAAGTTCTTCTATGGCAGTGGCTCCAGCCTCACGAATATGGTATCCAGATATACTAATTGTGTTCCATGCAGGGGTATTCTCTTTACACCAATGCATTACATCTGTAATTAATCTGAGAGATTGCTTGGGTGGGAAAACATATGTTCCTCTGGCAATATATTCTTTTAGAATGTCATTCTGAATTGTCCCCCTCAAATCAGAAAGATTTGTTCCTCTTTCTTCTGCTACTGCTACATACATAGCGAATAGAATAGATGCTGGTGCATTTATTGTCATCGAGGTGGAAACTGTTGCCATATCTATTTTGTCAAATAATAATCTCATGTCATGTATACTATCAATTGCAACTCCAACCTTACCAACTTCACCCAAAGACATGTCGTCATCAGAATCTAATCCTAACTGGGTAGGAAGGTCAAATGCAACAGAAAGACCAGACTGACCTTTCTCAAGAAGATTTAGGAATCTTAGATTAGTATCCTTCGGGGAACTAAAGCCTGCATATTGCCGCATTGTCCACTTTTTCTTCCTATACATTGAACTATGAATTCCTCTAGTATAGGGTGGATTACCTGGTTCCCCGGTATCTTTTCCATCACCAAAATCTTGGTTAGGAATATCAGGGATAGAGATGCCAGCCCGTGTTTTGAATGGCTGTTCTTCATCTCGCATAGGCCGCCCTCGGGATGTCGGAGGGGTTGTTAAGGGTCATTATTTTTGGTTAATTAGTGGTGATGGCCGCCTTCCCCGTGTACATGGCCGTGTTCGAGTTCTTCTTCGGAAGCGTCTCTAACATTTACTACTTCTACCTCAAATTTCAAAGCGCGTCCAGCCAATGGGTGGTTGAAATCACATTTTATGGTGGTATCCGTAATTCCCACAATGCGGAAGGGTCCCATGGCTGACATCAATGTCATGCCTAATTCCATTTCTAAATCTTCAGGGAATTCAGTAGCAGGTATATCCATCACGGCTTCATCAGTTTGTTCACCATAGGCGTCTTCAGCCATCAAAGTGAATTCTCTTTTCTCACCAACATCAGCACCCATCATTTCTCGCTCAAATCCAGGAATCATGTTTGGGGGTGTTGCACCCACCAAGTATCCTAGAGGTTCGCTACCATGACTTGAATCAAATTCCTCTCCATCTTCAGGGAAGGTCCCTCGATAGTGCACCATCGCTACTTTATCCTTGTCTATTGTTGTCATTCATCTCACTTTCCTATATCCTTTCAGGACTTTGATAATTCTTTCCGCAGTTCCATCAGAGATTATTTGATCCTCTAATTTTTGTTCTACGAATTCTATTGCAGCATTGATGCCTTGGCGCTCACCTTTAGCCCAAGTAGAACCTAGAAGATTTGCTCTATGTTCCTCATCAACATTTTCCTCTTCCATAATCTCTCTAACATCAACTTTGAATTCCATATATTTACGTCTATTCAATTTTACAACCCTCTTTGATGGGGCTGCTGTGGCTCGAGTTTTTCGTTTCTTAGCAATCATTTTACTACGCTTTTCGAATGCTTTATCGCTAGCGGATACTGCTTCAGCCAGAGTTGTTCTGGCTGCCTCTGCTGCTTTTGAAATTGGGGCTTGGCTGGGGCTATCTTTGCCTTCTACTGCCATACCGGAATCAGAAGCCAAAGCCTTGCTCTCGGCAATTAAATCACTTACCCGTTCTTCATCAGAGCCGTCAGTTAATTCGGGTTCTTTCTCTTGAGGTTTTTGACGCAATCCTAGTCCTCTGATTTTCCCGACTGCAACAGCCGGCCCCTCTTCAGGTGTTGGTTTGTTGTCTTCAATCTCAATTGGGGTCGAATCTTTTTCAACGGGTTCAGGTGTTGGTTCTTCAATAATTTCCTCAACTATTTCAGGGATAGGTTGAGTTTCTTCCTCAACAGATACTGTTGATGATTTAGGATTGAGATGCGAAGCAGGTATCGCTGGCTTCGGTTTTGCCTCCTTGATTGAGGAAGGTAATGGGTCCAATGTTGGTGGTGCACGATGTGGCATCACAGGTTTTTTTTGTGGAGTGCGTGTTTTTTGAAAAGAAGGTTTTTTCCTACGGGACGCAGCACCCTTTTCAAAAGGGTTGAATGGTTCCTGTTTCTTCTTCCTTGCCAACCAGTTACACCCCTACTATGTTGCGGCCTACTGCCGACCCCTCATAACACTTACAGTATTGAGTTGGAGTAAATCAATTCAGACTATGTCCAGGAAATAGGTGTTTCATCCGTCCTTAGGGCTTGATTTACTGCTGAAGATTCATATGAAATACCACCCTCATTTAGGAGTTGAAGTCGTCCTAATGTAGCAATCATTGAACCATTGTCGACACAGAATTGAGGCCCAGGTGCATCAGATTTAGCACCCCTTTCTATAGCCATTATTTCACCCATTTGTTTTATCCTCTTATTGCAAGCAACTCCCCCACCCAACAATAACTCGGTTTTGCCTGTGTGGGCCATAGCCCTCTCTGCAACTTCAATACAAGCAGCAAATGCATGCTCTTGTAAACTCCAACAAACCGCTCCCAAATCTGCACCTCTTTCTACCAATCGAGTAGCTGCTGTAAGTAAGCCTGAAAATGCCAAATCCATACCATGTACAGCGTAAGGCAGAGAATAGTCATCGAGATTAGCGGCTATATTTTCCTGCCTCCAGGATTGTGCTAATTTCTCAATTTTTGGACCTCCAGGGAATGGTAAATCTTGTCCTCTTGCAAACTTATCTAACATGTTCCCGATGCCGATATCTAGGGTTTCTCCAAGTACCCTATATCTGTCTCCCATACGAGCAATAACTTGGGTATTTCCTCCTGACACGTATAACAAAACTGGGTCTTCCATTTGGCATTGTTCACGGCCTATTTCTATGTGAGCAACGCAATGATTGACTCCAACTAACGGGACATTCCATTTACTTGCCAATGCTCTTGCTACGCTGGCCCCCACTCTAAGACATGGCCCAAGTCCTGGTCCTTGGCTAAACGCAATAGCTGAGACCGAATCGGGGTCTACTCCGGAGTGTAAAAGTTGCTTGATTAGTGAAGATGCTTTTTCAGCATGATGATCAGCGGCTTCACGTGGGTGAATCCCTCCTTCTTCAGGCCTATAAAATGCTGAAAACGATGCCGAAGGTGAACCTTTTTCATCAACACTGCCAAATGAAAATGTGTGGGCGGTTGACTCAATTCCAACGGTTATACCACCAACCATACTTCTCAACAAACATTGCGAGTAGGCCACATCATTTCAAGCCTGTAGTGTGTCCGGAGGTTTAATGCGGCGCTTGTTTCTCAACCTTGGACCGGTTGCACACCTCTCTCCTGAAGGTGTTGAAGGACCTTTAGTTGGAACAGAAATGTATGATGAGGAATTATTGATTCATCCCCCAGGCTTGGCTATTTTGTCACATGATAATCGGATAGAGAAGATTGGATTTACTGAGGAATTACAGGAAGAATACTTCAACCAAATGGATCTAGATGCAAACGTACCTACATTGATTGAAACTGGCGATATTGAGGTATGGGATTTGGCTGGGAGAGCCGTAATACCTGGATTAGTAGACGGGCATTCCCATCTAATTTGGACGGGTGATCGTTCAAATGAAGTTCAATTACGCGAACAAGGTTATACTTACCAACAAATATCTGAAATGGGAGGGGGGATTAACAAAACGGTAAGTGAGACTAGAAAAGCCTCCTTGCAAGAACTATTGTCATCTGCTAGAACTCGGGTGAAAAATGCCGAGGCATCTGGCACAACTTTTTTGGAATCAAAGAGTGGCTATGGATTAACAACACAAGATGAATTGAAATTACTTATTGCATCCAATCAAATCGGAGAGGATTTTCAGATTGAAACGACTTCAACTTGGTTAGGTGCTCATTCAGTTCCAAGCGAGTTAACACAATCCGAATATGTTGAACAATTGCTGTCTGAACAGTTACCAGAAGTGATTGAACAAGGAATTGCGACCTATGCTGATGTATTCTGTGAGAATGGATGGTTTACAATTGAGGAAACAGAAGAAATTTGCAAAGAAGCTAAATCTCAAGGATTAGAAATAAGATTACATGTTGATGAATTTTCAGATTGTGGAGGTGCACAACTTGCTGCGGAACTAGGCGCTTTAACAGCAGACCATGCTGGATGGAGTACCGATGATGCAAGAGATGCCTGCCATAAGGCGGGTGTTATCCAGGGCTTCCTTCCAGCAACTCCTCACGTCTTAGGGCTTGACCACTGGCCTCCTTTCCAACAATGTTTGGAAAATGAATGGGCTTGGTCTTTGGCTACTGACTTTAATCCGAATTGCCCAAGCCTTTCATTACCATTCACAGCAAAAATCACTATTGAACAATCAGGGATACCCTCCTTGGCGGCATTAGTGGCAACATCTAGAAACAGTGCATGTTCTTTACTCGAAGGAAGAGATAGTAAATTAGGAACTATTAGTGAAGGTGGCCCTGCATCTCTAAACATACTCAGTAATGATGATGTGAATGCTTGGTACAAGTCAGATTCAGATAAACAATTTATTGCTACTCTGTCAAATGGCGATTGGGTCAACCCAATCTTTGATTAATTGGAACAAGTAGTTGTCTTGATACTTATCCTGTTTTCTCACGGCAGTTCAATTTTCAAAAAATCATAGACGAACTTAATTTGAAAAACAATCGAACATTCAATCGATTAATACCGCACCCCGGAGGGGCTGATAATG
>CAZXZO010000005.1:87997-90754 GCA_964645485.1 uncultured Candidatus Poseidoniales archaeon
AAAAACAATCGAACATTCAATCGATTAATACCGCACCCCGGAGGGGCTGATAATGTGTATTATCCGTCTTTATTCCTATGGTGGTGGTTCGTTAAAATGCGAAAATTGGAGAGCAGTCCAACGTTTAACCTTCAAAATAACCAACAGCAATTCAAAGAATTAAGGATTTGCCCTTCTGAGGCTAGGGGGTGGAGGTATCATTTTTTGAATCTGTTTTCAAGTAGATTGCAATCACTCAAAAATCAGCATCGCGCGGAGGATTCATATTTGGACTGCCATTGGAGAGGTTAGTTGCAATGGCGGAATACGAAGGCTTCTGTTTGAAGTGTAAGACATATGGACCTGTTCGTGATGGAAATCTCATCAAAATGAGTAATGGACGAACTAGGGTTGCTGGTCGCTGTTCAGTAGACGGTTGTACCGGCAAAATATCCAAAATAATCGGATGAACTATCTGCAATCAAATTACCGGGCTCGTGGTCTAGGGGCTATGACGTCGCCTTGACATGGCGAAGATCGGCGGTTCAATTCCGCCCGGGCCCATAAAAATAGAATTGATTCATTAGTTCAAAGCAGAAAAAACCCAACTTAAAGGAGTGAGTATTCAACTCTTAATTTTCCAGCCCCTTTCGACTTCACCTTATTTATTTGGATCTCTCCTATCTCTTTGGTGTTCTGCACATGTGTTCCAGCGCAAGGACAAATATCCCTTCCTTTGATAGTTATGACTCGTAATTCTGTCACGTTCTTTGGCAATAATTCTAGGTTTACTCTTACAAGGGGGTTAGAGGTTAAGTTAGACAGGTTTTCTTGACTCATTGTTACTGGCAATTGTTGTTCAATTCCATCATTCACTAATTGCTCCAAGGATTCTTTATCAAATTTAGACCGGTCTTCAAATCCGATGTCAATTCTTGTCTTCTCTATTCCAATCTGGTTACCTATTGTATTGCCTCCAAAAAGTTCGTCTGCCCCAGCTGATATTAGGTGCTGAGCGGTGTGCATTTTACTCAATAAATTACGCCTGTCAATATCTATAGACGCTGAAACTGCTGAGCCACCTCTCACAAGGCCCACGTCGATTGGACCTATATTATGAAGAAGTGTTTTCCCTTTTTTCACGTTCTTAATGAGAAATGAATTACCTTCACATTCTAATAATCCATGATCTGCTGGTTGTCCTCCACCAGTTGGATAAAAAAATGAACTGGATAATTCGACCCATGTGTCTTCATCTTCTTTTTCAGTTGATGAAATGGTAGATTTGAATGACTTGGGGTCAGTACCTGGATGTTGTAACAAATGCAGTAATTCACTCATCAGAAACACCTTGGGCATCTATCTCATCAGACTCCTCTATCATCAATGGTCTGTCATCTGATTCGAATACAAAATCAGTCTTTGAATCGGCCCAATTTACCGTTGGGTCTGGGTGCTCTTCTCCGAAGTCATCAATTGGTAATGGAGAATTTGGGTTCAAACTATACAATGATGGATTTAGGTCTGGTTTTTCTACCGTAATTTGTTCAACGGGTTGTGGTTCTCTCTCGCCTAAATCATCTAAATTATAGTGAAATAATCCGCACTCAGGGCACCTCAATACAGTTTGTTCTGTCAAACAGCCGCAATCAGGGCATTGCACTAACTTGTCAAATTCAGTTAGTGGGTCAACCATAACATCAATCCACGAATAAAGCATCAAATGGGACCCAATATTCTTCGCCAGAATCTCCATCTTTGACTAAGACTTCATCATCTTCTTCATCAAATTCGATGATTTCTCCATGCCATTCTTCACCCTCATGATCAACTCCGACCTTAGACCCTATTTCAATTTCAGCGTCATCTTCATCATCATCATCCGAATCCTCTTCATCGTCTTCTGAAGTGTCATCGTCATCATCATCGTCTTCATCGTCATCCGAATCTTCCTCTTCTGATTGTTCTTCATCCTCAGTTTCAGAATCGTCCTCGCTATCAGATTCTTCTTCCTCTGAATCTCCAGAAGTTTTCTTTTTCTTTCGGTACTCAAGTTTCCAGGCTTTCACTAATGAACGCAACCAAATAGAGCCACCGATTAGGCCGACAAGTAGCAAGACCAACATGATATCTGGGATGCCCCAAGTACCACTTTCACTCCATGAGGATGGGTCACTTGGTGAAAAAATGTTGAGAATGTTCAACTTAGTATGATTAGCGCACCATTCATTGTTTGCCAACCATGCATTATCGCCTTCGTTGCAATTAAAAATACTAGAAAAGAACCCATAAACGTTGATAACTGACATTATTAAGGCCAATCCTGCAGCACTCCATGCTACTGGGAAGAAGTTTTCTTCGTTTCTCATGAGCCAAACCTGAGTACTAGTAGGTCCCTCAGGTTTCTTCTTTTCTTCGATAGTTTCTTTCACTGTTTCAGGTGATTCAATACCATCTACAAACTCGATGAGGTCAATTGTTCCATCTTCATCTTCGTCTAAGGCTTCCATCAATTCATCTATTTTTTCCTCATCAAAATCATCGCTGAAATATTTTTCAACGGTTTCTCTGAATTCTTTGCTCGATATTCTTTTATCTTTATTTGCATCAAATTCATTAAAACTTGACTTGATGTTATCTTCAGATTCTCTTACCAATTTTGCTAATTCATCAATTAAGGACTCTTCCTCATCAGAGTCTCCATTGTCCTCTGATTCTTCATCATCATCGGAGTCATCATCATCGTCTGAGTCTCCATCATCATCGGAGTCATCATCT
>CAZXZO010000005.1:90854-106461 GCA_964645485.1 uncultured Candidatus Poseidoniales archaeon
TCATCATCTTCTTCATCATCATCGTCTGAGTCATCATCAGATTCATCATCTTCTTCCGAGTCATCATCAGATTCCTCATCATCTTCATCTGAATCGTCGTCCTCTTCGGTGGATTCTTCTTCATCCGAGTCACCAACATCAACGTCTTTTGAATCACTGTCGTCCTCGGAATCAGGTTCAACTTCATCATCTGAATCATCGGAAGAATCACTGTCCTCATCCTCGTCATCAAACATTAGTGCCGTATTCAATTCAGATAAAGAAATCTTGGAATCATTATCAATGTCTAATTGATGGATGAAACGTTCAATTTCATTTTTGGGTAAAACTGCAATATCGGCTTCAATCAAGCCCATTTTAATTTCATATCCGGTCAATACTCCATCGTCGTTGTCGTCCCATTTACCAAACATATCTTCGACAGATAATCCGTCATCCTTCATCCAGGAATGAACTGATTGAAGTAAATCATCCAAAACGAAGGCTATGTCACAATTTGGGCAAGATTTAGAGTCTAGTGCTACAATTGCTTTGCAAGAACCACATTCTCCCATATCAACTTCTTTTACACCTGAAAATGATACACCACACTCAGGACAACTGTCCGAATCTGCGGGAATTTCTTCCTGACATGCACCACATTGAGCGGTTTCAATATGCTCTGTTGATTCATCTTCTTCACTGGGCATTGCTCTCGCCTACAAACTTTCCAAACTCGTTGACGATATAATGGTTCATGAGATAATATGGATTTATTCTCTATCAGTGCATAATTTGCTGGATACGCCGAAGGCGTCAATAACAGGTGCTGTGGAGTGTCATAGTGAGGACGATGTCAGTCACTTGGCCACCTGGTTCATCGCGGGTATATGGAATCCAATTAGATGACCCTAGAGAGGGTTATGTTTGGTTACAACAGATGGCGGCAAACGACCGCACATTATTGGTGTTAAGCCGCCTTGCACCAACCCGTTTGTCACGTTGGATTAATCTACAAACTATCAGGTTTCATTGGGTAACAAATCGTCAAGATAATTTTGCAATTGACCCTGCTTTAGAGAAAATTAATCATTTTCTAAATTCAACGATTTCTACAGGTTCAGGCATTATTTGGTTAGATGCTGTTGAATATTTATCAGATTTACATGGATTTGATGCTTTAATCCATTTTATTCAAACCCTAGCAGACGAGTTGGTAGATACAGATTGGACTCTGGTGTTGCCTTATTCACCTTTAGCATTTGAATCAACTCAAGTAGCAAAAATTAGACGCGAAGCACCTAATTTCAATATCGCCGACAAGCCAACCACTGAAAATACATCTTCTGAAACCACTGAAGATTTTAATCACAATGATGGTCATAAAGTGTCTGAAACAACAGATGAAGATGAGGGATTAAACGGCCAAAATGATGATAGTTCAGCCATCGAAATTGAGCCAGGTCTTGTCGTTCTAAGTCGTATTCCAGAAAAAAGTTTGTCAAGGGCTATTCTCCAACGCCGACTTGAGCAATGGAAAGGCATGGGTTTTGATGTGGGTGAATTAGAACCTGTGGTACTTGTCAATGATAGATCAGTAAGACACCAAAGGTATTTTGCTTACGAAGAGAAAGTTCGACGCGCAACAGAATGTGAACGGCGAATTAGAGAATTGGAACAACTAGGATTCACAACCATTGCTACAAAACTTCATTTCCGTATCATGCAATTAACGGGGTTAGATGAAGTGGAATCCGAGATAGAGAAATTATTAGCCGAGGCTCGATAATACTCAATTTATTACACCGATTTCTTCTTCGATTGCATCAATCATGGATCCAGATTGTAGAATATCAACCATTGTGTCATGGTCTGGGAAGAGTGCTCTATCCTCATCCAAATGGTCAATGCTTTGACGAATTATTTTGTGAGCTATTGCTGTTCCTTTGCCTGCTTCAGCACCTCTAATATCAATCGCTTGAGAGGAAGCAATCATTTCAATTGCTAATACACCGAAACAATTTTCCATTATTTGTCGGCATTTTTGAGTGGTTGTCATTCCCATACTGACAAAATCTTCTTGGTCAGCAGCAGCAGGAATACTTTGGTTAGCAGCGGGGTGAGATAAGATCCTTGTTTCTGCAACAAGAGCACAAGCAGTGTACTGTGCGACCATTAATCCTGAATGTAAACCAGGTTGTTCTGTTAAGAAAGGTGGTAAACCGCCTGAAAGAGCAGGGTTAGTTAATCGGTTTAATCTTCTTTCAGATAATACAGCCCCCATTGATAATCCAATTCCGACCATCTCCATAGGTAGTGCTACTGGTGAACCCTGGAAATTTGCTCCAGTGATAACTCTGTCTTCATCTACTAAGAAAACAGGGTTGTCTCCCACTCCATTCAATTCAATTTCAACTTGGGTAATTGCATATTTGATTGCATCTTTCAGTGAACCAATTACTTGTGGTGTAGACCTCAGTGAATATGCATCTTGAACTTTTTTTCCAGCAGATGCCAATATCTCCGAATCTGCAGTCAATCGAAGCAAATTATTAGCGGTATCAATTGACCCCGCAAATCCACGCAATTCGTGAAGTCGATTGTCGTATGGGGTCATATTAGCATTCAGGGCTTCAAGTGTCATTGCGGCAGATATATCATGGTATTTTAGCCATCTAATTGCATCACATAATGTCAATGCAGCCATCGCCGTTAGCATGTTACTGCCGTTGATTATCGCTAATCCATCACGCGCTTCTAGAGTTAAAGGTTCTAACCCGGCTGATTTCAAGGCCTCAGTAGAATCCATCCTCTGTCCTTGATAGAATGCTTCACCCTCTCCCATCATTGTCATTGCAATTTGGGACATCGGAGATAAGTCGCCACACGCACCAACTGAGCCTTTGCTGGCAACAAGTGGGGTAACGCCTGTATTGAGCATATCAACTAGTAGTTGGGTTACTTCTGCTCTACCCCCTGAATTCCCGTGACAGTGGACGTTGATTCGCCCTACCATTGCACCACGAACTACCTCAATGGGCATTGGCTCTCCTATTCCAGCCGCATGAGAATATACTAAGAATTTTTGAAAGGATTGTACATCATCGGGAGATAGCACAACCTCACTAAATTCACCAATTCCAGTTGTGACGCCATACATGACTTCATGAGCATCGATTTTCTTCTGAATCATCTCTCTGCATTTGTGTATTCTTTGCCAGGCTTCATCACTTACAGAAACTCTCACATTCCTTCTAGAAACAGATTCCACATCGCCAATTGACAGTTGACTACCATCAAGAACTAAATCCATATTTTACCCGACTTACGTTGGGGTAATAATTCTACTCAAAGGTTTGTCAAACAATTATTCCACAAAGAATCTAGAAATTAAATCATCATCTGCTAGATTTGGGATGGTTATATTCAAACCAGTCTCTCTATCCATTGCCCGTTGTGCTGCAGTCAATGCCCCTGAATTTCTTGCCCATGCTCTTCTAGCAATCCCGTTGTTCACATCCCAATTTAGCATAGAGTTCAATCTTACAGACGCTTCCTCAGAACCGTCTAAGACAAGGCCAAATCCACCGTTGATCACCTCGCCCCAACCAACTCCACCTCCATTGTGTAAACTGACCCAAGTGGCTCCTCTAAACGAGTCCCCGACGAAATTCTGTACTGCCATATCTGCACTGAACATAGAACCATCTTTGATATTCGCAGTTTCCCGGTATGGTGAATCAGTTCCCGACACATCATGATGGTCTCGCCCCAAGACAATTGGTGCTGAAATCAAACCTGTAGAAATTGCATCGTTGAAGGCTGTTGCTATCTTCCTTCTACCCTGTTCATCGGCATATAGGATTCTTGCTTGAGAACCGACAACCATTTTGTTGGAATCTGCTTCCTGAATCCATTTGACATTATCCAACATTTGCTTCTGTATATCTGCAGGGCTATTTTCAGCCATTTTGGAGAGTATATCTATCGCAATTGAATCACTTTTACTGAGATCTTGCGGGTCTCCAGAAGTACAAACCCACCTAAAGGGTCCAAAGCCATAGTCGAAACACATTGGGCCCATTATATCCTCAACATAGGAAGGATACCTGAAGGAACCATCTGACTCTAGAATATCTGCTCCTGCCTTACTTGCTTCGAGTAAAAATGCATTCCCATAATCCCAGAACTGCATCCCATTAGAACACATTTCATTGATTGCTCTTGTGTGCCTACATAATGATTCTTTGACGAATTCAACGAATTTTGTTGGCTGTTTTACCATCATCACATTTGCTTCCGTGAAATCGACTTGGACGGGATAATAACCTCCTTGCCATGGATTATGTAATGAAGTTTGGTCGCTACCTAAGTCGACTCGAATTTGCCTCTCACACAACCTTTCCCAGAGAGTTACGATATTACCAACATATCCAATACTAATTGCTTTGTTTTTGGTGGCGGATTCGACCATTTTGTCAATTGCTACATCAATATTATACTCAACTTCATCAAGCCAACCCTGTTCATACCGTTTATTTGCCGCTGCAGGGTTGATTTCAGCGATAATACATGAAGCACCAGCGATAACTGCCGCTTTTGCCTGAGCGCCACTCATACCGCCTAATCCACTGGTGACATATGTTTTGCCAGATATACCATTTTTCCCAGAAAGTCCGAGATACTTTCTGCCTGCATTTAGCAACGTTATTGTTGTACCGTGTACTATTCCTTGAGGTCCGATATACATGTAAGAGCCAGCAGTCATTTGCCCATATTGACTAACTCCAAGTGCGTTAAACTTCTCATAATCTTCTCTCGATGAGTAGTTTGGGATTACCATACCATTTGTTACCACAACTCGGGGCGATTCTTCACTCGAGGGAAATAATCCCAAGGGGTGGCCAGAATACATAACGAGAGTTTGTGAATTTGTCATTTGAGACAAGTACTTCATCGTCAATCGATATTGTGCCCAATTTTGGAATACTGAGCCATTTCCACCATATGTGATTAATTCGTGAGGAAATTGAGCCACACGTTCATCTAGATTATTTTGGATCATTAACATGATTGCAGCCGCGTGTTGTGATTTTGTAGGGTATGCAGAAATCGGATGGGCCTTTATTAGGTTGTTATCTGGCCTAAATCTGTACATATAGATGCGGCCATAAGATTCTAATTCATTAGCAAATTCTGGTGCAAGCACCTCATGTTGCGTTTCAGGGAAGTACCGCAAGGCATTTTTCAGGGCTAATTGTTTTTCTTTTGGTGTAAGAACATCACTTCGAGTAGGTGCATGATCTACATTTGGATCAATCCCGGGGTGCTTTGGCAAAGTATCGGGTATCCCTTCTAAAATGCTAGTGTGGAGTGTATCCCACTGACCCATAATTAAGGTCGGAGTGTGCGGTTGATTTCAGTATTGCCGATGGTTTAGTCTAAAGACTGTGTCAGTTCCAAGTGAGTTATGACGGGGCCAGATAGCGAATGGTACCTGTCTGATTTAGCAAATGGAATTGAAAGAAGCAGAATCCTGTCAATTGCTACTCAAGTAAGAGAAATGAAGGCTGAAGGCAAACAAATAACAGCCTTCACTGTTGGTGATTTTTCTCCCGCTGAGTTTGTAGTACCTCATGCTTTCACTGAACAATTAGCTACCGTTATTCATCAAAATCAAACAAATTATCCTCCAGCAGCAGGCCTCCCCGAACTGCGAGAAAGTTTGGCAAACTGGATGAAATACAAGTACGACCTTGATGTTGGCGCGGATGGAATCATTGTTGGAAGTGGTGCTAGACCAGTATTATTTGCTTCATTCAAACTTTTTCTTGAACCAGGTGAAGGCCTAGCACATGGCGTCCCTGCATGGAATAATCACTATTATGTCCACCTTAATTCTGCTAAAGATATAGCCATAGAGGGAACTGCTGAAAGCAGATTTTTGCCTACTGCTAAAGGTGTTAAAGAACGCATTTCAGAGATCAGAGTATTAATCTTAAATTCGCCCTTAAATCCAACTGGCACTTGTTTTACCGCTGAAGAATTAGGTGCTATTTGCGATGTCGTATTAGAAGAAAACCGAACGAGAATGAAAAATGGTGACAAACCTGTAATGTTGGTGTATGACCAAGTTTACTCAACAATGACTTCAGAGGGGATTGAACACATCCATCCAGTACAAGTTAGACCGGATATGTTTGATTTTACAATTACCTTAGATGCAATTTCGAAATCGCTCACTGCAACAGGTTTGAGATTGGGATGGATGGCTTTGCCACCAAAACTTGCTGCCCCTGTAATAGCCCTAATTGGCCATATGGGTTCTTGGCCTGCGCGACCTATTCAATTAGCTGCGGCTGAAACTTACTCAAATCCTGAAAAACTGGAATCTTATTTTGAAGACCTGGATTCTCGAATCTCGGATAGAATGGAATTATTGTTTAAAAATTTGACAAAAATGAAGGAAGCAGGCTTACCTGTTGATTTTATTCCCCCCCAGGGTGGCATTTATTTATCTACACGATTTAACTTGTTTTCTGTATTAGGAGTTAAGACGAATGAGGAGATTCGGCAGTGGCTCCTTGAAGTAGCGGGAATCGCAGTCATTCCTTTCCAAGCCTTTGGATTAGAAGAGGAAAGTGGGTGGTTCAGGATTTCCATAGGCGCAGTTTCCGTTGCAGAAGTCTCTGCTGCAATGAAACGATTAGAAAATGCATTATTGAATATCAATTAGGTCATTCTTCAAGTCGATTATTTACGGCTTTCATTACCGCTTTACTCATATCTCTTGATTGTTCCTTAATTTCATTAACTTGTTCTAAAAGGGGTGACGATAAGTCATCAGGGAGTGAAATAGCGTTAATGTGGACATTAAACAATGCTCCTTTGCAGGCAGCACTTGCCAAGAGACTCGCTACCCCGACATCTGTAACCGCATTTGCATTTCCAGTAAGTGCTAATTCTTCCTGACAAAGTAATAGTTGAAGTGCATCCTTAGCAGTTTGTAGCGGCACAAGTGATGCTTGGTGAGTTGCCTTTCGTATTGCTAACCTTCGCGCATCTTTTTCTTCATCAGTATCTTTTGGAAGTTTGAATGAATCCATGACTGAAACAAAAGCATCAGTATCCTCATTTGCTAATTCAAAAGCGCCGTTTATCAGAGGCATCGCAACTAATTTTGCAATTTCTGATGCTTCCCAACCTGTTTTCCATTTTTCTCGTCCAATAGTGATGTCACAAACCATCACGGTAAGTGCTGCGGCTTGGGAAAGGGCTACCCCAGCAGCCGACCCACCTCCTGGTGTTGGATTATTTGATGCCAAAGCCTCTGAGAATTCTTGTAAGGTCATTTCTTCGAAATTAGTCACATTATACACCCGCTGCGTATTCAATGATGCGTTGGTCAATTATGAAATCTCCTAATTGATCTAGTTGTAATCCTTCAACTGCCTTCTCAATAAGTATTGACTCTTCCCCATCATGGCCTAAATAATGTCGTCCAGCATCCAATATTGCTTGCAAAGGAACTAGTCCAACTAATTCCCCAGCAGTAGTCATATTCTTTGTTTCAGAAGCCAATTCACGGATAGCCTCTGTAACTTCATGAAGGCCTGTAATTGTGTAATCAAGTAAGTTCATAGAAACTTGAGCGGTATTTTCATCATACATCCAGCCCGCTCCTTGTAAACACTGAAATCTACCTGGAATGCGGAGTGCTTTACCATCTTCATCCAGTATTTTCTCCCCATTTTCATCTTTCCTAAGAACCCCACTAGAACGTAATTTTCCTGCAATAATATTTGTGATACTTTTGTTATCTGTATCTAAATTTACATTGTAAGCAATGAGGATTGACCTAGCGCCCGTAGCGGTAACCCCACTCTTAGAATTGAATTTTGATGGCCCAAATTCTGGTGCCCAATTTGAATCCCCTAGTTTTTCTTCAAACGATTCATATTCTCCACGCCTGATATCTGGAAGATTGATTCTATCATCCCTTCTAGCAGCCTTAGCATAAAGGTAAACTGAAAGGTTGAATCGACTAGCTGCTTGCTCCCCAAATCTCTCCGCAAGTTCAATGCATTCTTCCATTGTGATGTTACTAACGGGAATGAAAGGTACAACATCAACCGCACCCATCCTCGCATGTTCTCCGTTGTGTGTCGCCATGTCTATAGACTCCAAAGCAACTTCTGTCCCTCTTAGGGCGGATTCGACAACCGCATCTGGTGGGCCAACAATTGTGACCACTGTACGATTGAAATCTGCCCCCATATCTACATCCAATAAACGCACATCTTCAACCGTCAACATTGCTGCGGTGATAGATTCAATTATTTCCTCATTTTTCCCTTCTGAAAAATTCGGGACGCACTCAACTAATTGTTGTTCCATTGTAATATCTCCAGTGTAGGCGGGTAAAATCAATTTTGCAATCAAGACCACAAACTGTTGGGGGCTTCCCCTTTCTTCTCGGATCTTTTCTTTAAGATAGTCTCCAAGGCTGATGTGAAGTCTGCTTTCGTTGCTTTATTCTTATTTTTACGAATTGCACACATTCCTGCTTCCACTACTAATGCCTTAAGTTCGGCTCCAGATAATCCATCAGTGGATGACACGATATTGCTAATGCTAACACCTTTTGTAATTGGCATGTCTTTCATATGGATCTCTAAAATTGCCAATCTTGCTTCTTCTTTCGGTAATGGAATTTCAATAACCCTGTCGAATCTTCCTGGTCGAAGAAGTGCTTCATCGAGTATGTCTGGTCTATTTGTTGCTGCAATTAATTTCACATCTGCAAGCGAATCAAAACCATCCAATTCTGCAAGCAATTGCATTAACGTCCTCTGGACTTCTCTGTCCCCGCTTGTAGCAGAATCAAGCCTTTTTGCACCTATAGCATCGATTTCATCTATGAAAACAATTGAGGGGGACCGCTCTCTTGCAAGGTCAAATAGTTCACGTACCATCCGTCCTCCCTCTCCGATGTATTTCTGAGCCAATTCACTTGCTACCAATCGGATAAAAGTACAATCGGTACTGTTTGCTACAGCCTTAGCAAGCATCGTCTTACCACAGCCAGGAGGTCCCACTAAGATGACACCTCCAGGAGGTTCAATACCAAATTTAGTGAATGCTTGTGGATTTGTTAGAGGCAACTCAATTGATTCTTTGATTAGCGAGATTTGTTCATCTAATCCACCTAAGTCTGAAAAAGATGTATCTGGCTTCTCAACCATTTCAGCACCCATTACTAATGGGTCCCAAGCATCATTCAATACATCAATAATTGATAGAGTATCTTGGTTCAGAGCAACCCTTGCTCCAGGCTTCAGAAGTTGCTCATCTATGCCTTGATTATATGTAACCAAGAAAACAGTACCATTACTCGACCTAACAACTGCCCTTTCCTTGTCTAGAATATCTTGGATATTTCCAATCACGTGTGGAGGCATCCGCATAAGGCGGACTTCTTCACTTAAACGACCAATTTTGGACTTTTGTTTTGCCACCCTGTTTTCTAAATCTATTCTATCGGATAATAACTGCTGAGTCTGTTGCCGCAATTCTTCATATTTACCTTCTAAGTTTGATATGGTTCGTTCTGCAATTGCCCCAACCTTATGAGTAGATTGCTCATCATCGCTAGGCGAAATTGCGTCAGTGTCTGATACCATGCTAATCCCTAATTGATTCGGGTTTGTTAACCTCTAATAATGTATCACAATGTAGTTGTTATCAAAATAGTATTCTAGGCTTATATTTGGTAAGCGCGAAGATGGTCTAAAATAGGGTCGGCCTTATGTCCAAGCGAGATTAATGGGTAATTGCGAGTTGTGTGGAGCAGTTAGCGTTTCAACCAAGCGGATGTCTGTGCACGGCGCTTTTGTTGAAGGGTGCAAAAAGTGTCAGGAAAAAATGGGATTTAACTCCGAAACGGACCAAGCTGCACAAAATGTCGAGAGAGTAAACCGGAAAACTTCTGTCGCCACTTCAGGTGGTTATGGTGGCCTTGGTACTGCTGGTAAAGATATCATGGTACGAGACGGCAAGGAATTAGTTGATGAATTCCCCACAATCATCCGAGAAGCACGTGAACAGAGAGGCTGGGATCAACGAACACTGGCATTAAAAATGAGAGAAAAAATAAACATTGTTCAGCGTACTGAGGGTGGGAAACGCCCAGGTGACACTGTCATAAGAAAATTTGAAAAAACTCTAAACATTTCACTACTTAATGAATTATCTGACACTGAGGTAGAGCGCACTGTCGGAAATCAAGAATCTAGGTCCCTAAACTTAGGAGATTTAATCAAAATGGCACGCAAAGAGGGGGAGTAATCCATCTCTTCGGTGCCTTTGCATATCATCCATCTCTCTCAAGACGATCCAAAGAAATGCACTGCTAGGAAATTGGAACGTTTACAATTAGCAATAGTTCATAATTCTCTAAGACGGCCACCTAGAAGAGGATTTTTGCTCGATCCACTTGCTGGTGAAATCCTCGGACCAGATGATATTCAAGAAATTAATAGAGGTGCTTCAATAGTAGCATTAGATTGCTCTTGGAAAAAATGTGATGTTTCATTTGAGGATGTCAAAAAAAAATCACCCAGGCTGAAACCTCGAACCTTACCTCTGCTTTTAGCAGCAAATGAAGTTTCTTGGGGCAAACCTGGTAGGTTATCTACGGTTGAAGCCTTGGCTGTTTGTCTTATTTTGTTAAACGAGCCCGAACAAGCAAAAGAGATTCTCAAACCATTCAAATTTGGAGATGAATTTTTGAGGCTAAATAAAGAACCATTGGCAGCATATTGTGAAGCAAAAAGCAACGCTGAATTAATTAAAATTCAATGGGAATTTTTTGATAAACCCCAATAATTTCCACCTATGAAAGATTTTGACACTTTTCAGGTGGTCTACAAATAATCGCTATTTCCCCGTTATCCAAAATTGGACGTTGCATCAATTTTGGATTTTTCATAAGTAAGTCAATAATAACATCACCACTGATTGTGGATGGTTTGCTCGGAGCATCTTTGTCACCCCATCTAATCAGTTCAGAAATTGGGTCTTTCAGTCGAGTTACCAAATCTACAATGTCCCCTTTAGACAACGGATTTTTCAAATATAGAACTATCTCGGGTGTTCTATTTTCAATTAATTTTAATGTTTGGCGACTTTTTGAACACCTAGGGTTGTGGTACAATTTCACTCTATCACCTGACAAGGGAACCGGTAGAAATTTCACCATCTATTGAAACTAACTTTACGCTCCCGTTGCCATCATCTGCTGCCAATAACATTCCCTCACTCATCACACCTCGTAATTTCCTTGGCTCTAGATTAGCTACAAATACAACAGATTTACCATTCATTTCTTCAATTGTGTAATATGGTTTCAAACCAGCACAAACTACCCGCCCTTCTGTACTCCCATCATCGACAGACACAACGTATAATTTGTCAGCATTCGGGTGATCTTCAACATTGGTTATCTTTCCTGTTCTCAATTCTACCTTCATGAAGGTCTCAAAATCAAGGTAGGCTATTCCTTCTGGTGCATCGGTCATTTTCTCATTCTCCTTTTTCTTCCCACCTTTTACCCCGTGGGTTGGGTCTTTTGAATCAGATGTTGTTGTTTGTTCTGCAAGTTCTCTTTCTTCTTCTAAAATTTCGTCTAAGTCCAATTTCGTAAATAATGGCTGTGGGTTTTCTTCATTCCAAGTCATTTCACTTTGCCAGTCTAGAGCACTGCTCCACGCCACCTGTGAAACTTCACCGGTTAGCCCAAGATTCTCCCATGATTGTTGTGCACTAAATGGGATGAAAGGTTGAGTTACGATTGCTAAAGTCCTGGATATTCTCCAAGCAAATGCAAGTTTTGCTAAAGAGTGGTCTCTTTGGTTTAGCCACTCTTCACCTGACTGTTCTGGTTGTTTGAGAAATTTCCAAGGTGTTGCCTCTTGTAACATCTGGTTTCCTAATTGAGCCATGTTCATGCCACTGCGCAAAGCCTCTTTGTATCGATGTTTACGAAGACTTGTAGTGATGTCAGAGTGAAGATTAGTAATCTTGTTAATTTCTTCATTATTTAGTGACAAATCATCATACTTTGATAGCGGATTTTCTCCAGAACCATCATCTAACCGAGCGGCGAGAGTCATTACTCTATGAACAAAATTGCCATAGGTGCCAATTAGTTCATTGTTTATCTTTTCAACGAAATCTGGCCAATTAAAGTCCGTATCATGACTCTCTGGCATATTTATTGACAAGTAATACCGCAGCGTATCGGGTTGAAATCTATTGAGAAATGCGGGCAACCAGACAGCGTGCTTTCTGCTCTTTGAGAATTGACCCCCGGCTAACATCAAATATTCCATTGCTGGAACATTATCTTCTAAGTGTAAATCTCCTATTCCCGGGCGCAAATCAGAATCGTGAGATACATCTTTATCGGTATTATTCAAACCCATAATCAATGCTGGCCAAATTACTGTATGGAAAGGGATATTATCCTTCCCGAGGAAATATAGATGGCGTGGCTGGGCACCTGTTTGTGGATTTTTCCACCAGTTTTCCCATGCTGCGTTTCCATCAGGATGTTGACCTCCTGCAAACTCTTGTGACCAAATCCTAGCACATGTGTAATACCCTTGAACAGCCTCAAACCACACATATACACACTTGCCTTTCCACTCATCACCTTCTAGAGGTAAATCGATACCCCAATCAAGGTCTCTTGTAACAGCACGTGGACGCAAGCCCATGTCTAGCCAATTTTTTGTCATCGCTTTCACATTGGTCTTCCAAGTGTCCCAATTATCTTTAGAGTGCAGTTCAAGTGATTTTTGGAACAAATCCAATCGGAAGAAGAAGTGGTCTGTATCTCTGATTTCGATAGCTGCTTCAGGATTCATCTTTGAATGGGGGGTGGTTAGTTCAGATGCTTCGTAAGTTGTCCCACACTCATCACACTGGTCTCCCCTGGCAGATTCGTATTGACAATTAGGGCAAGTTCCTTCGATATATCGGTCTGGTAAAAATCGCCCTTCACCTCCATCTCGAAGTTCGTAATATTGTTGCATAGTTTTTTTCTCAAACATCCCTGCATTATACAATGCTAAGAAATTCTCTTGGACATATTTTTTGTGCCTTGGGTCAGATGTTCGATTGAATAATGCGCCACCGTATTCAATACCGCGCGGATCAATATTTGGCTCCCAAGCACAACCTAGATTGAGAAGTGCTTGTTTGTTTATTGCATGATATTTGTCCACAATATCCTGTGGCTTTACCCCTTCTTGTTCCGCTGTAACGGTGATTGGAGTACCATGTTCATCACTACCACTAACAAGTAAAACCCTGTTACCTAGAGCCCTTTCGAATCTAAGGTGAATATCTGGTGGCAAGTAACATCCGGCTACATGACCAAGGTGTAAAGGGCCATTTGCATAAGGCCAAGCAACACAGATGAGTACATGCTCGGGCTCTCCCATAGAATCCGGGCGTAACAGGTCGTTAATGTCAATACCTATCCTTATTGTTGAACAATTTTAATTTTCATGAATTTTTTATGGTCAGTAAAGGTATATTCAAAGGCAAAAGGCACATGGACGACCTGTCGGTCTCGTTGCTAGCCGATGGAGAATAGAAATCCGATGAGTTACACTCTCCTCGTCACATATGCCGTTTTGGCAATTGGAGTCTCTTTCCTTTGTAGTATTCTTGAAGCTGTGCTTCTTTCAACTTCTATCTCAAATGTTGCAGTTATGGAATCGAAAAACCAACGTTTTGCTAATTTGTGGCGCGTATTCAAAAATGACCCAGAACGGCCCCTTACTGCAATTTTAACTCTCAATACTATTGCCCACACGGTAGGAGCGATTGGGGTAGGAACCGAAGTTGCAAAATTATATGCGGGTAGCCCAGAATTGGATTTGATAGTCGGAGTTGCTTCTGCAATCCTTACCTTAGGAGTTTTATTATTCTCGGAAATATTACCCAAAACCCTTGGCACTCTCTATTCTAAGCGTCTCGCCACCCCTGCAGCCTTCCTTCTTCAAATGTTAATCTACGGTCTAATTTGGATTGTAGTACCTATTCAGTGGACTAAGAAATTATTCCCAACACCTGACCAAGAAACCGTCACAAGAGATGAGTTAGCCGCACTTGTTGACGTGGCTGAGGAAGAAAAAACAATTGAAGCAGATGAAGAAAAGGTAATTCACAATCTATTGAAACTCAGAGATATCACAGTAAGTGATGTAATGACGCCGAGGGTAGTTATCACCTCTGTTATTGACACCTATTCAGTACAACAAGTATTGGATGAAATGCCTATTATGGTGCATGGCAGATTGCCAGTTCAAAGCGAAACAATAGATGAAGTCAAAGGCTATGTTTTGAGAAATCAGATTCTAATGAGAGCCGCTAATGATGAACATAATGTCACAATGCTTGAGTTGATGAGGGATATACAACCTGTAGGCCCAGATCAATCAGTAGATGAAGCACTCGATATTCTGCTAGACCACA
Organism: uncultured Candidatus Poseidoniales archaeon; assembly: GCA_964645485.1. GTDB lineage: Archaea > Thermoplasmatota > Poseidoniia > Poseidoniales > Thalassarchaeaceae > MGIIb-Q1. Next base: position 105,381 of record CAZXZO010000005.1, read on the forward strand.
AAGAACAGATTCTTATTGTCCGTGATGAATTTGGCGGAACAATGGGAATAATTACCATGGAGGATATCATTGAAACCCTTCTAGGTAGGGAAATTGTAGACGAAACAGACCAGGAAGGAATTGCAGAGGGGACCACTGCTGAAGACATGCGTGAATTCGCCAAACAGAAAATTGAAGAATAATGATAAACTAATCAATTATTTTGAAAATCACATTTTTATTGGTGAAATTTTTGCCCCATTGTGCACTTTCCCAGTTTTGATAACTCGCCCATAAACTCCACCTCGCAAGTTAGGCGTTAATGCGTCCTTTAGGCCCCTTTGCACATCCTCCATTTGATTGCAAGGTGTGACTTCACCTAACACTTCTATCACAGCGGTACCCAATCGAACCTTCGTCCCAATTAGGGTAGGTAAGTCAATTCCCTGTACTAAGATGTTAGAGCGTCTAAACGTCCATGGCATATCATGTCCAATGGTGTCACATACATGATTCCAAGCGGCCTCATCTAGGAAAGACACTTGACGTTTCAAACTAGTTCCGTGGTCTCCGATTACCCCCCCAGAGGTAGACAAGTCCAAGAGTTCACAAGTGACCATTGAGGCGCCTTTGCTGGGCCGTTTAGCAAGAGCAAGCACAGTGCCTTGCATTACAACGCCTCTGCCCACTTTTTACTGAATGGATTGAGCGGGTCTTCTTACCTTCGAATTACACTTTAATCTTCAGAGGACTCATCGCCCAACCAGCCCTTGTCCTTAAGCCAGTCACCAGATGATTCTAATTTACCAAAGAAACCAGTTGACTCAGCATCATCAGAACGAGTGTGGCTGACCATGTAAGCGAAGAAAATAGAATCCCAAAGTCCTTGCTTTGTCTCATGTCGAATCTTTGCAACTACCCAGTCTGATAGAGGGATTCCTAGAATTGCTAAGCCAATTCCGAGTTTGACGGTATCTGCATCAGATGTGCCCACCTTTGCAGATAGAATCATGAATAAACCAACACCAATGTAAAGTACAGTCATTGCTTTCAGAGTTTGATGGATAAATATCGGAGGAGTCCCTTTATGAGTTACATATTG
>CAZXZO010000006.1:0-62697 GCA_964645485.1 uncultured Candidatus Poseidoniales archaeon
ACCTTAAGAGGGTCATAGTTACCCCCGCTGTTTACCGGTCCTTCGTCAGGTTGAACCCCGATTTCAGATACCGGCACTGAGCAGGATTCAGCGACTATACTCATCCTTTCGGACTGGCAGTCGCCTATGTTTTTATTAAACAGTCGGGGACCCCTGGTCACTGCGACCAGCTTATCTCTAAGCTGGCACTCCTTCTCCCGAAGTTACGGAGCTATTTTGCCGAGTTCCCTTGCGGTACTTTTCCCGTCACACCTTAGGCTACTCACCCAGGGGCACCTGTGTCAGTTCTAGGTACGGTCTTCTGTGCGGCTTTTCACGGAGCCTAGGCGTCATCTTATATTGTCAATTGATTTCGGAATTTTCTCACCATGACGGTTCTCCAATTCCTTATACAATCTTCAGGCCTGACATATGACCTGTAAGACTAGCCCAAGCTGTCACCATAATTGCACAGAGGCATACGAATATTAACGCATTTCCCTATTCGATCATTTCGGTTAAGAATGACCTTAGGACCGGCTAACCCTCGGCTGATGAACATTGCCGAGGAACCCTGGCCCCTCCGGTGGAGCGGATTCTCACCACTCTTTGCTGCTACTTTTCCCTAGATTCTCATACATATACGGTCCAGTAGACTTCACAGCCTACCTTCTGCCCGAACATGTCGCCGCGCTACCACATCAGCTTTCGCTGGTCTAGCGTATCGGTGACTAACTTTAGCCCCGTCCCTTTTCCCGGCCCGCAAGCTTGACCAGTGATCTGTTACGAACTCTTTCAAGGATGGCTGCTTCTAAGCCCACCTTCTGGTTGTTTTCGACCACGGACACGGTTTGTCTTTGACACTTAGTTAGTACTTTGGGACCTTAACGCTAGGCTGGACTGTTCTCCTTTCGTCACGGTAGCTTACCCACCGCGACTCACTCCCTGCTTCTACAATGATTGCACCTTCGGAGTTTGACAGCGTACCGAGGGATCGCTCCCCCTAAATACCCAATCAGTGCTCTACAGCACAATCTATCTCCACAGAGGTCTACCTACGAGTAGTCTCGCGCGGAACCTGCTATTGCCCATCTCGATTGGACTTTCACCCCTATACCCAACTCGTCCGAGCGATTTGCACATCAGCAACGGTTCGATCCTCCACCCAACTTTCATCGGGCTTCAATCTGGCCAGGCATAGATCGATAGGCTTCAGGTCCTCCACCATTGACTTCAGACGAGCACATCTCGTCCCTCACCCCGAAGGGCTGCGGACTTGTCGGTTTCCCTACGGCTTCGCAGATCAACTGCTTAACCTCGCCAATGATCAAGACTCCCAGGGGCATTATTCGAAACGCACGAATAGACGCTGCTCATATCTTCGCTTTCACGCCTATTCAGTCTGTCCCTAACTGGTTTCAGGTTCTTTTCACATCCCTCTCAGGATACTTTTCAACTTTCGTTCACACTACTGGTCAACTATCGGTCTCGAGTTGTATTTAGAATTGGAAGTTTATGCCTCCCACATTCACGCGCGATATCCAACGCACGCTACTCAGGATTCACCACTTGGTCATGTTCACTACACATACGGGACTTTCACCCTCTATGGTACGTCGTTCCAGATCGACTTCTGTTTCGTGAATTTAGACGATAGGTGATCCATACCCCACATCTCCACAAGGTTTCCCAAGCGGATTCGGTTTGTTCTATTCCGTGTTCATTCGCCACTACTAACGGAATCTCGTTTGATTTCTGTTCCTCGCCCTACTAAGATGCTTCAATTCGGGCGGTTCCCTTTCCAGTAAATTAATACGGGAATGACTTCGTAAAGCCAGGAGGTCCTATTCGGCCATCTACGGATCCAAGGCATTCATGCGCCTCCCCGTAGCTTATCGCAGCTTGTCACGACCTTCATCAGCTCTCGAGCCGAGCCATCCCCCAGTCAGGTTGTAGCATCAATTTGCTTTTTATTCTCTTACTCCACACTTTCCTGTGTGAGTCCTCTGGTGTCCAGGAATCTATCTATCTCGATTTCATAAAACACCTCGTTTCCCCACAGGGCGAGGCGTTCTCAATCTACTTCCCTTGTAATGTGTACATCACAAGGTGCATTGTAAGCATCTCGCCGACCTACCTCCCCTTTATGAAACCACCGAATTGAGCGCCTTGTTTCGTAGGCGGCTAAATGAGGTATTGAGTGCGATTTCTCTGATAAAATCAAGGTTGAGTTAACCCATTGGAGAGATGCGGTGAAGATTACCCAAAATTATCTCGTTATCAGGAGCGATTTCTAATGCCTGCCGGAGCAATTCTGTAGCTACGTCAAATTCCCGAATTCCTATCATTGAAACCGCCTTACCATTGATTGATGATACATCACCTGCATCTAACGACAAGGCAACATCATAGAATTTGAGTGCCGTATCGTGACGGTGACAAGAACTTAGAGCAGTAGCAAGGTTACAAATCACCGATACATCATTTTCCGATGCTTTTGCGGCTTGCCTGAGGGCTAATACTGATGCCTCAAAATGAGGTTCATCTGCAGGGTGTGGACTAGGTCTTTCTTCCTGAACTAGCAATGCTTGTTGTAATAATGAGAGCCCAAAATTGTTGAGAGCAGCGGCATTCTGAGGTTGAGAATTACAGATTGTTCTGAAACAATCTGCTGCCTCCTTCCAATTGGATTGGGCAAGGGCAGCAAATCCAATGTGTGCCTGCTCTTGTAAGTCTGAATCATCGAGATCTGTGACTGCTAATGCCCGAGCAGGCATCAGTTCAGGTTCTGTCCCTTCCATCACAGATGGGTCAAATGAAACCGCGGACGTTGCGGGGTCAACAAAGCTGTCATAATCGACCATCACTTCACTAACTTGCATCTCATCTCCGAAGTCGTGATAGACCACATCTTCTTCATGTAAAATTACATCCTGGTCAACACCCTCAACAGTGCCTTCAGTGGTGGTATAACCAGCGTTATCTTGTGTAGAAGACGCACCCTCAAAAATCTGAGTACCAGGCTCTACTATGCCCGTAGTATCACTATCTATATCTGATTCATCAGCCAATATTCTAGCAACTAATACCACTTCTTGTTCTGGCTTGGTTAGTTTAACCACCTGTACTTGTTCAGTGGAATCTGTTGGTTCTGTTGGGGCTTCAATTTGTTCTATAGAAGTTTCAACTTGCTCAGTGGGGGTTTCAATTTGTTCTATAGGAGTTTCAACTTGCTCCACTATTTCAGCAGGTGGCTCTTCAGATTCTTCTTCACTGGATGTTGTAATCGGAACATCGTTTGAATTATCGATTTCCTCTTCACCTCTACTTGGACTACCAACCCCAAAGGGAAGCGAGGTTTGCCCTCCTGTTGACCCCCCGATTGAAAATGGAAGAGATGTTTGAGGAGATGAATTGGATGTTTCCACATCTATTTTTTCAACACCATCCATCGAAGTAACCAATTGATTAAGCCCCGGAAGTTCACCACTTGGGACCATTTTTCCATCTGTATCTGAGACTTCAGCAGTGTGTGAAATTCTACTCCCACAAGATGGGCAGATATCTTTGCCGCCAAAAATCAGCCCGCAGGCGTCGCACTCTTGCATCATGCTGTGTGGGTGCGCGCTCCTCTTTGATGCTACCGTAGTAATGATTAAAATTTTGAAGTTACAATATCTTAAGGATGAACCCTAAAGAGATTAATATTAATGAAAATTATTCTTCTTCGACCCTAGTAACATCAGATTTAGGACCTGCCTTCAGACCAACAATTAGCATTAAAATAAATGCCACTAAACATATTATCCAAGGATAAATTGGATTTGACCATTCAATGACATACATTACCATTGAATATGCAGTCACAACTACCATAGTCACTAACATCATAGGGAATCCTACCTTGAAGAAACGGTTGAATGAAATAGGGTATCCTGCATCCTCGGCAATACCAGCTGTTACAACATTTGCAGAAGCACCTATGATTGTCCCATTACCACCAAGGCACGCCCCAAAGGAAAGCGCCCAAGCAAGGGGTGCCAATGCCAAACCTAATTCTGGATCAGATGCTATGCCAATTACCACTGGAACCATCGTTGCCGTATAGGGAATATTGTCAATAAATGCTGAGGCAAATGCTGAAACCCATAATAGGAGAAGGACAGCGGTCATCAACCTCATATCTTCAGGTGCACTCTTAATTATGCCAGTAACAAAATCACCTATTGCATCAATAAGCCCCATTGCTTCAAGCCCATGAATCAAAATAAACAATCCTATGAAGAAAATTAATGTCGTCCATTCAACATCATCTAAACGTTCTTCAATCCTGTGAGGGTGAGTAACTAATAGCATCAAAACACTTCCCCCTAGAGCAATTGTTGCCACAGTAAAAAGAGGGTGATGGAAGGCACTATGAGTGAAGAATGCAATCAATACAATTGCAAATACAAATCCAGACCTCTTCAACATATCATAATCTTTAATCTTGTATCTTTCTTGAAGCATTTCGATACTACGGTAACGTTGACCTGTTACACCTTCACGTTCTATTTTATGCAACAGCCAAAGGCCAGGCAAAAAGGCCAACAAAACACCCGGGCCAATATTAATAATAAAATCAGTGAAGACTATTGCTTGGTCCTCCAAAGGGCCGCCCGCTAATGCTGAAGGTGATAATTGAGCCCCAATAATGATATTTGGGGGGTCTCCAATCTGTGTTGCTGCACCACCAATGTTGGAAAACATTACTTCACTAAGAAGTATAGGAATGGGGTCAAGCCGCAACACCTTTGCAAGTGAAATTGTAACAGGTGCTATCAATAACATAGTAGTCACATTATCTAAAAATGCGGAAAATACTGCAGTTACTAAACAAAGAATTACCAGTAATCGCCAAACAGATCCCCCTGACAATGCATAACATTTCACTGCCGCCCATTGAAAGAGGCCCGTTTCAGATAATATGGACACCATTATCATCATACCTAGGAGAAGACCAACGGTTTCCTCATCAATCCAAGTAACAAGAGTACCAAGACTAGGCCCGTCTCCAATATAATGAAGAACGCAAACAACCAAAACAGCCCCTATAGCCGCTGCTAAAGCCCGATGAACCCACTCAAACACAATCAAAGCATAAACTCCAAACAAGATTGCTAAAGAAACCATTAATGCCCAACTCGGCATTTCAGGAGGTTCCCATACGCCTTGAGACGAACTAGATCCGGCTAAAACAGTCGGCACCAAAGCAATACCTGCTAAAATAGATGGAGCAATCCATCTGCCAAAGGGTAAACGATTGGCCCCCAATTCTACGCTCATGTTATTGGCGGAGCAATATGGTTCATGAAAGCGTCGCTTATTAGAAAGTACATTTCCCAATAATTATGCTTCCTTGATGTTTTCAACATTAACAAATGAGGTGGTTGGCTCTGGAATTAAATCATCAATATTTTGTTCAATAATTATACTTCCTTTATGTCTTCAACATTAACAAATGAGGAGGTTGGCTCTGGAATTAAATCATCAGTATTTTGTTCAATAATTATTTCTTTACCAAAGTCATTTTCTTTTACCACAACGATTTCTTCATTGGCAAACTCAGAAGAAGTTAATGCGGCATCTAATTCCTTCAAAGTATTGCTAATTACTCGTTAATTTAACTGGGCTAAACGCTCTGCAGATATCATGAAGGGTGCGAAATAATGGCTATCTCAAGCATCGCGAAAGATTACCAAAAAACCTCGAAGAATAAACGTTCACTCTTCTTCAATCACGTTCAGTGTTTCGTCGTGAACAATAGACTGAGTAGAGTCTAGAATCAAATCTTCAATCTCAGAAACAGTAGTAACATCTTCGGATTGTGAATCTTTGACAACTGTGATTTCTTCATGGTTAAATTCAGAAATTGCAAGAGCCGAATCAAGTCCCTTCAATGTGCTTTCAATCACATGTGCATTCAACTGACCAAGCCTCGCCGCATCTCGTAATGCTTCAATTTCAGCACGAATAAGGTCACGCCTTGCCGCTTCAATTCGGCTGGCGTGTACAAGAGAAGTATTTGCCAAACTATCAATCTGTGTCTTGGCCTTCTCAATACTTGCATGATAAGGTGCAGCCATTTTCTCACGATCAAGTTCGTTAATCATACCTTGAGTACTCAAAGAAGATAATTTCCGTAGTGCGGCCCGTGAAGCAACTAACCGTGCTAATGCCGATTCATACTTTACCTCGCTGTGTGCCAAGCGACCAGAAATACCCAACTTCGTGAGCAGTGGTTTCATCGTTAACCCTTGAACTAGTAATGTGAATAATATTACAGTGAAAGTTAGAACCAGCATATCGTGGTAAATTGCCTCATCAAATCTGACATTTACAATATCACCATCGATTAACACCTTTTGTCCTTCATGAACAATATGTGAAAGTAACAACAGCAGAGCAATCGGAATGCTTCCACGCAAACCACCCCACCACATGGCCATTTGCCATTTACTGTCTACTTTGTTTTCCTCACCTATGTTTGCAATCCTAGTTAATGGGAATACAACTAATCTTGCTGTCAGCGCGCCTACAATAGCGATTGTTGCAAGGTACCCAGTGTGGAGGTCCCATTCTAAAACTGATTGTAACTCATATCCAACCACAACAAACAGAATGCTGTTTACGAGGAACGACACCACTTCCCAAAAGTGGTGTAAGCCAACTCTTGCCGTTGGCGTCATTCCTTCATGTAGGCCTTTATTGCCTACTAAAAGTCCAGCGACTACGACTGAAATTACTCCGCTACCATGCATCAATTCTGCTAATAAAAATGAACCAAATGCCAAAGCAACTGTAAGAGCGATTTCAACTAAGTGGTCCTCACTTTGTTGCAATAGATGGTTAGCAACCATTCCACAAATGTAGCCAGCAACGACGCCAATTGTAACTACTAGAAGGAATGATGCAATTGCATCTGTCATGATATTACCCAAATCGATGGTTTGCCCCGCGATTACTGAAAGTGTTGTTAATAGAAGGATGTTGAAGACAACAATCGCGGTGCCATCATTGAATAGTGATTCACCTTCAAGTAGAACGGACAATCTCTTTGGTGCACCTAGTGAGCGTACTAATGCAAGTACACTTACTGGGTCCGTGGCTGCCAAAATTGACCCTACCAACAAGCCGAAAAGCAAGCCATTTTCTTCACCCCACCAAACAAAGCGCCAGCATATTAATCCAATAATCAAGGTATTGAGAAGTACACCAGGAATTGCAAGTAAGGAAATTGTCTTCCAATTCTGCTTCAGTTTTTCAATATGCATCGCAGATGAGCCTTCAAAAAGTAGAGGAGGAAGCAGAATGAACAGAATTAACTCAGCAGAAAGCAATCCACCATCAGGTTCCAAGCCAGCGAAAAGTGATTCTCCAAGCCAACCCAATACTAGCCCTACAATCACCAATGCAATTGTGTACGGAAGTCTCACCCAGCGAATCGCAATTGCTACCAGTAAAGAGAGAATAAGAGTCCCTAACAATCCCTCAAGCCAAGTGGGTGGTATTACTGACATGGTTTCTGCGAAACCCGAAACCCTGTTGAATGCTCCGCATTATAATAAGGAGTTTTTTAGTAATCATAGCCCACACTACAGATGGGAAATTCAAAGTGAATTAATAAAATTCTAACGATAGAATACAGCGATGTTCCCCCGCATTAAAATTAATTTTGACGAGGTTTGTTCAGCCAACAACTGCCATAAATTTTGACGGTCTGCAGAGTCCTCTGCCAAGCCACGATTTAGTTTTGCTTTGACCATCGAGCGCGACTTCAATTGAGAGTCTAGTTCATCAACAACTGACTCTGTCAAGCCAGATTTCCCCACTCTAATTGTCACCTCTAAGGACGGATTCAGCGCTTGTTTTTTTAATCTCTTTTCATCAGTCATTTATTGTTCCCCCCAAAAGGGTAATTTGGTCCACGACGGTTAGTTCCGCCACAAGATAGACAGGTGATTCGCCAAATCTTTCCACGCACCCGGACACTGGCATTCACTCCTGGCCTCAGTGCCAATTTGCAGTCACGACATATCCATGACCTTCTTCCATCTGGGAGCCCCAAACGATGTTTCTTAGACAATTTTAAGATGTCTTTTGCTGCAGAATGAACCGATGAATCAGGTTGATTCCAAGGTTCTTTGAGAATGCCCTCAAGATGGTTTCTAGAATTGATCGCTCGGGCTTTTCTAATTTTCGCGTTTCGAGAACGACTTCTCCTAGACATCTTCTCACCTGTTGTTAGACGTCAATAATTGCCGAAATCTCTGCGCCAACATCTTGCATTGCTTGATTGCCGTTGACAGTTTCTAGTAATCCCTTTTCGGAATACCACTTCGCAAGTGGTGAAGTTTGTTCATGATACGCTGTTAAGCGCGTTCTGACCGCCTCTTCGTTGTCATCCTTCCTTTGGATGAGACGGTCAGCAATGTCTGCCGGTGCCGGCTTGAATGTGATATGATAGATATCGCCTGTTTCAGGGTCCATTCTCCTGCCTACAATTCTGCCAACTATTTCATCATCTGGCACTGCTATTGAAATCACTAAAGAAACCTCAGCTATTTCTGCCAATGCTTCTGCTTGAGGAATAGTTCTTGGGAAGCCATCAAAGAGAACCCCATTTCTAGCATCCTCTTGTTGCATTCTCTCTTTAATCAAGCCGATTATTACATCATCAGGAACTAATTCACCTGCTTCCATGTAACTCTTCGCTTCTAATCCAAGTGGTGTTCCAGCGGCTAAAGCAGCCCGCAACATATCACCAGTTGATACCTGAGGTTTTCCAGTCGCAGTCACAATTGCTTCGGCTTGAGTGCCCTTACCGGCACCCGGTGGCCCAAACAGTACGATTGACTGACTCATATTACCGGCGAAATAGACCTTGTCAATAAGCACGACGGTCTTGAACCATCACCATTTATCCCCATCTAGGTGTTATCTCGGTGGAGGTGGTGGTGGGCTTCTAGGCAGTGGAGGTAGTCCAGCGGGAGGAGGTGGAGGACCAGGTGGTTTAGGCACCGCAAGTGGGGCTGGACCCGATGCAGCAAGCGCTGCCGCAATCTCCTGAGAACTGACAGAACCCGAAACCATATCGTCACTTGTAACTCCTGTGTCAAGTGCAGCATCCCGTCGTTGTTCTACACTTCCTAAGATGACTGAACCTGAAGAAATGATTTGCTCACCAGAGTCAAATGTGCTGGAGTTTTTCCTTAGCATTAGTACTGCACCGGCTAAACCCGCCAGCAATATTAGCGCAACTAATCCAACAATCCAACCAGGGACACCGGCTGCTTCTAGGATATTCAGTAAGCCGCCATCATCACCAGTAAGTGAGGTTGATGACAAATGTATCTCAGTTGAGCCATTAATCAACCCTGCATCAGCAGAGGCAGTTGGTACAGCAGTAATCATCAGGTCGGTTGATCCAACGCCATCATCATTGACAATCAAAATTTCGAGAACGGTTGATTCACCTGCATCTAGGTTCTGAATTGTTGACAAACCAGTCACCAGCCAACCTTCATTGCCAAGCATTTCGAAGTCGACTTTGCATGCGGTATTACCATCATTCATGACGGTCATATTGACGGTTCTCTCACCGCCTTTCTCGACCCGCTCAAAGTCGTCTGCATCAACCGATAAAGACAACCATGCACTCTTCTCTCCAATTAGAGAAACTATCACACTGCGGGCCAGTTCTTCGCCGCCAGCAGTGGTACCGGTAACTAACAATGTTAGTGATTCAGGTAGTAGCCCAGTTGGTGTCCCGGACGGAGTAAGAATAGAAATTTGCACTGTCTCTTCACGGTGCATACCTAGAGCATTTGCTGGTGGGGTTTTGAATCCGACTTGCCAATCTTCGGGAAGGCTGCCAAATTCCCAATCTAGGGACAGTGGTACATTGCCTTGATTGATGACGGTGAATGTGCCATAAGCGGTTTTACCCGGCATTACATTCATTGTATCAAGAGGTGGACCTAACAAAACTAATTCTGGCCTTTCTTCAACCTTTAGTTCAGTTCTGTTGATGATGAAATTAGACAATGAGAATTGGATTCTGATGTTGATTGTATTTGCGTCACCATTTGAAACTGTAGCCGGGACAATAACTTGGATTCTACAATCAGCGGACTGGCCTCGCTCAATTGATAATGAAAGTGAATCATCATCCTCTTCACCATCACAAGTAAGTCCTAATGGCCAATTTGGATTGGATGGAGTAACTTTGACATTGAGATTTATTGGGACATTTCCAAGATTTGATACAGTTAATGTTAGATTGAGGTCTTGCCCATTATTTACAGCCTCATCTAGAGCATTTCCGGCTGCACCAACTGGGACACCCGTGGACGAATACAAATCTGTGCCAAAATCCTCTAAGATGGCAACAGTAATTGTTGTCGCGTCAGTCTGAGTCAGAGCAGAATTGGTTGCATGTGAGGTAATACAAGAGATGTCTTCGACAACTCCAGCAGCCGGCTCTCCATCTGACATTGAAGGAACCATTACTCTGACTGCAACTGAAAGGTATTGCAGGCGAGCGAGCGGCTCAAGAGTAATGCTAGATGAATTACCATCGCCCAAAGAAATACCCCAACGATTTGGAGTCTCACAAGAGATGTTGTAAACGCTAGGCGAATTCCCTGGATTCATTACTGAAACTGAGAATGTTGCCTCTTCACCCGGTTGTGCTGAAAGTCCAGAAACGCCGGCTAGTGAAGTTATCATTCCGTCAATGTCTTCTACAATAATGGTTAATCTAACGGTATGTGCAACCACAGGGGATGAACGATACCACGCGGTCAAATCCACTACGTAAGTGCCAGGTAGAGCAAACAACGGATAGGGCGTTGCCCCAAGGTCTGCGGTATCATCTCTCAATGTTAAATCAAGTATGATTTCACTATTTTGTCCACCCATCGCTTCAAGTTGGTAGAATGGGTCGATTGAAAGGAATTTCAGCCAATCATCAGCAGGTGGGTCTAACATTCCATCATCGCGGAGAAGTTGTACTGGAGTCACCCTGAAATCGATACTCTCATTGCTAGTACCTTCGTTTGAAATCTTCAACCTAAAAGTAGTCTCATCATCAACAGATGGGTCGATGTATCGAACCTTTGCGGCCTCTAATTCAGTTTCACCAACCGGTGGTACACCGGCCTCTGTATACGGGGTGATTCTAACCCCTATCGCTGACACATTTACCTGTAAATCGTAGACATTATTATTGATTCCAGAGGTGAAATCATTTGGTTCATCTACAGTATCATAGACATCTAGAGTAAGACGTAAGTCATGGAAACCTGTTGAAGGGAACGCGTGGGTAAAAACCAAAGAGTCTCCTGACCCTCCAGCAAGTCCACTCTTCGACGCATTATACAGAAGTTGACCGGTAGTCAAATCTTCAACTTTAACCTCATAAGGTGCGGTTGTTGCTGGTGCTTGGTTAACCCAATTTGCACCAATTATCAATGTTTCACTCTCTAATGGGTCATTAGAAGAAATCCACAAACTTGAGGAAACAGTAGCCAAATCGCTGACTGGATTTTCATTACCCATTGCAGTAATTACGATTGCATAATTTTGTGAATTCCCACCTGAGTTTGAGACTTGAATTGTCCAGTTACCCGATTGTGTGCTACCTACCTTTACTCTCTCGACATTGTTTAGAGTGTCATAGGTACCCCCAGTTGTTGAGAATCCATTTGAGAAAACATTTCCTTTGTATGTTGTTCCGTCAGGAGCAGTGACTAACAGATTGAGGTTATTGACTAAACGTGGAGAAGATTGGCTTGCCGAGGCTGAACCTTCACGGTCATTCCAAACCAAAGTCACAGAGAATCCGTAGCCACCATCTATTCCATATGTGTAAAGGTATGAATACCCAGGCGTAAGAGATTGATTTTGGTCGAAGAAAGTATTCAACGCCAAAATTCCACTAGTTGGGTAAATACTGCGTTGCAAATCGAGTTGCCCCCATCCTTCATCGGAATTAGGAATATCTGCTGAACCCAAATCTTTAGCGCCATTTATCAGAATTGCCCGAATCAAATCGCTCCTTGGCTGATTTACATTCATGTAGTCGCGAAGGAATTGACGGACAAGCACTGTTGCACCTGCTGCAACTGGAGTTGCCGCAGATGTACCATCAGCCTTCATGTACATCGGGTCATTATTTCCGTGTCTTGCATTCGAACAAGATGGACCTGCTGGATATTGGGCTTCTTCAGCCCTTGCTGAACAAATTTGTACACCCGGTGCGACAATATCTGGTTTGATTCTGCCGTCAAGGGTGTTACCTTGACTGGAAAAAGATGCAACTTGACCAACAGATGCTGTTAGTGGTCTACCTGTTGTGGATGCACCAACTGTTAGGACATTCTTTGCTGTTGAGGGCGGCGACACAGTAGTTTGACCGGCAGCCCCATCGTTGCCGGCTGCAAATAAAACGGTATAATCTCCGTAATCATCCATGAAAGAGTCTGCTGACCGACTGTCAGAGGTATATTGCCCACCCATATTCTCAGCCCCCCAAGAATTACTGTGAACCCCAGCGGATTGTTGGCGAGAGTGTCTGAACATATCATATAACGAGCCCCAACGAGCGAGTTGCCCGGATTGGTCGTGCTCTAATTGGTAGAATTGGAAGGTGGTGGCGGGAGCCATACCTTGGTAGGTCGAATCACCTGAACCATCACCAAGCATGATGCCTGCAACATGAGTCCCGTGGCCAGTATTAGTGTCAGCACCTGAGTTATCAGGTCCGAAATTGTTGTAGATTGTCAACAAACGTCCGGTGAAATCTCCATGATCTGAATCTAAGCCGGAATCAGAAATTGCTGCAACTTCTCCTGTGCCATCCAAACCGCTATTGTGATTATTCACAACTTCATCAATTCTAGCAATATTTCGAGCATAATCATTCGCAAGAACTAGTTTACTACTTGGTTCAGTGAACAAGATTCTGCCATCGTTAGCAAGAACTATCATCCAAGCAGGGTCAATCCCCTTAACTTGACATAACCAAGCATCACAACGGACTTCTTCTGCACCTGTTGAAGAAAGATGCTCCTGTAATCCCTCTATTTGTTCAATTGAAAGGTCGCCAGCAGGTGTAACATCAATATCAATCGCTGGTCCCGTTGCCCCACCTAGAGCATCCAAAGAAATTTGCATTAAATCTGAATGGATTCTCCATCCAGGATGTTGAACAATTACTGCCCGGATTGAAGGGTGATTAGACAATTCTTCTATTGCCGTTATGGCAGCAGTAGAATCAGCAGGCAATCTAACCAAATAACTGTCATCAGGTATGTAATCCAAATCCACTAATCCAAGACGGGTTATCAATTCTTCAAACAAAGTGTAATCGTGTTCTACAAGTTGAACGATTGCAAATCTCGTATTATCAATATCAAAGTGGTCACGATATGCTTCTGGCGGTAATGGGGGGGATTCACTAGTCGGGTCAAAAGAACCCAAAATAGTGTGAATTTGATGAGATGATTCCGTGAGAGGCACTGATGGGCCATCAGTTGGAGATGCACTATTCCATTGCGAAGCCGCTTGTTCAGCAGTCCACTGAGTAACCGATTCCTCAAGTTGCGAAGTATCGGACACAGGGTATTCTCCGTCACTATTCACTAGGCTTGCCCAAGATGTCATGAGCATCAGAAAAACGAGGAGGACAGGGGCTAATGCTCGACGCATTGACTTGGCGACTCAACGCACCCCTTTTGATGGTTGACGCTCTAAGAGCGTCTCATGCTCAATTAAAAAATCCTGTATTATCCTGCAAAATAACACTCATTGCAGAGGTTGCAGACTTGGCTGTTTAATCACAGGTTGTAGTAGGCATCAATCGCGCTATCTGTTTTTGCAACACTTGCTTGCCAATCATTCTCAGTTCCCATCAAAGCGCGGATACAGTCAACATTCTCTGGAATCACGTCGCTTTCTTGATGAATCGCCTGGAAGTAATACAGTCTGTCACCTTGTAGTGAAACACCATCTTCCCATACGAATATCTCATGTAAATCGCCCCACTTACGGCCAATATCACGAGCCATTTCCATCACTTCTGCAGTGGTAGTAATTCTATTTGCAGCACCATGCATTATGATCACCCTTGGAGTCTCTCGCCACATGTCAAGTATGCTTTCGGTGGTAAGGCCGTGACCCGCTGGTAAATCAGCGATTATTGCATGCGCATGCATGATAGTTGTTGGAACCGCAACTGCTAGTGAATTGATTTCAATTTCTGGCTTTACTGTCATCACATCCGGGCCATGATGACTTGGCACTTTGAGCACTGGTTTAATCGCATTAATAGGCCCTTTACCAGAATCACCCGGGTCAGCAGCCCTTCGAATCATAGTGCATTCAACTTTTAGTGAACCACAGTGTTCATACAAAGGAACTAATGTCCTTGAAAGCCCTGTTGTGTTGCAAGAAACTACTCGTGTTCCTTCAACATTAAGATTCTCAAGATGGTTGGCAGAACTTGTGTATGAGCGACCGGTTAGGGAATGCTTTTCCCCGCCTTGGAACATGTATTTCACCCCTGCAGCTTGATATTTTGCAAGGTTTTCTGCACCCATTTTACCCGGAGAGCAATCCACAACTACATCAGCGATTGAGAGCAGGTCCGAAAGTCCACCAGCACATTCGTATCCTTGAGCAGCGAATCTAGCAATTCTGTCGGAGTCATCAAACGTACAATAAAGTGGAAATCCTTTCTTAACCGCTAAATCACAACCGAATGAAGGGCCGGTTTTTGTTACGCCAACAATTTCCATATCGTCTTGCGCATCAACTGCATCAGCCACACGCTTTCCAATCGTTCCAAATCCATTTATTGCGACCTTGATTTTCGACATTCACTGACCACACATGCCGTTGCCGGCAACCCATTGCGAAAGCCAGCAATCTATGAACATCACGGATGATTAACAACCTAATTTTTGTCAGAATTCAAACAACAAGTTTCAGTTTGGACATCGCCCAAAGGGCGTTAATTAGCAAAATCACGGACCACTTTGTGCGTCAGCATCAAGAACAAAGCGGCATCCAAGGGGGTAGAGGTAGTACCATGCGAGAGATGGTTGAGAAGAGTATTCAGTTGAATCGTGAACTCGATGCCCTTCTTGTTCGCGCCCTTGAATCAAACAAGGCAATTAAAATTGGCTGGGGTCGAGGAGATGACCCAAAACCTCGCAATGGCGAGATGGGTGTTGCTTCACATCTTCCCCTCGGAGCGAGGGTTCGACTCCTAGGCAACATTGGAGATTTGGCGGCAATTTGTTCAGAAGGTGGTAATTTCACCCTTGAGGGTGAGGCTGGTGGTTGGTTTGGGGCCTGGAACCGAGGAGCTACTCTTGTTGTTGAGCAACAATGTGGTGCTAGACTAGGTTTGAATCAAGAAGATGGAAAAATCATTTGCCATAAATCATCTGGGTCTGAAACTGCTGCAGGAATGACAGGCGGATTAGTTGTTGTCAGGGGTTCGGCTGGAAAGCGGGCCGGAGCGGGCATGAAAGGTGGAACCTTGGTTATCATGGGTGACGCATCATCTGATATTGGAACCAATATGGAGGGTGGCCAAATTATCGTTAATGGCAGGTGCCCACCACCTGGTGAAGGTGCAGTCAGTATTGCACTTAGCACCGAAAAATTAACTGAAATCAACGAAATGCTAGATGATATCAATCTCAAAATAGATTCAGATGCTGCTTTGATAGTCACCGATAGTGAGCATTCAACATCAGTTTCCACACCGGCAAGAGGGATTGACTCTCAATTTGATGCAATCACAATTGTTTCTGGCGGAAATCCTAGACTTCACGCACACGCGCCACTAGATTTGTTGACTTTATTGCAATTAAGGGGTGAAGAAAAAGGAATGTTACTGCCTCTTCCTATTTTCCCGAGACTTGAGAGTGGAAAGGGGTTGAAAGGAGATTTCCTAAACCGGCAACCATGCATAGTAAATACCCACCCAAGGGATATTGACTTGATTAGAATTAGTGAAACCAATCTCCATGATTGTGTAGATGGATTAAGAAACGCTGCAGGAGCAGTGATTTGTCTCGATGATTTACCGCCAATGAATGATGCTGAATTGGATGCGATGATTGCTTTGGTAAAATCAAAACTTGCTGACGATAAATTTATTCTGCTTGGTGGAGATGTAGACCGGATTTCAATGATTCATAGAATGGCTGCTGAACTCGACTGCGATGGCGCGATTGCTAACTCTGCAACCGCAGCCCACTTACCCGCCAGTGCGGTTCTTCCAATGGTTGGCCTGTCAGCAAGGGAACATCAATTGAACCGAAAAGGAGTATCTCAAGGAGTTTCAATACCATGGGAAGCAGGAGCAAGTGATGCACTCATCATCGCTGCTGCCGGAGCACAGTTCATCGTCACTAACCCTTTTGCAAATTCTGAAATCCCTAAGACTGACAAGGGTAAGGCAGAGGCTGTTGAAAATTGGTTAGCATGTTTAGATTCAGAAATCCGAGGACAACTAATAGAAATTGGTGAGGATGGCATTGACCAACTCAATCGCCGGCACCTCAGAGCCCTTGACTCCGACACTGCTAATATGACTGGAATTCGTTTGGCTGGCTATGATAGGCCAATGCCACAATGGCTTGGCCAGTGAATAGGGGGACATCGGGATGCCAACCGTGACTTTTGACCACAAAAATCTACAGGCCATCCAATTAAACGCCAACATCACTCATGACCCGGCACTATGGGAAGAAAAATTGGATAAAATTGGGTGTGTTGTTGAAGAATGTGACGACACCAAGGTAGACATCGAAGTCTTTCCGGACCGCCCAGATTTGCTTAGTGCTGAAACTATGGCTTACGCAACTAGAACATTCCTGCATAATGCAGATGCTGAACCAACACTTCCCATTGACGCTGGTTCAATCACAATGACCGTTGAGTCATCATTAGAAAATGTACGTCCAATCATCTATGGAGCAGTAGTTAGGGGTGTGGATACAGGCCATACTAGTGAAGCGCGAGACCAGTTCATCCAGGGTTTGATGGACCACCAAGAAAAGTTACACTTCGCCTTAGGGAGAGGGAGAAAACGCTCTTCTATTGGAGTGCACGACCTTGCGAATCTTAAGCCACCGTTTAGAGTAAAAACTGTCGATTCAAAGTACAAATTTGTTCCTTTAGCGATGGAGGAAGAGATGACAATTACGGATATCTTAACCCAACATCCCAAAGGAGTAGAATATGCTCACCTCCTTGAAGGGTTTGAGAAATTTCCCGTTATTCTAGATGCTTCTGGGGATGTTCTTTCCTTCCCGCCAATCATCAATGGCGCCCACACAACTGTGACTGAATCTACCACAGATTTCTTCATTGATGTCACCGGTTGGGATGAAAAAGCATGTGAATCATCTTTACTTCTAGTCTGTCTTTCGATGGCAGTTAGAGGTGGGACAGTTGAGAGCATTGAGTTGACAGGGTGGGATGGCGAGGTATCCATTTGCCCAAATGGCTCGCCAAAAACCCATAAATTGCCAAAGTCACTCTTGGAAAATGTACTTGGAAGAGAGTTCACTGATTCAGAGATTTCAGATGCCATCAATCGCATGGGTGGCCGTTTTATTCGTAGGCGAGTTGTGACTGATGGCCCACTTGTTTCAGAGAGGTGGGCAGATGGGGAAGTTGGCAGTGATGAATATCTAATTGAAATGCCAAGATGGCGCTCAGACATCTTGCACCCCGTCGATATAGTGGAAGAAGTTGCTACTGGAATTGGTTACGAAGATTTAGGGGTTGCAAATTCGCAACAAAGCATTGCAGGCAACCCACTCTCAAAGATGACACTTCATAGAAGAATTAGAGAGAGTTTGCAAGGCTGTGGGTTGCAGCAGATACAATCACTCACTTTGTCAAATGAAGATGACCAGTTCATTAAAATGAGGCAAGAAGAAGTAGGTGGTGTGACTGAATTGCATAATCCAATAACAATTGAACACACCATAATGAGGCAATATATTCTTCCAAGTTTGCTAAGACTTCTAGCAGCAAATCGCCACCATGAATTACCACAAAGAGTGTACGAGTTGGGAACTGTAGTTCATGACCATGAGAATAACGACCGGGTTGCTTGGGGTTGTGCAGAAGTAGGTACTGGATTCACCGGAGCCAAGGGTATTGCTCAGGCATTGATTAGAGATTTAGGAGTTCAAGAAAATCAAATTGATGTGGAATACAAGCCAATCAAATCCGGCGAGGGGCCTTGGTTAGAGGGGAGAGGAGCAAACATTCTAATCAAGGGACAAAAAGTTGGTAGTTGTGGAGAAATTGACCCTGCAATCGCTGACTTATTTGAATTAAGAGTCCCCATTCAGGCTGGTGAATTCGATGTCGAGGCTCTTGGTAAATTAATCCCCGACCCTGTTCACTGAATTGGCTTACCAATTATTCTGAATAGGGGCTGAATGAACCGTCTTCAGCTTTCACATATGCTACAGGGTCAAAAGACCCATCCTCTTTCTTGAGGTACCAATATCCATCATCACTTTGTTCATATTGGTTTTCAGATGTCGTGCCCATGTCTGTGTCCAAAATATCAACGGCTTGTTCATCTTGTTTTGATTCCACAACTTCTGATTTAGCACTTTCACCGCCTTGCTCTCCACCAAGATGGGGTTTTGTCAATAAATCAAGAGCGGCTTGATATTGGTCATCCTCAATATGGCTACGGTCAGCCATGATTTCCTCTGCATGATGGTCATCTTTACTGTACGTGACAATTTTTTGTGTCTCGGCCTCGGCCGCCTTTTTCTTGAATGGCCATATACCCGCCATAACATAGCGAAGAAGGTCAATACCCTTAGAATGTCTGTTCCTAACCTTTGAAAATAGATAAAAAATGACTTGTACCACACACAAGCCGGAGCAACTCTTCAAGAACCAAACCAATTCCGAGAACCATGCGCAGGTCCACTCTGCAGCCGATAATTGCACTTCTTCTCGTGCTAACTGTAGCAGTGCTTCCAGTGCTTGATACAAATATCACATTCCATCAGGATAATACAACGCTTGTTGAGACTT
Organism: uncultured Candidatus Poseidoniales archaeon; assembly: GCA_964645485.1. GTDB lineage: Archaea > Thermoplasmatota > Poseidoniia > Poseidoniales > Thalassarchaeaceae > MGIIb-Q1. Next base: position 19,114 of record CAZXZO010000006.1, read on the forward strand.
CGGTATCACCTTCATCTAAGAACACAACAAATTACACTAGTAACCTCACTTGGGGGCCAAATTCAGGTCTCAATGCATTCGCGACAGTGAATACACCATTGACTATGTCAATAAACATTACAAATGGGGCAAATATCAGTGATGCAGTTGATTTCACCCTCACCAGTGATGTTGACTGGGATTGCATCTGGTTTGGAACAGTAACTCCATGCCATGAAACATATCAAATCGTTATTGCATCTGGTGAATTAGGATGGCCAAAATATACGATTACTGTCCCACCAGTTGTTGACGGTGCACCACTTGCCTTTGTGAGGCATCCATTTCAGTTAACAGCGATTTCTAGCCTTGATGCAGTTCAAGTCAAATATAATTTCACCTTAGAACCAGATGAGTGGTTTCAAGCAGAATTTGATAGTGTTGGAGAAAATTTTACTCTTGACCCTGGCCTGAAAATTCGTGAAGAGGTATTAGTCCGAAATACCGGTAATTCACCAGCAATCCTAGTTGCCCGTCTAGTGCCATTAGGTGAGGATGGCCAACCCATCAATGGTGCCACACCAGCTCTTTCATTCCAGCAAGATGGGTGGTTAGTAGGATTATTTGACATCCACCACCTAAACGGTGGTGGTGGCTCGGGCCTAGGTGCAAATGGTCAGGCAACTATAGATATCGAAATTCAAGCACCTTCTGTGACCTCAGCAGAGTTAAGTTTTGGAGTTCTATTGTGGAGTGAATACAATCCTTCTGATACTAAATTAATTCAATTCAATGCAAACATTTCATGGATACGCGGTGGAAGTTTGTCAATTGGTGATTCTTGTAATGGAAATGATGTACTCCCTGATGAGAGTTGCTCGGTTACAATTTCAGTAACAAATGATGGGAACTTTGAGGACACATTTGAGATTTCCGTCGTGGCTACAGATTGGTTGAAGCCAACGTTAACTCGAGCAACTACAATTGTTGCCAAAGGTGAAACTCAAAATGCCGCAACCTTGACTCTAGAAGTTGAAGGCATGGTACCTGCTTTCAGCCGAGGATATGCGACGATTTCCTTGAAACTTAACTCCGGAACAGTGCTCGCTACTGAAGAAGTAGAATTGAGAGTTGGGCCAAAAGTAGATTGGGAGTTGCACGCCATTGAGAATAGTACTGACTCTCGAGAAAATGTTTCGGTCGCTTTTACTCTTCGAAACCTAGGTAATGGAGACGATGGATTACAAGTTTCTCTTCATGTTGATATGAGTGTGGAACACGGCTTTATTCCACCAGAACAAGCCACTCACGGTTCTAACACTGGCACTCCAAGATTCTTTGAAATTGACCAAATCCCGCCTGGGGTGAACTTTACATTCCGCGCTTGGATGCACAAACCCCGTAATACCGAAGCAAATGGTACTCTCACAATGACTGTTGAAATGCAGAGTGTTTTGAGTCCCGACATTAAATTTGTGAATGAAACTAAAGCGGATTATCTAGCAGAAGTTTGGCGTCCTGAAAATATTCAAGAAGATTCAACTTGGATGAAAATTGAGATTGCTGTTGCAGATTTATGGAATCAATTTAATGGCTTGGTCATGACTATCTTGGTGGTGTTAGCAGGTTCACTCGGACTATTACAAGCACTCAAACATCGATCAGAAAAGGATGCCTTGTGGAAGGCAAAATTGGCAGCAGCAGAACCACCAACACCTGAAAAACCACAAGAATGGATGGACAAATTTGAGAATAACGGCAGAGATGAAAACAAAGGAATTGTGGGTAACGTAATCCAAGCCCCCAAAATCGCCGCTAGAGTCTTCCAAGACTTATTCACTGCTAAGGCGCCCGCTAAAAGTGTGCAAAAAGAAAAACCATCTGAAGCCCTTCTTGATGCAGCTAATACCGTTTTGGAACACCATGAAACCAGCATCGAAGGTGATTTGTTAGACGATTTGGCTGGTGATTTAGCCATTGAAAATAAATCTCATCCTGCTAATGAATTATTTGGAGAAGTAGAAGCAGAATCTGGTAGAACAGTGAGAAAACCAAAGAACAAATCCAACTCAAATTACCTAAAACCCAAATCAGATTCACCAAGAGAAGGGAAATCAGTGGCAAACAAGCCGAAGGATTCACACACCGTCAGTACTCCAGCGGTAGTGGAGCAAGACGAAGAATTCGACCTTGACCTCTGAGATGACAAGATGTGGGTTGCTGGAATTGATGAGGCTGGCCGAGGCCCATGTATTGGGCCGCTAGTAGTGGCAATTGTTGCCATACCTCAATCAGATATTCAACTACTTGAGGAACATGGAATTGATGACTCAAAGAAAATATCTCCAGCAAAAAGGTTGGAATACCACGATTGGTTGCTTGAACAATCACAAAGTAGGGGATGGCTAATTGAAGTCCTCAAAGCGATGCCATCCCATATTGACAACTGGATGGAATCTAGATCACTCAATGATTTAGAAGTCGAAATGTTTGCTCATGTTGCAAATAAAATTCTCCCTCCCGATGGCCAAGATAAAGGCGTACTCCATCTCGATGCTTGTGATGTAAATGAACAGAGATTTGGTGATAATATCAGTGCAAGACTCAATAATTGGCCTTGGGGGAACTGGGAAATCACAAGTGAGCATGGCGCAGATGCCATTCACTTGGTGGTAGGTGCCGCCTCAATCATTGCAAAGCAAGTTCGCGACTCGTTCATAGAGAACCTAAATCGAGAAGAGACTATACAATTTGGCTCAGGTTATCCCTCTGACCCACACACTAGGAAGGTTTTACCAGAATTAGTGAAAGGTGACCACCCACATCACATGTTAAGGTGGAAATGGAAAACAACACAAAACGCCTGGAATGAATTACACAGTTCATCAATGCCGACAAGACCTCGTGAAACACCATTGTTCAAAGAACGCAATCTGTTAGATTATTGAGCCTGTGGAGGCAGATTATCCGGATATGCTCAAGAGGTGTAGCGAAGGCCGACAGGCCATGAGCGATTGGATTCCCGATGAGGACACAATCCTCTTAATTCGCAAATATGCGATGCAAAACGCCCTAGAATATGATGGAAAAGGCCAAGCGGCTTCTGTCCAAGGTAGAATCCTTGGCGAAGTCCCACAACTTCGCCAGCACGCAAAAAATCTGTTCGGTGTCTTAGGACCAGCAATCGACGAAGCGAATAAATTGTGGCATGATGAAGGCCCTAAAGCAGTAAAAGCCGTCTTGGAAGCAGAAGCACCAGATGCACTTGAAAAGAGGACAAAAGAGCGCCGAGAAGGTCTGCCTGAATTGCCCAATGCAGTCAAGGGCGAGGTGATTTTACGCTTCGCTCCCAATCCAAATGGGCCACTTACACTCGGCCACAGCCGAGGTGTAGTCATCAATTCTCAGTATGCAGAGATGTATGATGGAAAGATGATTCTTAGATATGACGATACAGATACAAAAATCAAACGACCTGACTTGCAAGCATATGATTGGATTAGTGAAGATTTCACTTGGCTTTCAGGAAGAAAGCCTGACATCATCATAGAGGCATCCGCTAGAATGCCTGAATACATTGCACATGCAAAACAATTCATCTCCAAAGACATCCTGTATGTCTGCACTTGTACTGCAGAAGCATTCAAACAACTTCGAAATGACCAACAAGAATGCCCATGCCGCGCCAACAGTACCCTCAAGAATAGTGATTTGTGGGACCAAATGAACGACCCTGAGGGAAGGTTCATCGAAGGAGATGCGGTAGTCCGTGTCCGTACGGGAATGGAACACAAAAATCCAGCATTACGAGATTGGCCAGCATTGAGAATTCAGAGAGCATCGCATCCTAAAGTTGGAGAAAAATATCGAGTTTGGCCACTTCTAGATTTCCAAAGTGCAGTTGAAGACCACCTGCAAAAAGTAACTCACATCATTCGCGGTAAGGACCTCATGGACTCAACCCGCAAACAAAAATTGTTCTACGAAATGGCTGGCTGGGATTATCCTGAGACACTCTATTGGGGGCGAGTCAAGGTACACGAATTTGGAGGTTTTTCAACCTCACAAATGAAGATTGACATTGAAAATGGAGAATTTGAAGGGTGGGACGACCCTCGATTACCAACCCTGAGGGCTTTGCGGAGACGTGGGTATGATGCTGGGGCCATACGAAAATTTTGGATTGATCTGGGACTAACACAGAAAGATATCTCAGTCCCTATGTCGACGTTGAACAATCTCAACTCCAAGGCGGTTGATGTTGAGGCGCCACGACTATCATTTGTGCGCGACCCACGTACCATTCTCATAGACATCTCTGGAATCGAGATAGATAAAGTCACTTTGCCAATTCACCCTGAACATCCAGACAAGGGAGTTCGTGAATGGCCACTCGGGGATAGCCCACTCAAGGTGAAGATTACTTCAGAAGATTTTACCTCACGCGAAGGAAGGCGTTTGAAAGATTTTGCAACCATTGGAATCAACCATCAAAAGACGAAGCATGGGTGGGAAGGTGAAATCAGTCGAATCGAACGCATTGACGACACCCCGATTATTCATTGGCTGCCTAGCAATATGGCTCAACCAGCAGTATTGCTGCTTGAAGAAGATGGTGAGTTGGTGGCTGCTGAAGGTTTGCTAGAGGTCAATGATTATCCTGATGGCACTGTTGTCCAATTGGAACGAATGGGTTTTGCAATTCTTGAAGGAACCGAGGAGAACGGGGCTCGGCGCCTTGTCCGACTACACGGATGAAAACACGCCCTCCGATTGGAGCACATGGTAATTTTCAATCTGGCTTATTCATGCTGAGCAAGGCGCTTGATTGCCGGCCTTGATTCAATATGAGAAAGTGCTTCACGGTAATCATTAGGTGAAAAGTAACCTGCAAACTTGCCATCACTATCTACTGCAACAACAGCATGTGGTTTGCGTTCATTCATTTGTACAATTATATCGTCAACGCTGTCATCCTGACCAACTTCCATGACGTCTGCATCCATGTGTTCACCCACAGTCATGTCCTTAGAATCTCCACCATCTGAAATTGCCGAAAGCACTTGATTTGGTGTAACTATTCCTTTGACCATCTTGTCATCTCCAAGTACAATCAAAATTCCTCGCTGAAGTGCAAGTAATTTGCTGGCAGCACCTGCGATAGAAGAATCCATCTCAACTACTTCATGCTCATCTGTCAAAATCAAGTCAGAGACTTTTACATCATCCATAATAGTTCACTGAAATCAAGGCGCACGCACAGGTTCATGAATCTGTTGGAATACATTTTTATTAATTTTGTAAAATTTCGTAGCAAAATGTGGGAATAAAACTTTCATACAGTGATTATTGAATGTTTATTTGGAAAATTCCCCAAGCCATCAATTACTCCAAATACATACCGTTTGGTGGCCCGACTATCCGTTGACTTGAAAGAGCCCATGAGGACCCACACACACTGGGGAAGCAGATGGTGAAGCGGACAACCACCATCATTGCTCTCTTAGCCCTATTATTATCCACCATGCCTAATAGCCAAATCATAGGAGAAGTAGACGCACAAATTACTTGTTGCGATTCGGTTGAAGTGGACTACTATTTACTAGGTGAAGGTAGTGAAACCGGAAAAGGTACTCTTAGCCCATTCTCAGCAGATTTGACCAGTGAGCAAGATGTGTGGGTTAGTTCCTCAGTTAGTCAACTAACCGAAATCGCCCGTTGGAGAGTTCCTCAAGCAACGAGTGGGACTTACCCGACTTCAACATGGACGCTATCGGTGAATTATGAGGTTGTAAATGCCGGAGGAGTTCAGGCAAATGTAACAGCTGAAGTGAAAATTGGAGGAAAGTCATGGACTGGTTCCTCTAACACCAATCCCGCCTACACACCTGGTCTAGGAACAGTCGATGTATCGGTAGACATTGATGAGGAAGGAAATATCTTCTCAAGTGGAGAATTGATTGTTGTGGTTCTTAGTGTTCAAACTCTCATTTTCAATTCACCCGATGAGGATGCCGGGGTCAGGTTCATTTGGGGTACAGATGAATATGCTTCCAAACTCAAAGCAAATATTCCCTTAGTAAAAATGGATTGGCAACCTGCAATTGTCAATGGACATTCGGTTCAAATCCCAGTAGTTCTCCATTCAGGTTATGGTGCGGCAATATGGGAAAAATCAACAACCGAATTCAAAGTTGATGGCGTGGTTGTTGACACAGTTGTAGCCACTATGCACAATGACGGTGCTCAAGTTTACCTAAATTGGCAGGCCCCTGAATCATCTCAAGACGGAGTCTACGAATTCAACCTCTCGTTAACTGTTTCAGATTCTCAGGTTCAACCCTTCAATGGTGGGTACGCATATGTGTTAGCATTTGGAGAGGGTAGTGGAAGTGGGTATGGAATATTCCCTGCCGATGAGCCCCTAAGAAGCGGTGGAAGCAAAATAAGTGTCAGAATTGATGCAGAAGTCCAGGGCGGTGACCGAATTCACAGGACAACTCAGATTGAACTTGAAGGACCTATGGCAACATGGATGAGATGGGGATTAGATAATATTGGAAACGATACTTTGGACTCACTATCTCAGTGGAAAAGAGTTCAAGGCAGTTCATCAACGGAAGCAACTCATAACAATCACCAAGTTGATTCCTCGGAAGTTCAAGCCCTAGAAACCCATCTATCAGGTAGAGCGTCCTCACTAAAACAATTCATGTTTGATGGCTTAATGCTTGATTCTGGTAGATTACTAGGAGTAGAGCCAATTGAAGCAGCAGCAGCACCCACGGTTAGCATTGATGTAAACAATGATTTTGGCTTTAGCGATTCAGCCATCACTATCACAATTGAGTCACTTGAAAACATTAGAATTGGCGAGAAGAGTGTTCTATTCGATAATTTCGTCAGACCACAAGCATCAGCCACCCCGTTTTGGAGTGAACTGACTATTGATGCCCGCTTGAAAACCTCAATGATGGTTGGAACTGCTGCTGTTGATGGGAGTGGGGTAGATTACTCTCACAATAGATTCATCTACACAGAAACTGTTACCGTCTCACATACTACCTTGACCGGTGAAGATGCCATGTCGGATTATCGTGTTGCATATGTTATCGGTAGTTTGGCTCATTCACCTCTTGTCACCCTTTTACAATCATTTGCAATGTTCGTAGCGTTCACCTTTTTAGCGAGTAAATTAACCAAAAACAAACCAAGAGCCGGTTTCTGGTTGACCTCGGTGTTATTCGCAGGGGTTTGGGGTTACTCTTACTTCTTCGCCCTTCCTCTAGTGTTCATGTTAGTTGCTTTAGGAGTGGCTGGGGTCATGATGTTGGCAGTTGCGGTGGTGACTCCAAAAATTAGTTTAGACGATACACTGGCAGATGAAGCGGCTTACTTCACGATAATGCCGAGTATCGGAACTCGTAAAAAACGGATGAAAATCCCTCTTGTGAATTGTCCGGTTTGTTCCGACAAAATAGCAGTCAAGACAACAAAAAGGCCTGTTAGAGTTCGTTGTGATGGTTGTGATACAAGCCTCAAGATCTCATGAAATCTGAATTACAATCGATTGTAATCAGACGCCTTTTGATAAAATTGAGTCAATCAAAAGCGATGCTGCTTTCGGGGTACCATCCCACATTGCACGTGCTGAAATCATCCTAGAGTGTAAATCCCGTTCAGAATCTGCTAACTTAATCCGGTGCCAAACCAACTCTTCGAGCCTAGCAGTTGATGGTTTGTCACTCAACACTTGGGGAAGGACAAGTGTACTCAGCGCATTGGCTTTAGCCTCCACATCTAATGAAGACCATGTTTCGTGAGTACTTGCGTTGGTTGCAATATTGATTTGTTTTAACCCAGTCATGTCAGGGTTCTCAATCTCCGAGATAGGTACCACCCTCACAGAACCCTCTTGGTGCAAATGGTCTCGAAGAGCACTATACACCGGGTCATATCCTTGGTCGAGTGCACCTGACCACCAATTACCGGCCAGCAACCATGGCCTTAGAGAACGTGATTTTTTGCCATCTGGGGAGATTAATTCCCCTAAAGCAGCAGATTGAGCAACCGTCGAGAGGACACCTCTGTGAGCGGCTCCCTCGTGGCCTCTAAGACCAGTCGCAAAAAGCGGTGTGATTACAAAATGGTCGGGTTGATTAGAAAATGGTTTGTCTAATGCTTCGCAATCTCTCGCCTCAATGCAAGGGGTACTTGGTGATCGGGGAGAAAAACGGCGGCGGTAACGGATTTCGCTATCTAACAACGCCGCCTCCAAAAAAGCAGAACAGACCGCTCCTTCAGGAGATGGTGGTATAATCAGTGTGATTGTATCTGATTTGTTAATGGAATTCACAAATGCTTGCAGTTTTTCAGCAATTGCAGCAAATGCCTCCAACTCCAATAACGAGCGCATAGCCACCCGATTAAGTCAACTGCCAAAAAACCACTCACGAACCAGGAGAGATTCCGGGTCGCTAATTTATCTCGTGAAAAAATAGACCAATAGTACCCAATTTTTTGATGATTCAGCCATATATTTCAAATCAAAATCTGTCTTGGGCACAATATGAATGACGATATTCGGGCAAAAGAGAAAGAACTTTACAAACTTGTCAAAGAAATCGAGGAGATGAGAAGTGGACATGAAGGTAACGAAGTACCGGATTATGAATTTAATAGTTCATACGGGAAAATCGAACTTTCACAAATGTTCGGTAATAAAGAAGGACTTTTCGTGATTCATAACATGGGTCAGGGGTGTAGGTACTGCACGCTTTGGGCCGATGGAATAAATGCATTTTTGCCTCATTTAGAAACGGAATTTTCGGTTTTTTTGGTCTCAAAAGATAGCCCGGATATTCAAAGGACCTTCGCAAATGAACGGGGATGGAGGTTCAAATTGGCCTCACATGCAGGGGAGAGTTATGCCCTAGAACAGAGTGTTGTGGAGGGTGAGGGGAACTACCCGGGAATCTCATTTTTTACCAAGCAAGGTGACAAAATTGTCAAGAAAAACAATGCGACTTTTGGCCCAGGTGATGCGTTTTGCTCATTGTGGCACATTCTGTCACTTTCAGGTAGGACAGATAGCGATTGGTTCCCGCAATTCAATTATTGGAAGCCGCCAAAATCATTAGATGATGGTGGACAAAATGTTGAGTGAATTCCGATTCATTTTGCTTTCATCAATTTTATGAAAGAATTAGATGTTTAGTAGTCAACAGATTTCGATATCAACTGATGTTGTCCAATCAGCACCCATATTCAATTGTTAAGCATGATTTCATCAAACTTCGGAAAGGTGAGAGTTCAAGTGCTTGAAGGCCTTAGAAAAAACCATGAATGAGCCGGAATCTACCATAGTCGGCGAATCTGAATCACCTTTTCAGGAAAAAGAAATCCCGTCTGTCAAGCAGATCCCACCCAAAGATTACGCGATTGGCATCTGCGTTACACTGATTGCAGCCCTGCTTATTTTCGTCGGTAGTGACATCCTCGGTAATGGCTACTTGTCGGGCAACCAATTCAATGGGACGGCCGTGGCTGGGGGAGATGGGGTGACAACGGTTTTTGATATCGATGCAGATGTTTGTGCTGACGGAAAGGATGTTCAGTTTGATGCTTGGCTTGAGGACAGAACTAACGAATGGGAAACGTACGATGAAATCGCTCAATTCGAATGTGGAGAAGGTGTGGTTTGGCTAAGCGTGGGCTTCAACTTAACATGGGATGAAACCACCGGAGACCTACAAATCATCGCTGATGAACCGCCTGCAAATGGCACAAACATTGTCCTTGATTCCGAAACCACCCCATCCATTGGGAGTCCTCTGTTCCTGCTCAGCTGGTTTTGCCTAATCGTTGGTATTACCGGTTCCTTCATTTTTGGCCTCGTGATTGCACGAAATAAACGCGGTTATCTATATGGACAACTGATTGTACTGGCTCTCATTCTCTTAGTGGTAATGGCCATGAAGACATATCTCAACCCATGCACAGACTTCTACTGTTGACTAACGATTTAGCCAATCAAAATCTTGATTCGGTGAATGCGGCCTAAAGGGCGCTGATACAATTGAAGAAAACAAGTCCGCGATTGAATATCCTCAATGTGAATTTAGCACAGGGGGAGCTCTGAGAGGGGCAGTAGCCCACCTCAGTTACTCTACCATCAAGCGTAGTTGGTCGCGCTTGTAATTCCACTCAGCATCTAATTTACCATTTGACTGGTAATATTGGGCTGTGCGACGAATCTTGGATTCAACTAGATTGAGTTGGCGATTGTTATGCAAATCTTTCCGATTATTCTCTAAATGGTCGATGATGCCCTGAGCCTTACGCATCATGTTCATCAATTCTTCAGGAACTGAACGAGTCTTGCCTGCTTCTTCAAGAACTGCGCCGACAGACTTTCCGAGGAGTAATTTCACACTAGGAACGGAGTGCTGGTCACGTAGAATTGTACCTATCATAGCGTTTGAATTGCCTTGTTCATTCAATTCAACAATGAGCGACTCAACCCTTGAAGCGTCTTGTTCAGACCACTCTGGTAAGTCACTAACATTTGGGCGTGTTGAGCCTGAACGACCCTTCCCACCACTGTGCATTCGTCCCATGATAACACCTTGAGCGAGCCGCCGACCTACTCCCCATTCATAACCGCTCCGCCTCTCTATGAGAGGCTTTACAGCCTGTGTTTGGTCTTTGCAACCCTTCCAGGGCTGCCGAAATATTCCCATTTTGCTGTCACGCTCCGAGCGCTGCCAAGCAGATTTCCGGCTCGGAAAAGCAACACTTCATCGCCCACTCGGATGTCTCCAACCACCTTGCTAATCATAGGTGAGAACACATCGCCTTCTAACTTCGGACCATCCTCTAGATGCACTTCTGACAGGGTGCCACACTTTGCTAAACTAGGTAAAGTACCCTTTGGGAAAGCAAACCTTCCATCTTTGGGGTGCCACATTGCTAACTGCTGTTTTCCTTCAAGAATCTTCCAACGTGGGGGTTTTCCACCAACATGTGCATTTTCGAGCCATTCATCATTATGATGAAGCCAGCGAGAAATACTCCTCATTTTTATGAGCAATTGTTGTTTCTCATTCATCCTATAATTCGGGTGAAATTTCTTAGCAGCATCATCTGATGCTTGTTTGAGTCTTGCAAGTGATTCATGGGAACCAGCACTCTCACCTTGCCTTGTATCAATAATTTCAACACCAATTTCTTCGCTGTCAAAATTGATTCCACTGTGATTAATTATTCTCTTGTAACCATTGTTAGAGACTAGTGATTTGACACATTTTTGGATTGTTGCTAATTCATCGCCGTCCCATTCCCCGGTGACGGGAATATCGTAGTGTGAGGCCGGCCACAACTCCTCAAGTTCGCGCGGAACTACCCCCAGTGGTGAAGTGACCATTACTTCGTGAATTGGCCGGTGTCTAAGAGAACCACGGAAGCGTTTGTGAGATTGTGAAAACGAGTACGGTTTGCGAGCACTACATGGAAGCAGTACTAGAACCTCGGATTGCTCCGTAGGAGTTCGATACTCGGTAGTCATCCTTTGGATCCAATCAATGATTAAGGGGTCTTGGCGATTAACTGGGTTGTGGCAACGCCATTTCATCCCATGGCTTACGAATCTACGCAACGGCGCGCCGTTGATTGAAATCTCACCTTTATCTCCAAGTTGTTGACTCATCAAGTTATCATGATAGCGAAGATGCTCAACTAATTTCGGTGAATTCAAAGAACGCTTTTCCACTAATTGACGCAGAGCCCCACTCTTGAGGGCAGATTTTACCGCCGAAATCTCGCGTTTCCATTCATGATATTGGGCCTCAATGTTGGAATCTTCATCATATCCTTCATTTGGTTTTCTAGGCCCATCAGAAGTCAGCAATAATCCCACTGATTCTGCTTGCCTTGAACGTGTGAAGTCATGTAAGTCAACACCAAACCAAGTGAGCAAAGCTAAGTTGTCTGGTCCACCCAAACCAGGGCACCATAACAAAGACGACGGGAAATGGGTTCTTAGGACTGCCAAAGCCGTAACCAATTTACCAGGATGGTTTGCCAATTGAATAGCATCAACCAGCGCAATGATTTCCGGTTGTTCTGGTAGGTCCATTAATTCAGAATCATGTCTCAGTGTTTGCCAAGAGAGAGAAATAAGGCCTCCATTTGTACGCCCCCTTACTCCTGTGTCTGAAGCTTCTAATGACGGAGGTAAAATGTGGTTCATTTGACAGAACCATTTAGGCGATTCGTTGTCAAATGGCATTGCCATTGCCCCTCTTCCTGTAATTGTCAAAGTTGCAGGCAGATAACTGCTATCATATTCTACAACGAATGGCATCAAATTTGTGCTGATATTGAGTTGAGAATCGTCAATTGTTGTGCCAATTAGGGCCGGAGTGATGCATAATGGATTCTTGCGGTCACCCAAAGCCATCATGCGCGCATGTCGCAATCTTTCGGCCACCGTACGGCCCAGTGTTGAATCAGTCACGAAGGGCGCCACCTATGCGCTATAATTGAATGATTCTAAATGCCGAGGGGCTCGCCCAATAAATGTGAGACGACTCACAATAGCCTGCGCACTCGCGATTGTGCTCTTACTAAGTAGCATGCCAGCGACACCTGAATTACCGCCAATTGACACTCAAGATTTCTCTTCAAACGTTGAACTGAGTGAGGGAGAGATGGTTTGGAGTGAAACATTTTATGTACGTGGTAGTCCATTTTGGGTTGCAGTAGATTGTCCGTCAGAAACTGATTGTGAACAGTTAAATCTCACTGTGACGGACTCTTGGGGGTCAGAATTTAGCACATCGGGCCGCTTCCATTTAGAATTGAGTGGGGATCTCAGTGCCGGTCTAACCACAATTCAAATTACACGTGAAGGATTGACTAACCAAGAATTACTTGTTTCACGAATCTTCTTTGACCTCGCTAATGGCGAATTTGTTGACACACCTCAACAATTACCTAACCCGGCAGAAAGCACTGATGATTGGCGTTTGATTGACTTGGAAGGATGTAACACTCTCAGCGATTGTGGAGCCTTAAACCGTGACATCATAGATGATTCAGCTGTGTGGTGGAATGGCTCTCTTGATTCGGCAGAAGATGCTGATAACTTTCAACTCAATGCAAGTGAAGGCGATGTTATAGAAATAGAATTCTCAGCCTTCTCAAATGACGTTTTTATTGAATTTTGGAGCCGAACTAGTAACGACCTCCAACTGATATCTCAGCATCAATTCATGGCAGGCTCAAGTAATCCCTCTGAAAGATTACTGGTTGAAGTCCAAGATGATGAAATCTGGGTTTCAGTATATTCTGCAAGTAATCAACCAGCGTTGTATTCACTCCGGTTTGCAAGTCATTTAGCAGATCTTGAAACATCTTTTGGAGAAACCTCATCCGAACCTTGGGTTGCTCCGACTATTGTGGATGAAACAATGTCGGGTCATCTAACTACTGATGATAGTGGTGATACTATCCGGTTAAATGCAGGTTCGCGAAGTCAATTCATAGTTGACTGGACATTATCAAGTCCCGCTGATGTCCTTTTCACCTCAAGGATTGGAACATGGAGCACTAGTCACTCTGAATCTAATCTCAGTGGTAGTATGCTATACACTGTCCCAGCAAATGCAGATGCGGCTGCAATCACTTTCACCAACGCAAGTGAGCCCCTCATTTGGACTTTGACAACCACTTCTCTTGGCCCAAATGATGGTGCTTCTCTAGGTGACGCATCAGATAATCATCCAACTGGAGAAGCGGATACCCTCGACTGGCTGATTATGCAATCTGAATCTGGTTCTACTACCGGTACGATTGGAGGTGAAGATATACGAGATGTGTACCTCATTGAGAGAGAAATCGGCCACCCTTACCGAAGTATATTGACTGCTACCATCGAATCTGACCCGGGTACTTGTGTGCTCAAACTGGTTCAACTCAATACAACTGCTTACAATAGCTGGACAACAATTTCATGGAATCTTACAGAAATGCAAGGACAACAAGCAACTACAACCCTTGACTTACCGCATGGTAGACACCTGTTGGTGGTAGAGACAAACATCACATCTGAAGTAGATTATACAATTGAATGGGCATGGTTAACTCCTGTAGAAGATGAACCAACTGATGGAAATTGGATTGATTATTCTAATGAAGAAAAAAGGTTTTACATTTTAATTGGATTATTATTGTTATCACCTATGATGGTGGTTATCTATTGGCGAATGAAAGGAGATGGAGAACTTCAGATCGAAGCACATGAGAAACGCAGGTTGATGCGATTGCGCCAGCGATTAATTGCTGCTGACCCTTCAAATCTAAAAGACCCGAATGCTTTACTTCACGCGCTTGAATCACTGGCTGACACAGACTGGAATGCGCTAGTTATGGAGTGGGGTGAACCTCTCACGCGACACACAACCCAATCTCTTGACCTGATTGTATGGGGTTTGACTTCAGAGGAAGGTGAGCGATCTGTAACAGTTGGTCTGAGACTTCTATCAGAAGAATGGACATTAGCTGCAATTCGATTCCAGGCTGTTGAAGGCAGCGAATGGAGAGTCACCTCAGTGAGCCCTGAATCCTTGTTTGATGGCGACGAAGTTTTCCTAGGAGATTTGAAGGCAAAAACAAATCAGTTCCTACGAATTGATTTGCAAGGAGATGCGGATGGCTTCGATTTGATTCTCTCAGGATTGGTTGGCGGCAAACCAGTTGCAGCAATCCCAACCAAAGCAGTCCTAAATTCCTTAGAAGAGGAATAGGCTAGTTCCCATAAATCGAAGAATTATCTCAGACCACGTCTTGATTTTGCTTCTTTGCGGACTAAATCCTCGACTGAATCTAAATCAATACCGATTTCATCTTGTAAACCCTCAATCTGCTTCTTCACATTTTTTGATAGTTTTGATGGGACAAACAACTTCAGTAGCACAGTTACGCTCCCTCTGCCTCTACCACGAGAGCGAGGGAAACCTCGGTTTTTCACCTCTAATGTGTCACCAGGGATTGAGCCTGCGGGAACATCAATTTTGATCTCTTTGCCATCAATATGTGGTAGCGAAATGGATGTACCAAGAAGTAATTCTGGATATCCTAATGGAAGTGCCATTAGAAGGTCTGAGCCATCTCTTTCGTACCAGTCATGGTCCTCAATGTGAACCTGAATGTATAGGTCGCCCGGATTACCACCACCTCCTCGCAGTGGTTCTCCTCGGCCACCCATCCTCATTCGAGTACCATCAGAAATTCCGGCTGGGATTGAAAATCGGATGGTCTGTTTTTTCTTTTCCCTTCCTTCACCTCTACAGGGTTTGCAGGGATCTGTGATTTTTCTCCCTCGACCATTACAATCGGGGCAATCTGTCACCATTTGTTGAATAAATGGTCCAATTTTTCGGTTCTGTGTCACTTGACCTTGACCTGAACAGGTGCCACAAGTCTTGACCCCATCGGGGCTTGCTGCTGCTCGACCTTCACAAACCTCACAAATAACAAGCAGTTTTGCTTCCAATTCAGTTTCTCCTCCTAACATCGCTGTCTCCATTGCGATAGAATGCCGGATGAGAACATCATTTCCGCGGGAAGTGCGATGGCTTGCCCCCCCACCTGCACCAAAAAATTGGGAGAAGACGGAGTCAAATCCACCACTGAATAAATCATCCATGGAGATATTTACGCCTTGGAATCCACCGCTTCCAAACGGATTTCCACCTGGGGAATCATGTCCAAATGTGTCATAATTCCGACGCTGTTGAGGATTTGATAAAACGGCGTAGGCTTCTTGAATTTCCTTAAATCGACTTTCAGCCCCAGAATCATCAGGGTTCTTGTCTGGGTGATTTTTTCTCGCCAAAGTTCGAAACGCTTTCTTCAACTCTGCATCGCTAGCATCTCTGCTGACTTCCAAGACTTCGTAGTAGTCTCGCTTCGCCATGACCCCATCACCAATTGCTCGCTGACTGCCCACCTGTTTTGAATCTGACCATCATACAAAATGAGACAGAGTTAGGTTAGTGAAGAACCACAACTAGCACAGACACCTTTGCCGACAGGATTTCTAGCCCCACAGTCCAAACAAATTTTGGTTTCACGGCCAACTGACTTACCACCACCAATGGATGCCCCAAGGTCATCAAACAACTTGTCTTCTCGGGTAATTCCCGCAGCACCCATTTGACCACCACCAACTTCTGGTTTTGGCTTGGGTTTTGGTTTTGGTTTCGGCTTTGGCTGAGGTTTTGGTTCTGGCTTTGGCTTCTTTTGCTTGGCTAATCGTTCATCTTCAGCATTCAACTGCGCCATCATATCGTCAACATCAGTTTGACCTGAGCCCGATGCTTTCATCATTTCAATAGCAGCACCTGACATTTTCGCCATTACGTCAGTATCTCCTGCCATTCGTGCAGATGAACGTCTAACGTGCTCTTCATCGTGGAACATTTGCACCTCTTCTTTTGGCTTATCATCCCCAATCTCACCGGTACGCTTTTCGCGAAGAATTTCATTGACTTTTCGCCCTTGAATAAGGTCTTTGTCACTTGCTTGATATCCTTCTGCGTCCCTTTCAAGCCCAGCCATTGCAGAATCAGCCTTACCCCACAATCCTTGATCTTCAGCCTTGTATGCTTTGCCTAATCTCTTGATATTCTTTACTCTGTGAAATTCATGGTCTCTTTCTCTTCTAGAACGCTTGAATAAAAATAATCCGAGTATTAAGGCAAAACCGTAGTATGTGCCAATTTGCCAGTTCTCAACTAGAACTAAGTCAACAGCAGGAATAATTCTGCCAATTAACCCTGCAATGATTAAGGGAATCAACAGAATAGCCCACGAATTTAGGCTGTTTTTGTCAGCATCAGCCATGGCTACCAAAGGGTTGGACAATGCAACATGGGTTCAATGTTACCCACACTTGCTAAGAACTATTTGATGGGCTACTTGCTGACTCGGTCTTTCGCGGCTCGACCCTTTCTGAACAATCCATCGAGCAATCCTGCACTGAAAGTAATGTGGAGTAAAAACAACATTATCGGCACACCGACAATCAAACTTGGTTGAGAACGGGTAAAAGACTCTAGCAGCCCGTGTAGGATCAACACAACTGAATATGCTGCCACAGGAATCTGCCAAGCAGGGTATCCGCTTATCGCTATGTCAGACCAGCACAATGCTAGAGTGGTCAGTAACCCAATCCACGGCAGAAACTCCAGAAATGACGCTCTTTGAGGGGTTTTACGTAGATGTTTAGTACGCCAAAAACCGTAGCGATGGCCAAATCGGAGCCATCCGATAACGGAAGTCCGTTTGGCCATGTGACAATATGATGCGTCTGAGCGCCACAGGCTCCAACCCTGGCCGTCAAGACGCATGTTTAGTTCAGAATCCTGTGTGGTGATGAATTCGGGATTCCAGCCGCCGACCGCATCTAACGCGGCTCGGCGGTACAAAGTAAATGGGGGAATTCTAGTTCTTTGACAACCTGAAAATTGAGCAAACTGACCCCGCCCGCTAGCCAACGGATTCTGTAATGTAGCCTCAATCCAACGGCCCATCATTTTGAGAGGTTGGTCACTTTCTTTGACAAGAGTACCTATTCCAGCAATTTTTTTGCCATCAGCACCCAGTTCTTCTTCCAATTCTTCAAATTCAATCATTCGTGATTCAATATGCTTTGGTGGAATCCAAACATGACCAATCATCTCGAGCACATGAGTTGCCTCGTCAGGCAATTGTTCTAGACTGAGATTTCTAGCCTCAGCAACGAAACGGTCTGGATTATCAAGCAGCAAAATTTCGGGTCCGCCTTCAGCAGCAGATTTTTTTGCCAATTCTTGTATGATTTCACGCGTTCCATCATCACTGCCTCCATCAACAACATGTATCAAATGCTGTTTTGCAGGCCAAGTCTGAGCAATCAAAGATAACAGACATCGCTCAATATGATTCGCCTCCTGAAAGGTCGGAATCACGGTTACAACATACGGCTCTGCCATCTGACTCACCCACTGCTGTTTGCCTATTGTCTGTCAATCTTACCACTACTCAAGCGATAGAGTTCATCATCTAACCACTCTTCCCAACTTACGATGAGTTCTCCATACGCAGTGGTTTGCACGACAATCCGCCCTTCCGACCACGCCCCAAGTGTTGCTGATTCTCTAAGCACCCTTTTCCCAGAACTTGAACCACCGGAGTACACAGAAAGTGAATTCCCAGTTACTGAAGGAGAAATTAAATGGGAGTTTGAGGAAGTTGACCTTAGTAAATTCCTTGAACGTATATCCGAATTGAGAATTCTTGATACTGCGCTAGACGCCATGGGCGCAAACTTATATGAAAATGAAACCATTTTTTCCCTCTCTCGCCAAGCTGCGCTGGCAGGAAAGGTCGCTTTTGTCCTAAATAATGAAAAATCGCTTGGCGGTACAATTGATGTCACCTTGCGTGGAGACAACTTAGCCGCTTGGATAGAAGAATCTACTTGGCATGAAGGCAGAATTGAGTATCCTCGCTCACTGAGTGATGATTGGTCAATGCACAAAGATGGAGAAGTCAGCGATTGGGTTGATGGTAATTCAGAGCGATAAAAGCGGAATCACAGGTTTTCAATGCCTCGTTCTTTTATTCGCTTGACAAATTCTACATCTGGTGGAAGCCATTCTACATCCATCAATTCATCTTGGGAGAGCCAGCGGTTTTCATCGTGAGAAGTCATCACCGCGGGAGGTAATTCACCCTCTGATTCACATAAGAAAAAGGTCAGATGAACAACCATTTCTGGCCAAGCATGGGAATACTCTTCACACACGTGAACTGGCTTGATGTGCCACCCTAATTCTTCGAGATACTCTCGGCTAATGGCTTGCTCTTTACTCTCCCCTTGTTCGACCTTCCCGCCAGGGAATTCCCAGTAACCCCCCATGTATTCCTTAGATGCCCTTCGTGCTGCGAGTAGGCGGTTATTTTCATCTCTTAACATACCGCCAACAACTTGCATCTGAGGCCTCTGAACAGAGACGGCAATAATTCGTTTTACGAAAGAAATTTGAGTTTCTAGAGGGATTTTATCGGCTGGCGGTAGATGAACAAATAATACAGGTATGACTCGCTTCATCCTGTCCTTCAATTCAATTTCCTCAACTGCTTGCAATGTTGAGAAATATGTTTCATTACAAATGAAACGCCCCGGGTCTTCACTCTTACAGATTAACTCTTCATCACCTAATTCAGCCATTAACAAATTCATCGGGGCTGTCGAATGCCGCAGGTTATGCCCCCCATCAGTGATGGCACCACCCGATACTTGACGGCCACTATTATCAGCGATACGAAATTCCAGCTCATTGTAGGCCGTGGCCTCTAAGGAGATTACATCTCGATTTTCAGCCAATCCTAAATGGATGATTGCTTGAGGCATGGGGTCGACAGGATCAGCAATCTTTGAGGCAATTACTTCACTGCCTGATTTGTCAACAGTTAGAATCTGGGATTTGATTTCAACCTCAATCTCACGTTGCTCTGCTTTCATCGGATTAAGTGAAGGACCAATTGATATCACATCATTGAAATCCGCCATATGCTCAGCAATTTGTTGCGAAATATTTGTCTTGTGCTCCCCAAACGGCTCGAATCCAGTCAACCACACTTCGACCACTCTCACTCACCCTCACAATCGTCCTAATTGTAGGGGATGGCAGGGTATCCATTATGTCACCGATTGGCCTGCAGGGTATTGTGGATGAATTAGAACGGCTATCCCTTGAACATTCAAGAGAACGTTTTGAGATGGTTGAAGGTGAAATTACAGCAAATTTCGGCCTTTTATTTGCAGATGCTATGATTTACGCGATTGGGTTCATATCGGTAATTATCGGCTTATCAGATATTGCCATATCACTCGACCCGAAAGAATGGTTGTGGACAGCAGGTGACCACATCTTACTTCTAAGCGGAGTAGCATTATGGGTATGTTCTCAATCTCTCAATGATTTCAAACGACTGCTCCCATTATGGCTACGAATGGTCCTCAAATTAGGAATCGGACCAAAAGACTTCTCAGACCAATCTGAAAACTCCCAAAGGAGGCGTGCTGCAACCCTTGTAATCGCCTCATTACTATCAGCAATTACCGCGTGGAGAATATCTGTTTTACCAGATACAATCGCTACTAGGATTGGTATTGATTTTCATTTAGTAATCTATGCTGTTTCAGGTGGGCTTCTTTTACTTGCATTTTATTGGTACCGTCTCATCGGAGAAGGTTTGGAGATTGAACAATTCAATAGATAGAGGGACAAACAACCGTTGAACTCAAAATGTACAAGCCGGAGGGATAAGTGTGAGTAAAGGATTTTCAACCCGCGTGCAAGAACGATTGCACGAGAAATTAGAGAATTCTCCCACCTGGCATACACCATTCCAAGTGGTGTTGGTGGTGCTTAGTGAAATCACAGGTGGAGTTGGACCTTGGGGGGCATTGCGCCCATTAATTGCTACTGGATTGGCGATTATCCCTTTCTTCTTTCTCGGCCAGCATTTCAATCGTCAGCATTCCAAAGCATTTGATTGGTTTGCGCTCCAAATACCACTGCTATTCTGCTTACTTTGGCCTCTGATATGGTTCTGGTCAATCTTTGATGCATATCAAACAGCGATGCTTTCTGTGACCAAAACTTATTCTGCTTGAATCACTGGGTTACAAAGGACTTAGCGGCTTCTTCCAATTCTTTATTGTTAAGGTAATTATTGCCATCTTTATCAAAATCAATTGCATGAGTCATGAATGCTGATTTGTCAGTGATACCATGTGATTTCATTACTGAATCAAGTACAGAATCTGAATAGTTAAATTCTGCTGCTGGGTGGTTTGCAGGCAGTTTGTCATCCTCTTGTGAAACATCTGAAACTTCATTTTCTACCACAGGTTGAGATACTTCCTCTGCGACAACAGGGGTGGTTTGAGTTTGAGCCTCTCCACCTTGCTCTGAGCGCCAAGTATCAACTTGCCATTGAGTCCATCCTTGAGCAATTAACATCTCATCGGTCCATCCGGAATAATCGGATTCAGTACTAGCCACCTCGGCTGCTGGTTCCGGTTCTGCAGAAACTTCCACCGTCTGCTCAACGGGTGGAACAAATCCATCTGGTGAAGGTGCAGTCGCATTCGGGTCAAATCCATCTGGTGGAGGTGGAGTCGCGTTCGGATCAAAGCCGGCTGGTGGTGGCGGGGGCGCATCAGAGTCAAACCCAGGCGGAGGTGGCGGTGAATCCATTGCATCGACCACTGCCAATGTTTGTTCAGCAGGGTCTAGTTCAACGTCCTCGGCTGTCAACTGCCTGTTCATAGTTATCAAAACGACAATTGCAATCAGAGCGACAATTAATGCAATGTAAAGGAGAACTGTTCCAGTTTGTTCGCTAAATTGTTCGGATATAGCAGCACCGTCCCTAGCAACTGCTGGCTGAATTATGAGTGGGTCAAGGGACATTCGGTCTAGAATTACATGATTATCTTTCACTATCAAACGATAACGCTCAACTGTCTCCTCATCAACCTCTGAAGTCTTGATTGAAATCTCAGAAGAGAAGTTACCATTGGCACGTAATAACGCATCTGAGGAGGCATTGTTGACATTAATCCAATCGCCATCCTTGGTCTTTTGTTGTAAGGCAAAGGTTAGAGTTCCCTCCTCCCCATTTTCGTTAGCCCCATGAATTAACAAACTCACATTCTCACCTGATACTGGTGTAGCATCTGTCCAATAGACATCTAAGTCCATCAGTGTAACAGTAGGCCCTACCCGGATAATTCTCCATTGAGTGAGCGGGGTTTGTTCAGTATTATTTTCTGAAACATATGGATTTCCTGCGGCGTCTGCCCCTGTCACCCATACATCAACCGTGTAACCCGGAAGTAGTTCAGTAACTCCCCCATCAGTCAGGTCAACAACACCCGTCCAATGACCATACCCATACTGCTCAAGGAGAGTCCCTAACTCTTGAGAACCTCTAGAAACCTCAGATTCACCAGCCTTCACTTTGTAATGCAGGACTGCAGTCCTGTCGGCAATAAATCCGTGGTCATCACTTGAATTGATGAATACTGCAATTTCAGATGCATCTGTAATAGCGATGTCGCCAGATGGGCTAATTGCGTTAATTACTGGAGAATTGCCATCAACTTCGAGGAGGATTCTTGGTTGCTCTTCACTTTCATCTTGAGCAATACCCGGCAAATTTTCTAGCCATGCTATCATATCTAAGTGGCCACTTCTTACATTAGGAACGAGAATATCACTTGTGAATTCCCCATCATCCCTCGGTACTGCTCTCCACTGTAATTCAAGATTACCAATTACGATATCGAAAGCACCTTCTGGAGCAGGTGTTTCATCTTCACTGAAAAGTATTCTACCATTAACTCTGACAACTTGACCAGCCGCTATCGTTTCTTGCTCATTTCCGCCAGTGTAGAGATTTTTACCAGTTGCTAAATCAATTGCCGTGAAGTGTCCAGGAGCCATATCAAAACGAAGGTCATTATCTAGACTCCATCTATCATCACCAAGACCATTGCGGTGTTCAAAACAAGCAAGGTCTTCACCATCAAGGCAAGGCCAATCTGTTATTTCTACCACTGGAATAAATGTTGTTTCACCATCAGTATCCCATACTTCTGAGAATAGCCAAGTCAACTGGAATTGAATATCTAAGTCAAGTGCAGTATCATTTACAATAGAGAAGTTACTGTAAAGGTTTGAAACTGCTAATCCTTCCCCACCTGACTCAATATGCATGGCAAGTGAATCACTGGAAAGTTTAGTGAAGTTAGCCCAAATTGCGGTCTCATTTGCGTTTATATCATTACCAAGTGCCATCTTTACACTTTCAATATCATTCCAGCCATTTTTATCCCAAACTCTCAGTTTGGCTGTATATTTCGTACCGGGATGTAGTGGTGCAGAATCATCGTGGCCAACAATTGTAGAATTGCCATCAAGTACTAAGAATGGTTCAAATTCTTCCCGGATTTTGTAAGTTACTAAATCAGCATCCCAATCAGGAAGAGTTTGGGTTGAAAGTTCGCCACATGGTGCATCTTCGTCAAGACACACAGGGCCACCACCCATTGCTAACACGTTTCCTTGGGCATCAGCACCGGACAAGAAGAAGGAAACTACTTCTCCATGATGATTCATGGAATCGGTGATTAATCCTTCAAAAATATTGATTCCACCGGGTTGTAATTCAGGAGTTCTAAGAGACATTGTAGTGTACTCATTTTCATCTGGGATTTTATCATAATTCAAGTCATCTTGACCTTGCCTCCAATAATGAAGGGTCAATAGAGTTGGAGGGTCAACAGAATCCTGTACAACTATTCTTATTGGTTGGTCAGGGTTACCCTTATGCCTTTCAGAACCATCTTCTGGTGTTGCACCAATAACCAATGGACTATTTCCATCTAAAACAATTCTTACGGAGTTAAATTCAGGATTGATGTATGTTGAACCATTTTGTAGATTTACCGCTTTGATTCGGAAAAGCATGCCGCCTGGTGATGACTCTATTGGCGAAGTAATCGTCAATGAGTATTGACCGTGACTCGGATTTGGTTCAATGTGGAATTGTTTTTCAGGTTCCTCAGCAATTCCACTCATTGATAGATTATGACCTGTCAGTTCAATGCTGAATTGTCCTGCATGTGGCGTGTAAGTTGTTCCTTCAAACACAATGCCGCCTTGGAAGGTCATTTGGAGACCACCTCTCATCCAATCATTTCCTTCAAGGGCTCTTCCAGTTTCATCGGTAACACCTAAGTCAAGCAACACAATGTCGTTTTCAACACGAACATCCATGTCACTGGTTAACCAGCCATTCACTTGTCTACCAATGTCATCGTCAACTGTAATTTTTGTTTCTACGTCTAATTCATCATTCCATTCCCATGTGGATTCAATAGGGAATAGTAAGGAAAGGACACCATTTCCATCTGTAGATGAAGAGCAATTGCCAGCATCAAAGCGAACTAAATTATCGCTGTTGCTCACTAAATCACAGACATTTCCACTTTGCCATTGCAATACCGAATTATTACGGCCATTAGCCATCAATTCAACTTGCACCTGTGTAATTCTGTCTGCTTCATCACCTTTGGCAACTCGAACTAGTAACACACGAGTATCCCCATCTGGAACCAATATATTCCCCTCAATCTCCGCAGTTAGGGCGCGGGTGTTTAATCGATAAGTAATATCAAGATTTGAAACTTTAATTCTTCCAGGTGAACCAGCAGATAGGCCCAGTGTCACATTTGAGATACCTTCCCCATTGTCTAGAATGTTATCATTGAATGCAGTAACTAGAGTTGCACCACTGAGAACTATTGGAGAATTCAGTAGACCTGTGCCGATGTATTCGTTTGTGTTGTCTGCCCCAATATCAAGCCTCACAGCCGAAGGATATCCTTCTTCATAATCGAGTGTAAAGGTATCTAACAGCGGAGTGAGTGCTGAATCCGTTGTCGCAAAACTGACTCGATACTTTAGTGCTGAACCCTGAGTTTGCAATTCTATCAACTGATTATTGGTTGCAGAATGCCAATTAGTTCCATTGTCATTACTAACCTCAACAGTCAGTGAAGTGCCAGTTGGAAGGGTTTCAGTCCATTGTGGCTGTAGTGTACCAACTTGAGTACCTGTTGGAATCTTTGGAGATGTCCAAGTACCAGACGTCGCATATGCGGTGCCATATGCCATCGACAGCCACCATGAAACTGCAGTGCCACCAACTAGTTGTAATTTCCAACGCAAATGGTTGCCCGGATTTGAGAAGTGAACGGTCTCATTATTTGTCACTTTTACCCAGTGAGTACCATTGTCCGCACTTACCCAATAATCAACTCTGTCACCCGTAGATGTCGCTGACCACGACGTCTCTAAATTTGCCATTATTACATCATCATTGGTGATAATTGGTTCCGAAATCCAACTAGAAGTCCCTGGTTGAGGTGAAATCGGATAGGCCCATCCAGTACCGTATTCACGATAATATCTTGCAGACCACATGTAGTGATCAATCAATGAGAGTCTAGCACCATCGTAATATAACCCAAATCCACGAGCACTAATTGAGCGCTCTCCAGTTTGTTTAGCAAGAGTTGTTGATGTGCCACTGATTGCATAAGCCTCCAATCGGTCTTGATAGTAATTGTACTGACTTCTAAAGAAGAACATATTATTGTGCGCTACCAAACCATTTTGCTCACTATAACTAGAAAAGTAAGAGTATTGTAAATCAGTATCTCTCTCAAAAGTCCCATCAGAGTTGAATGTGTATGGGGTTACGGTGTTCCTTACAGAATGTAATACCCAGATAATGTCACGGCTCCTGTCGTACGAGATACCGGTGTATGGACCATACGAGTTAGAAGATAAGTCGTATGTGTTTTCACAAGTCCAAACATTTTCGTAACGGATATCCAAAACCACCATCACCAATTCGTTGATAGAAGCGGATTGCCGATTCAATCCGAGGATTGCATACAATTTCTCATCATCCCCAATTGTCCAATCTCTGAACCCATAATATGCGCCCCAAGTTGAACCTGTAGGTGAAGGAATGTTACAATTACCCTCAACAATTGCAACACTAGAAGCGGTACTGAGATTGTTAGGATAGGTTTTCTTGACCACTTGGTTTAGAGTCGTTGAGGCAAATGTCGAAACATAAGTCCAGCCACGGTAATTTAGAGCCGCTCCAGCACCTTGATTTCCGAATGGAGAAGTAACTGTTCTTTGAGGGTTGAATCTTGTTTCTGAGGCATTCGATGTATGTGGTTGACGGATTGAAAAAGATCGATTGTCGTTCCATGCTGCCCCCGAGGTTGGGGTCTCATCAATTTGATGTGAAGAAAAATTGACCGTTGAAGATTCAAGGCCAAGAGAAATTGAGTCTGAACGAGCGTCAGTATCAACTGCATCTCCAACAATCCAATCAGGTCTTGCGGTGTGTAGAATCTGATTCCAACCGGTAGAAGAAGCACCTGAGAGAGTCATCTCTACTGCAGTGACTTCTGCCCCTCTAGGCAAAGAAACTTTGACATTGGTCGCCTTTTGGCCACTTTGGTAGAGTGCTACTGCCTCGTTAGAACCGTCAGTGAACGTGTAAACATGCCTCTGGCCGCCTGACGCTTCAGCAACATCACTTGTGAAGTCTAGCAGAGGTGCAAGCGATGAAAAAAGAAATAGCAAAACCAGCATTGAAGGTATATGTCTTCTGTTTACTTCACTATGCATGGCATTCCCTCATTACATGACAAAATACTCCTCCCTATCAAATCTCCCCCACTCGGTCAAAGGTGACTCTGGCCTACGGCCAGATGTCAAGAGAATTTTTTCAGGTCAATTTGACAGTTGTATTGGAATGAGTTTCAGGACAAAATCAAATTGCAAAAACTTCGAGAAAATTAGGATTTCAAGCACTATTTGTAGTACGGTCATCGTAACGAATTGGTGATGGCCCATTTCCACGGATCCCATCAAGCATATCATTCTCAATTTCGAACCAATCATTCAACCAATCACCATCGGTATCCCAGTTGATTGGATTAGTCCCATCTGCAATCATGTCTCCATTAAAATCTAGAAGCCACCATCCATATACCATCTCACCTAAACCAGTGTTTGGCAAGTGATATTGGTCACCAAAGACGCGTCCCCAATCTGCTGTCCAATCGCCTTTCACAAGTGGTGTATCATCAGAACCATTGATTGTCAGATAATCAATATCATGATCATCAACAACTAAAGCATACAGCTGGTCTGAAAGTTGGTTGATTCTAAACATCCGTAGATAATTCCATTGGTACTCATTTGCTCTTCCCTTCGCTAGTAATGCGTTTTGAAGTTCCCACCATTCTTGAGGTACTATCTGAATTGGAGGGTCTGAGCCCGCAATTGTTACTGGGGTTGCTCTAGCAAGTGTTGCAGAGGTGATAGATTGATTTGTTAAACCAAAGAATTCTTGGAAATTGTTGTAGGGAGTGTAAGTACAACCAGCATTACTACAATCCCAGTTTCCATCTTTATCAGGGTCTTGCAATGAATCGCTTGGGTCAGTTGGGTCAAATGTCACCCATGTCCAGTTTAGAAGTGGTCTCTCAAGCATGCTGCCATTTCCATGTAATGGACGCATTGCAATGTTTCCAAGAATTGAATACTGCTCCCAGACAACTTCTACTTGTTGATAAGATGACCAATTATCATTGGTTTCATTCCAACCATATTTCAATTCGTACCAATCAGGCAACATATCCCAATCTGTATCATTATGAGTGGCATCAGTTCCATACTTGAACACCTCTCTTCCATCGGTCAAATGCCAACTTCGATAGAAATCATCTGTCAGAGTTGGGTCTGCTGAGTTAGCCACGCGAACCATATTTACAGCATCGCCATCGGTATCATTGAGGTCTGGTCTAGTGCCATTGTCATACTCCAT
Organism: uncultured Candidatus Poseidoniales archaeon; assembly: GCA_964645485.1. Classification (GTDB taxonomy): domain Archaea; phylum Thermoplasmatota; class Poseidoniia; order Poseidoniales; family Thalassarchaeaceae; genus MGIIb-Q1. Next base: position 46,639 of record CAZXZO010000006.1, read on the forward strand.
CCAATTAGTGAAGAAAAGAGGATTATTCCCCGGAGCATATTGGTCGTCAATGGAACCAGGGGTGAATGCGTGATTAGCCCATCTACCCTGTTCAGCAGGTGTGTCCTGGCTAGTCCTGTCAAACCAGCCATCCTCATCTGGGTCGTAATTAACATCGAGCGGGTTCACCGGATTGAGTGTCCAACGATATTCGTTCACAGGCATCACTTCTTGATAAGCCCCGTAACAAAATTCCCATCCATCGGGTAAGCCATCCATATCACTATCAGGGTGAGTTGGGTCAGAAATTCCAATCAGACTAATGTTGAAATTATCACTCCATGCTGTATTGATTCTTGACAGACGTTCTGTACTAGTTACATCCTTTGAGGCGAATATATTGACAATTACTTGTCTTGCATCTTCCCATGAAAGGGAATTTTCACTCATTTGAGCAGCAATTGCGTCATCACCGAAATCAACCAATCCATAGCCGGGCGGGAACATGTAACGCAAAGATTCCTTTCCATAGATTCTAGCCTCATATTCCCTTAGATTGGTATAACGTTCACTCATCTGAATTATACCATCTTCATTACAATCATAAGAATCATCATCGCTATCTGCATCAATATCTGATTGGGTTAGTGGATTCATTGACCATCGGTTATCATCTAAATCCCATTCTGTGAACCAATACTCGTATCCATCTATCATACCATCATCGTCAGTATCATTATTTGTTGGGTCGGTGATACCAATTAGAGTTGCTAATAATGGTCTAGCCACTCCTGTTGATACCCACTCCGCGTGTTGGTCAAGTGCCAAAAACGCTCGGCCGAGTTTGTTGTCAAGTATAGACTGAACTCGGCTGGTGAAGTTCTGTGGTTCAAGTGCATATGCTTCTTCCCACATCTTAGGTGCATCAGGAGGTGCAAGTCCGCCATTAAGTGGGTTCTCGAAAGTCAAATTTAATTCTTGACGGTCGGTAAGTGAATCTTGGTCACCATCACCTCCACCATCATTCGAGACTAGTGGATTCAATGACCAATTGCCAAATGTAGAATTCCATTGTGTAAAGAGTAATTCAATTCCATCAAGCAAGCCATCGCCATCGCTATCGGCATTATTTGGGTCACAAGTAGGCCCACTCATGGCATATTGTGACGGAGTGATGTATGAGCCAAATGATGATGTCCCTACAGCCATATTCCACGGTGTCAAAATCAATGTATTGCCCAATTTAAACGGATGATATTGAGGAGAAGTCTGATTCTCATTGGTTTCAGTAATTGTAGCATTTATGCTGTTATACTCCTCCCAATTAGTCATGCCGTCCCCATCAGGGTCGTTGAAAATATCACTCTCATTAACTGGATTCAAAGTCCAAACTGATTCAAATGTATCCCAGCGTGCGTACCAAACTTCCCACCCGTCAGGCATCCCATCACCATCTGTATCAGCAACCAAAGGATTTGCCGAACCATGGTCTGTTAATGGCATTCCAGGAACACTCGCAATAGTGGTTGGACTTACCATCTCACCAAACGGCCTTGATGCACTTGACACCCATGTATCATTCCACAATGATGTAGAAAAACCATCTGGGAGAGGTGCACCACTTTCAGTAAAGTTACCAAAAATTTGGTCATCTCGAATATGATATTCCATCCAGTTGCTAAATTCTTCTTCTGCTTGAATTACTCCATCATGGTTAGAGTCGTACCCATCTCCGTCTGGATTTGAAAACGCGTCACTACCATTTAGAGGATTGATGCCAATGTTAGTAATAAGCCAAGTACAAGAATATCTTGACTCCCACCCATCAGGTAAAGAATCACCATCTGAGTCGGGGTTATTTGGGTCAATCTTGGACCAAGATGCTGCTGCTTCGGCAGTCTCGCCGTATGCAGGCAATCCATCTTCTAATGCTGCTTGTAACAGCAATTCCCATTGATATTCACACAAATTTGACAGGCCATCACTATCTGCATCTTCCATTGCGTCAGTTGGGTCTCTAGGGTCAAGCGACCACTCATTACCGCCGTGGAATTCAGTACCAATCCATCGGCGGTTTGCAATCTCCCACCCATCAGGCATTCCATCGCCATCAGAATCTGAATTTGTAGGGTCTGTGGAACGATCGGTTCCTCCACTCGCTTGAGTACCAGGATAACCAACAGCATAGACCTGAGCAGCAACATTACCTTCATCTTGGTCGCAGACATATTCGCCTATCTCATAGTGACAAGTGAAGTTTGTTTCATCATAGAACCAACCCCAGTATTCTGAACCATCAAGTAACCCATCCCCATCAGTGTCAGATAGTCTAGGGTCGGTACCGTTCCATCCTTCAGGGGTGCTAGCGATATATCTGAATTCATCTAAATTTGTCCAGTTATGATCGATGAGGTCATCTTCATATGGATTGATATTGATTCCATCTACATCTAAATCCTCTTCACCGTCAAATGGGTCGGTTGGATCTAGCCCGTGAGCAATCTCCCAACCATCAGGCATACCATCAAGGTCAGAGTCATTGCTAAACGGATTAATCAGCATGTGATTCGAGAATCTGCCAGGGTGTAGCCCAGCAAATACTGTATCATTGCCAAGAACGTCCATGACAATAATTTCGGTTACAAATCCAGGAATTCTAGTCTGTTGCTCATCAATACCCAAGGCTCTAGCGTGGTCACCATCCAACGTCCAAGTCCCGTGCCTTGAACCGATTAATATTTCATCACCAAGTGGTAAAATAGCGTGAACATCATTAGCACCATCTAAATCGTTTTCATCATTCTGCATGCGGTCTCTTGAGAACGCTATGGAAGGGTCAGCCTCATCTAAAAGTGAGAATTGGTGTACTCCACCTGCAGTCCCGACCCAAAGTGTCTGAGTGCTAGAGATTGAACCATCTGGTTGACGTGGCCCATCTAATACAAGGGTCCTTACATTTGCAGAATGCGATATATTCTGTGGATTTGCCTGTCGAACATAATTTTCTGCATCAGTCTCATTGAATATCCATAATGCAGGGTAATCACCGGTGACATCCTCAGTACTTGCTACTAAAAATCCGTGATCTGTTCCAACATAGAGTTTCTTTGCACCACCATTTACTGATGTATGCGCTATTGCTTGGATTGTTGCATTTTCAATCTCTAAGGCTTCAGTGAGTGTTTCTGCTTCTCTCAAATCAGAGATTTGGCCTGAACCATCAATTGTCAATGTCCATGCTTTTGAATCATCACCCGATACCAACAAGTCGAGGTTTCCTGAACCAGTATCTAGTTGGTAGAGTCCACTCACAGGTTCCATTTCAATACCTGATAATCCGACATTTTGGTTGAGGAAACCATCACCATCCAAAGTCCAAATTTCTATTCCACTGTTTGTTGCAAGAACTAGTCTCTGCTCACCACCTTGGTCAGCCCACAACATCATGTCAAACAATTCACCACCCGGAGGGAGTGCCAAATCCCAACTCCCACCAGTGCTAGGTTCAAAGATAGTCAGTCCGCGCTTAGTGCCAACATATAGCAAGCCAAGTACTTCATCGGCCTGCAAAGAACGAACGTCGTGATGCATTATTCTTGGACTAGTACCTTGGTCATACATCGATACAGTGGCATCAACCTGACCAAGTAGAGTTGATTTCAGCCCCGCTCTAACCCACGTCCCATTGTCAATAAATGTGTAATATTCTTCTAAATTTGAGTAGGCTTCACCGATGTAAACGGTTGCTCTTGAACCATCAGGAATAATCATTCCATCTCGATTCAAGTCCCAGCCATCTGAATCACTATCAAGCAGGCTGTCGGATTCATTCAATGGATTTAGTCCAAAGAAAACTTCCCAACCATCGGGAATTGCATCGCCGCGGCTACTTTTCGCTAATTCGCGGCTACCAGACCAATAGTAGAAGTCACTATCATTTCGCAATGGGTCAGTGCCAAGCCAACCAGGAGAACCAGTAGGCCTGCTGACATTATCAGCACAAGCATCCATCAACTCAAAACAACGTAATCCGTGGATTTCGGTGGTCCAATTATCTGGAGCATTGTAATTGTATTCTTCGGCATTTGTATACCATTCGTGGACCTCAATAATTCCATCGCGGTCTACATCAAATCCATCACCACAACCAAGTTCACCATCCCAACATCTGTCTGAGTCATTTTGGCCATCATGGGAGTTCAACGGGTCAAACCCGTCACATTCCCAAGCCATAGATTCGTTTTTCGCCCCTGTTTCACGCATACACATCCAAATTTCGTAACCATCCGGCAACCCATCGCCATCAGTATCTGCTAGTCTAGGGTCTAGGAATTCTCGCATCCCTGATTCTGTTAACTCAGGAGGTATACCAGTTAGTGATTTACGGTCAACGAAACAGTGGTCCAAATCGTATGGCCAGCAATATTCTTCTAGAGAATTTAGTCCATCATTATCAAAGTCAGATTCGTTGTCAGATGCATTTTCGTAATCAAGTCCACTTATTGTGTAGACCATGTCATCCAATGTTATGTTTCTATCAACACTATACATCTGCTCATGTAAGTCCGGAATCTTGTCTTTATCAGTGTCAGTAATTGGTGGACCTTCCCCGGTCGTATCATCAGGATGAACTGAATCAACGTTTGAGGATGGTCTTGACATCGAAACGAAGGCAAGGCTTCCTAATAATAGCAAAGTGATGAAGAGAACTGTCTGTTTTCTGCGCATGGGCTCACCTACAGCGTCCGCTGTTCACGAGAGAACCCTACGGGTTTCCTTATGATGCTGATGGAGCACAGTTCATACAAGCAATTGTTGTATGCTTGGAAAAACTGGCTAAAGTTAGTATTTTCAGAATTTTTTGAAATTAATTAAGACTAGAAAAATAAGTTAGAAGTATGTGGTAACGGTAAGCAATATTTTTCTCCACTGGCAAGCAAACAAGAGGGCATCAAAACACGATTTTTGTCGGAGTCAAGGCGGCTCCTTCAAGGAGTGACCGCGCTCCGCCGTAGTTTGCATGACCTTGTCAATCACTCATCTTGGTTCAGGTTCTGGTGGGAACGCCACCCTAATTGCCACAGATGAGACAAAAATTTTACTCGATTGCGGGTTTTCTGGCAAACAAATCGAAAAACGTCTCGGACTCTTAGAAATCTCCCCAGATGAACTCGATGCGATTCTAATCAGTCACCACCATATTGACCATGCAAAAGGGGCTGCCATCACCCAGAAGCGGTGGGGAACAGAAGTTTGGGCTAATTTTGAAACATGTGCTAGGTTAGGCATGGACCCAGTAAATGAATGCCGTTTATTCGAGGCCTTGCAACGTATTGATATTGGGAGCGATTTGAGTATTCTCCCCGTGTCAGTAAATCATGATGGGGCTGACAATGTAGGATTCATTGCATCTCATCGAGGAGAGCGAGCTGCGGTGGTAACTGACCTTGGATCTTGGAACGATGAATTAGCCCGTCACATGGCCGAATGTGTACACATTTCAGTAGAGGCAAATTATGACTCAAATCGATTGTGGAATGGCCCTTACCCTGAGCGCCTCAAACAGCGAATTTCTGGTCGTGGAGGACACTTGTCTAATCAGCAAACTGCGGACTTGTTATCGAATGTTGTAGGTAGCCATACGAGAAGTATAGTTTTGAGCCATCTAAGTGCTCAAAATAACGCCCCACATTTGGCTGAAAGCGAGGTCCTGATGGAACTTGATGAAGTGTTCTCAGGTGACCTCTCAATCAGTACCCAAGACGGGCCCGAATTCGCCCATTATTTAGGGCAATCAGAGCCCGAAAAAATTGCGATATGAAAATCGATAAATCAAGTAGATTAGAACTTGAATAATCTCCTTCAATATCGGCTCAAAATGAGTTGTTGAAATCATCAAATTGATCCCGGCTTCCAGCAGTACAATTGGTAACTGATGGTGGGATACACACTTTGTCAGAAATATCGCCTACGGCGATGTTTACCACAGCGAACCCATAAGAACAGGGAGGTTTAGTCGCAACTGTGAGGCGGAGCGGGAGCCATAACGAGGATGCGGTAAGCGAAATCCTCGGAGTTACTATGCTGTTAGCCATGGTTGTCACTGTGATAGGGAGTGTGTTTGTTCTTCTAGCACCATTTCTAGAAGATATCAGCGATAACAGGGAATGGTCATCTGGTACCGTCGCAGCGACTCAATTGAATGACCGGATTTTAATTGCTGCACAAAGCCCAGAAGGGAGTGGTTTAGTTCAACAAAATGCCCAACTTTCTAGGTCTATGGACCCACTTCAAGATGCTGAAATCTGGAAAATCCAAGCAGACTTAGGTGGTAGTGACCGAACTGTAGTTACCTTGGATGGAGACTTGCTAACAGTTTCAAGCCTCAATCGAACAGCATCAATTGTTAGGGTCACAGATTCAATTTCAACACAAAATTTTACCATGACAAATAGCACAAACGATTTCACAGTTTCAGGCTTAATTGGAGACGTTATTATCGAAGTTGAGGATATTCACGGAACGATATCACATCGCTTCGTCGAGATAACGATTGATGGAATCCGGCTCAACAATGTATTGACTGACGGCGAGTTTTCTGTTGATTTGGTTAATGGAGCAAGAATTGAAAAATTGCCAAATCAACCAGTTGAAGTCAAACAATTCCCCCGTTTCAAAACAGATGTGTTACTAGATGGGACTCCAAGAGTTTCACTAATTCTTCTAAACCTTGATATCAGTTCATCTGCCACACGGCATATGACAAATGTTCACCTTGATTCACAGGGCGAACAATCATTATTTGATGGAGAGGCAAGAAATTTAATTGTCGAAGTTGAAATTGCAGGAGACCCCTCAATATCTCCTCAATATATTCACCACTGGACGGGAGATTATGCCCTATATCTAGCCGGGAATTCAATTGATGATTACCAAGGCTTTGGACCCTATGAGCGTATTTCAGGGCTGGACGGGATAACCGTACTGCCCGGTGATATGCCATTTCAGTTTGTTGCCACCTTACAATCGGTGGAGGTGTACTGATGCGGCGCAGGTTTGATGATGAAGCGGTTTCAGCAGCAATCGCAACTGTATTGTTATTCGCTGGCGTACTTGGAATTATTTCAGGAATGATGGTTACTATCACCCCTCTTATCAATGAGAAACATGGCTCGGTCGAGAGACAAGCAATGGCGGGACAAATGGAGGATTTAGCAGCCGAGACAGTCAGAATCTCAGAAAATGGATTGCCTGGAGATTCTGCAACATTACAACTCAGGCCACACACAGGGGAATTAGGTTGGAACTTAGCGCACGGTGGGACTTGGTACTCTGTAGCGTTCAATGAAGGGGGAAGTTTCCGGCTTGACGGTTTACTTGATTTAGATGACAAAACTAGAATTAGATACTCTGAAAGTGAAGTATCTGCAGTTTGTTTTTCTGACCTCAGAGCCAATAAAGATGCCACTTGGAATTACCGAATTCCTAGCATTGATGGAACAATACTTGCAACACCTGCAACTACTCTTCAACAACCACTCTATGAAACAACCGTGGAATACAAATCAAGTGGAACTAGCACTTCTTACTCACTAGTTCCCGGTTCAGTGTTGTCAACTATGTCATCAGAAGAAAGTTGGCTAGAATCGGATGGCCCTCTGAAAGTTATTTTCTTACGGGGAACGGGTGGAGTGACAATGCTTGAACCAGACCTAGCAAATCCTTCAGATGGAAAAGGAAGGGCATGGACTATTCCAATGCCTACGGGATCCGTCAGCCTCCATCTGGTTAGTTCAGATTTAACAACAGTCAGTTGGGATTCAAATTCAAACTCAGGCACAGCGACTAGTACTGGTTCACCAGCAACATGGAATGGCGATTTCACCGCGATAGATGGAGACGTGATGACTGTTCATTCTAGCAGTCCGGCAAGATTGATGATGGTTTGGGGAAGCGGCACAGGTGCAACAGTCTGGCCTGATGATGGCGGCAGCGGATTAGGGATAAGTCACACATTACCGGCTGCAGCAGGTAGTATTCTAATTGAAAATCCTGAAACCACATCCATCGCAGTTCAGATTGATGGATTGTTCAACACAATTTCAGCCCAGAGTTCAATGCGAATTTCATGGCCCGCAGCATCTTCACAGATTATATCCACTGGACCTGTGCAAATTCATTGGCTTGCAGAAGATGCAAGTAACTCCTATCGCACAGGTTCGCTCGAAATGATTCCAGCCTTGGATTCTGGCCGCTCAAGTGGCTTACAACATTCGTTTACCACCCCTACTTCAGCGGGTGATGAAAGTGTACTAATTCAGAAAGCAAGTCCAGAAACATCTCTAACTTTGATTGCTGACCTTGAAGCAGGTCAATCACCTCACATCACTGTGAATGATTCTACAGGTAGCAATCTAACAATTCTTTCTTCAACGGCTTCAAACTTAGTGAGAACTGCTGTCAACTCAACAGACATAATTGATGATGCACCATTCAGAATTATATCCGTTGCCGGAGATGATGGCATGATGGAAATCCGCCAAGATGGAGAGCAGCGGTGCTTACCAATTGGATATTGGGCTTCGGGCTGGGTTGAACTAAATCTCCCTTGGGAAGATTTTTCCCACTATAGCGCTGCTATTGTGAAGGAAGCATGGAAAGATGGGTCACATCCATTGGGAGTAGAGGTAACTCTATTCGGACCACAAAATGGTGCACCACATCAAACTCTAGCATCTGCTTGGGGGGCTCATCTCCCTCGCCTGAACTATGAATTCCAAAGTTCAGTTTCGGGAATGGAAATCGGTTACCGTGGAGGGTTTGTTGGCACCAACCACCCAGAATACCAAGCCGATGTTCTTGTCCTCCCACCCGCCAGAGAAGGACCTGGCCCAAGATTAGCAGTTACGATTCCTCTAACTATGCCTGCAGATAGTTCTTCAGTCGGAAATAGCCAAGTTGCCCTTACAGTTTCATTAGACCAACGAGTGCAGTTAGTTTCTGTACAGGCTCATGAAATACGCCGAGGTTGGGATGGCCCATACGGAGCAGCAATTGCTGCCGAGGCGTCTCAAGAGTTGGCTTTCAGTGCAGATTGGTTAACTTTCCCCGGCCGCATAGACCTTCTCGATGATTATGTTGGCTGGGTCCAATTGACTCATTCTAGTCCCGAGGCGGTCTACCATGCGTCTGGGGAACCGATTATGTTCAATCTGCAACTAAGTCAAATTTCAATCGATACGGAGTTGATTATTTGAGACGCAATTCCGTTCTCATGCGCGACACAGTCGCAGCAGCAACAGAGTTAGGCTACGTTCTTACATTCTTACTTGGACTTTCATTCCTGTCCGTGTTCAGCATTTGGACTTGGGAACTCCAAGATGAAAGAGGAGATGTATGGTTAGAACAGGCTATGGAGGAAAATTTAGATTCCATAGCCGCAGCAATAGAAAGAGCAGACCTTGCAAGTCGTCAAGATGGTAATGTCACCTATGCAGAACCTGTTGAATTATTGTTATCTAAAGCCGTAAATTTAGAATTACGATTAGTTTTGGACGATGATGGACTTTTGATGCAAGATAAAGGTCAAAATCTGATAATCAGCAGAGACATTTCGTCTGCAAGTGCCACAACTCACAGCGGAGAAGTGGAATTAGCAGGATTAGAAAGAATATGGGTGTTACTTGAGGGAAACAATGTAACTATCACTAGTAATCAACCTGGATTTTAAACCCAAATCATCCCATCAAAGCACGGTGAACCTTCGACTGAATCTCACGCATTCGGTCGTTTGCACCTAACTCCCTAAACACAGTAAGAGAGCGCTGTAAGTATTCCATTCGCCTACTTCGGTCAGGCGCCGCTTCACCAAGGCGCGCCAGTAATTCACCAATTAGAACCCTGAAATCGTTTGATTCTGCCAAAACTAAAGCATCACGGTAACATTCCATCGCTTCATCACGACGTCCAGCATCCACCAAAACTTCGCCCAATAACAATGTTATTTCCACCTCTGCATGATGGTCTCTCTCCTCTGAAAGCCCATCTAAAGCACCTGTGTAGTGGTGTAATGCTAATTCCCGGTCACCCGTCTTTGAGTAGTATCTCCCCAAAACAGCTCTTGACCTTGCTTGAAGTGCTGGACTACCCCCTTCGTTAGTCTCATCATAAGCCAAGAACGCGTGCTCTTTCGCCCGGTCATTTTCACCCATCTCAAGGAATGCAGAAGCGAGTTTGATTCTGGATTCTACCAGTTCAGGGTCATCTTCGGATTGCAATAATTCTTCCACATTAGCGTACACTTCCAATGCTCTTTTGTCATTTCGTTGGCGCCGGTAAATGTAACCCATGTTATTGTAGGTTCTAGCCGCCCCTCTTGGGTCATTTAATTTGATAAAAGACTCCAATGCTTCTTTGTGTAAAGTGAGTGCTTCGTCGGCTTTGCCGATTGTAACTGAAATATCTGCAAGGCTTGATTTAATTCGAGCACGAATCAATTCCTCCTTTTTGCTCGAGCCTAGCATCTCAATTGCTTCATCATAATTTGATTTAGCATCTGACCAATTTCCTTGCATTGAAAGAATATTTGCTCGCAGTTCAAGAATTACTGGCCAGGCCGAATCATCTACGGATTCTTTGTCAACCGAATCTAAGATTGGAAATAGTTCCATATGTCCCGCTTGAACCAAATCTGCTCCTGTTGTAGAAAGTGCTTCACCTAATTCGCCTGAATTACCTGCTTTTGATAGATGGAAAAGGAATTCAATTTGCTCCTCTGGTCTCTCCCGTCGGGTACGATACCAATCTACTGCTTTCACATGTAATTGAATATTAGTTTCTGAATCAAGAGAACTAGTCAAAAATTCGCGAATCAAATCGTGAACGTCATACATCTCTGAATCTGCCTGTCTTGCAAGCCCCTTCTCAACTAAATCATCGAGCAAATTTGTTTCTAAATCATGTCCACTTAATGCATCCAAAGGCATTGGTTCCCTGAAGACTGCGAGCGCCCCGAGCAATCTCTTTTCTGCCCCTGATAATTTGGAGAAAATTTCCTGTTCAACATACATTTCCAATGTCTCATAGAACGTGGTGCCAATCGAACCCCGATTAATCAAATTGAGAACAAGTGGGTGCCCTCTTGATAACCCGTAAATGTGCTGATAAGTCACTTCATCGACTGGCTCTAGGGATGGTAATAAATTCCTACACGCATCCCTATCTAATCCATCTAATGGGACCACTAATGTAGTGATTTTACCTTCAGCATCCCGTAATGGGACGACAGATTTGAATGACCTTGAAAAGAGAATTAAACCTGTTTCATCTAAGTCATCCATTCGCTGAGTTAATCCTCTAATAACTGCATACAGAATATCATCTGCAACCTTGTGTAAATCATCTATGATGATGATTGTTGGAACGTCAGTGAGTGAATCTACAATCAAATCCACCGACATTTGGGCTACCGGTACCGGTGTAGCAGCAAGGTAGTCTGAAAGAGAATCGTTGCCAATTGCTGCCAACCATTCTCCACAAGTTTCGAGAAACGCCCTTGAGCCTTCCCAATCTTGCACACGGTGGTAAAGCAAATTTCGTTTGTGGGTGAAAGTCTCAATCAATTTTCCAGCCAAAGCGGTTTTCCCTATCCCGGCAATCCCTGGAACTAGAATAGTTGTAGAGCGAGCATCAAGAAGATCTACCATCGTTTTTACTTCAGTGTCACGACCGTAAAAGCTTCTCAATCTAGGCAAATCTTCCAATGAAGTTACTAATTGCTTCTCGACGTGTTTTGATAAATCCCTCTTGATTAACTCAGGATTTAACGGTCGCAAATCAACAAGGCCGCCATCATCCATGTAACGAATTATGTCCACTGCCCTAATTGAAAATGGTGAACTCTCAATTGCTTTGGTTAGAGTTGTGCTACTAGTTGTTCCTTCTTGACCGATCAATCTTACTGGGAAACTGGAAAGTCGCTCCCAAGTCTCTTCCGCGACAATCATACCAGAATCAGTTAGGAAGTATGCTTTCCGCTTTCGAGTGACTCCAGTTACGTGTGTCTGCCTCTCAATCAACAAACCTTGGTCCTTCAATCCAGCAATCGCCCTAGGGACGTTGCTACGAGCGATTGCAACTGCATTTGCAATCCCCATCTGAGAAAGAGCAAATGGGACTTCGACCTTACTCGAATAATCTCCGAAGTCGCGAAGGTGGAGAAGAATCCTCTCCTGAACTCCCGGTTTAGTGACTACCAAAACACCCCTCTCCTAATGGAATAGAAACTTGTCCCTATTCAATACATCCGTCTTGAATGTCTAAACTTCCTTATCATTCAGGTATCCATTGGTTCGTTTCTGGGTCCCACTTCCAACCAGGATATGTGGGCTGGGGTTCCACAACAGGTTGCGCGGCAGCGGCAACTTGCGCCTGTGCCTCGACCTCATTCGTCTTGCCCCATGCATAAGGGTCCTCTTCAACTGCTTCTTGTGCCTGAATATCTCCGATTTCTGGCTCATCTTCAAACTCCACGAAGAAGAACATGAAGACACCACCAAGGGCGGCTAAGATTACCAATGCCAAAACTGCCCAGAGAATCCAACCAAATGCACTTTCTTTAGCAGCAGCCCCAACTTGCACTCCTAGGGAATGTCCTGTTTCTTTGCCATCGTATTCAAAGACTACATCATTCAGACCTGATTCTAACTTATTGCTCTGAACTTTCATAATCCAAGTGCCATCTTCTGCCACAATTGTGTTGTTAAGACGAGCACCTGTAGTAGAAGAACGAGCGACTACTTCAACACCCGGACGACCTTGTCCTTGGAATATAGCCGTGTCTCCCGCATTAATTTCACTGATACCATCAATTCTTTCAACGCTGAAAGATACGGCACGAACTGTGAAATCTAAGTTCATTGTGTAAGCATTGGATGAACCATCCTTTGCCATGAATTTCATTCCTTCACATGACCACAAATCAATATCAGTTGTGTGGAAAGACATACCCACTGGGTCATATGTTACTTTTCCATGAATATCAATAGAGATTAAATCAGCACATAATTCATCATGCTGCAAATCGCTATTCGCGATAATCTCAGGGTCGTCATAGACGTCATAGTCAAGAGCATCGCCATCAGGGTCAGAGAAAAATGGAGGTAAAATCACATTCCCTCCGTTCCCGCACCTATCAAGGGCTTGACTTCCTTCTTCACAGAAGATTATTACTTCGCCAACCCAACCTGTTGAGTTGAAAATAGGTGCTCGATTATCAGCATCTAACGGGTTGTGAATAACCACTTCCACTTCCACCCATTCACTGTAAGAATGGCCATCAAAGGAACGTGCACTAATGAGATAATGGAAATCATGAATCAAGTTGCTTGTGTCCCAAGTTGCACTCCAAAGTCCATTGGAACCAATTTCTGTAACATAAGGTGGTGCGTTTGGTAATTCACGAAGAGCATCCTGAGGGTCTCTAATGCGAATTTCAACACGGCTGACTCCACCATCTGTATCTCTAGCTAATCCAGAAATAACTGTCTCATCACTTGCTGTGATAGTTTCATCTTCGTAAGGCGCAAGTAAAGAGATTACTGGCGCTGCGTTACTGTTATCGATGTCAAGTTCTAGAGTTACGGTATCACAAGTGTCAATATCTTCTAGACAGAATCCTGAATCAGAGGCCCATATCACGAAGGTCCAAGTTTCACGGATTCTCGGCATAACCGAAAAGTCCCATTCCCAAGACCACTCTGAAAGAGCGCCAATTGGGTTTCCATCTGTATCTAGAGGCCGAGCGATGCTAGTTGTCGTTGTAGCCCATGTAGGACTAGACATACGGAAATGAATCTCTTGGATATCACTTCCAAGTGCACCATTGTAAGCGTCACTTGCGGTGCCAGAAAATACAACTTTTCCAGAATTATGCATTGACCCGTTTACAGGAGATGCAACATTGATTGTTGGTGGATTGGTGTTCAATTTGATTGTCTTTGTGACAATTGGGCTGTAGTCAACACCGTCAAACGCCCTGAAATCAAAGGTATAATCTCCTTCAGGTTGGTCTGCCATGTCGTACTCAAAGTGCCAGTTCTTGAACGGCCTATTGTTTCGAGTTACTTCACCATTGGAGCCGCTGTCGTCTACTGCATAACGAACATCAACCCATGAACTTGAATCTGGTGTCTTGACTTCAATTCGCTGTACTGCGCCTTGTTGTTCCCATTGTGCTTGCTGAGCATCATTAAACACACCTGTACCGACATTTCCGTCCCATGCATAACCTGTGAAATTGATGTTTCGAATGAACGAATGACCATCACTTTGAGTAACAACAACTGTTGGCTTTAGATTAGTCATAGCAAGAGTGTCCTCATATGTACCTGTGAGGTTAAATGAAGACTTATGGTAGCCTTTACCGAATTTGTAAGCAGTCACGAAGTATTTTGATAATTCTCTAGTGCCTGCACTGACATTGCAATCAGGGTCATCCAAATCATACAATAAATCTCCATCGTTATCTATTCCATCAGAACAAGAATCCTCACCAACATCATCAGCAAATCCATCTGGATGATCCCCATTCCCTCTTATGTCGAGATGGAAATCAGAAGGCAGAGCAACCCATGGAGCGAATCCTTGAGAATCGGTCTGCATGTTGTATAAATCATTACCATGTGCATCTTCAATGAGGATTGTTGCATCTGGCACTCTCACACCACCAACAGTAGCCCTAATTCGAACAAGTGCAGCTTCACGAACTTGTACAGACCAAACACTTGGGGACGCAGCAAACGTACCTATCGCAATCTTTGATAGAGAGAGTCCAGACATATTTGCAAATGTGAATACTGTAGAATTATTTGCCGCTTGTAATGACAAAGGGAAATCTACTGGAGGTATTGATGTAGTTGGAGGAAGGAGTACTTGGTTATCCCAATTATTGTACTCATATGCCTCTCCTCGGTCCCAAACTAACTGAATAGGCATACTCGCATTTGGCCCCGCGAGTGAAGGTATAGTTTCGGATTGAACTGTTACAGAACTCTTGGTTATGTTGTATACTATGTCAGAAACTCCAAGCCATTGATTTCCAGAGAAGAACGCAAGTGATGCGTATGTATGTTCGTGGTCAACAATTTTCGCACCTTCGCCACCAACTGTAAATTGGTTGTCTTGCACATCAAGTAGTGCGCCAATTGCTCTAATTGCATCCCCTGCAACCCCTGTGACAATATTTCTCTTGATTGTTGCACTAGCTCGGTAAACATGGAATGCAGGACAGTTGAAATCTTGTTCGTCCCAAACGTTTTCCGAGGAGCATGTTCCTGAAACGTTGTTGAAAACGTTGTCATTGATTGTAGCCCTTGCAGGTGCTGGTCCGCTTACAGACCAGCCATTGTCCTGGTAATGGTATTCACCAACAATTACAGCTTCACGATTAATTTCTTGGAAGGTATTATTGTCAATTTGCATGTCAAAATATCCTACACCCCAAATACCGTTATATCCACCAATTGGACCAATTATGTTGTTTGTGATTCTAACTTCAGTGACTGTGCCTGCAGCACCAGAAGATGATACAACTTGCACTCCAGAACCTTCCTCAGCACCGCTCATCACATTTTTCTCAACATAAGCATACCCACCATCATAAATAGTTAAAGGTGCCCTTTTATCAGTTACAATTGAATTGCTCGTGATATCTACTTTGTAATCAGTACCCGAGATAGATCTGCGGCCATTTATATCAATCCCTGTACAAGTTGTTTGAATTGTATTCGCATGAATGAGGCCTGCGGAATCTGTAAATCTATAACCATAATCTCCACTTGCTACAACACCGTGGTCAATTTGGATAAAGGATTTTTGACCCCAGAAAACATGACGCCCATCATCTTGTTCTTCGCAGGCTTGAGCTGAAGTTCCAGTGAACACTGGACTTAGAAAACGTACAGGACCACTAGGGCTTCCTGCACCATATGTTTGGATGGCATTTCCGGCTATGCTAGTGAGAATCTCATCTGTACCAACTACGAAAGACCCACCATTAAAAGTTGGAGATGCCAAGTCAAG
>CAZXZO010000006.1:62797-75232 GCA_964645485.1 uncultured Candidatus Poseidoniales archaeon
CATCTGTACCAACTACGAAAGACCCACCATTAAAAGTTGGAGATGCCAAGTCAAGGACTAGAACACTAGAGGTGTTGATATCCGTGAAACTCATCTCAGTGAGAGTTGGGCTCGCCCCATCAAGAATGAATGCAGCCCATCGAATTTGTGCTACATCAGCAACATATCGGGGCATACCATACGCATTTTCAACTGCTACATGATTGAAACTGGTTTGTGCAATATCAATTGTATCGCGAACTAAAACGCCTTCGAAACATGAAGGATCTGCATTCCACAATGGCTGACCACTTGCTGGGTTCATCATTCTGTAACAACGACCTGTAGCAGATTCATTTGCTGGAGTTGCCCATCGCAAAGTTACTTTGCTTGAATTGCTACCCATTCCATTAGCACCACAGGATGTATCTGCAGCACACAAGTTACCTTTGACATCCAAGTATGTACCATTGGGGAATGTCACTGTTGTCCCTGGCTGAATAATCAATTTAGCGCCCGGTGCAATCTCAACATCACCTGTCAAAGTGTGGCCACCTTGCCAAATCTCAGTTCCGGTAATCGTACCACTTGTAGTTTCATTACTTGCTACTACAGTGGGTGTCAAAGTGACTAATGCAGTCATCGTGCTCATCACAAATAAAGAGACTAGCAGAAGACTTGTGGTTCGGTTATTCATTTCCATGACATCAAATCCTTGGTTAAAACAGCCGTGAACGCTGCTTAGTTATAAAAAAACGCCTTACTGCAATTGCAATAATATCAAAATCATGATTAAAATATCACAGCAAATTGCCGTCTTTACACCTTTATAATATCAAAAAGTAACTATTTGTATCACTGTAAATGGGTGTTTTGCACGACCATTTCTCACAGTCTTGCTCCAACAGCGTCTGACCAAGCATCAGCATTTAGTGAGCCATACCCATACCTCAAATGATGCTCACCTGGCGCTTGGAAAACCCCTGGTTCTGATGAGTTGGCTAGAGCCGCCTTCACTAATTGAATGGGTGTACGGTCGCCTTGGTGGGTAGGACTGAGCCCCGGGTTGCCGTTGTATCTTTCAAGAATTAACGCAAGTGCACCTGTCACAAATACTGTCGAATCGCTAGTACCATCACTTCTCGACCAGGTTGCTCCTGTTCGTTGTGAAACAAATGTAGAGTGGATTTCAACCCCAGGAGCAACTACCTCTGGTTTCTGATTTGGCCAAAGTCTATTCTCCCCAGATGCGTTGGTGGGTGAGCCGGAACTTGAATACTGCCAGAGGGAATTATTACGATGAACTGCACCAACTGCTATCACACCATCAACATTAGCAGGCACAGTGACATCTGGGTAATCTTGGCCAGCACCTCCATGATTACCCGCTGCGGCAACAACGAAAATCCCATTGTCAAGAGCATCACTAACTGCACCTTCTGTTCTGCCACCAAATGTGGAAACTAAGTCTGGCTTGCCACCCAGACTCAAACTGATAATATCTGCTCCCATGGTTGTCCAGCACCATTCAATGGCATCCGCAACAGCGACTTCTGATCCCGAACCGCCATCAGCACCAAGAGCTGCCGCAACAATCAATTGTACATTTGGTGCTGCACCCACAAATGAACCATTGGCAACAAGGATTCCTGCCATCATTGTCCCATGAGATTGCGTCAAGTCATTATCATGAGGGTTTCCTTCAGTTCCCTGAATGAAGTCTTTGAAACCTACAAGATTTACTCCTACTAAATCTGGATGCGTTGTATCTATTCCTGTATCAACGATACAAACACGTACCCCTTTACCACTATATCCGTCAGCGTTTAAGGTGCGTATCCCTGAATTTTCGTAGGCCCATTCCGATTCAGGAATGAACTCATCTAGATAACCTACTATGGAACTATAACTAATCATCAGTGCAACGATTAACCCAACCATCATCCATAACCCCCATGGGAGGTTTAACGGTGGTTTACGAGGTTTTACCGCATCTGCTTCCTTCCAGGCTTGAGGGTCCTTTTCCGCTGGCATCCCATATGCCTCCGCGGGGTATCCCGGTGCTCCCGGGTCAATTGTGGAAAGCATCCGCGGGTCTTCGGGTTCTGGCAGAAATTCAACGCCTTCCAAACCCGGTATCACGGCCTCACCCAGTCTCCGGTAAAGAAGGTGCTAAATGCACTCTTCGGCGTTTAGTTCTCCATTCACCCTAGTTATTGACTAAGGATTAGGCTGTGTGTCATCAGAATGGCATTTGTCCACTTATTGAATCACGGATTCTACGGAATCCTATGAATCCAAGGATAAATGCTGCTATGATAATCAACGGTACCCAAACATTCACCGATTCCGGTGGTGGGGTTGCTACCTTCAACGCACGTGTGATACTTTCATCAGACTCTACGTCTAAATCAAGTCCAAATTCACTCTGTAAAGTAAAGACGAAATTCTTGGTGCCAATTCCTACATCATCTAAATCTATGAAGAGAATGTACTCAGCACTCTCTCCAATAGCAATATCCTTTGATTCGGAGACGATATAAATATCATCATACCCTTCAATTGAGATATTAACTCGAATTGATTTAGCACCAACAAGACCTGTATTTTCTACTACGACAATCATCTTATTGCTCTTTCCAGAAACTGCATCTTCGCCATTAAATGTCCCTGTGTTTTCTACTACGAAGTTTAGAACTGGCTTTGCAGCCTTCACCTGTAATTCAATCGGGTCATATGCAGTACCATCAGTACTGTTGATGTTTAGGGTAAGTGTAAATGGTGTAGTATCAGCGCCTGCAGGTGCAAAGATGGTGAAGGAGTATGTTCTCTCCTCTCCGTGTGCCCAAGGTGATTCACTAGGTCCTGTAGCACTCCAACTCTCTGGTAACCATGATGTGTCAATATCAAAACCAAGCATATCTTGGCCATTTCCTGTGTTCTTAATTACGAATTCAACACGCCTTTCCTCTCCCGGGAATACACCAATTGTATCTTCGGGTGATGAGATTATCTCAATTGAATAGGTCTGCGGAATGTGTACTTTTAAGACATATTCACTGAATGTACCTGTGGAATGAGTTGTCCGAAGTTTGATTACATGGCCTCCAGAAATTGATTGCGCATCCTCAACATCAGCAGTTGTCACACGCATTCGTATGGATGTAGTATCTTCTCCATCCAATCCAAGAGTTACAGGTGTTGTCTCGCTCCACATCTCTGTTCCATTTTCATCTGTTCCATTATAGAACTCAATATTCCAGTGGTCGCCATCTTCTGCGTCAAAGACAGTTCCAACTGTATATTCATCAAAGGCTTCATTTCCGTTGTAAGTCAAATTGACAGTGAATTCAATCACTTGGTATGCAGATTCATTTGCGTATAATGCATTCACTTCTTCATTGCTATCATCTGTTTGCTCTGCTCCGCTAATTGAAGTCACATTGAAATCAATTGAATGCTCAAGGATTCTATTGTAATTGAATGTCGTTGCAGGGGCTTCTTGTTGAGCAGAAATTGAACTTGTCAATCCAGCACGGTAAACCATTGCCATTCCTCGCTCGTTTGTCTCAAACACGCCATCGAGGTAGAGGTCGCCAGCAGGTAGCAAGAAATTAATCTCGCCGTTTGAATCCACTGTTTCATTCCAACTGATTGTACCCAAGATTGTAATCTTAATTTCAGGAGTACCGATTATTTCAGCACCAGCGACATTAGTCTCACTAAGGTCGTGGCTCGCTCCTTCAAAGTCAATCCAATTTGTGCTGAGTGACATCGTCCCGCCTTGAATCATTGTTGAGTTTACATGTGTACCATCGTGAACATCAGCCTCTACAATTGAGATGCCAACAATTCCTTCATCAACAACTGTAGCAGAGAGAATCCAATCACCTGGTTCAACATCAGCAATCCACTCACCGTCCCAAGAACCATCAGTAGCCATAACCTTAGTTGGGGTACGGGAATCTCTTTCAATTCCTGATGCTGGCATTAGGGTTAGAACTACATCATCTGAAAAGTCATCCCACAATTCCATTTGCACATAATCAACCAATCCGGATATTGTCACATTTCCAGCAGTTAACTCAAGATCTGTTGAGTTGGAAACGGTTGATACTTGAGCAACGATTGATACCGAGGAGAAACCAAGTTGAGATGCTTCAACAGAGTAATTGTTTACGGATGGAACAAATAATTGCCATGTCCCGTATGCAGAACTTGTCAAGTTGACTGGTTCATCAAGGCCACCACCAAAGACAGTGATGTTTGCACCTTCAACACCTTCATTGAAATCGTACTCGTCATCCGAATCTAAATCCCAGAACAGGTTTCCTCCAAGAGTAACCCAATGTTCAACTGAGAAATTGATGTTTGACAGATTTTGGCCAGCAGACAATGTCGCTAGTTGTTGGTCTTCCAAGACCCACCTATCCATCGATTCTGTGCGGTTAAGTGAAACTACCCAATCTCCGGGGTACAAATAACCTACCATATTGCCTTGGTCATCAGTGTATGGCAGAACTACCTCGCCATAACCATCTGAACTAGTTGCAGTTAATGAGAAACCGGTTAGTGGGTCTCCTGTATCACCTTCTGAAAGATGAATTGCTACCTCAGATGATTCTAATGATCGCCATAACAAACCAGTTCTAGATGAGGTTTCATTTGCTGAAATAGCGCCTCTAAATTGCTCGTATGTGTCCGAAACCAAAGTTCGGTCAACTACAACAATCCAATCACCTTCAGGTATGTAATCTGAAATTGTACCATTTTCATCTGCTACGATTTGGAATGACTTTTCTGAATCAACCGAATTAAAGGTGACTGACAAATTATCTAGCACACCTCCTGATTGGTTAATTAGGCTGGCTTCCACCTTCCATGATGGTTCAAGTATCAATTCAGTAAACACTGTAGTTGTATTGTCCAAACCTAATTCAAGAATGAGGTCATTGTCAATAAGAACAGTATCAAAGTCTGAACCATTTATCTTATTTTGTGCATCAATTGCAATAGTGTAAACACCTGGCTGCAATGAAGTCTCAATACTTCCGTTAGCCATTTGCTCTGCACTAATGTTGAGTCTTGTACCAACACTTCCTCCAGATATTGGCACGAAGGCAAAATCAATCTCTACCAAAGTGCCATTCGTGATATTTCCATCAAGTGAATGGTCAAGGAAAGCAGAAACGTCAACAGTTACATTTGAAGGGTTGGCGATAAGTTCTACATTGGAAATCTTCGCAATGTTTGAATCTGAAACCTCTACCTCTAATGCTTCAACGTTTAATCTCTCATCTGAAACATCAAATGTCCAGTTTCCTTCCATCAATTTCTGAGAAAAGCGTCCAGTCTCAGGGTCGATATCGAAGTACCAGTGTACATCTTGGTCAACTTGATATGCATGCAATTGCACATTCGCAAATCCAGGAACATGAGGAGTATATGCAGTTTGATTCTCAAACAGGTAAAGCATACCATCCACCAACATACCTTCCTCTACACGAAGAATAACCGGGGAAACATCATCAGATACAGTAAATTTGGTACCATTTGACATTTGGTTTGCAATAGATACAGTGGTCATATTCACCTCTACACCTTCAGGCAAGAGTACCGAGAAATTACCAGCCTCAGAACCATAACTTGTTTGCGTGGAAGTAGTAATACCGCCCCATTGGAATTTCACCTCAATATTTGGGACTCCTTCTTCGGGTGTTTCTGCTTTGCCAGTATCGACAAGAATTTGTCCTGTAACATTGATACTTCTCCTGAGCATCCAAGAAAGGTCGCTGACATCCTCTGTCAACTCAAATTCTTCCCACAACATCAGTTCACCACCAGATGAAGATGTATTGGCTACCCACTCACCTTCAGGTAATTCTACTCGATAAGTACCAGATTCATTGTCATAAATTGATTCAACGTACTCATCGTCTGATAACAATACACTGTGGAAATTAATGATTTCATCAGTAACAGGTTCAACTGAACCTCCACCAAGGTCCTTCATCAGAGTGAATTCCATATCATAATGCATAGGAATAGCAGCGTCATCGCTTGCCATAGTGAAATTCATCGGGTCGATTGTCGCAGTGATTGCTGCACGCCCATCACAGAACTGAACCGTTGCTGGTGTCCTCCATGGTACACATTCGTTGAAACCATCGCCATCAGAATCCATCACCATCTCATATGAACCATCAGGAATTGGCCCATAACCAAAGGAACCGTTTTCATCGGTTGTTATGATACAAGGTGCAAACAGAACCTCTGTACAAGGTTCAGTAGCCTCTTCATCAATGCTAACTTCAGTTAAGTAAAGGTCAGTATTTGCAACTGGTTCTCCATCAAACCAAGCTAAATCACCGTCAATCCAAGACCCTGGAAGGTGTAATTCAACACCACTAGTTGCGGTTGTTTCAACTTCAAGAGGAGTGCTCAACCTTGTGATATTTCCATTAGGAAGAACAACAAATACTCGATAAGAGCCAGGTAGGGCGTCGACTAGATGGAATGAACCCGGCTCAACCATTGAACCACTGAAAATTCCAGCACCGCTAAATGTCCCGCTGCCGTTGATTGTTCCAAATGTGTCAAGACTCTCATCCGTTCCATCGGTGAAGAAAATACCGTTGCCAACAAGGGTTTCACGATATAAATCGGCTGTGTAATCAACGGAACCATTTGCAGTAACTTTTCCTGTTCCATCAAAAGTTCCTGAGAATAGATATGTCACTGGGTCCGAACCCTCTAGTGAACACATTTCAGAGGATTCAGGAATTGTTTCATTTACACACGTAGGGATTGTTCCACTACTGGTGATATCACCAACGAATTGGCCATCCCCAGAGAACGTGCCAACACCCGTAAATGAGTGATTATTTGCAATCTGTCTTGTGTAATTTCCAGTGAAATCAGAAACCAATACATCGCCATCAGTTACTACCAAACCTGCGCCAGTAAAGGTCACCTCTCCTTCGCCACGGAAAACACGAGGGTGTTCATCGGTGGACGTAACTGTACCGTTAGTAGTCCAAATGTGCTCCAATTCTTCTTCAGTCCAGATATCGGTGAAAATTAATTCGTGATCACTCAAAGGCAAGCCATTGAATGAGGAATGTCCTTCCCAAGTAACAATTCCTGTTGCGCTGGATGCTTCTATGGTCATTGACTTTGAAATAACTGCGCCACCATTGGTATCTGCTTGTGCACCGGTGACATTGAAATCCATTTCTCCAAGTAATTTTCCACCACTAACATTTGCTAGAATACCTGTAATTGGATTAACTTCCCTAACATCCCCAGTTGATTCCCCGAGGATGTCGGCAAACCACTCTTGCCAATCCTGGAAACTGTTTTGTGCTGAGACGATTGCATCTCGGTCCTGATTACGCAAAACCTGTTCATCCTCAGCAAATCCTGAAAACGCTGTTACACGAATGTGACCTGCTGGTACACGGAACTCAAATCGTCCATTTTCATCGGCATCAACAGTGCCAATAGGAATCCAATATTCTCTAGGGTCTTCATCAAAGATGTCTTCGCCACTGTAAGCGTCACGTTCAATCAAAAGGCGAGCCTTAGGAACAACTCCGAAGTCTCCTAATTTCACTTCACCACTGAGGGTCGCACCACTGTAGTACTTGAGTATCTTTACTCCTGTGTTAGCATCGTACCAAGGGGTTGTTTCAGTTGCTTCTTCATTATACCAATTTGCGATAACAAAGTTTGGCATCATAGCACCTGGAAGCGGGTATGCATATTGTAAACTGCTATTTGAGCTGCCTCTCAAGTCAAAGTGTTGACCTGGTTGAGCAATCTTTCCAGGGATTCCCAATTGTGGGCTACCATATCCAATATAGGTGCGCGCAACCATGGTATCGAAGAATTCTGGCTCTTGGTCAACTCGCAAATCAACCGCTTGAATAATATCTACATCTTGTGATTCACTCATGACAATATCATTCTTGTATTGCTCTTCATATTCTGCTTGTGTCATGTCCACAACGAAATTAGAACTGCCTCTTTGAGTAACATACCATGTCTTCATGTATGTCTCAGGGTCAAGACCTGCAAGTGTGGTTGGTGCATAGAAAATACCTGTTGGATTTCCACCACTGGTCTGATATGACCCGCCGGTAGGATAGAGACGATTGTCAACACCGAAATAACGAATGTCGTGATTTCGAGTTATTGTGTCGCCTGGGCTTCCTTCTGAATCTGCAACTGTGTAAGTAATTTCATTTGTTAACTTATGATAAATGTCAACTAATTCAGGCATTTCTAGGACCGTAGTCAAGAAAACTCTACCAAGTGCTAAGCGAGCATTCTGCCTGTGAATTGAAGATGAAACATCATCAAAACTCTCAACAATATCTTTTGTGTACCAATAATTTCCGATTACTTGGTGACTGAATTCATCAACAACTTCATCGTTCCTGTCCTTGGATTGATTGAATTGAATCAATGCATCATTTTCATTGTTGAAATCACCGCCGATTTGCTCTTCACTTTCGTATACTCGATAGATTGTAGCAGAGGTAGGCATTCCATTGTAATCAAGCACATGGCCTTCACCAAGCGAAATTGCGCCGGCTTTCTTAGTGATTGAGAAAGAGCGGTCGGTTAAATCTTCAACCCCATTTTCCCCACCTAAGGTATTCAGGAGGAAGAATTCCTCAATTTGACTGTCTGTCATGTGGTCTTGTAAAATACGCTCGAAGTCAGGAGTAAATGTGCCACCGTTGTATCTCAAATCACCCTCAGCGAGAGTCATAGTGTATAGCGAAAGTAAGTCATGGTCACTTTGGGCTAACAACATATTTCCTGCAGCAGGAATTCCCGATTGGAAGTTGTCAGCGACTGTTGGATGCTTACCTTGAGCCAATGCCTGGAAGCCATAATCCCACCATGAAACAAATGCAGGCCTTTGCCCAAATGGGACATCAGCATCTTGCTCTTCAAGCCATTGATAGCCTTCATTCCAATATTGTCCATTGAACCCAGGTCCAAATGCACCCATGTACCAACAACTGCTTTCCTTGGAGGCTCCCCGGCAATGACTGGGCGGATTATATTGAGTTGAATCTAAGAAAGACCAACCAAAGATAGGGTCTTCCGCGCGTAGAATATTCGGGGTTAGATTGTATATGTTTGAATCTATATCCTTAGCCTTTGAATTCCCCGATGGGATTCCTGAATCTAATCCATAGGTAGCATGTTGTGCACCTACTAACAGGAAAACCATCAATATCGCAACTACTCCAGGGAATTTTCTAGCAGTCTTAGTTGTTGAAGAGAAGCGTGCTCGTGGTGAGCCAATTCCAAGCCTTCTCCAAGCCTTAGCGAAATCAGTTCCACCAACCCATTGCCACATGATGACGAATGCCCAAGCACCCATCACAGCAACTGGAGGAGTTGCATTGAAAATGAATCTTCCAGCACGCCAAGCCATTACCCCAGCAACTAATAT
This sequence comes from uncultured Candidatus Poseidoniales archaeon, assembly GCA_964645485.1. Classification (GTDB taxonomy): domain Archaea; phylum Thermoplasmatota; class Poseidoniia; order Poseidoniales; family Thalassarchaeaceae; genus MGIIb-Q1. The sequence continues at coordinate 72,252 of CAZXZO010000006.1, forward strand.
CCAAATTGCTAGAACTAGTCTGCTACTATCACGACGTCGGAGACCTTGCCAAAGGGCAATGAATCCGGCAAATAATGCTGCCAATGCAACAATCGGGCCAAATGATGCGAACAACATGGCTCTACTCGGAGCCTGTGCTTCCGCAATAGTATCGAAGATCTTGTTCTTTGATAGATAGTATCCACCTGTGAAGAGAACATCCCAGCCGTTGTATAATCCAATAAATTGAATCAACCATAGTGCACCAAGGATGACACCCGCAAGAGCACCACCACTGACCAAAACCAGCAACCATGGTTTATCACGGAATGAAACTGCAACCCAACCGGCTGCAAATGTGAATCCTACAATGTAGAACATTGGTTGGAAACCACTTGCATCGAATACCAATCCTAATTGCATATGTGCATAGAATGGTAGTGGTATCAAGAAAGTAACCAGCATCATTGTCATAGCAGACACATACAATGCCATACTGTCCCTTCTGCGGAATTGATTAATCACAATCTGAGCGAAGAATGCCAAGAAGACGATTCCAAGACCATAGACGAATCCTTTCCAACCTAATGCAACAGTTGAGAATGCAATACCAGATAGAATGGCATTAGCAATTGCTCCTTGTCGCTTTTCAAAAGTGGCTTTGATTCCTTTAAACAAATATGCAGGTGACCAATTTGCATTGGGCACCATTTTGTCATCTCCTGCAGCCTTAACTGCTTTCAGCCAGAAATAGAATCCGAGTGAAAGGAAGAGAATTGCAAATGCATCGTGGTCAGCCAAAGCGAAGGTGCTGTGACCAACGTGACCAGGCATCAAAGCAATCAACCAAGCCGCAACTGCACCAGTTGCACGACCGAAGAATCGGTTGCCAATTCCAGCAATTGGAAGCACAGTTAGTGCTCCGTAAATTGCTGGTAGAGCGGCTACTGACCACCAAACAGCTTCTGATGATGGAACATCAAGCAGAGGCGCTAACATCATGCCTCCAACTGCCAAACTCCACGAAAACAATGGTGGACGTGGGTTGATAGCACCAAGTGGATATGAACGGTCCATATCAATAATGAAATGATTATGTTCAGCAATGATGTACTCAACTGTTCTCATCATGTACCATGGGTCAGAACCACCAGTCAAATCCCACTCATGAGTACCACTAGAGTTCATGAACGGAATGACATTCCATACGACACGAACTAGCAAGCCAAAGAATAGAGCAGCACCGACTGTGATACCGTACCAATGCTCTGACCAAAATTGCTTAGCAAGACCTGGGTTCCTTCTCGGTGAGCTGTCCCCTAATTTTCCTTTGACACTTAACATCACAACTAGCACATTGAGCCAGAAGAAGATGAAGAACCAAACAAACATACCATTATTTCCTGAAAAATATGAGTGCCATTCTTGTGAACCATTCATAATTATTCCATTCTCATGGAAAGAGCCAAGTGAGAAAATTAACCAGTTCATACCGATTAAACCTCCACGAGTACGCATGTTTTCTGCAAAGCAGTAAGCAGTTAGTAGTGCAATAACACCAGTAAATAGTGGCCACCAAACTCCGATTGAATCGCCTGAAACCCTCTGAACTTCTGTTGCTGAGAAGAAAGATGCTTCTGATATTAGGTGGGCTGCCAGCCAGACTCCAAATGCCGCAAACAAAGGAATGTATGCTTTATTTTCGATTTTTTCTGGAAGAAGAGAGAACCACCCCTTTGTGCTAGGCTTGACAAATCTGCCACGAATTCCCAATGTGACTAGGATTCCAGTAACGATTGATATCATCCAGCCGTTGAAGAATAGGAATGCTGTTGCCTCCCTATGTCCGTCCATTGAACCCCACACATTCTCTGTGAGAGTGGGGAGCCAAGCCCCGTTCACGTACTGAGTACCGTCCCAAGAAGGGGCGGCAACAGCAGCAAAGGATAGTGCCGCGTAGAAGCCCATCACAATCCAAATGAGAAGGTTCGCTTCATCGTTGCGACCGACCCTATCGAAAATGTGGACTCCGAATGCTAATGTTAGGAATAACACTCCAAGTAGAGTGTTCCCTAGAATCAACTGTGGAATCGCTGCTGCGATTACCAATGGCGAGTAGATTAGCAATGTGACCTGTGCAGGCTTCACTCCGAGGTTTGAGAAGACGATTCTTGGCACACTGCCGAACATTGCGCCGATCGTGAGTAACACGAACGGCAATACTTGCGTCATAATTGCTGTCTCTTGATCATAGGTCACACCTAGTGGATACATTGCCATTGTCATCAGCAGCAGAATTAGTGCCGCTAATGGTGCTCTAGCAAGCCCCCACGCTACATTACGTAGCACAGATGCGTTTCCTTCATTTTCCATTTCTATTACCTCGGTTGTTGTCAGTCTTACGACCTTCAGCGTGGCGGCCACCTGACCCCTTTTTTTAACCGTTGCCAAACGAGCGCGCACCCGCCTACGCGCACGTAAGGGCCATAGGCGTAGTCCAACACTTGGAATTTTATTCTCTACAACGCTCTAAAACCAATGTCCGAACGATAGTGAGAACCCTGCAATATGATGCCATTCATCAATGAATATGCAAGATTTCTAGCCTCTTCCAAGTTTGACCCGATGCCTGTGCAAGCAAGAACTCTGCCACCACTTGAGAGCAAATCACCATCACTTCCATGCTTTGTCCCCGCATGATGAATGAACGCGCCGCCGTCCGCGTTTGCAATCAGCCCAAGTTCAATTGAAATAGGCAATCCTTTACGCGGAGAATCAGGATATCCTTCCGCTGCAAGAACAACTGTCAACGCTGATGAATCGGTAAATTCAGGAGTGTGAGAACCCACTTCTCCAGAAGCAACTGAAAACAATAATTCGTAAAGGTCACTAGAAATTAATGGTACAGTAACTTGTGTTTCAGGGTCACCGAATCGTACGTTATACTCGACAACATAAGGGTCACCCAATTCATTAATCATTAGCCCAACATAGAGGCAACC
>CAZXZO010000006.1:75332-105401 GCA_964645485.1 uncultured Candidatus Poseidoniales archaeon
CGACAACATAAGGGTCACCCAATTCATTAATCATTAGCCCAACATAGAGGCAACCCCGGTAAAGAGTATCTCGAGTCTTAAGCCACTCGTGCATTGGCTCAACAATTCTTGAGTAAACCTTCTCTCGCACTTCATCTGTAACTATTGGTGCCGGAGCATATGCACCCATCCCCCCGGTGTTTGGGCCTGTGTCACCCTCCCCTACTCTCTTGTGGTCCTGACTTGCCGGTAAAGCAACCCACCCACTTTCATCAAGCATAATGAGCATACTTGCTTCTTCACCTTGTAGGAATTCTTCAAGCAGAACAAAACCGTCTGCTTTTAATCCGTCTGATAAAGCCTGACTCGCTTCTTTCCTGTCTGATGTAACCACTACGCCTTTACCACCAGCAAGAACATCGCGCTTGACTACCCAAGGTGGTGCAAAGTCGTCAAGAGCAGCGTCAATTTGTGAGACTGAATTGATATTGTGTATACCTCCAGTAGGGATACCAAGATTTTGCATTGTTTGTTTAGCATACAACTTGCTTCCTTCAAGTTTAGCACCCTCAGAATGAGGGCCAAAACAAGGGATTCCAGCAGCGGTTAATTTGTCGGCCAAACCATCTACCAAGGGGCCTTCTGGCCCCACGACAACAAGGTCGCAGTCTAATGATTGTGCCAATCCCACTAAGGAATCCACATCACTCGCTGAAAAGGGGTGATTAGTTGCCACCAGCGAAGTTCCAGCGTTGCCCGGAGCAACGTGAACTTCGCCTACTGAAGGCGATGTAACAAGTCCCATTGTTAGGGCGTGCTCGCGCCCTCCGCCGCCAACAACCAACACAGTCGCCTCTGCCATCAATTACATTGGTAGCGAAGAGAGGCGATAAGCAATACCTCCAAATCACAAATGGAGAGAGATGAGGGAAAACATCCCTTTGCCTCTAATATGGTACAGATTTCAGTCCTAATTTGTAGCCCATGACATTGAATGAACGATGGATGATTGGTGTCATCACCAAGAGTATTGCCATTCCCATCAGCAATCCTGAATGGCTTACGATAGAAGGCCCTAAGAGAATTAGACCAAACATGAATGTGAAAATTGCGAAAGGAAGTGTGTCGAGTAACGGTGCCTTACTACTCACCTCGCCTTCTCTCTTTAATCCGCGGCGGCGCTTGAAAAATGAGCCAACAGAGTCGCCAACCATGCACCCAAATCCAAGAATGCAGCCAATAATAAATGCCGCGCCCCATTCACCACCTATCCAAAACCATGCGGTTTCAACACTCCCTGAACCAACGCCATATGTGCCAAGAGGGTCAAGGAAAGGTGCACTAGAAATATGGTTTCCAGCGGAAATTGCATGAGTTAACATTGCAATTAATCCGCCGCCAATAGTACCGCCTATGAGGCCGTTCCATGTTTTCCCATCGCCTAAAATGCGGTTGCCATCAGAATGATTTTTCCCACCATCAATAGGATAGACAGTGATCCCTGTTTTATCAGGAATCCATTTGCCGCCTAACATTGCTGTTGTGTTTGAGAGATAACCTGGAAGATACAACCATAACACCAGTAATGGCGCGATTACAAGGTTTTCCCATGGTAAATACTCTGACGACATCACCTCCCGGTTATGGTGAAGGTTTGTATTCCTTTACCCGATGAAGCGAGGATTCATGTTCAATGACATTGTCGCACAAAGCAATGAACAAGCGTATATTCGTGATTTTGACTGCTATCCTGATGCTTGGGATGGTTTTTCCAATCGCTAGCCAAACAATTGCCGCAACACCGCCTTCAGATGGAAGCACAATTACACTATCTGAAGATACAAATTGGAATCAAACCTCAACTTTTGATGGGAATGTAATTATCCCTGCGGGAGTTAACCTGACTATTTCAGAGTCAATTTCGGTTGCCCAAGGGTCTTCTTTAGATGTGCAGGGTAATCTGATTATGAATGGAGGTCAACTGAATGCTGAAAACCCACCATCTGACCTACAGTTTTGGAGTGCATACGGTAGTTCGTCAACACTATTTTTACCAGAGTCAACCGGTTTCGGATTGCTGATTAAAATATATTCAGGAGCAGGATACAATCTATCAAATTATACCGTTCAGTGGAATGATGGCCCGAAAGAAGACATGGAAGGTGATAATCACACAATAGTGGGGAGTGTCACACCTTTAGCGTCCGGTGGCACCCTATCATTCGAGTCAATTTTAGGTGAATATGGTGAACTAGTAATTGACCGTATTGAAGTTGAGCGATTGACTGAAACTAATGTCTACGAAGCAACTGATTTAGATTATTCAGGTTGGTTACTACGTGGCGATTCCGGATTCTCCCTGAATATCCAAAATGGTGGGACTCTGACCGCCACTGATTCTGAGATTTCAGGTGCTGATATTAACATCAACGGAGCATTCAGTTCAACAAACACCCTCGTGAGTGTTAGTGGACCAGTTGCCCTTGAGGGAAGTACTGCTAGCATCTCAATGAATGGAGGCGGATTTGATGGCAGCAAAGATGACCACGATATTGTAGCTGATACAGAGGCAGAGATTTCTCTTACTAATGTTAACGGAACCGGCGATATTGTGGACCTCTGGGAGCGCCAAATATCATCTCAGATATTGCAATTCCCCGGTTCAGGAATTACCTTCAATCTTACTGGTGTCGGCCCTCAGGAACGAACTATGCAGGGACTTTCAATGGTTGATGGAACCTATGTTGTGCCGGCAAATTACCAACAAGGCCCAAGAATTGTGGAGATAGGATACAATGATGGCACCATTTGGACAGAAAGCGCTACAGTTACTGACATCAAATGGTTCACTGCATGGGGTACCTTTTATGGAACAAATGGTGATTTAGAAAAAATTGCAAATCCAAGTGTCCAATTTGACAACATCCCTAACATCAGTGTTACATCTGTCGAAATAACCAAAGAAGGAAATTTAGGAAAGCGAGCGACTGTGATAGTCACCCTAAGCAATACGGGAAGTGCTGATGCTGGTAATTCACTAGATTTAATCGACAGCGTTGCAATCGAATGTTATGATGGAGAAAATAGAGCAGATATCAGTCCAACTTACCCCGCCGCTGACGTTATGGCTGGAGAGACTGCTCAAATCCAATTAAAATGGGGTCATGCCCAAGAAGGAAATGCCACTCTAGTTTGCAGTCCTTTGACCCCTTCGCAGGTAGCAATTGAGGGAATTCTTGGAGGTGGGTCTTTCTCTAGTGAAAATGTTGCATGGAAGCCTGCTAGTGCGGCTTCACCAGGTATGAGCCCGATGCTAATCAGTTTCCTAGTTGCTTTGGTGGTTGGCCTAGGATTAGTAACCTACTTCTCAGCGATTCATGGTAAAGATGAACCAACTAAGATTATCAAAGTTGAACGCGATGAATTGGATGACCTAGAAGATCTCTGAATAATTCAAGCACAACCAAGTATAATCGATTCTGAACCCTCTGAATTATCTTCATCAGAATTCATGCCACGATCAAAAGTGAACTGCTCCACAGCAATAGTTGGGTCGAGTTCACTTGCCCATTCTTCAGTCATTGTCACGGTGACCTTAAATTCATAACAACCATAATCTGACAATATGTCATCTCTTTCAATATACTCACGACCAAGTGGGTCGCCGTCAGTTGTTGTGCCTGGCAAGTTTAATTGAGAACTATAATCACCTACAACACTACTCCCTGACCCAAAACCCTCAGAATTGTCCCATATTGCGGTGGTACCATCAACCGTGACGAGGGGATAGGTGAATGTAAGAGTTCCATCTGGATCAAAGACTTCGTTGAGAATTGTGTAATCACCTTGAACTGCAGCTGGAGGAATATCTGAATCTAAGTCGACATTTCCTGTGCCAACCCAGACGTCCAAGACAACACCTAACAAGTCTTTACAAGATTCGCAATTATCAATGACTCCAGTCATCGCACCATCTGCATCATCAACATATCTTGTTAATGTTCTGCTATCAAGAACGATTGACCCCTCCCTCAATCCAGATTTACTCGCGTGGAGTCGATATGGAACTTCAGTGGTGTCGGGATTATATGAATTGCCATCATTGCCTTCGATAGATATTTTCTTTCCAGTTACTTGGAATGCATTATCAGAATAGAAGTCTGAGATATTAATGCTGAAAGAACCTAATCCATTCCCACTATCAATTGATTCTACAGTGTTGGTCCAAATGTCTACTCCATCCTGAGTCACCCTAACATCCAATGTATCACTCATTGCTGACGAACCAAATAATCCACTGGTTTGGCGGTACTCAAATGTTAATGAATTAGTAGTTTCATCGTGAGTTACATCTGTAACCGCTAGAGCCCCTGAAAAATTCATTCCACCAATATAAGGGCCTACGGATAATACTAACCATCCGACTAGTAAAGCCCCCCATTGAACTTTAGAAAGAGGATTACCTGCGTTGAGTAATTCACTATATGCCATTGACCCTAATCCAAGGGCCACTAGACAAGTACAGAGAATGATGATGCCAGAGAATGAAGCAAGGGCAGTACCACTGAACATAGATGCAAGGTTAAACAGGCCATACATTGAGAATATCATTACGATAGCTGCCCCACCTGCAAGAACTTGACCCTTCAGATGATTTGGATTCCCCTCTCCTTCTTCGGAAGAAGCGCGCTCTAACAAGCCACCACTGGATGTTTCCTCAACATCTTCAACTGCTGCCGTAACTTCCTCGTCAGGGGTTGTTGCTGCATTGTTGTCCTGACTCTGTGCTTTCTCTAGTAATCCACCGGACATGTTCCACTACCTCATTGGTTGATGTGTTGTGACACTCATACGGTTATCAACCCGTTGCTTCTTCGTATGCCAAGACATATGATTTGAAGATAGGTTAAACTATGCCAAAACTAAACGAAATGCGAGGCTGTTAGCCATCTAACCATCGGTTAGTGATGGTATCGTCACAGACCGGGCGCAGAAAGTGGAGACGGGTTTAGCGACTCATCAATTTCTTCATGGTTGCGTCTACGAGCAGCGAAAGCAGCTCCTAAAGCAATCATAGATAGTGAAGGCATTAATTCAAATCCAGGTAGATAAATTCCACGAACATAGATTGTAATCATCTGAGTTTGATAGTTTGGAACTCCTTCAGTTCGCACACTGTATTCACTTGTGGCACGGAATTGCAACTGATGATATTCATCAGTCCATCCTTGGATTTTGGGAGTTCTCATCATTACTCGCATTTTATCCGCCGGTGCTTGCGGTTCAATCTCTGTGCTGATTGTTGGCAGAGTAATCTGGAAATCCTTCTCCTCAAGGTCATCACGATTTACGATGTCAATGTTGAATCGGTCGTATGCGTTTCCGTCATTGTAAACCTTGAACTCAAAGATGTAATCTGTATTTGGGCGAAGTTGCTTGAATGGTTCTTCAGCCTCTACACGGAGTCTGCTGAATTGCATGATTGTAGCCATCACAGATGATTGCACTGATGGACATGTTGTGCAAGGAATACCACTAGCGGATGTGACTCTAGCAGTAATTGTAATCGAACGGCTACCTTCTGCCATTCTGTTATCACCACGAACAACCACTTCGAAAGTTGCTGAATCGTATGCACCTACAGTAATCAAACCTGGATGTGCTACTGCTAATCCACCCGCAGTCACAGTAATTGTGACATCCTCAACATATTGAGTTGGGTTTGTTGCAGTGCAGTAAGTTGTACCTGTTCGTGCTGCCCCTGGATGAACTTCAATTGGGATAGCCGCTGGAGAACAAGCAACGCTTACAGTAGGATTTGGCGACACTCCTTGTGCGGCAGCATTTGATGCTGCACCAGCCCACATACTCAATGCATAAACTGCCACAATGAGAATCAATCTGCGAGTTACTCTTCCGTTCACCTTAGTCACCTACGGTGAACTGTCACAGTCGTTCTGCTATAAGGATATGGGACCACAGTACCCGTTATTGTGACTGAAAAATCACAAGTCATCAAGGCCAAAATCTTCAAACTCTTCATCATCCAAGTCAAAATCATCACCGAAGTCTTCTTCGAATTCGAACTCAATATTTGTGCTACCTCTGCGCGACATCCCTAACTTAACTGCAACAACAATGACAGCAACTACAGCCAAACCTGCCAACCCCATTGCGGTAGTAATTGCCCACGCTGGAACATTATCAACAGAAGTCGACAAAAATGATTCTGCTTCTGCAATTGACTGTAATCTGAAATTATCCTCAACAACCCATGAAGCTCCGCTGTCATCCGCTAATTGACTCTCAACGTTCAAAATCACCACAAATGATCCGTCAGCAATTGCTTCTGATGCAGTTATTGTGAGGATGATATCTTTAGATTCATTGACTCCTAACTTCTCCGATGTATCTGAAAATTCAAAGGTAAATCCAAATCCTTCAAGACCACTCTGATTTTCCATTGAAACTGATAAGGTGTCCTCTGCATTACCGGTATTTCTCATGGAAAAGTTAACCGTTGATTGCTCCCCATAATTGAGAGTTATCTCTTGTCCTTCCATGTCAATCCAAGGCCTGCCGAAAGGCATTACCTCAATTTTTACTGAGTCACTCTTGGAATTCCCTATTAGCCATGGTGCGCCATTTGCCGACGTCACAGTGGCTTCGATTGTACTTGTGAAAGATTCTACAATTGCATTTACTTCAGCAGACCAACTTACAGTGAAAGTTTGTTCGCTATTGGGGCCTACTGATATTGAACCAGGATATGCCACATTTAACCCAACATCTTCAACTGAAATATTGACATCTTCTGTGTGTAAAGAAGGATTTTCGAGTGTGCAAACAACTGAGCCAACTCTACTTTCACCTGGGCCAACTTCAATTTCTACCGTTTCATCAGGGCAATCAAGATTAATGTCAGGCTGAACTTGTGCCGAAACAGGGGGGACAAAACACATAGTTACCAGTAACAGTGAAGTTGTGATGAACATAGAACCGAACCTCAGGTATGCCATTACTCCGCCCTCCACGGCAGTCCTATTTCAGCGTAATGTAATTCCATGCCGAGTGCCAACTTTGAACAGGGGTAGGCTAGACGGGACTCCACGGGCCCGTAGCTTAGGCTGGTTAGAGCGCTCGGCTCATAACCGAGTGGCCGCCGGTTCAAATCCGGTCGGGCCCACCAAAATCACAATTGATTACATCAGAATTGACAAGGATTTTTCATTGCGGAAAACCAACAATCTGTTGCTCAACATATTCTTCACATTGCTGGCGAACTTCCTCAGGAACAAAAACGATTGAACGAGCGAACTCTCCAGATATTGATTGAATTAGAGGTGAGGCCTCAGATATATCTCGGCCATCATCAAGGTGTATCCCGCCTTGATATGGCAAATAACCCTCTTTCCTAAGTGGAGCGTTGATTAAATCATGATAACCGTCAAAACCAGCATCCTCAACAATTTTCTTCAAACCACTCCACAGACCATCAACTAGGCCCGGATTCAATACAACTCGCAATTGTTTGTGAAACACCGCCCTGCTAGACAGCCTCTTGGCATAACCCGAAAGAATCTCATCCTTATGATCTGCCCACTGGAACACATCTGCAATCACGAATGAATCCGTCAGTTGTGAATAACGATAGGGAGTTAGAGTGCGATTTGATAATAAATCTCTCATTTTCAATGAGATTGGCAGTGAGCCTTCTTCATGCAATTCTCGCGCTCTAGCGAGCGCACGCACGTAGTAAACAGAAGTCAACATGCTCAACTTGTGGAAGTAAACCAATTCATACATATGCCAACGTGTAACCAAATACGCCTCAACTGCGGAGGTTGAGTCTGAGCCAACTACTAGGTGGCCATCCTCAGAAATTTTGATGGCTCGCAACAATCTTTCAAGGTCAAATCCACCGACATCTGCCCCGGTCACAAATTGGTCTCGCATCAGATAATCCAATCGATCTACATCGAGTTGACTAGAGACAATTTCATGCAAAAATGGCTCAACTGTTCCACCTTTCATTATCGCCAACAAACGGCCCACATCATCGCCTAGAGTTTCGTCAAGTACAGCAGAAATATCACACTCTGAATCGGTCAACATAATGCGACCCCATTCCTCATGGTCTTTGAATGTAGCAAACACATCGGGTGTCTCGAACATGTGGGAAAATGGAGGGTGTCCAACATCATGCAAAAGGGCGGCAATGGGCACTAATTTCGCATCTAAATCACTTATTCTACCAGGGAATCTGTCTCTCAAATCCGCTACCAAACGAGTTGCTAGATGATACACACCTATTGAGTGTGAAAAACGACTGTGTGTGGCTGATGGAAATGCATAGTGGCAGGTTGCTAATTGTTGGATATAGCGTAAACGCTGGAAACTTCGAGTGTCAACTATTCTACTGATATAATCAGGGAGAATGATGTCACCGTGTAGTGCATCCCGGATGTATCGCTTGTCTCCCATTGTCACCCCCCCGACAATTTAGGGGGTTTTGTCCATTTTATTGAATGCACCTATTGAGAATTTGCAGTGGATTTGAAATGATTTTATTCAGTATTTTTAGAATTAAGATAATACCAAACTGAAACGTTGATGAGAAGAACTGAGCCAATCCACGCACCAATTGAAGCGACTACAATCCCAATCGATGAATCCGTCAAAGGATAGCAAAAAGCAACTATTAACGCGAACAGTGAAACCGATTGTGCACCAAACATCATCGGTCCAATTGCCCCTGCTGGCACTGCCTCTCCTTGGGCCAACCATAATGCAACCATACTGGTTGTAAAAATCGCTGGGAATATACTCATGATTCCACTTGCCAAAGGATTCCCAAGTCCTGCTAGCCAAACTGCAATCCCTATTGATGCGGCCGCTGCAACACCACGCATTAGAAGTGTTACAAAACTGACTTCATTCTGCCCTCTTGGAGTTGGCCGGTGGTGAATAGTTGCTGTGAAACCTAAAACCAAACCGATTACTAACGCTGTAAAACCGATTGTCAAAGGGCCAACTCCCCTAACCGTTAGAATATTGAAAGTCTTGATTGAAAGGCCTGCAAATAAACTCCAAATACTCAAAGAGACAATTGTAATGGCGGTCAAGCGAACACCAAATTTCCATTCAGGAATAAGTGGCGGAACAACTCTCCATAGATAGAGGAAACCGGCGTTGAGAATCAACCCAATCGGAACAATTCCCATTGCCGCTTGGAATTCATCAACTGTTTTGGCGGCTAACCAAATTCCAACTGCTGCAGGAACAATTGTTGAGGGGACAGTTCCTATCACACCACCATGAAGTCCGCCCCACCTCTCAATGGATACGGTGACTAAAATGGCCGCTATCCCAGCAACGATGGCTGAAATCAGCACACCAGCAAGGGCCAATGAATTCACCCGTTAACTCACAATTATCTTCTTTGGTTCATCAGAGGATGATTCATCCTCATCATCATCAAATTCATGATCATCTTCATCATTTGAAAAAGGAGCCCATTCTGGAATTGAGATTGTACCTTGTAACATCAACATCATCAGAATTAATCCGATTGCAAGCACGATTACTAATGTTGACAGCAAGAATATCGTACCATCAATACCGCCGGATTGTTCGGAGACATGGATAGGAGAATCCCCCATCACATGTAGGTGAACAACAGCATTGGTTGAGGCATTATCACCTGTAATCCCCCTTACCATGATCGTCTGATTGCCAGTTACTTCGTTTCCTGGGAGGTATTTCAATCGGTCGTGAAGCATCTCATGACTTATTGTGAATTGAGAACTACCCGAGTTAAAATCGGGATGGTCGGACCAGTAATCTCTCATATCCCATGTGCGCCACTGCACTTTCCCTACACTTTCCCCAATTATCTCAAAGGAGATTGATTCGCCCGGCGCAATGTGAACTTTATTGTCTCCACTTCTTTCACTTGATGAAGAAATATTGATTGCATAAGTCAACCCATATAGTTGGTTTGCCGCCTCTGCAACTGAAGGTTCACCATTAGTGTGACCGTGGCCATATACGTTATTCTGACGGACCTTCGGTACTAAATCATCAGCGCAAGGTTCATTTTTCAACAAATAATGACATTGCCTATATTCTGCAGTTTCTTGCATGATATTACGAACATCAAATGGTGAAAGGTCTGGATTCGCTTGATACATTAGGGCTGCTAATCCAGCCGCACCAGGTGTAGCCATACTCGTACCTGATTTAGAGGTGTAACCAGTTCCTGTATTGAAATCAGGAGCCATTACATTACTTCCAACAAAGGCAATATTTGGTTTCACCCGTCCTTCTTCTGTTGGTCCTTGACTTGAATAAACTGCAATTCCTGTATCTTTGTCTAATGCACCTACTGTTATGACATCTTCAGCGCTTCCCGGTGTACCAATTTGGGCGCTGAATGCAGCGTTTCCGGCTGCGATGAATAACGCAATTCCATTGCGCACCATTTCATTTGCCATGCGATTAGTACTCTCTTGCTCACTCGCTGTCCATTCTGAAACACCTGGCCCACCAAGGCTCATCGAGGCTGCTCTAATGTTGAATTTGTGGCGATTATCAATTGTCCACTGCATGCCTTGCATTACTTGAGCAAAGGAGCCACTTCCACTCTCGGACAGTACTTTTACCCCGACTAATTGTGCTTGTGGTGCAACCCCAACATATTCGAATGTTGGAGCACCTGTTCCTGCAGTAATCCCTGCACAATGTGTTCCGTGGCCTTGGTCATCATATGCCTTTACGTCTGTTCCATTTGTATCATCAGGTCTGTTGATTACATCATAAAATCCAATGACTTTAGGGTCATTGGTCTCATTATTATCATCCAAATCATTCAATCCTTCATGGTCACCATCAATACCTGTGTCAATGATTGCAACTACAGAGCCTGCACCAGTGTATCCTGTTTCATCCCATACGTTTGTGATTCCATGAATCTCATTTACATCAGCCATTTGAATAGTCAAAATACCATCAATTTCAACAAGTACTACGCCAGGTAAATTCGCCAGATTTCCAATTTGAGAAACCTCAACAGTGCCAGCAATTGAATCTATGATGTGGTAACGGAATTGAACTCGGAAATCTACCCGATTTTCAAGAAGTCTCTCATCGGCTTCTGTAGGCAGATGGTCGAAGTCAACGATGACGCTAATTCTCCCTTCATCATCCACCCAATCGTGCTTTGTGCTCTTGATTGCTATTGGAATAGCATCGTGAATTTTATCGCCATTCTTGTCCATATTTGTAGTTTCCCACCAATCTTTCTCAACTTCTTCTTCGACCACTGGGACAGTAGCAGTAGCCCCTAAAATTGGTAATACAAACATTGCTAGAACCGCTAGGCTCAACCACATCATTCCGATGTTTTTCGCCCCTACCCCATCTTGACTACTCATCTTGCTCACCCTATGGGTGAGACACAACTGCTTTGAATCTGCCCCATTCCGCCGTCATACTGAAATCAGCGACGGCTCTGAACCGTTTGATGCAGGCAAGCCGGCAAGCACTTCTCCTCGCCGCGCTATTTTTCATTTCTCTTCCTACGGCGATGGCAGTAGAAAGTATTGGAGAACCACAATTCACAACTGATGATTGGTTTGAGTATCAAGGATACACAGAACAACTCGTCAACCAACTCTCTGATGCTTGGCAAGATGAGGAAAACTTCGAGGGCATCACTCTAACAACTAGAGAAGAACTGAGGGTCACCCAGTTAGGAAGTGAATCTTGCACTATTCTGACATGGTCGGGAGACTGCCTGAAAGCACAAATCACACACCTAGTTAACTTCACTGTTGATTGGCAAGATAACACAACAAATTATGAAAATGACACCCTAAATATGTCCGTTTCTTATACAGCAACACATTGGAAATCCCGCGGAACTGCCGGCTGGGAAAAACTCGACACAACCACACTTACAATCACTCAGTTCTCAGGTGGCGGAGAAGACAATTTCCTTGAACATGAACTTCAAGAAGTTGCATTGACTAGAAGAACAGGTACTTTCCCAGAAACAATCCAAATAGGCGAATTATGGGATGTGGAAAAGACCGTACAAATCAGTGGTTTAGAGCGGACGAGGGAAAACCGAGGTTTATGGACTGAAAATGAGTTTAACCGCAGTACTGTCACCCAATTATCCTACCAAGTATTGGGTGAGAGAGGAGTTCACTACGGGATTGACAACACCAAGACCCACGATACTTTGGCCGTACAGAGGGTAAACCTTGGGGATAATACCACAACAATTGATTTCTTCCGTGAAGAGGGATTCCTCGCCCACACTGAAACTTGGCAAAATGGTACACTATTACTATCCGCAACACTTACCGATTTCCGTTATTATGTGAATGAACCTCACTCTTCCACCTTGAGTACAAACTGGTTGCTCCCAACAGTGCTAATTTGCATGGTGGTTCTAGTTGTAATCGGTATAGGTGCGGCTTGGTTTGGAATTAGTGCTGTGCCAAAAACCAAAATTGAATCATTAGATGAGTCAACCCAGAATTTAGACAGAGGTTCTAAAATACCCCGAAACAAAGGGTCTGGGTTGATGGCAAAGGCACAAGAAAAAACAATTGATGTAGAAGAAATTCAAGCAAAAATTGACTCTTTTGATGATAATGAAGATGCATGAATTGATGCATCAATATCTGAAGGATGATTCAAATTGACTATCTAATGCAAACGCAATTGCTCCGGCTTCAGCCGCAAATCGGTTTGCTTCTTGTCGTAACAAACCCCCAATTGCACTACCTTCTAAAGTCAGAGTCGTAGCCCCAACAATTTGATCTGAATGCAGGTAAGCCACTACCCCGTGGGTTGCCCAATCATCGGATGTAGGTGTGTCATCCATTGTGTTTCCAACTTTCAATCTGATGTAAGCCGAACCATTATCTGAAGTTGTAAATGAAGTTCTATTGACTCCAACTAGATAGACATAACCTGATTTCCCAGCAACATTATTCCCGGTTGAATCTGTGACATTTATCCAACAATCAACCTCACTATTCAATGGTGATGAAATTGGATTCAATTCAACAGTAACTGAGCCAACATTTGTCGCTGGTTGGTAACTGAGTAGATTCAGTTCTGCATCAACCCCACCAAGAGCAATGTCATTTGTCCAACGACTGGCATATTGGTTAACCTCCTCGCACCACCAACGCCATTCCTCAACATCTCCATTTGAGTTTGTTTGCCATAATTTTGTACTATTCTCACAACTGGTGAATCCACCATCACCCGTTGCATTAACCAAGAACAACCATTCCTGGTCAAAATATTCAGGTTCTTCAGGTAGAGTGACAACATCACTACTACCTGTATATGTTTTTGTTAAGTTGGTTACACTATTCCATGACTCATTCATTGCTAATGGGAAATCATAGAATTCAAGGGGCGGAGAATAAACACCAGATTCGACAAAATCTGCAATATCAACAGTCTGCTCAACGAATGAAATCTCAGCAGTGAATGTCATAACAATGTGTTTATCATATTCAATCAAAGCCAAATCGCCTACACGAAAATACTCTGTCAATACTAAGGCTGCAGTTAGATATCCATCTACGCTACCCAAAATTGGTGCTGGAACCCCTCTTCCATCTCCAACAACAACTGCAGAGGTAATTGTTCGATACGCTGGTGTAATTTGTTCACCAATTATTAATTCCTCAATGCCCTGAACTTGGATGGTTGCAGTGCCATATAACAAGTCTAATTCAGCCCCCTCAAGTTCAGCCGCTCCATCAACAAGAGACTGACCATCTAACACCACAGAATATGTCCACAAATCGCCAACACTCCACACCGGAGTATGAGCAGTCCAATTAACACTTGAATTATCAATCGCCTCATTATTTTCCTCAACAGAATATGTGGTTGGATTTTCAAGGAAAAGTGATGCTGAAAACATAGTTGAAAACATGATTAAAAGTGTTAAAGAGAGGGCGAAGGCAACACTCCTGATTGTCACCGTCATAGTTGTCACACAGGGTTACATTAGATGAATATGCACCTCAAAATTGAGCTTGTCACTGAAAGTCAAGAAGCCGAAACTTCAAGCCTATAACCGACCTGAGCGTAAGCATGGCTAAAATGTGGGCGATGTTTTTTCTTAGCATTCTGCTAGTCAGCGTAATGAATTTCTATGCGGTTGTTAGGGAACCAGATATTGTAGAAATTGCTGAATTGCATGAACACATCCGAGAATCGGTAAAAATTCGAGGTGAATTGACTTCATATGTTCGCGACCCGTATGATAGTGGTTCAGATCGAATCGACATCTTAGTTGAAGATGGATACAATGTTAGCGAAGTCAGATGGACTGAAACAGGGCTTCTACCGCCTATTGGCACTTTAGTCCAAGTAGTCGGTGAAGTTTCAGAATGGAATGGTAGAATATGGGTTGCTGCCAAAGGTGCTGGCGCTATCCAATGGGATAAATCATGGGTTCCAACCGTCCACAGCGTCAATCTGACTGGTGTGTCTCACGACCCAACAAAATTTGATGGAGACTTAATCACAATTGTTGGTTATTCGGGTGATGTCTTAGAAGGAAATGTAACTCGCCAAATTTCTAGTTTGATGGACCACCCATCTTATGGGAATGCAGACCATGTAATTTCAGTCGCGATTGAAGGACGCCTTGACCAAAGTTATGAGGCAGGCTCAAAAATAATCGTAACTGGATGGGTACGATGGTCAGAGCGAGATTTCCGTTGGCAACTTCAAACCCATGCAACTCAAATTGAGGTCTTACACGCTGCAGGCGCAAAGCGACTTTCATGGAGTGCAGATTCAACAACTTGGTCATATGATATTGGCAGCCTTGTAACAATTGAAGGAGAGGCGTACAACGATAGTGGAGTATGGTGGATTAAGGGACCGGGAGAAACCAACAAACTTTGTTTATTACCACATGAAAATGACACCTCAGGAGAGATTAGTGACTTTAGTGGTCGATTAGTCTGGGAAGAATCGAGAATCCAATTATGCCTAGACCACGGCCAAGTCACAAATGCCATCAATCCAACAGGTGATTTTGGAGGCCCAAATACTCAACTTTCAACTCTTGTAAGAGACCCGAATGCTTACAGAAATCAAACCCTGAATCTAATCGGCTGGATTGATGGTTCAATCTCACCAGATTATGACAAAGGTTACTTGGCTGATGGTCCAGATTATTTCACTCGTTCAACCAAGATGAGAATTATAATTGAAGGAGTGAGGTCTGAGTGGATTGAAACAGGAACAAAAGTCAATGTCTCAGCCACTTTAATCTGGGATTCAGTAGATGCTAGATTGCTCCTGCAAGTACACAGTATTTCCATTTGGCAAAACGAACCAATCCCAGTAACTACACTTGCTTGGACAGATGGTTTTGACCAGTGGCAGTGGGATATCAATACCCTCGTCAAAATAAACGGAGTCGTGACAGAAGAAAATGGCACACTCTGGATTAACCGTGAGGGAACACAAGTTGGAGAACGGCTGTGCCTCCTTGGTGATGGAACAGAATTATCCACACAAGAAGCGAGTGGGACTACTCCTCTCTTTTGGGATGGTAGATTATCGACTGAAGAAAGCGTTATTGAACGTGATGTACAACTTTGTCTTGACCGACGTTGAGTTACTTGAGGTGATTGAATGGAAATCTGGATGACTGAGTGGCTTTGGCTCATGGGTTCGTTTTTCATTGGCATATTCCTAGGCTGTATGACTGGATTAATTCCCGGATTTCACGTCAACAATGTTGCCCTTATTGCCCTCAGTCTAACGCCATTAGCAATTGGTCTTGGAATCCCTCTATCTGCTGTCGCAGCAATTATTGTATCAATGGGAACAGTTCACACATTCTTGAATTACATCCCTAGTGCGCTTGTTGGAGCACCTGATGGGGATACGGCGCTTGCCTTGTTGCCCGGACACAGGATGTTACTTGCTGGTAAAGCAACTCAAGGGGTTGCCTACTCTGCTCGAGGTTCTCAACTTGGTTTACTTCTTTCAATCCCATTATTACTATTTGCTCGATTCCTATTTGGTGAGAATCCAGGTCTAGGATTTTATGAGGAAAGTCGAGAAATATTACCTTACTTATTATTGGCAATTTCCATGTTTCTGATTTTGACAGAAACCACTAGATTAGCCTGGCCAGTGTGGATGCAATCGATGAGTAAGCGTTGGAAGTTGAAATTGTTTGGCAGAGAATTTGACTTCAGTTTTACAGATAATTCCAACATTGCAGGAATGATTGTCGCAACCGGCTTTTTCCTTCTTAGCGGGTTTTATGGCTGGGCTGTTTTCGAGTTACCGGGTCGCTCACCGGTTGGAATGCCAAATGCTACCATGCTTATGCCGGGTCTTGCCGGGCTGTTTGGTATAGCAAACCTTCTTGATATCTATGTCACAACTTCTGAAATGCCACCTCAAGATGATGATTGGGAACTTCCTGATCCAGGTCCACTCATTATCCCCTGCTTTTTATCATCAATTTGTGCTGCAGTGATGGCAATATTGCCAGGAATGACTGCTGCTCAAGCGACAGTTGTTGTGATGACTGTTCGGAATTTCATAGGAAAATGGAAAGACCCTGATTACATCCCAGCAGACTTCGAATTTGGACCCGGTCAAACCAACCATCCAGCCATGCAAGCAATTGCAAGAAGAAAGGAGGCAGAGGCTGCTGCTGAGTCAGGAATTGTTGCAGATATCCCTGATGACGGCTCATCTCCGGCGGCAGCAATAATTGAACCAGAACAACGTAATTTATTGAGGGATGAATCAGCAGCCATGGCGGTTGGTGGCGCACCATTATCAGAACAAGACTTAGCACTTATTCAGGGTGCGAGGGAAGAGAGAGAAGTATCACCAGACTTAGACCTTGAAGCACAGACAAGCCAACAAGATTTGGAAGTAATTGCAATCCTTTCTGCCACCAATACCGCGGTAACAGTAATGGTTCTAGCCTTCCTATATTTGGTAGGAAGGCCACGATCAGGAGCCGCTCTTGCACTCAATATGATGTATCCAATTGACCCATGGTCAGGTATTGAACCACCTCCAGATTTCATCAGATTGTTAGCAGTGACAGTAGCATCAGGCCTACTCGCGGTCCCTCTGATGATTAAAGTTGGAAAAGGGATGTTAAAATTGCATGAACTAATTCCACTCCGGTCACTCGTGATGGGTGTAATTGTATTCGTCACAATCCTAGTCTGGTTATCGACTGGCTGGATTGGAATCGGGGTTCTAATTGCTGGTACGATTCTTGGGTTAATGCCACCAAGAATTGGCATACGGCGAAGCCATGGAATGGGTATCATCCTTGTTCCAATAATGATTTACACATTCGCACAAAAAGTTGATTCTTTTGGATTTACATGAAATTGACTCGCCCTAAGGGCGAGGCAAATTCTAATGATGTAGTGGCCTAGCCTCCCAATGACCCAGTGGGTGTGTGACCGATGGTAAAAACAAAACTAACAATTATTTCAGTTCTGATACTAATGCTTCTTACTCCACAAGCAGTGATGCTTGAGAGTGGGTTTGAACCAGAATTGGCTGGAGCAAAAAGTACCGGATGTACTGGAGCAGTTTGTATCAACGAACTCTTCGTAAATGCTGTTGGTCAAGAAACCGATGCAGTAGGGCCATCTGATTGGACAACTGGTGAATGGGTTGAACTCCACAATAGCGGAGCATCTAGTGTTGACCTTTCGGGATGGTATCTCCAAGACCAATCATCAAGGCAAATGGACATTTCAATCACATCATCTCCTGTCACCGTTGTATGGCCACAAAATGCCCAAGACCTAATTATTCCAGCAGGAGGATACATGGTAATTGCACGCAATGGAGACGGTCAATCTTGTGGACATTGTATGACAAATTCCCAAGGAGTTGTATCATTGTTCAATTCAAATTCAGCCATCCAACATGAAGCAACATGGTCGGTGTATGCTAATCAAGCAAACTCCTTGGTCGAAGGAACTTCCCCAACCGCTGACTGGGACGAAGTGACAACCATCACACCTGGAGCAATCAACACTGGTGGTGGAGGAGGAGGTGGCCCAACTTGGAACACTAGTGACCTGAGAATCACCGAAGTTTTGGCTGACGCGTGGCCATCAAACGACAATGGTACTTACCCAAGTGGCGAGTGGATTGAAATTGAAAACACAGGAAATGTGTCATTAAACCTCAGTGGCTGGTCAATCAAAGATTTGACAGGGAACAAAATGGATTTGAATGAAACCCACCTTGTCGACCACAATGTTTCACCCATGATTCAACCAAATGAGCGAAGAATTGTTGCAACTAACGGTTTGAATCAATATGGTGTTTTCAACAATGGTGGCGATTCTGCTTTCTTAGTCAACCCTGCTGGAGAGTATGTTTTTGCTGCAAATTACACCAATATTGGTATCCCGGGCCATTCATTTATTGCACCATCCATAGGCACTGGAAACTGGGTCATGTCTCTATTCCCAACACCTTTGGGCGCAGATGCTCGCAATGTCAACAGTAGTAGTCCAGTCCGCCTCAATGAAGTGATGGTTAATGCAACCAATGGTTGGTTATCTTATCCCAATGGTAATTGGATTGAATTATCCCACCGAACTACCGACCCAGCGGTAAATGCCAGTGGGTGGAATATAATAACAGGCACAGGGCAAACATTCGCCTTGGATGCTGGTTTTTCCGACCGAGATTCAGGTAGTGGATTGATGATTGATTCGGAATCTTACGTAGTCCTTTCAACCCCACCTACATCTGGTCAGATGCTGATTAATGGTGACACTGTATCTTTGGTAAACGCTAACGGAAACATCGTAGATTCGGTTGGCTGGGGAGGGGATTTCGGCTCTAACAGAACTGCAATCCCAACTGATGCAAATCTCCCAGCCCAACCGATGATGGTCTCAAGTTGGGCAACACCAGCGATGCCAAATCCAAATCAAATGACAAGTTCTGTGAACGAAAGTGCTGATTTTAGAATCTCTGAATTAATGCCGAATCCAGTTGGTTCAGATTCAAATCTCTATCCAGAGGGTGAATGGGTTGAAATCGTAAATGTCGGTAACGATACTGCATCATTCCAAGGCTGGAAAATTCGGGATGGTAGGAATACCTCACTTGCTCTAGATTCACAGAGCATCCCTGGCCTCAACGAATCACTCAGTTCTGATTGGGAATTAGATGCGGGTGAACACATAGTAGTTTGGCGAAATGGGCGCGCTATGAGCATGCAAAATAGTGGTGATGCGGTTTCCCTTGTAGATAATCAGGGAGAAGTTGTGCAAACTCTGGTTTACTCTCTCACGCCTCTTAATTCAACTCTTGTTTCTGGTAGTGATATTGCTGACGAATGGGTCCACTCACCATGGCCTACACCAGGATATGCAAACCCACTGTTCGACAATCCTTACACCGGTGCAACAACTCTTGAGGTGAATGAAGTGATGCCACAATGTACAGGTGGAAACCTTGGTATTGATGGTGATTGGTTGGAAATTCATAATCCTGATTCTGTTACAATCAATCTATCACGCTGGTTAGTAGTTGCTGATAGTGGAGATGCTATGGTCTTGCAATCTCTTTACCTCCAGCATTATGCTGCCGGAGTTGCATTTGAGCGCAGCGATTGGTGGAATCTAGATGCTGGAGAATATGCTGTATTAATCCCTGAAAACAATGGTTTCCTATCAAATTTTGATGAAATGATTGACCTAAGAGACCCTAATGGAGATGTTAGGCAAGAAGTTGTTTGGTCAACATCTGAGAACTGCAGAAGTTTAGAAGGTGATGCAGGTGCATGGACAGAAGAATGGCTCAATACAATGTGGCCAACACCGGGAGATGAAAATCCGGAACCAACACCTTGGGACCCTGAAGACCCTGTGTGGTTCACTCGAGTGATGCCTGGTCAAGTTTACAATCGAGACAATGAATTCATCGAAATCACAAACATGGGAAATAGTATTCTAAATTTGGCAGGTTGGCACCTGAATAGAATCAAATCAGATGGGACTGGTAGTTCTGGAACTTTCAACGGATTAAATCTTCAACCGGGAGAATCTGTAACCCTTACCCAATCCCCCACCAACCTTTCAGAGGATGGAGGGATTAATGCGGTTGATATGAATCAAGTTCTAGATTATTCACCTTGGATGTATGATTCCGGTTCAACTTTGCAATTGATTTCACCTGACGGGGTAATCGCTGATACCTTCGTATATGGAAACGGACTTGCAACTGTTTCTGGATGGAATGGACCTGCTGTTACCACTCCACCAACCACCACCCAAGGCCTGATTTACATGCGTGGGGATGGCTGTAACGATATCACTGACACTAACACTAGTGCTGATTGGGAATTCCGCTGGATTAGACTAGGAGCGAGTATGTTCTGTGATTCAGGAGTGTTTTCGACCACAGGTTCTCTAGAACCAATGGCATCACCGGATGGTAGCCTCTACCAATTCACCGAATGGCTTGATGGAAGTACTACAGAATTACACATTCATGTCTATGAATTGATGAGCAATGATATAGTTGCTAAACTCATTCAACTTTCACAAGCAAATGTAGATATCACAATTATTCTAGAGGAAGACCCGCTTGAAGATGAAGACGACCTCTACAAAGTTCGAGGAATGGCTTACGAATTGTATGCTGGAGGAATTACAGTATACTGGATGGGCAATCCTCGTGGTGAGAATGCACCACCAGCACCTTACCAATATCTCCACAGTAAAGTTGCTGTAAGAGATGGTGAGTCAGTTTGGATTGGCTCTGGAAATATCAAGGAGTCAACTTTCCCTGCAGGCGATTACGCGTCAAACCGTGATTGGGGATTGGTCATCAACTCACAGGATGTAGCCCAATTAGTGATGAGTCGGATGCTGTGGGATGAAAATCTCAGCCACCCTCACCTGAATAGTTACAGTGTGATGGATCCATCAACAGGTAAACCATCAGGCTGGACTTCTTACGGACCAAGCGGTCTTGAGGCAGTACCACCAACCATAACCCCACCAATTATCTCCGGGGATTTTTCTGGACAAGTGTTCACCTGCCCTGATGATTGTATATCTGGAATCATAAATCTCCTCGACTCCGCAGAAACGAGTATTGAACTCTCATTACAAGGTTTTGACATGGGCTGGCACTGGGGCTTTGGCGACAATCCGATGGTAGATGCAATTGAAAGAGCATTGGCTAGAGGGGTTGGGGTAAGGTTGCTAATTAACGGCTATTATGTCAATTATGATGATGATATACGTGATACTGTAAACCATTTCAACAATCAATGGAACCGTACAGATGGATATGATGCAACTGCAATATTGATGGCACCTGCAGAAAGAATCACCAAATTGCATAACAAAGGAGTAATCGTTGATGGGGAATCTGTATTGATTTCTTCAATCAACTGGAATTCCAATGCAATATTGAGAAACCGCGAGATGGGGATTGTAATCCATAACGATGAGTTGGCAGGTTGGTATCTTTCATCCTTTGAGGAAGATTGGAATCGATTAGACACTTTTACCGACACTGATGGAGATAATATGCCAGATGCTTGGGAACTTGAGTATGGATTGAATCGAACATCATCAGTAATTCCGGGCAGTTCAGTGCCCGAACAATCACATGATTTTGATGGTGATGGACTTGATAATTTACAAGAGATGGGCATTGGTGCTGACCCGAATAATGTAGATACGGATGGAGATTGCATCAGAGATATTGATGAATTGATATTTGCAACTTTGAAACAAATCCCTGCATCAGACGCCATCTTATTTGCCGATGCTGATAACGATAGCGTGGCTGACGGAGAACAAACTGAATGTGGCGCGAATATGGTTGATGATGAAAATGGTTCTGAGGGATCCAACAACGATTCCACTACCGGCCCAACCATCCCCGAGGCAAAAGACCCACTCGATTCAGCAGCAGCAAGAGTACTACTAGGAATTGTCGGAGTGGCAATGATTGCATTGGTAATTGCTCTTGTTGCAATCCTGTTAGGAGGAAGAGAAACTGCCCGAGGTGTGGTTGAGGATGATTCTTTTGATTTAGCGATTGTAGCCGCTCAAGAATCAGCATTTGAAGCAGATGGAACCGAATCTGATAACACAACTTCCCCAGATGGAGACCCTCCCGTGCTAGACGGAAGTCTAACAGAAGAGCCGGAAATCCTCTCTAGCCGTGACGACGCAGTAGGACGACACGATGGAGTTCATGGAGCCCCACTTCTTGATGGATTTGAATTTGAAGGATGGACACCACAACAAGTCCAAGATTCACTAAACCAAGGATGGACCGTCGACCAACTTCGTGAACATTACAAGAAAGGAAAACAGTGAGCTAACCAAAAACCGAGTTCTCGGAGGTAGGATATGACATCTGAAATTCAGCAAGCTGTTGATGGCATTGTTGACGGTAGTCTGAGCGACAAACAGGTTGAAGATTGGCTGAGAAATGTTTTTGAAAATGGACTGAGCGATTCTCAAACCGTTGAATTAACCCATGCCATGGTGCACTCAGGAACTGTCCTTGATTGGCCAGGAGAATGGTCTCATTTGGTCGTAGATAAACACAGTACAGGTGGAGTTGGTGACAAGGTTTCACTTTCCCTTGCTCCAGCAGTAGCGGCTTGTGGAGGTAAGGTTCCAATGATTTCTGGAAGAGGATTGGGCCACACCGGAGGCACTCTTGACAAATTAGAATCAATGCCTGGATACATAGTATCTCGTAGCAATGATGAATTACGCTCTCAAATTGAAAAAGTTGGATGTGCCATTGTTGGACAAACTAGCGATATTGCTCCCGCGGATAAGCGAATGTATGCTATTAGAGATGTCACGGGGTTAATCGCTTCTGTTCCGCTTGTAACCGGCTCCATTCTATCGAAAAAAGCAGCCGCCGGCCTTTCAGCGTTAGTAATGGACATTAAAGTCGGCAAAGCGGCTTTCATGCAAAATGACGCAGATGCCCGAGAATTAGCCGCCTGTATGACATCAACTGGTGAAGGTTTAGGGATGAACACAACAGTCACCCTCACCGAGATGAATTCACCTATTGGCTTTGCAATTGGAAACTCATTGGAAGTCTTAGAGTCAATAGAGACATTGAGAGGAAATGGCCCTGCTGACCTTGAAGAATTGGTATGCGTTCAAGGGGGAATAATGTTGACCGCCGCTGGAATATCAAATGACCGCGATGAAGGTGCACATATGATTCACGATTCGTTACACGACGGTTCAGCAATGAAGAAATTTATTGAAATGTGTGTAAATCAAGGAGTTAATGAGAAAATTTTTGCCAGTGAAAACTCCCTTCTAGAATCTCTTGGCCTACTAAATACGACCCTAAAGACAACTGAGGTATGCGCAATTGACCGAGGCCATGTTTGCGATATAGATGCTCTAACTCTAGCCAAAATAAGTTCAGACTTGGGAGCGGGTAGGAAACATATTGATGACCAACTTGACATGCAAGTTGGGATGGTAATTGACACCCATATTGGCTCACCCGTAGAATCTGGTGAACCATTAGTAACAATCTATCATCGCGACGATTTAACCGATGAGCAGTTGGCAAAGTTACGTGACGCTTTCACAATATCAAAAGACATTATTCAGCCAACAAGTAGAATAATTGACATTTTGTGATTAGGGATAGGCTTTCCCGCCGTCAAAACAATAGTGCACAGTTTGATGTTCACCCTTGAGCACATGTACATCTTTCTTTACTGAACTAGGGTCCTCTCCTTTGAGTAGAACACGAGCGTACAAACTAGCAACTACACCCATCTCATCCACACCCATACCCACACGAGTTAACTCTTGTACGCCTAATCTCAAGCCCGAAGGAGTCAGCGCTTTGGTATCACCCGGGAGCATATTCATGTTGGTAATGATACCAGCATCTTCCAATAAGCGCGCTGCCTTTGCACCGGCTCCGGAATCTTGTTCTCCATGACGAGTCAAAATCTGATGGCTAGCCGTGTATCCTCTTTCTTCTGCTAGGACATCGAATCCTTCTGCCGCCATTGCCTCTCCAAACGCCTTTGCGTTTGTAACGATATCAGCGGCGTAGTCAGCGCCGAATTCCGCAAATTCGGCTAAGGCTACCACCTTGCCAGCTACATGATGCAAATGGTAGGATGAATTAGTTCCTGGGAAAATTGCAGAGTTGAGTTTGCGCTGGAATTTTTCATCGTCAGAATCAGAAATCATGAATCCACCTTGGGGACCAGGGAAAGTTTTGTGAGATGAACCGGTCATTACATCAGCTCCTTCTCGAAGTGGGTCTTGGAATTGCCCCCCAGCAATTAGTCCTAGGACATGAGCCCCGTCGTACATCACTTTGGCACCAACTTCGTGAGCCGCATCCGCCATCTCTTTGAGAGGGGTTGGGAACAGAAACACCGATTGACCCACCAATGCTAATTGTGGTTCTAGGTCACGAATCATTGCACACGCTGCATCTACATCAGGCTCCATTCTCGCTTCATCCCAAGGATATGTGTGAAGGTCTAGCCCTCGCAGTCCAACTGCACCCATTCGGGCATGTGAAATATGGCCGCCATCTGCTGTTGACACTGCAGAAATTTTGTCACCAGGCTTAGTCAATGCTTTCAAAGCAGCAATATTTGACACTGTGCCTGAAGTTGATTGGATATTAACGAAATTAGCATTGAAAACTTGCTTTGCTAACTTTATCCCTAGTGATTCGATGTCATCAAAATCGTCACATCCTTGGTAATATCGTTTGCCAGGCAGGCCCTCAGCATATCGTCCATGCAGATCACTATCTGTTGCTTTTCGAACCATTGGAGAGATTATATTCTCGCTCGCAATCATGGGCAGGCCCATGCCATAATGTTGACCACTTGCATTAACAGCAGTCAATACTGATTCAGCAAACTGCCTGTTATTCTCATCCGCCATGTGATGGGAGGCGGCCAAGGCCGCCCTTCAACTTCACCCTTCTTGCAAATTACCTTCTAAGTCAATGGAAGTCTAATTCTGAGGCTCCCATGCCTCACCAGTCCAGCGGAGTAGAACACCATCAGGTTGACGATGCCAGGTCACACCATTCTCATCAACCCACTGTTCCGGCTCTGATGTAGTGACTTCGAGTTGTTCCACTTGGTTAAGGCCAAGGTCAGATTCAACTTCAGTCGGCATTGCCATGTCAGTCAACGATTCGGCTGGTTGAGCGGTTAAACCACCTGAGAATTGGTCTTTCTCATCTTCGCCTCCTCGCATCCTAATTACCAAAATTGCTCCAGCAACAATTGAGAATAGTACAAACATTCCTACTAACGCTAGTGCTAGGGGTGAAATGCCTCCTTCTTCCCCGTCAGATGCAGCTTGCTTGGTTACATCTTGAGGGAATGCATCATTGAGGTCAGAGACTCCATCACCATCTGAATCAAGACATCCCACTCGATCAATTGTAGATGTACCAGCGTCGTTAGGGCAATCGTCTTCGGAATCCATGTATTGGTCTGAATCACTATCCCATTGTGACTTTGAGCAACCGAAGTTGTTTGCTGTCTCATTACTTGGTGTGTTGCTACATTGGTCAACAGAATCATCAACACTATCATTGTCAGTATCAAGTTGATTATCTGCACATCCATCGTTGTTTACAGAAACTCCATCCTCAGTGCCTGGACATTCATCATCAGCATCAACCACGTAATCACCGTCGGTATCTCGCTGTGTAGCAGAACAGCCTTCGGAATTTACTTGTTCACCGGGAGGAGTATTCGGGCAATTATCGTAGAAATCTTTGACTGTGTCACCATCGGTATCACGTTGGTGGTCTGAGCAACCATCATTGTCAATAGTGGAAATATCTTGGGTGTTTGCACAACTGTCGACATTATCCTTTACTCCATCACTATCACTATCATCGATGCAACCATCCTGGTCATCATCGAATCCAGTGGCATTTTCATAGCGGCAAGAGTCAGTGTCATCTTTGATATTGTCACCATCGCTATCATCGATGCAACCATCACCATCATTGTCGAAACCAGTTGCATTTACGAATCGGCAGTCATCTTGGTCATCTGGAATCATATCTCCATCAGAATCGTCGATACAACCATCCAAATCATTGTCATAGCCACTCGCATCAGTGGTTGGGCAATTATCCACATTATCTTTCACCAAGTCACCATCTGTGTCGTCAATACAACCATCATGGTCAGCATCCCAACCTGTTGAGTCTTCATTTATACAGTTGTCATCAGGGTCATCATATCCGTCACCATCAGTGTCGTCAATACAGCCATCACCATCATTATCCCAACCGCTTGCATTCTCGAACAAGCAGTCATCAGATGCATCCATGACTCCATCCCCATCACCATCTCGCTCGGTAGCAGAACATCCAGTAGAATCTACAGTTTCACCTTGAGGAGTGTCCGGACAATCGTCTGGGTTAGTTCCTAGTGGGTTATCCCCATATCCATCACCGTCACGGTCGGCCCACTGAGTTTGGTCACTTGGGAAAGCATCGGCATTGTTTCCTTGTGGATTATCCCCATACCCATCACCATCACCATCGGCCCATTGTGTGCCATCAGTTGGGAAAGCATCGGGGTTGTTTCCTTGTGGATTATCACCGTAGCCATCTCCATCTTGGTCGGCCCACTGAGTACCATCTGTTGGGAATGCATCGGGGTTGTTTCCGTTCGCATTATCACCGTAGCCATCTCCATCTTGGTCGGCCCACTGAGTACCATCTTGAGGGAAAGCGTCTGGGTTGTTTCCGGCTGGGTTATCACCCCATCCATCACCATCTCCATCAGACCATTGAGTGCCGTCAGCAGGGAATGCGTCACCGTTTGTCCCACTTGTGTTATCACCATAGCCGTCACCATCACTGTCCCACCACTGGGAAGGGTCAGTTGGCCAAAGGTCGCCACCAGTTACGTTTGAGTTATCTCCATATCCATCTCCATCAGTATCTGACCACTGAGTAGAGTCGGTTGGGAAAGCATCACCATTAGTTCCGCTAGGATTATCTCCGTAGCCGTCACCATCGCTGTCAACCCACTGGCTTGCATCATTTGGTAGCAAATCACCGTTATCTCCAACACCGTCACCATCGCTGTCAACCCACTCATTAGGGTCATTAGGGAAAGCGTCTGCATTGGTTCCATTCGGATTATCTCCGTAACCATCTCCGTCTACATCGGACCACTGACTTGAATCAGTCGGGAATGCATCAGAGTTGTTCCCCGAAGCGTTATCCCCATATCCATCGCCATCAGAATCTTGCCATTGAGTTGAGTCAAATGGGAACGCGTCTTGTGCATCGTTTACTCCATCGTTATCAGAATCACGTTGGGTTGCTGCACATCCAAAAATGTCAACTGTCGCGTTCGATGGAGTATTGGCACAGAGGTCATTTTCATTCCAAACCCCATCACCATCATCATCATGGACAATTAGGAAACAAATCGAATCATTACCCATCCAAACACTAGTAGCATTCCATAGATCTGCATATGCACAATAATATCCGCTTACTGAGGGTGTGTTGAATACCCAATTAAATGAACTATTAGCTGCACCCGCGGTGAAATTTGTAGGTGTTGAAAAATCAACTACCGTTCCATTTGAATATCTCTCTATATTCGCTTGAAGGATATAGTTATCACCAACATCCAAATCAACCGCATCGAAGTAAAATGTGTTAGTTGTTGCATTTGAATTTGCAGTTATGCCAGTCGCGTTGATACCCGGCCATGTTGGAGTGAAACAATCCTCGTGTTGACCAATTTGCACAAATGTTGAATTGAATAAGAATGTAGTAAAACAACGGATAGCCCCGCTACCTGGTTGATTCCAATTGACATTGTAACTCTGAGTACTGCTATTTGCTGTGAAATTACCACTACCTGATTGCAAGTAGGTTGTCCCACCTCCAATGTAAAGGTACCATTCGTAATAGTACCCAGCACCTGCAGAAAGATTCTGAGCATCTATTGTACCACCAGTATCAGAACTAACGAAACCTTCCATCATTTCGTGATACAAACAATCTAAATCATCATCTAAATAGATACCATTGGTCGAAGTCGTCACATCGTACAACTCACCATAAAGACAGAATGTACTCTCCTCTGCAAGAGTTACAAATGCAGGAATCATATTGTTTGAGCCGTTGGAGGTCCAGCCTTGAGTGAATGTGCCTAATGATGTGTAGTTAGTACCGTTCCACTCGAGTAAATATGCGTCAAGGTCATACGACGCCGTATTTGTGAGATTGCTCATGGTAAATTCACCATATGTAGCATTTGAGAAGAAAACTGTAGAAACAATTCCAGTTACATTGGTGACTGTGCTTCCACCCGAACTACTTTCAACCGTAATGTCATAATTATTGGTAGCAGATGACCACCCATACACATAGGCATACATCGTCATATTTGATGAAGGAGTATCTGTAACAGACTCGTCATCTGAAGTACTAGTCGAACTGTCAACAAAGTTTAGACTGCTATCGTATAATTCTAGGTCTAGGTCACCATTTGAATGTGTAAATGAAATGTTAACCCAATATGTATTTCCAGATATTACGGGGAAAGAGAAGAAATCCTCGTCTGTTGAATTATGAATGGTCAAGTTTGTCTGAGAGAATGGAAGGCTAGTGCCAACCGCAGTAGCATTCGCCACCGTATCATTGGGTTCATTCACGTCCGCTGTAGGAGCAGGTGGCGCAGGGGTTGCAACTGACTGCACACTGAAAGAATAATTTGATGCTCCCCCTGAACTGAATACTTGAACATAGTAAGATGTTGAGGATGTCGTGTTGAATATAACTTGTTCATTATTTGAGGAAGAATGGCTATAATCAACCATCCAATTGTTCAAGCCATTCCATTCGTAAACATTCAACTGAAGGTCTCCCACACTATGAGAGAAGGTCAGATTAACCCAAACCATTTGTCCGGATGTTATGTTGAGAGTGTAATAATCATCATCACTACTATTGTGGATATTCACCCCATAACTGACATTTCCTAAAGTAATCGTTGTGGCACTAGAAGTCCCTTCATTTGGTTCATTTGAGTCTTGAGTTAAATTACCCGGCCCACTTGAATAGAAAGTTGTGTTGTGAGTATCTAACAAAGTGGATGACCAGTATTCGTATAATCTGACAGATAAAGTGTAATTACCAGCCTGATTACCACGACTCCAAGATGCGGAATCAGTCATTGTAGAACTGTTTGGACTATTCCAAATTCCACTATCACTGGTTTGCAATGAGCCACTAGGGAAGTAAACAAAAGCATACCATTGGTATGTTTGAGATGTATTAAGATTTGAACCTGTGATACTTGCTGAGGTTGCTGTGGCCCCGGTTGCAATTATTGTCTCGGACGCCACTGAACCACTGCCGCCTCCAATAGTGAAATATGCGGTATCATTGACCAATGAATTACCCACACTATCTGATAATTCCCCATTAATTGTGTAATTTCCTGTAACGGTAGGTGTTGTCCAACTAGCATTATAATTGATAGTGCCTGAACCACCTATACCAGATATATATCCAAAATCGTAGTCATAGAGTGAACCATTGGGTGAATAAATGAATGCCCACCAATAATAAGAATCATTAGAATCAAGATTACTTACAGATATAAACGCTGAATTATTGGCCACGTTTGTGACAGCAACAGTCTCATTTCCGGTTAATGCTGTGGCATTTGGCATACCTGCAGAAAGTGCTCCAACTACCATTAAGCAAGTCAAAATTAGACTGCTATTTCTATTCTTATCCACTTGATTGTTATTATGGAACATAATTTGGGCATGAGTCACGAATACTTGAACCCATGCATACAATACAAACTCGCCCTTAGGGCGATGTATTTTTGCTTGGAATGAGAAAAGAAAGAACTGAATCTCGTGACTGACTAAACTGATTCGACAACATTTTGGTTAAATTTGGCGCCGTGTGCAGGCTGAAAATCGGTCTCGAACTTCCCTCGCTACGCTC
>CAZXZO010000007.1:0-76608 GCA_964645485.1 uncultured Candidatus Poseidoniales archaeon
CAAGTGGGCAAGCCGAGGTCCGGCTTGGCTTCCCAACTCAACGCGATGGAGATGGCATACTTCTAGGGGTCTATAGAAGAAATATGCGAACTAATGTGATGGATCCTTTGGAGATTGAAATTGATTGGACTGCTTTTTCTCCTTCACTAAATTCATCTTGGCTTTCACCGTGTGCAGGCAATTCAACAATACCTGCAAATGGTACACTTTTCGTCAACTGTCGCGTTGAAGTGCCGCTAGATGCGATACCTCAGTTACGCCAAGAGCAAGTTCGATTCCAATTTGGAGCAAATAATTCATCTTATGATTGGGCTTTACCAGTAATTGTAAATGTTGCATCAAATGGTCCAATTAACCTAATTCCAAAACCACTTGATGGTAATGTGACTAATCAGACCTTGTACAGTGAAACTTGGTTACAAGGTGCTCAAAGATGGGGTTGGCGGTCAGAATCTGGAGATTGGAAATTCCTCACTTTTGATTGGCCTCACAATCTTTCTGGCAATGGTGCAATCGTGATAGATGTAGATTGGCCAGATAATATTTACACCGATGTGGATGTAATTTGGATGTCGGAAAATGGCCATCCATATTCGTTAGAAGACCCGGTTGCTTATGGCCAATACAATTTAGTCCCAGAAGTTTATTCAGAAAACAAGGATATGGGTTCAGGAAAATATCGGTGGCAAACTTCTACTGGGGGTAGCCATGAAATTTTGGTAGCAGATGCCACGCCTGGAATGAAACAGATGATGTTACATTCAATTCGTCACGGTGTGAACACCAATGATAATCCTCTGAATATTAGCGTAGGGCTAGTGAACGCAATCAATGGTTCACTGTCCAAAGTAGTGAGTGATTGGGCTGATGCAGACGGAGAGGAAGTCATTACAATTGGTGCTACTTTACCTCTAAATGTTTCATCAATTGAAGGATTTGGTTGGACTCGCCCTGTATTACTTCCGTCAGAAACTGCTACTCAAGATACCCCAGGAAATTGGGGCTCTTCTGGATATTCTCACCAAATAGATGTACAGAATGCTGAACTTTTGAAAATTGAAATAGATTCATTGTCTCCTCGGACTGATTTGGATTTAGCCCTTTATCGAGATAAAAATAATAACGGTGTAATTGATTATGGTAGTGAGCAAATTGATGTTAGTGGGAATTGGAATTCTGATGAGGAAATTCTCGTTGAATCGCCAACTTCGGGGACATGGTGGGCGGTAGTCCATGGATTTGATGTCCCCAATGGCACAGCTTCTTTTTGGTTAAGAGAAACAATAATTGCTGGAGATTCCCTTTCTGTTGGGAATATTTCAACACTTAACTCCTCACAAATTAGTGCTAGATTTTCAAACGGAACCAGTGCTCTTGGAGGGATGGTTCCAGTCAGCGCTTTTGATGTAAATATCAGTTACGAAATGCCTGAAATGGCAGGGAATTGGCAAGGTTTTCTTGTTGTTAATTTAGATTCAGGCGGTTCTATACGGCTAAGTTATGATTACCAATTAGATGAATTGGTTCCAATTTTGGACTTCATAACTCCCCTCAATTTAACGAGAACAAATCAATCAATCCCTCTGAGTTTAGAAGCCCATGATTTTGGTAGCGGTTTCAATTTATCTTCATTGAAACTCGATACTCAACCCCAAGTAGATTGGAATAATGCATCATTTACTCTTGAGGCAATTTCTGAAAGGGGAGGTGATTCGACTGATTATGCCGAATCTTGGATGCATTGGAATACTGCAATTAATAAATCTCTAGGCTCTCATTACCGCGAATC
This sequence comes from uncultured Candidatus Poseidoniales archaeon, assembly GCA_964645485.1. GTDB lineage: Archaea > Thermoplasmatota > Poseidoniia > Poseidoniales > Thalassarchaeaceae > MGIIb-Q1. The sequence goes on from CAZXZO010000007.1 coordinate 1,790, forward strand.
ATCGGGATTAGTAATTATTGAGGCTGAGAATCCTACCTCGACTGCCGATGGTTCAGATCCTTCAGCACCATCTTGGCGATTAGAACCCTCATCAAATTCCAGTCTAAACAATTTCTTGACTACTGATAGTGATACTGGTTGGAGTGCAACAAATACCGATTCCGGGCCTCGATTGGATTACTCTATAGATTTCAACACCACGGGTACGTTTTATCTTTGGATTAGAATGAAGGCACCTGATGTTGATGGTAATGCGGTTCATATTGGAATTAACGGCTCCGCTATTACTTCTGTTCCTGATGGAATGTATACTAATACATTTGATAGTTGGGAATGGACTAATATGGCATTGGATGGGAGTCAATCAAACCCAGTCCAGTTTGAGATAACTAATCCAGGGGTACATACAATCAACATTTGGGCTTCGAAGGATGGCGTTGCAATAGATGAATTATTGTTAACAGATTCATGGAGTTCCACTCCAATGAATGTTGTAACGTCACAATCACCCATTGTTGACTTGACCTTACGTTCTGCTTGGTTAAATCTATCACTCCCGGAGGATAATGGATGGAGGACTTTCTCAGCAGAAGTAATCGATGTTGCTCGAAGAGAAAACACCTCTAATTTGATGGTCGAATTTGATGATTTAGCACCTCCAATTATAATTTCAGGCTGGAATTTCTTATCCAATACTTCGATAATGCCGATTAATGTTCAAACTGATATCGGCAGCCAATTATGGCTGAATGGTTCTCTCATAGAAATCAATGAAACAGGGTTTGGCGAAATTGAGTTAGTCCATCACCCATCTTATTGGGTTAATGGAAACGGAGACCCAATGAACGCTACAACTTGGAATTGGGCTGATTTAAACAATTTTGTAATCACTGCTAAAGACTTGGCTGGCAATTGGAATAACCGAGAGTTTGAGGTGGCATATGATGGCTGGGGTGCACATAATAATGGACCGGAACCACAAATTATCCTAGCAAGTTATTCGGGTATTTCTGATGGTGATTTTTGGTCAGTTGAAGGACTACTGCCCCCTGACCGACTAAACGCCAAGCAGACGCCATTACGAGTGAATGTAGATGCCTACTTCGATACTAAGCAAGTTTGTGCTTACTTCATTGATGAAGATGGAGTTGAACAGACTTCATCTTGCCTATCAAAATCCTCGCCTCCATGGGGTTCAAACGATTCTAATCATATGCGTCAAGGCGCGCCTCTCCCTCCATCAAACATTCATATCCCCTTTTCAATAGAGGTAAACCATTCAGGAATCAATGATGGTCGATGGCAAATATTTGTTGAAACTTTAGACTGGGCTGGAAACTGGGGTTGGGAGAACTTTACTTTGTTGATAGACAGAACGGCACCAGAAATTGAATGGATTTCACCCTTAGATAATTCTACAATTTGGAATCATAAATTGCCAATTAAATGGAATATTTCAGAAATATCTGATCAATCTCTTGTGGTTGATGGTGTAGTTGTGGAAGATTTTTCGTCTGGAGATTTAACTATGGATACTGAAGTCACATTATCTGAAACAGGTTGGCACCAACTGTGTGTCCTCGCTTCTGATTTGAGTATTGGACCTTCAGCAAATGTGGTGACTGATTGTATTGATATTTACTTAACTCCGGAGGCTTATGAGCCAACCGTCACAGCAACTTGGGATGGTAGCTTACTGAATGATTCAAACCAATTTGTAGATTTGCATATCGGTCCAGAACAAGGTTGGTCTCTACAAATTTGGGATGGTTCCTCTTGGGTAATTCAGAATGGGTCTGAACTCTCAAGTGGTGACTTAATCGTGAGTGTTGTATTACAAGAAGGTAACAATTCTCTGAAATTTGAGGTAGAAGCATTGGAGAAAATGTACGTTTTTGAGTTGTCTGCAATTCTTGACAGCCGTCCACCCCACCTAACAATTTCTTCACCAATAAATGGATTTTCAATCCCGTTTATGCAGTGGAACGTAACAGGTGAGTGTGAAGTTGGATTAACTGTTGTAATTCAATTGGCTTCGGGGTCAAACTATTCAACAGAATGTAATTTCGAAGGTGAATATTTTGCATTAGTAGATTTCTTAGGTGGTGAAGGTTTTGAAACAATAACTGTCCAAAGTTGGGATAATGCTGAGAATTTAGCAGTGTCGTCTCATACTATTTTGATAGACAGAACTGCTCCTCAAGCAATTCTGCAATGGATAAAGCCAGGCTGCGATGTACAGCCTGTTTCAACTGTATTCGACCCTAGTCCAAAACCATCTTGTGTTCTTGTCTTGAGAGCAGATTTCCTTGACCCAGATATTGCCTTTTGGTCAATATCTATTGAGAAGGATAGGCAATTTATAACCTCACAAATGGGTGGTCATTCCCAATCAAACGTTGTTATTATTGATCTAGGGGATGAAGGTAGTCCAGGTACTTGGAGTGCTGAATTGATAGTTGAGGATGCGGCAGGAAATCGCCAAATTTATTCTTTGGATGATGTATTTGTCTCACAAGAATCTACTTTATCCTCACGGGCTTCAACACCTGGTTCCTTTGCGAATATCTCCTTATTTGTATTGACTTTAGTTGCTTACATGATTATTCGAAATAGGAGACGCCAAATTGATGACCCTTGGCAAAGCCAGATGCCTACTCCACTAGACCCTGAATTATTACTCGATGAAGAGGAAGATAGTGCCGATGAATTAGAGTTGGATGAACTTTCAATTCCTTCAAGCCATGGTCCAGTTGGGGGACCTCCTTCTAGTGAAGAAGAGATGGCAATTGCGGATGCGACAATTTTGCAAAAAGTCAAGGATAACAAGAACAAATAGACAAAAATATGAAACCATGAAAATATGGGGAGTGGCCATGAGAAAGCAAAGAAGGTCTGCGGTCTTTACATCACTTTTGATGTTGTCATCCATCCTGACTGTTGGATTGGCAGCAGGATTAGATGGAGATAATGATGGAATTGATGACGCCGTTGATGATTGTCCATACGCCTGGGGCAATAGCAGTATAGATTTCACAGGTTGCCCAGATTCTGATGGGGATGGAAATCCCGATACAGTCGGTGCATGGGAAGGTGATTGGACAGAATCTAGCAGGTCACTATACGACAATTCTGGTTCATCTAGAGCCATAGCGTGGGCATCCGACTCAGTTCACCTAGTCGGTAGCGGTGGAGGAAATGTAATCCTTTACAATGGCGCAGGTGCTAAAATATCTACACTGGTGTCGATTAGTGAAAACGTCAGAAGTTTAGATTTCACTGCAAACGACTCCTATCTGGCTGTTAGCGGATATTACGATAATTCTCAGAACCATGCATGGGTTCTGGTTTTAGAAATGGATTGGCCAACAAAAACCGCAACTGTAATCCAAAATCTAAGTTCCCAACATTCAGGTGACGTCTTTGCAGTCGAATGGTCAAATAATGGGGACTATCTCTACACCGCTGGTGCTGATAACCTAATCAGAAAATTCGCCACGAATAATTGGACATTGGTTGATAGTTATAGCCGGTTAGACCAAATTTACAACATTGCAATTAGTCCAGATGACCGATTAATAGCAAGTGTGCATGGTTACGAAGTCTCCGTGTTTTGGACAAGTAATGGTACTGTATTTTTTAATCATGTAAATCATTCTGGAATTACTCTCGCAGTAGCATTTAGTCCAGACGGTAAATGGGTGGTGACAGGTTCAGATGATACTTGGATTCATGTCTACAACACAACTAGTGGGAACCGACACACAGGTTGGGATGCTGGTTCTAGGGATATTAATCAAATTTCATTTGACCCAACTGGAAGCTTTTTTGTAGTTGCAAATGATGGTTATAGTGGATATGTTTACCAAACAAGTGATTGGACCTACATCGATAATTTTGGGAGTTTTGGCACCTCTAACCAAAATCGCGGAACAAGGGCAGTGGAGTGGTCTCCTGATGGTTTGAAGATTGGTTTCGGCCAAAATAGAGGTAGGACAGCGGTTTACATTTTACCGGAGGGCCATCATCAACTGAAAGGCGATGTCACATCACAATTGATGCTCAACCGTTGGAGATACAACTATCTGATGGAAGGTAAGCCATTATCACAAGAAAACCAAACAACCTCACAAATGACTCAAAATCTATGTAATGGGGAGGACATCATAGGTGCTAATTATTCGTTCAAAGAGAACCTTGCTAATCCCTTTGCAAATTATTCAACTTCCGGGCTGTTAGACTGCACATCCACAAATAGAGAATTGTTAGAAGTTCCAATCGGCAGAATGCCTGCATCTTTCTTTGTTAAATCAGGTGGTCAGGCAGAAGCTTGTCTAAAGAGAATTGGAGGGCTGTCAATGGCCCAATTGAGGTATTTGGTTTCAGATGCTAGTGTTTCAACATTGGCTCAACCTGGATGGGCACCCGGTATGATCTGGGCGAGCATCGTTCCAAACGACGACTCTGACGGCGTGAAGGAATGGAGTGATTTCGACTCCTCCTGTCCTCAAGAAGGAATACACGTTTACCAAAGATGGGATAACCGTTCAGTTCCGATGATGATTGGGCGTCTCCTGACTTGTGCAGGTTGTCAATTTGAAGAGGATTTCTTTTCTAGTACGAGTTCACGCTACAGATTCACTGAACAAACAAGGAGTGACATACTTTACGCAGTATCTCAAAATGATGAATCAATTGGATTTACCGAAATGAGGGCTGCAGAAAATTATTCTGGAATTTGGATAGTGCCTATCGCTGATAATTGGACGCATAGTGCAAAAGACCACATCGCTGCCGGCGGAGTCACAATTTCACCCTCATTTGACAACAGTTCTAACGGAACTTATCCTGTACAATCCGACTACAACTTCATTCTGAACCGCGCTCAACAAGATGATCGGATGATGTTGATGAATTGGATGTTAAGTGATGCTGGTCAGAATGAGTGGGATAGTATGGGTTTTGTCCGACTTGGGATTCTCGCAAGAGTAGATGCTTGGGCCAGATTGGGTGTTGATGCAACCGCTCTTCTCCCAGATACTGATGGTGATGAAATATGGGATGGTGACGATGACTGTCCTGGTACTTGGACTGGATGGCAAGTTGATGCTGTGGGTTGTGCCCAACACCAAATTGATTCCGATGGTGACGGATACTACAATCATGAAGATGATTGTGTAAACGTTAGTGGTTCATCACTATGGCCAGAACTAGGTTGTATCGATTCAGACGGTGATGGCTGGACCAATTCTTCAGATAGTTTCCCATCCGACTTTAGTCAATGGGCTGACAATGATAGTGATGGTTATGGGGATAATTTATCGGGGTTGAATGCGGATGATTGCCCTCTTTTCGCTGGTAATTCTACCAATGATAGACTTGGTTGTGCAGACACTGACGGTGATGGTTGGTCAGATGAAGATGGCGATTGGAGCCTAACTGATGGCGCTGACCACTTTCCTAATGATGCCACTCAATGGCGAGATAGTGATGGTGATGGATACGGTGACAATTACTCATTCACTATTGATGAATCTGGTTTGAGAATTCAAAATGGAGACGCGTTTGATGATGACATCACTCAATGGTCTGACCGCGATGGAGATGGCTTTGGCGACAATGGTATTGGCCAAGCGAGTGACGACTGTCCAGATGCTGCCGGAACCTCAATGGTTGACAGCGTAGGCTGCCCTGATGATGATGGCGATGGTTACTCAAATACTGCTGATATGTTTCCCAATGAGGTGACACAATGGTTCGACACCGATGCCGATGGTTATGGTGATAATTGGGCAGGCGCTAATCCTGACCAATGTGTTGAGACACCATCATTTGAAGTGCCTTACGTTAACGAAGATGGTTGTGGTCCATCAGAAAGAGATTCAGATTCAGATGGTATAATGGATGATATAGACCAATGCCCCTCAACCCCGATTGATCAAGCTGCTTTTGTAAATATGAATGGTTGCTCAGAAGCAGAAAGTGATGATGATGGAGATGGTGTTTACAACACTATAGACGGCCCAGATGGAATTTACAAGGATGATGCAACACAATCAGCAGATAGTGATGGAGACGGCTTCGGAGACAACCCCAACGGGACGGACGGAGACGCTTGTCCTCAAATGCATGGGACTTCCGACAAAGACCGCCGCGGTTGCCTTGATAGTGATGGTGATGGATACAGTGACCCTGGTGGCGGCTGGGGCATATCTGACGGAGCCGATGCTTGGAAAAATGAGGCAACACAATGGTCAGATTTTGATGGTGACGGATATTATGATAATTATGACAATCCTGCTTGGACCGCTTCTCGAGAAGAGGGATGGCCCGGAAAATATGTTGCTGGTGCTAGAATTGGGGATAAGTGTCCATTGAACGCCTCTGATTCGGCATATCCTGACCCGGGGTGTCCTACAAAACAAGGTACAATCTTAGATTATGGGAATTCAGATGCATCTGATGGTGGTCTTCCAATAATGCTAATCGTAATCATATTCTTAATTACTTCTGGAATAGTTGGTTTAGTAGTTGCAATTGTTATGAAACAGCAGAAGCCAAAGAAAAAGAAAAAATCAAGCCAACGTTCACAACAATCGGTGACAGTAGATTCCGCACTTAGTGGGGAGGCTCTAGAACCACCACATTGGGAAATCCAAGGTGTTGTGGGGGATGATGGGTTTGAGTGGCTTGAATGGCCTGAACAAAGTGATGTCTGGTGGTTCAGAGAAGAGAGTGGCTATTGGGCTCAATGGGAATGATGCCAACCGCTATCAATAACTCCTCTCTCGACTAACTATGGGAATTGCGAAGATAGCGGTATTAGGTGCCGGCCAAATGGGCAATGGGATTGCTCAGGTTGCTGCATGCGCGGGGTATCAAGTAGTTATGATAGACATAAAACAAGATTTTGTTGATAGAGGATTGGAAAGTATTGAGAACTCACTTGCGAAGTTAGTTTCAAAGCAACGAATGACACAAGAACAGGCAGATTCAGCCCGGGCAAATATTTCAATTTCTACAGACAAAAATTCTGCGGCAGATGTAGACCTTGTAGTAGAGGCGATTCCAGAAATCCCAGACCTGAAATTCTCAACATTTGAAGAATTAGATAATATCTGTAAACCAGAAACAATTCTTGCAAGCAATACTAGCAGTATCAGCATAGATGAGATTGCGGCTGCAACCAGCCGCCCAAACAAAGTCATCGGAATGCATTTCATGAATCCGGTACCAATTATGAAATTGGTGGAAGTTATCACAGGTTCAAAAACAGATGAAGAAGTATCTTCTTTGGTGGTAGAAGCAGCTGAAAGAATGGGCAAAATTGCATTGTGTTGTAAAGATTCACCGGGATTCATCTCAAACAGATTGTTATGCCCGATGCTAAATGAAGCAGTTCTAACTCTTCAAGAAGGGATTGCTGAGCCTGAGGCAATTGATGGAATTATGAAATTAGGAATGAACCACCCTATCGGGCCACTTGCCCTATGTGATTTGATTGGGCTTGACACAGTTCTTCACATTATGACAGTACTTCATGAGGGGTTCGGGGATGACAAATATGCTCCCGCCGATTTGCTAAAACAAATGGTAGAGCAAGGAAAACTTGGTCGTAAAAGTGGTGAAGGATTCTACTCCTATTAATGACGAATTATGGTGTCCCGCACAAATAATGTCTTCTTCTTCATACTCAAAATAGCATTCCCTTGAGGCAATTATGATAAGAGGGCACTACGGGGTGCCCTTTGGAATAGTTATGGCAGGCACAGAGAAGGTTGAAATTCGGACACTGAAAGTTGGGCGATACTGCACTGTTGATGATAGCGCCTACAAGATTCTTAAAATTTCAAAGTCTAAGCCAGGGAAGCACGGAAGCGCAAAGGCTAGACTAGATTTAGAAGACCTATTTACTGGTTCAAAGAGAAGCCACGTTGGTACGGTTACAGACAAAATTAGTGTTCCAATCATTGAGAAAGGTTCAGCAACAGTTACTCATGTTCAAGGAGCCGATGTTCACGCTATGGATGCAAAAACATTCGAAATGATGGTTTTACCAATGGAAGATGGATTGAATATTGAATCTGGTGGAGAAATCATGTGGATGGAAGCATTGGGTCGATTTAGAATCATCCGCGACCATTGAGGCTATCTTCTTTTTAGAGGAATTGATTTGAAGGTGGTTGGGTTCGACCACCATAGATACGGAGCGGGGGTGTAGAATTGTCAGTAAAACGTTCAGCATACAGGCAGCCCGCTACAGCAGAAGGACTGAAGGCAATTGAGGATGGGACTTTAACTTGGCTTGACCAAGAGATGTATAAAAATCTCAACACAGGTGTCTTAGAACAATATCTTGAGGAGAAAAATCTCGAAGAGGCGTTTGAAGTAAGTCATTGGTCACTTGGGAAAGTAATGATTGGAATTTTGGTTGGTGCTGTTTTCAGTGGGGTAACCGCATACATTGGGTTGAAAATTGGGTTGGCAGTTTCTGCGGCTTGGTATATCGCTTACTTACTCGGGATGTCATTACGCTGGTCGCCATCTGAAGTGAATATCGCCACAAGTGCTACCACCGGAGCAACCCATGCATCTACGGGGTTCATTTTCACGTTTCCAGCAATATTTTTGTTAGCCTCTAGTCCTAATTATGAGGTAGGTGGAGGCCATTTAATCAGTAGTGTTGATACATTCCAGTTGGCTTTTATCGGAATAATTGCATCCATGTTTGCTGGATTTTTAGGTGTGATGTATTTTATCATTTTTAGAAGGGTTTGGCTAGTAGAAGATCCCTTACCTATGCCTGGGTTTGAGGCCACTCTTGTACTACTGGATATTGCTTGTGACGTGTCTAGTGGGGCTGCAGAACAAGCAAAAGAGTCTCTGAAAACTGTTGGGCTTTCTACCGTTGGCACGATGCTGTTCATGTTCATCATTGATTATCCATTATCGTGGAAGCGTCATTTAGATGGGGTTTCAGCATCTTTATTTGATGTAATCGCGCAAAAGTTGACTTTTGCTGGAACAGCATTGTCCTCAATTTTCAGCCATCATGCTATCCATCAGCCAGCCGGAATTCACACAGTAGAAGGCGAGCACGGTACTTGGGAAGGTGTTTCAAAAGGTATCACCCATTACGATGAAGATAAATTCAATCCATTTGAGTATACATATCTGGGGATTGAAATGTCACCTACTCTCTTTGCAATTGGTTGGTTCATGCGCCTGAGGGTGGCAATCTTAGTGAACCTAGGCACTTTAGTTGCGTGGTTTTACCTAGTTCCTCTTGCAGTGAGTCTTGATGTTCCAGTGTATGATGCTAATCTTGGTGCGTACTTCAAATTGTCAGATTTTGGTAATCCAGAAACTGTGCCTTACACTCCACTAGTTCAGATGAAGGTTTATTCGACATTAATTCGAGTGATTGCAATTGGTGCAATTCTTGGTGGTGGGTTCCTTGGTTTGGCTAAGATGGCTCCTACATTCGTCAATATTTTTGGCGATATTAAAAACGCGTTCAAGGGAGAACAAGGTGCAGAATACATGGAAGAAAAGGGATGGTATGAATGGCCTCTTTACCATCTTCCGATTTTCATAATAATTTCTTTCATTGCCATGACGTTCATCTTTACAATTGGTGGATTCCCTTTTATTCCAAGCCTTCTCTTTTCAATAATTGTTGGGATTTCAACATTCTTACTCGGTGCTATCGCAGTTCGTGTAATGGGTGAAACGGGTATTGAGCCCGTCAGTGGAACTTCATTCATTGTTTTACTAGGACTGTTAGGTTTATTCCTGAATTTAAGAGATACTTTTGGCTTGACTAAGGAAGAAGCAATCTTGTTGGGTCTTGTAGGTACTACAGTGTTTGGTTCTGCAATCTCAATGTCAGGGACTGTTGTTGGGGACTACAAAAACAGCCTGTATATAGGAAACAGGCCTTATCACATCTCAAAAGGAAATATCATGGGTGTTGTGCCTGGTGCAATCCTAGGTGCGGGTGTTGCAATTTTCCTTTCAAAGATGCTAGCTGATGGAAGTATAGATTTACTCGCTCCACAAGCAAATGCATTTGCTACCTTTACGATTTTATTATCGGAGAATGAAGGTAATCTATACGCATTAGGTTTAGGATTCTTGCTTGGTTGTTTCATCGAATGGGCAACCGGAATGGGAACCTCCTTCGGCCTAGGTATGTATCTACCTACTTTGGCAACCTTCCCCATGCTAATTGGCGGAGGTTTGAGAGATTGGTGGGAGGCTAAGAGGCTCGCACCTAAGGTCGAAAAAATCCGGGAAGAAGGAGGCAACAAAGAAGCAGAAAGAACACGTGCAATCATGTTGCTTGGTACGTTCATGCTTGCTGCAGGGATGCTAACCGGTGAAGCCTTCATCGGTGTAGAAAGCGCAGTATTTGCAGTAGTTGATGAATTACCAACTGGCGAATCTGTGCCAATTTTAGATGGTGAAACACCGGTATTGGACCCAGATGGAAACCCAGTCATGGGTGAACAAGTATTGGGTGATCTTGGTTGGTATCCTTATGCAAGATTTGCCTCATTTTTAGGAATGAATTTATTCTTAGGATTAGGAATCTATTTGTTATTCAGGAAGGCTGGAATTATTGGCCCGAAAGATGAACTTTTGGAAGCCGAATTAGAGTGAGGTTGTAACGTGGCCCGACAGCCACCTCCGACTTTCGCATGGCTGATATTAGCGGCTTCTGTATTAGCAGTATCAAGTGCGGGTGCAGTGTTTCAATTGATTAGTGAAGTAAGCCCAATATTGAGAGCATCATGGCGTTTGCAGGCAACATCTGTTATTCTGTTGCCACCGTTTATTTATCAAGTCGTTAAATTGAGGAAAAATGACCCTCAAACATTTTCACGTTTAGGTGAAAAAGATGTGTTGTTAGCAATTATTGGTTCTTCTATTTGTCTCTGGATCCATTTTGGTAGTTGGGTCTGGTCACTTGACCACACATCCTTGACTCATAGTCTGTTATTCGTTACCGCGCACCCTCTAGTTATTGTCACGGGGCTTTATTTCCTAGGAAAACAAATTTCGCCCGAGCAGACAAGCGGAGCACTTCTTGGGTTTCTTGGGGTAGGGATATGCTTATTGGGTGTTACAAATGAAGGAGAAGTGACTCTAATCGGTGATTTGGCAGCTTTCATTGGTGCAATTGCCATTGTTGGATACTTAATTGCTGGCAGGGTTCTTCGCGAGTGGATGCCTCTTTTCATCTACGCATTTCCTGTCACTTTAATTGCAAGCATTTTGCTTGGGCTTAGTTCAATTGCTCTCGAAGGTACTTCACTAAGCGGTTTGCCAGCAGTGAGTTCAGTATTTGGATGGCATGACATTGCTTGGCTACCGGCGATAGTTTACCTTGCACTCGGGCCTGGCTTAGTTGGACATACAGGAATAAATGGAGTATTACGTTGGTTCCCACCACTTGTTATTTCGGTCGCGGTTCTTTTTGAACCGTTGATTGGTTCCTTAATTGGTTGGTTCCTTGGTACAACAGAGATGCCCGGTCTCTACACTTGGATTGGTGGAATCTTCTTGATACTGGGTGTGATATTGGTAACAATTGGTCAGGCATCAATTGATGAATTACAAAACGCAGCAGATGAAGGTGAGTGAATATGAGTCATACTATTTTGGTTACTAATGATGATGGAATTAATGCACCTGGTATTACCGCTCTTGTTCAGGGACTTCATGATTCTGGGTACAGGGTGGTAGTTTGTGCACCTGACCGTGAAAGGTCTGCATCCGCGATGCATCTCACTTTACATCGTCAGATGAAATTGAGGCGTAGAGAAGATTTACTTGAAATCTATAGAATAAGTGAAAGCGGGCCGGAAATTGATTTATTCGATCTGTCAGGCTTTCCTGCAGATTGTGTGTTGACTGCGCTTGGTGGAGGGCTTCCGGACAATATTCCGACACCCTCTCTATGTATCAGTGGGATAAATCGAGGACCAAATATGTCCGTTGATGTATTACATTCAGGTACGATTGGAGGAGCAAGACAAGCAGGAACTTGTGGTCTGCCCGCGATAGCAACTAGTCTGGATACTTTTGAGCCAAACGACTATGCAAATGCTCTACGCGCTACTCTAGAATTAGTTAAACAAGTCTGTCAGATTATTCCCGAAGAACCTCAAAACCTTGGCCGAGAAGGTGGAAGTGATACTAAACCAGTTGGCCGTAATGATGAAGAAATTTTGAGAAATGCATTGATATTAGGTGATATTTATGTCAATCTCAATGTGCCCGTTGGATGGAAAAGAACATTTTCTTCGACCCATTTGGGAGGTAGGTGGTATCGAGGAGCCATAGAAATTGTCGGTGACAATTCTGTTGACAGAGATGAATGGGATATTCAATTAGGCGCAGCGAGCATTGAGGATGAACCCATAAAAAATGGTGATTCTCATCATGTACGATTAGGATTTGCAAGTATTTCTACTCTTGGAACATGGCCTCAAGGACACCCATTAGCGATTTCAGATGAATTATTGGCAACGGCTTACTCAGGTGAAGGATTCCCTTCATGGCTATTTATTGGTCAATAATGGTATCCAGTAAATGGTGAACCACACCTATTGCAGTGTGTCCTTGAATCCATTTTTTACCTAGTGAGATAGATTTGGTATATTGTTCGAGAAGTTCGTTTTCATCATCTGTAAATGGTTGGTCATCTGATAAAATGAATCCGAGTTTCTCTGAGATAGAGGTGTTGTAGAGTTCAGAGAAGTCTTCTGCATCTGCATCTAATTTGACAATTTCAACATCTTCTTTCTTCCATTCATTTAGTGTGACTGAGAGGTCTCCCCCAGAATGCCAAATTCCAGGCTGGTGCTCTATCCAGTGGCCACGAGCGGGGGTAGGTTCAAGCAATATTTTTCCAATTTGACCGGCAATTGCTCGCTCGTCTGGGTGTAGTCCCCAAACCTTATCACCATCAAACCAAATTCTCCTTGGCGGCCCTTCACCACCCATCAGGTGAATGGTAATGTGGGTATTCTTTCTGATGCCGTGAGATAAGAATAGAGCGGAATTAATTGCTCGGACAATTACATCCATTCTACCTGCGCTTCCGCTCAAATCATTCAGATTCAATTTCCCATTACTTGTAGCACGGTGGCCAATAATGGCGAATCTTCTCTCTTGCAAATGTTCACCTTCACATAGGCATGTCGACATCGTCCATATCGCCCATCATATCTTTCATTTGCTTGCGGAGTCTACGGTTTCCTCTTACGCCTTTCATCATTTTACGAGAGCGTTTCCATTGTGCTAGTAAATCCTTAACGTCTCTCTCAGTAGTACCTGAACCTCCGGCGATTCTCTTGATTCTCTCTTGTTTGAGGACCAGTGGTTCGTTCTTTTCGTGTGAGGTCATACTATCCATGATTATCTTGAATTTTTCAAGGTTGGATTGCATCTCAAGTTTTTGTTTTTTTGACATGTTTCCCATACCCATGAAACCCATTGGCATATGTGACATAATTTTGTCAACAGTTCCAATTTTTGACATCATTTCCATCTGTTTATACATATCATTTAATGTAAATCTACCCGACATTAATCGTTCTGCAATTCTTGCTGCTTCTTCTGCATCTAAGTCTTCGGGGGCGAGGTCGATTAATCCTCTAATATCGCCCATTCCTAAAAGTCTTGAAATGAATCTATCGGATTCGAATTTCTCAAGGTCTGAAACCTTTTCACCTTCTCCAATATACACAATTGGCGCGCCTGTAGTTGCTACTGCTGAAAGTGCGCCACCACCGCGTGCGGTACCATCTAATTTTGTTACAATGACTCCTGTTACTCCAACTAAGTCATGGAAAGAGGCTGCAACTGGTCCAGCTGCTTGACCAACTTGAGCATCAATTACAAGGAATCTTTCAGTTGCTTTTGCAACTCTATGAATAGCATCTAATTCTTCTTGTAAGCCTTGGTCTAATCTATCTCGGCCTGCTGTATCAATGATTACTAAGTCGGCCCCACCAACTTCTGCTAACCCGTTTTTCACGATTGTCAACGCATCAGTTTCTTCGGGTTCACCATATACTTCGACAGGGGAATCTGCGAGAAGTTGTTGTAATTGTGCATATGCACCGGGACGATGGACGTCAGCCTCGATGACAGCGATTTTCATATTGTACTTTTTTCGCCACCATTCAGCTAATTTAGCAGTGGTTGTGGTCTTTCCTTGTCCATATAGCCCAACCATCAGAATAGTCTGGTTATGAGGGATTATCTCCCTTGGAGTGCCAAGCATTCGAACCAATTCGGTGTAAATGATATTCAATGCATGAGTTTGTAGGACTACTCCTGGACGAGGTTCTTCCTCCCTCATCCGTGATTCAAGTCGCTCTGAAATTTCTTTGGTTTGCCTAACGTTGAAATCGGCTTCAAGTAAAGCCACGCGAATACTTTTGATCATCTCTGCAAGTTCAGCCTCATCCAACTTGCGTTTACCTTTAAGTGCGGTAATAGCACCAAAGATTCCGGCCTTCAGTCCTTCAAGTGCCATGCATCCACCGAACGGTCGGTTACACCCATCCCGTTTGAATGCGCCGGACTAGTAATTGTTGAAGCGGTGAATACATCAAGAGTCATCATCTCGCCCCACTATGGCATTAGACCTGCCTCAGTATCAGGTTCAGATTCTAATTGCGCTTGGAACCCTCGGTGTATACGTTGGTTGGCGAGGAGGAATGCAGAATATGGCTGGATTCTATGATATGCCAAATGCTACCAAACATCTTGCATTTGGGATTGTGCTTGGGGCGTTTAGTGGGGTACTGATTGACGGGCTTTTCATCAGCCTTGTTGCACAAACCGGGGCAGTTTTAATTGAAACCCTTGGTTTGATGATATTTCTAGGGCTGTTGCAGTCTCTTATTTTTCACTTTTTACTGTCAAGGGAAAAGGTCAGAATATTGCTTTCTTCTCCGACTTCGGGATGGACAATGGGGCTTGGAATGGGTGCACTGCAAGCCTCATATCTGATGATTAGGATGGCAGACCCAAATTGGATTGGATTTGTCTCTGGGTTCAACTGGCAAATGATATTGACGGGTTTTTGGATAACAATCACTTTGCCAGCCATTGAAGCAGCACTCGGCTCCTGGCAAGGTGCTGCAGTAGTAGACAAAAAGCCACTGTCGGTAATGTGGCAGTCAGGTCTTTATCGGGGATTCATTCTAATCGTAGTTCTAGTAGGAATAACCGCTCAACCAATTTTATTGCTGGTGTTACCTATTGTGGCGATATATGGATTCTCCCTTGCGGAAGAAAAATGGTTACCGTCTGCATTAATCCCATCAATCAGGCAGGAATATTATCGTACAGTGCGGAAATCGTCTGAAAGAGCCCGTTTGAAGGCAGAAAGACGCCATGGGGATGTAGTAAACGAGTCAGAAGAATAAGGTACCAACCCTATCTATTACCTGATGTTAATGGAGAACCGTTATGGGGCTTAGTGGCGCAGAGTAGGATAATGCCGCGATGTCCATATTGTATGGCTCCCACTAGTGCGCTTAACCCAATATGCCACGGATGTGGGAGGGTAATCAGTGGGACTTCTGGCATGGGTGGGCGAGTTACCCCTTCAGGAGTGCCGAAGTACCATGGTGGTAGAGTACAGCATGGAATGAGCCCAACCGCTCGTGCACATCAAGTACAAATGAAACGCAAAAAGAAAAAATCAGGAAAACAATTCAAGAATCTTGTTTTAGTGATAATCATCGCTTTTATTTTCCTTTTCACCCCAGCTCAAGAACATGTTAACAAACAATTGAGCATTTGGTTAGGAGATTTTTGGAAATCTATAGGACCTTCCCACGAATACCCGACCCATACTGAATATACTCTTGAAAGAACAGTAGAAATTGAGAACTTTGACTCTGGGGAAAGACAATTCCTCTACCGTTTACCAATTCCAATTCAACGAACCAATAGGGGTGTTGAAGATACTACCTTTGAAAGAAATGGGGTATCTGATATGGCAATGAATCTTCAATGGGTGAAAACTATGAAAGTGGGTTCTAGTTTTTCGCATATTGATGTTCCAGTTATGACCGTTGAATATCTAGAAGAATCATCTGCGATATCTTTGGGAGATGGATATTCATCTGTTCACTGGCCGACTTTAGGTGCAAGTGGGGATAGATGTGAATATACGAGGTGTTTAGTTTGGAAAGGTGATATTCCCGCCAATTCAATTGCAATCCTGACAGTAACGTACGAGATTTCTTCCTCAACCTATTCGTGGACGAGTGGAGAAACGATATCTACTCCAATTACTGGCACTGCTCTAGGCATGGATATTTCTAACTCAGGCTCATTTAGTGATTTATCTAGGTCAGGGTGGGTCGGTGCCACGACTTCTTTGATTGGAGAAGAACATCAGTGGTATGATAGAAATGAGGGGGGCTCAATTGAGAATTGGGCCGTTGATGGAGACCACCATCTCGTTAAATCTGCTGCGGATAATATTCAAGCAAGTCTTCCTTTGGAGCAACAAGACAACATTTTTGCTTTCTCACATGCAGCATTCATCTATGTTAGAGATAATGTCGTATATGGACCAGGAGCAGCATATCCCCCTAGAAATGGCCCAACTTGCTTAGCCCAGGGGATTGGCGATTGTGATGAACAGGCAAATGCTTGGATGAGTATTCTAAGAGTGAAAAACATCCCAACTTGGTATGAATTTGGTGCATTAACTTCTATGAATCATGAAATTTGGGAAGCCCATGCATGGTCTGTGATTTTAATTCCTTACAATAATGCGTGGTGTGATGAAAATGGTATCGATTTGGATAGTTGCTACTTAGAAGGTTCAGTAGATGTCGTGAATAACAAATGGTTATTGCATACTCCAACCGCTTTTTCAGAATTTTTAGAACCATATAGTCCACAAGGAACAGCACCCGATGAATTCTATAAAGTGATGTCCATAAACGCATATGAGTACAATTGGGTTGAGAATTGGGATACTGTTGTTGGGCCAGATCACCTCGGTCCCACTTTTAAAGTTCCATACGTAACTGGAGAGTGAACAGTCAAATGAGAGATGCTCGCCCGATTAAATGCCAAAGGGTGCTTCCATGAGGATAGTTATCGGGGGGGCCGGCGAAGTCGGTCGTGGAGTTGCAAAGGCCCTACGCAGTGAGGGTAGAGACGTAGTTCTCATCGATACAGACCCTGTTTCCATCAAAGAGGCACAAGCCTTGGATGTCTTGGTGGTGCAGGGAGATGCAACATTACGAGAGGACTTGATGGAAGCCGAAGTACAAAATGCTGAGGTTTACATTGCCGCAACCCAACGAGATGAAATTAACATGATTTCGTGCGCTTTAGCGCGAGATATTTCTCAACAAGCAGGAAGTTCCAAATTAATGACAATTGCCAGAATTCATGATGCGAGTTTGATATCTAACGAAGAAATTGAAGATTTGACAAGATGGAGTGGAGTTCAACACGCGGTTTGTTCTGACTTGCTGGTAATTGAAGATCTAAAGGTTGGATTGCAGGGTGCTTCAATGGTTGAAGTTCTCCCACTTGGGCATGATGCTTGGATATCTGTAGGAGAAGTTCTTCCTTCGGCAGACAAATTGATTGGCTCAACTATTCAAGAGGCTAGAGATAATGTTGATGGATTACCAAGAATTTTTGGCATAAAAGCACCGGGTAAGAAGAGCCTTATCCCTGATTCCAACTCGGTTATTGTTGCAAATTCACTTGTTGCTTTCGCAACAATCGGAAAACACACTTTCAAAAGAATTCTTTTGGCGACTGGGCATGAACCTCCAGATTATCCTGACCACCCAAGAGTAATGATATTTGGTGCAACTAGATTGGGTCGCCAAATAGCAAAATCATACCTAGAAGATGGCTGTAGAGTAACTGTCATCAGTGAGAATTTGGAACAAGCAAACGAATTAGCTGGTAGTGATTTTGCCAACACAGACCTTCTAGATTCAATTCATGGGAATCCCCTAGATGTCGGATTACTCCAAGAGTTAGATGTTGATGAACATCACATTGCGATTTCTGCTTTATCTGATGACCATGCTAACATGGCAGTTGCACTTCATGCTACTGAATTAGGTGTTCCTCGAGTGGGGATGGTTCTAGATGATAGTCAAATGGCGCAAATTGCAAGAAGAATTGGTCATTCATTTGCAGTTAGCCGTAGAAGAGTTTCAATCAACTATATTCTTCGCCATGTTCACAGCAAGATAGAAGGAAATTATCATCTATTATCAACAATTCCAGATATTGTTGGAATGTCTGCCGTCTTAGGACCAGGTCACAAAATGATTGGTAATCAGGTAAAAGTGTTAGAAAAGAACCTATGTCGGTTAGCATTTATTCATCGCACATCTCAGTCTTCTGGAATAGAAAGCATTCTGAGGGCATCTAGTGACCAAATCTTAATGGAAGGTGACCGATTGATGCTTTTCGCTAAAGTGGAAGACATTGAAAATGTTGAAAAACGACTCACAAGGAGTTGAATAAATGAGAAATGATGTTCTCGCCTACGTGGTAGGTTTGACTCTAATGTTGTTATCAGGTCCTTTAGCATTGATGATTATCGTTGGGGCCGTTTTCTTCGGCGACGTAGAATTAACCATGCGCTCGTTTTTGATACCCTTTGCTATTTCCCTTGGCGTTGGTTATTGGCTGAAGGTTTGGGGTGAAAAGAGAGGTGCTAGTTCAGAACGTCTGCGGGACAGGGAAGCATTTGCTGCTGTGGCATTGGGTTGGCCAGTAGTAGTAATGATTGGTGCTCTACCATATTGGTTTGGAGGAATGTTTCATGGGCCATTTGAATTGCTTAATGGTGACTCCAATTTAGTAGAGGTTCTGGGGGGTTATGTACGTGCTTTCTTTGAATCCATGTCAGGTTTTACAACAACAGGTGCTACAGTAATTGACCCTAGAACTAGTCCTGTTTGCCAGCCTAGTGTGCCGGATTGTATCAATGCGCAGGCCAAGATCCACCTATTGTGGCGAAGTCTGAGTCAATGGCTCGGGGGCATGGGGATAATTATGCTCGGGATGTTGCTATTGGCTCGCTATTTAGGTGGTGGGATGACAATGGCAAGGGCAGAACTGACTGGGCCTTCACTATCACGATTGAAGCCAAGAATTCAACAGACCGCAAAGATTCTTTGGGGAATCTATGCATTCTTCACAATTGTAGAAATTGCTTTACTCTACTATTTGGCGGGAATGGGGTTGTTCGACGCCGTTAATCATGGATTAACAACTCTGCCTACGGGTGGATTTAGCACCTATGATGCAGGAATTATGTCTTTTGATAGTGTCACGGTAGAATGGATAATTACTGTGTTTATGGTAATAGCGGGGGTTAATTTCAGCCTGTATCATTTTATCTATAGAGGGGAGTGGAAGGCCGCGATAAAGGACCAAGAATTGCAAGTATATTTGGCTGTATTAGCCCTTGCGACTGTTACAATGGCTGCTAGTCTTTACTTCTTAGCAGAGTGGGATTTTGGAATTTCATTCCGCCACGCAGCCTTCCAAGCGGCTTCAATTGGGACGTCTACTGGATATGCGAGTTCAGACTTCGTGCTTTGGCCAACCTTAGCATTGATAATCCTATTATTCTTGATGATAGTTGGTGCGTCTGCAGGCTCAACAGGCGGAGGGTTGAAAATTTTACGCTTGAGGATTGCATATTTACTTGCAAAGCGAGAAATTTCTCGGATTGCATCACCTAAGAAAATTCTCCTTGTTAGGCTAAACGGGAAAGTTGTTGAGGATGAGAAACTTTGGACAATCGTAGGCATGCTTTCTTGGTGGGCTGTTTTATCAATGGCGAGTATCATCTTATTAGCGATAATCGAATCATCTCTTGATTTGGAAACAGTAATCTCAGTGGCTATTTCTTCATTAGGTAATACTGGTCCTGCCTTAGGTAGTTTAGGACCAACTCAAACCTGGGCTAGTTTACATTGGACTAGTCTACTAATAACTTCAACATTGATGTGGTTGGGGCGATTGGAATTACTTACGGTTATTGTTCTACTCTCAATTAGGGTGTGGAAAGAATAATCAAAATAGGGTTTTTTGCCCTTTATCTATTTGGGGTGCAGATTCTTCAATTGGCTCTAGCATCTGTTCATCCTCCTCATCAGTAGTTTTAACAAGAATACTTGCATTGTATCTCTCAACAATTTCTTTAGTTGATTTTAGATTACTTCTGAGTCCGTGAAGCAAAGCGTGTTCATCACCATCCAAATTGAGTTCTTTGCTAATTGTGAAATCGTCGACATCAGTTGTCTCCTCTGATTCGTGTATTGCTGCTAGAGGTGGCCACAATTCTTCTCTTGCTGCTTGAATGCTACAACCTGAAAGAGCACTTAATTTTCCAATCAATGCTTTTCTACGCCAAGGCTCCATACCGCGTTTCAAAAATGGTGGGAAAGATAGTGAAAACCTAGAAGTTGGATCATTTTTGGATGAAACACTAGCAGATAATGCAGATAATTGGCCAGACCAATACCAACTTCGATATGCATTATTGCTGTACATTGTATGCAATGACTGGTCAGCAATTGAGCAAGTTTTAGTTGCTCTACTAAGGTCATCTCTACCCTTGAAAACTGAGGAATTATTCCATGAAACCCAAGCAACTAATTCTCTAGGTGTAATTTCAATATCTCTCATCATTTCCGCAGCGTCCTTTGCTGTGGTACTTTTGTAAAGTTCTTCTAAGCCGGGGAATAAGTCAAGTTGTTGGTCTCGTAAACCACGACTCAGTTGAGTCTCAACTGCATCTAAGTCGATGTGATTAAAACCATCCTCGCATATCATTTGTAAATCTCTAACAAGTGCTCGGATATCACCAGGGTTAGCATTAACTAGCCTACTAAGAGCACCAGGGTCCGAGGAAACTCTTTCAGAATTTAGAATTCGTTTTGCAATTTTCAGCATTGCATTTGAGCTGGCTCTTCGGAATTTGACTAACTCTGCTTGGCGCAAGAATCGGTCTCTTGCCGAAGCCCAATTGGAATTGCGCCGACCCCACAATCCCATAGGTTCATTACAAGTCATAATTACAGGTTGAGTGGTATTTTTCAGCATTTTGAGAAGTTCGGCTTTACCGCCAGAATCGCCCTTTAGGGATGAAATAGAGCTATCTTCACCTCTTTTTTCTGCTAGAGAGCCCTCAATCCTTTTTTCACTAGCCTGCCGTAAACCCCCGTGTAAATGGTCAACTTCGTCTAACAGAATCAGTGTCTTTTTCGACCCGCCCAAATCAAAGGACCCGTCCAACCCAAATGTGTGGTTTGTTGCCCCTCCACCAGCGGCTTTTCTTATTGAAGCGGCATTTCTTGCGTCACTTGCATTTAGTTCGATTACAACCCAGCCGAAGTCTTCAGCGACTGCTCTAACAATGCTTGTTTTGCCAATTCCAGGTGGGCCCACCAGCAGAAGTCCCTTTTTGTCTGGTGTACCTTTTTTCCACGATTCTAGCCACATCGTTATTCTTTTTCTGGCGGCTTCATTGCCCTCTAAGTCTGCGGCTTTTTTAGGACGATAGCGCTCAGTCCAGTCGGATGGAATAGTCTGAACCTCGCCCATCAACACCCTCACGGCAGCGAGGGGTTTTGAATGTTCATTACTGAATTATACATGAAATGGTTAATCTGTTGATTAAACTGAAGTCAGAAAACCGATTGAAGAGAACCGCTTTGTAGATGGTGAATTAAATCATCTATTGATATTCTAATTTGAGATTGGTCATCACGTCTACGAACTGTAACTGTGCCATCATCCAGTGATTCATAGTCAACAGTGATGGCCCAAGGCACACCAATTTCATCGGCTCTAGCATACCTTCTACCAATTGATTTGGTGCCGTCATAATAAACACCAATTCCTTTGATATCAAGAAGATTTGATTGCAATTCTTTGGCAATTTCTGTCATTCCATCTTTCTCGAATAGTGGTAAGACAACTACTTCGTAAGGCGCAACCGATTCTGACAGGTGTAAAATGAGATACTCTTCTCCTTCTTTGCTCGTCATCTCATAACCATGGTCAAGTAGATGCCAAATGATGCGGTCTAGGCCAAATGCAGGTTCAACCACATGAGGTAGGAACCATTCCCCCCGAATCGTCTCTTGAATTCTCACTACCTTAACCATAGAATCATCAATATTGACAACATTTCCATCCTTCAGAGTCAATTCAAAAGGAAATGTTGTGGGAATTATCTCAAGTTCTGACAACGCTTCTGTTACTTGGCCAGCTTGTTGTTTGAAAGCAGGACCGACAACTGAGCCAATAGCAGAAACCACTTCCTTATCAATTTCTATTGGCTGATCAAATTCTCGCCATGCTCTCAACTCTTTAGTGCCAGTTGCTTCTTCATGTGCTGCCAAATCATAGCAACCGCGATGAGCGATTCCGACACATTCAATCCAGCCATAGGAACCGTTCATTTCTAAGTCCCAACAATCAGAAGCGTAATGTGCCATTTCATCAGATTCATGTTGTCTAAATCTTATTTTGGAGGGGTCTGCTCCAATACTTGTTAGGAAATCATATGTTTCTGCCATGAACATCGCCACGGTTGCGTGGCGAACGATGTTCTTTGCCAATGCTGTTCCTATGTCCATGTTTTTTGTTTCTTGTTCACCATCTCGGGGGTCAGGAATCAATTGGAAATCGACACCATCCCATTTAGAGAGGTCATGATGTGCCTCAACATTTGGGTCAATGAAATATTCTAATTCAGCCATATTGAATTCTCTTTGGCGAATCATACCTTGGCGAGGGCTTATTTCATTCCTGTATCCTTTACCCACTTGGATTGCTCCGAACGGAAGGCGATTCCTGAAATGGCGCTGAATCATTGGGAATGTGAGGAACATTCCCTGAGCAGTTTCTGGCCGCATATAGGCCTGTCTTCCACCTCTTGTTGCTCCAATTTTGGTACTAAACATGAGGTTCATTGGGCGCGAGTCTGCCCAATCCTCTTGGTTACAAGATGGGCAGGTGACATTATTGGCTGCGAGGATTGAATCTAAATCAGCCCCTGAAAGAGATTCTGGATTTTGATGATATTCTTCAACTAAATGGTCACTTCGAAAAATCCCATTGCAGGAATTACATTCTGATGCATGGTCATTGAAGGCAGACACATGTCCACTTGCTTGTAGAACAGATTCAGGAGTTATAGTCGGGCTATCAATTTCAACAATATTCCCTTTGGACAACCAGTGTTCGCGCCATTGTTGTTGCACATTTCGCAATAACCTGCCTCCCACAGGTCCATAATCAAACAAACCTGTGATACCGCCATAGAGTGAAAAAGCAGGGAAGATCATTCCTCTTCGTTTCAACATCGACATCAAGGAGTTAACTCGCTCGCTGTCCCCGGTCACGCCTTCACCTAAGGGTCGCTCGGATGGAGAAGGGTTCTCAATGCTTCGCTATGAATAGACTCAAAAATGCTAACTCTTTAGGTTATTTCATGGGGCAAGCGATGGTTGAAATTACCAGCAAAGATTGCACCGGTTGTGACCTTTGTATTACCCACTGTCCTTTTGAGGCACTTTTGCCTCTTGCTGAATGTCCGCCAGAACACAAAAAGAGACCAGTTATTGTGCTCAATGAGAATTGTGTTGGTTGTCTAAGTTGTATTGGTTCTTGCCCAACCAATGCTCTGCATGAAGTTCGGGTGCCGATTATTGCTGAACACTCACCATTAATCTTCCAAGAATCACCTTCACCAAAAGTAGAGGTTTTCAACCGTTGGGGAAAGAATGGGTCAAGATGGGCTTGAAATAAGCCATCAGCGTGCATAAAATCCTAATATTCTCCTTTTAATCCGAATTATTGATATAATGGTTCGTTGCGCTCTCGCATTACGAATAGGTTGGAGAATATATGGCTGAGATAGTATACTTGGATTCATACGAAGAATCTGAGGTGATTTTTAGTCAATTGTCCCAACCAGTGCGGGATTGGTTTAAGGATAAATTCCCCGATTTCACTGACCCACAAAAGATGGCTATTCCTTCCATTACTGCTGGGGATAACTTGTTGTTATGCAGTCCTACAGGTAGCGGAAAAACATTGACTGCTTTTCTAGGTATTATTGATAAATTAATTCGAAAATCATTAGATGGGGCCCTTGAGAAGAAGGTATACTGTGTTTATATTTCTCCAATTAAAGCATTAGCGAATGACATTCAGAAAAATTTGATTGAACCTTTAACCGAGATAAAATCAAGATTTCTGCCCGGTCGGTCTAAAGATATCAAAGTGGGTTTGAGAACAGGTGACACTAGTCAATCAGAACGCCAAAAAATGTTACGAAATCCTCCTCATATTCTGATTACAACCCCTGAAAGCCTCGGTCTTGCACTTGCTTCATCCAAGTTCCGGCCGTTGATGGCAGATTTGAATTGGATCATATTAGATGAGTTGCACAGCTTAGTTCCTTCCAAAAGAGGGACTCTGTTATCATTGACGATGGCACTTTTAGATTCTGTAATTACTACACCAGTGCAAAGAATTGGAATATCTGCCACCATGGAACCTTTAGATGAAGTAGCAAGGTTTCTAGTTCCTGTTGGTGATGATACAGACGAAGTTAAAATTGCTAAAATAAGTGGGGCTAGAGAACTTGATTTAGATATCATTCTCCCACACGTAAGGTTTGGTGACCCAACTTTTGACCACAAACAAATTCTTGACGCCAACGTTGATCGGATTTTAGACCTAGTTGAAGCACATACAACAACTATCGTGTTTGTCAACACAAGAAAAATGACTGAGGAAATTGTACAGAAACTTCGCCGCCTTGCAGGATGGGATGAAGAAGGGATAGAGGCCCATCACGGTTCAATGAACAAACAAATCCGGAAGGATGTGGAACAACGATTGAAAATGGGCGAATTAAGATGTTGTGTATCTTCATCTTCCCTAGAATTAGGTATTGATATTGGAACTGTTGATTGTGTAATTCAACTTGGTTCTCCTGGAAGTATTGCAACGGCCCTACAACGAGTCGGAAGAGCAAGCCACCACGTAGGGGGGATACCTCGCGCAAGGTTCCTACCAACTGGGCCACACGATTTAGTCGAGTTAGTCGCTCTTCAAGGAGCGATAATGAGCGGTGAAATGGATTTGTTAAGATTCCCGGAAAATGCACTTGATGTGTTAGCCCAATTTATGGTTGGGTTAACTATTGTAGGGGAGCAAGATATAGACGAAGTCTTTGAATTGGTTACAACTGCGTGGCCATATCGTTCACTTCCGTATGACGATTACATCGAAGTAATTGACATGTTAGAAGAAGAAAAGAGGTTGTGGGTAGATTGGGAGGAAAATACACTCGGAAAGAGAGGTTATTCTCAGATGATTTATTACACCAACCTTGGAACTATTTCACCGGATAATAACTACCTAGTTCTGAATACAGATGGTTCAATGATTGGGCAATTATCTTCCTCATTCGTCTCTAGTGTGAGACCAGGTGATGTGATTCTTCTTGGTGGGACAACCTACAGAATACAGTCAATTCAGGGGTCTAGAGTGAATGTTACACCTGTAACGGGGTTCCGTCCTACCGTCCCATCTTGGTCTGGTGAAGCACTCTCGAGAAGTGCTGAACTATCTAACGCAGTGCTAAGACTGCAGAAAGGCACTATGTTGGCACTGCGCCGGCAGAGAGACCCTCGCCGGCTGTTAATGGAAGGTTACGGCCTTTCCCGGCAAATATCAGAGTCAGTTGCCCGATTCATGGAGCAACACGTAGCGGAGTCGTTTGAAGTCCCGGGTCCAAACCGTATCATGATGGAACAAATTGTTGGCGGTGTTACAACATACATGGTGACAACATGTAGAGGGCGAGCATTCAATATGACGCTTGGCTACTTCTTTGCAGGTATCGCTTCTGCCCACGAAATCCAAGTCCATGAGATTTCTTTCGATGAAAACGGATTTCTCATTAAGATGTCAGATGATATTGACCCCGCTGCCTTCCCAGCTGTATTCGAGGCAAATGACCACCGTAGGGTAATTGAAGGCTATTTGATGGACACACAATTGTTTGCAAAGAGATTTCGAGAAGTTGCTGGTAGAAGTTTAATCATTCCTCGGCGCATTGGTGCTGAAGAAGTTTCACCACAACAATTCCAACAAAAAGCCGATGCTTTACTCAAAAACCATAGGGCAGCCGAAGGTTCTTTGCTGATGAAAGAAGTCTTCAATGAAATTTTCCATGCTGACCTTGATATGGTGGGATTAAATCAATTCGTTTCAGAGGTTGTTCAAGGCAGTTCTAGAATTTTACACACCAGAGTGAAGGTTCCTTCTCCAATCGGGATGAATCTTTACATGTCAGCATTTGAAGATTTACTTTCAATGAGGACTAGGGCATATTTGATCAAAGATATTGACCCTGAAATCCTAAGGCGATTACTCGGGCAGAGGGCCCTTGCTACTCAACTAGATGAGGAACAAGTCAATACTTACTATGATGATAAAGTTGCAATTCCTAAGGATGCAGATTCACTTCTAGACTTAATGGAAATGGGTGGAGGATTAGATAAGAATCATGAAAATCCACTCTACAGAGAAAAATTGGATGGCATCAAAAAAGAAGATATCAGAACTTGGATCCGACAACTCATCAAGGAGGAGCAAATTGTTAGAGTTTCAAATACAGGTCATGATGGGATTGACAATAAATGGTTCTCAAAAAGAATGGGAGACATACATGGGACACTTGGTGTCCTATCATCAAATAATGCCGAAGAATTTGATGACCTTCGCCAGTTCTATCTTGGTGGAATGACCTATGATACCAGCACTAAATACAAAGACACGGAAGCAATTGAGTGGGAGCCAACCCCGCTGTCTGACCCACATGAGTGCCTTCGGGTAAAATTGGTTGACTTACTAGGCAGCGAAGGACCTCAAACATTAGAAGTACTAGTCGACAGATTGCCCTTCCCTAAGGAAATGATAGAGAACATATTGCATGAGTTAGAAGTTCGCAACATAGTCACCATTGGATTCTATAGACAAACGGAAGAAGGTGAATTTATCTTAAGGGTAGATGAACACTATCTGACTGGTGGAGAGGAAGAAGTCATCGCTTATCGCAACCTGCAAAATTTACTGTTAACGAAATCTTTCAAATTACATGATGACCCATTAGGTGCACTTTCTTCCCACGTAATGATTCAAAAAATGCATGAATTATTAGACCGCGTGAAGGATTTCCGCTTCGCTGATTGGAAGGATATGAAACATGATTCAGATGTTTTGATGGGCCGTTTACTACACAATCGAATTGGATACACCAAAAAGGACCAAATGGGTTTACTTCTAGGCTTGAGACCAGAACCATGGATTGGTGATATGGAAGCCAAATTAATGACCAAAGTTCCGGCTGGAGAAAATGTAACAAGACAACAAATATTGATCGATATTCCTCGTGATGATGAATCTAAACATTTGATGAATCGGGCAAAATATGCTCTAAATAATATGGAACGTCAACTACTTTATGTCAAACAATATGAAGAGTTGCCAGAGAGAAAACGCAGTCTTTCCCTATTTCACCGGGTTCACGAAGTGTATCATCCATTACCTTTTGACGATGCATTAGTTGAGTTAATTAACAGAATAGGGCCGGTAAAAAGATACACTCTTGGCTGGTATATCAGTAGATCTGGCGATGAACTAGAAGATACCTTGAAATTGCTTTTAGAGCAAGGTAGAATCACTAAAGTTTCAGCGCTACAACCAGGTTTAACAGATTTCTATTGTATCCCATCTGATGTATCAGAAGTCAAAAAACGTATCCGCGAAGATAGGCAGATGCGAATCTTAACCCAATCAGATCCTTTCTGTTCACGCTTCATTCAAGAAGTAAGATATGTACTGAAACAAGGTTGGTATTATCCTGTATTCAAAGGTGTAGACCCGGTTGGAAGGATATTGATGTACAAAGTAAATGATTACCTTGAAATCAAAGATATACACATTCCACATGCATACTTAGATGAATTTGTCGAGCAGTTTGAACGCCTCTTAGAAAATTATAGAGATACCCTAGTAGAAATTTCAGTATTAACTAATTTCAATGGTGAAAATATATCCGAGGCCAGACCAGAAACCATTGACGCGTTCACTAGAATTGGATTTCAAGCGATTGGTGACGGGCGGAGGATGATTCGTGGCGGTGTTATGGACCCACGACCAGTCAAAGAATCTGTGAGAGTATTATTCTATAATCATAAAATGCATCAAGACTCAAGAAGTGAAAATGAAACCATTGCTGTAAAAGACCTGATGGAAATTAGAGATGATTTCGCATTAAGAGGACGCAGTGAAGCGTATCGAGTTAACCTTTCTTCAATGGCTAGTGCTAACCAATTGCACCAGGGGACCAATTTAACCGGGCATAGAGTGTATGCTCCATATTCACATTTCCAGAAGTTGCTGACAATTCGAAATTTACCTCCTGATGAAGAATTATTAGATGTCTTGGAATTCTTCACTGATAATTCAGACCCTCAATTATTCATGGATAGACATGCGTTACGGCGCTCGGAGTTCCGCAAACTCGCTCAACCACTAATTCGCTCAGGTCACTTAGTTCAAGACTACAGAGGAGGGTTCCGTACAGTTCATCCAACTATTATCACCGACCACTGGCAATTCAAACAAGATTATCTCATTGAATTGATAAAAGAAATTCCAGTTATCACCATGAAACAATGTGAAAAAATGGCAGGCAAGCCATACAAACCTGAAGAAATCATGACGGTTCTTCAATATCTTGTGGATGAAGGACAACTAATCAAAGGATTCCTGTTAGAAGATTTGAATCAAGTTTGTTGGGGTCGGAAAAAGATGCTTGAAAGTTCATCTGTAGTTCCCGTAATGCGGGATTTCGTTTTACCTCCGTCCGACCCTCTAGCACCATACTTTGCCTCTTTGTTGAGAGAAAGATTCGGATTTGGTTCTGCCTATTTGGTATTCCACAATGAGGAACCAATTGCTGCATTCAAGGCAAATACAAGAGAGAATATCATCGATGTCAAAGACATTGTTGCTGACCCGAAGTTGGAAAAGCAAGCATTGAGAGTTATGAAAGAATTCGCTTGGGAACATAGTATGCCTTTACGTGGTAAGGTTCTTGAAAAACTCAAGAAGCGTTAGACCGTTTTTTTGGTAAAAATGGATCCATCAATCTGAGAATGTTATTGTGAAGTTCGGGTAAGATTTCAAATAGCACAATTGCCATTAAAAACATAGCAAACAAACTACCAACTTTTGCTGCATAAGAATGAGCGAAATCAAACATTCCGATTCCTAACCATTGCCAGTCTCGATATGTCATGTCAAGATAAATAATGCCAGCGTTACGAAATACATTGAGAATATGTATTAGCGGCAATGTTATGATTAAGCCACGAATTCTCAACTTCCAGGGTGATTTTTGCAGAGCAACTAAAGCGCCAACAAATACTATCATTGATTGCAGAGCACTACACGCTAAAATTATTGAAACACCTGTTGGAGAACCGTCTGCGTACTCAATTGGAATAAAAAATCCTCCTTCCCCAAGTGGTTCAAGGTGAAGCCAAGGGTTCCCAGTGAACTCTGAAAAAAGTGTAGTTGAGCCATCATAGTATTCTACATGAGCAGGGCCAACCTGAAGGTCTGCAATACCCGTCATTTTCAAAAACAAAACTGCCTGAATCGCGGTGAACCAAACAAGTGCAACTGAGAGGTAAGGAATCCACGAGATTGCTAAGTAAGGAAGTGCAGACCAAAAGACAGCACCCTTTAACCAATATAATGCAGGCTCTTCTTTACCGGCTTTTTGTGAATTATATTCCCAAACTCCTAATGCAATCCCAATTGGCAATGTTGCACCAGACATCAGGATTAACACTGGGTCTGCTAATTCTATGTAATGAGGTGTGTCAAGGAAAAAGTAAGTACAAATGGATATCCAGCCAATAGCAGAGATTGCAGCCTTGTTATCCAGCTTACTGTGGAAGGTATAACCTAAGGTTGCAATACCCAGCAAAGCAAAAACCAACCTCGCCTCTTCGATTGCCATTTTTGTTCCCCCCCCCTGTTTTGTCGCGGTTAAAGCCGCCTCTTTGTATTGTCGTGGTTCAACAAGTCGTAAATAGGCTGTCTGTCAGCGATTGTTCAGTGGTGACATGGAGAACGTCGACTTCAGAGAATTTTTAGAGGTGTATAAAGGCGATTTAGTCTCAGCGATTAACTCCCTTAATCAAGCCGATTTGAATCAATTGACCAACGAAATCCTTTCCGTGATGGATAATGACGGCACAGTACATTTCATTGGAAATGGTGGTTCGGCTGCAACTCCATCCCACTCAGCAGGGGATTGGAGTAAAGAATTAGGACTCAAAACAATTTGTCACACAGATAATACCGCCTCATTAACCGCTTGGGCTAATGATACTGGATATGGCAACATCTTCGCAGGTGCTCTTGGAACTTGGGCAAAAGTGGGAGATTTAGTTGTGGGATACAGTGGGTCGGGAAATTCTGAGAATGTATTGAATGGAATGGTCAAAGCCAAGGAAATTGGCTGTAGGACTGCTGCAATCACAGGAAATTACAAAGATGGTGGGGGAGGGAAATTAGCAACAATGGTAGATGTTGCGATAATTTGTGAAACTACGTCTATGGAAAGAATAGAGGATTTACAACTCATTATTAACCACATGGTGAAGGAAGCCGTAAAATTAGAACGGAATCTTCCTAGTCATTCTTGAGGTGAGTATTTCATGTTACCATCACGTCATCAGTATGGTATCACTGACTTAGTCAAATTTCCACCTTTACCTAACAACCAAACTTGGGCGGGTGAAATTGCATACCTAGACCGAGACGGAGTTCTAAACATAGGCAGTGAGGATTACATCAATTCAGTTGATGAATTAGAGGTTTTAGCCGGGGCTGCTTCTGCAGTTGCACGAATAAGACAGGCAGGATTTAGAGTGTGTATTGTGACCAATCAATCTCCTATAGGAAGGAGGTTGTGGGGTCATGAAAGACTTGGAGAGGTTAATTCAGAACTACAAACACGGCTTTTAGAAGAAAACGAGGATGCACATCTCGATGTTATTCTTTACAGTCCATATGTTCCTTGGAGTAATGCTTGGGCTAGGAAAGGAAATCCTGGAATGTTACAGGTTGGACGGCAAATTATTGATGCCACTGAAAACGAAGCAGTAATCTCAGAATTTGATTATGGGGTTGATTATGTTGCTAGGGAAGAAGGTAATTCATTCATGGTGGGTGACAGAATGGCTGACATGAAGGCAGGATTAAATCATGGAGTGAGGACATTCCGTTGCAATCAACATATTGGGATTGCAGAGGTAGTAGAACGAGTCCTCGATTTCTCCGACATGGGCGATAGTCTCTGAAACGACGCCCTCAAGTGTTACTGCCACGCGGCCAACATCAATGGCATGGATTGGTCTTGACGATACTGACTCTGTCGAAAGTGGTTGTACAACGTGGGATTTCCACCTTTTATTGACCCATTTAGAGGAATCCGGGTTCAGTATTGTAGGCGCACCGAACTTGGTAAGGTTATGGCCCTTTGCACCTGAAAGAACTAGAGGAAATGCAGCCCTTTCTGCAGAAATTAAATCGTCGTCATCTACAATTTCCCTTAATGAAATTTTAGAAATTTGGTTTTATCAACGTTATATTTCTGATAACCCATCACTAGATGATGATAGGGTGGAGGCTGCTAGTCCAGTTCTGGTTTGTACCGAAAATAGGTTTCCTGAAAATTGGTATTGGGATGCAGTAAGGGGTTTTGTTGATCCTAGTAACAGGTTAGATGATGTGTCAGCATTTTCTTCTGCTAGATTTTGGTCTGTGGAGGAAGATTCTAATTCTGCTCAAGTTATTAGAGGAATTGTAGGTGCAACAAGCGCCATTTCCTGGCGAGGAGAAAACGATTGGACATGGGAAGCAACTGCATGGAGGGAGGCTGAAAACATCGGTAAATCTCGCAAAGTTCCCGCGAATTTAGTAGGTACAATGTCAATAAAATTTCCTCAAACCATACTTAATCGAGACCCAAATGCAGGCGATTCGTTAATCACTCCTCGTACGCCGTGCCCTGTTCTATATGGAATTAGGTCGGAAGACTGTGAGGTTGCCAAGCAAGCACACGATTGGTTACAGTCTAGTGATGAGGTAGAAAATGCAGTTGCAATGTGCGTTCATCGAACAAATCAAGCAACTGATGATCATATTGAGAATATAGGCACCGGGGTGGTAATTTCAAGCGTTAGAGAAGTAAAAGGGGGCCATGCTTCTCTTTCTGTGTTTGACGGAGAACAACACTCAACTTTAGTTGCCTTCAAGCAAGGTGGTGATGTTAATCGATTACTGAAATCTCTTCTAGTCGGTGATTTGGTAGAATGGAGAGGGTTGCTTTCCCCTAAAGGTGAATTTCATTTGGAATCCCTAATGTGTTCAGATGCAGTGCCGCGACAACTTTCACGCCCTATCTGTAAATGTGCAGGCAAATTCTGTCGCCAAGGTGTTGGCCAGCCATTGCGTTGTGAGCAATGTGGCGCGAAAGAAAAGTCTGAATGGCTAAATTCTAAGTTTGATTCTACCAAAATATGGGTGGAGCCCCCTAGTTCTAATCGTAGGCATCTGGCTAAACCACTAAACCGACAAGCGAAGAGGTAATTGAGGAGAGGTCGTCTCGGCATCTCATGGTTGATTCAGTATCAATAGCATATGTTCTGTTGTTCATGGCCTCAGGAGCACTAGTATATCTCATCATCAAGATGATTAAGCGCAATCAACAATCAATAATTGCTGAAAATGCTCCAGTGATTGCTGGGTCAGATGAATTGGGTGGAAAGGCGAAAGATCCCGACCAATTCACTGAACCAGATGATGATGCCTTAGAAGAAATGGCTGAGTTGTTAGCATCTGCTGCAGAAGCCCAAGGCATCGAGTACGAAGAAGACTGATGTTCAACTAAATCCTTCATCGTTTATTTGCAATTGAATAATGTCGTCCCCAATTTGAAGGTTCCTTTTTTGTAATCCTTTTTCTGAACTTGTTAGCTGCCAATTTGAAGGTAACAGATGTTCGAGTAATTTTTTTCCGCGGATTTTCCATTCTTTCTGCCCGCTCGCATCCCCATACAGTGCTGAAGTAATTAGTAACTTACATCCTGATGGCTGCAGAATTGTGGCCAAAGAATCAATTGCTGAAATAGCCAACCTGTCTGCTTGGCCACTCCTTGGAGTCCAATCATCAATGACAAATAATTGTGGAGTTAATCTTTGAGCTAGTTTACTGCCAGTAAGAATTCCACCCGCAACTCCTTCACCACATTCCATCATGTGATATTTTGCTAATGCAACCACATCTACATCATTGAGAATCTGGCTAAACCTGAGAGGGTCAGGTGATTTTTCACACACCCAAATAACCCTTCCACCATCTAGTAATGTATCCCGTGCATATTGCAATGCTAATGAAGTTCCACCGCAGCCTTCCCCAACTGCCAAGTGCGTGATTGAGTGTAACAGAGGGAGGTCCACGCCTGTTGGTTTGTTTGGGGGTTCTTGAATACTTAGATTGAAAACCAATCTTTCAACGGTAATCGCTATGACCATGCACCATGTGGGGCTGCCATGAGCAGTAGTCGAGATAAGGAAAGAATCCCTCGCCGGTCTCTCCCAGCCTTCGAGGAAGTTGATGGAGGGTTGAGTGGTGCATTACGCACTCATGGCTTGATTGGAACGGCCTTACTTGACAAGAATCAGTTTGGACCACAAGCAATGATTCTTCTACTAGTAATAACCGCAACTTGCACCGGTTTGGCGCTTGGTGGATTGATGTTAATCACTTGATTGCAACCCGCGCCAATGCAACTGCTTCATCTACCAATTCTGCTGAAACTCCAAGATGGCTATTTGGGTCAAACAGAGCGTGCAATTCATCTCCATCAAATGCCGCCGCGATTGTTGGCGTCATTGCACAGACATCTTCCAAGTGGACTCCTTTCTGTAGGGATTCCATCGAAGCAGACCGAAGAACTTCATGTGCCTCATCTCTTGGTATTCCATTTTCAACTAGAGCGATCATAACCTTTTCAGCCATGACTAATCCGTTTTGGGAATTGATGTTGCGTAACATATTGTCTTTGTCTACGACCAGTTTACCCAAGACACGGTCACACTTAGAGAGAACGTCATCTAACAGAACAACTGAGTGAGAGAGAGTGAATCGTTCAGCACTAGAATTAGCCAAATCACGCTCATGCCAAAGCAATGCATTTTCCCAAGTTGGTAACATCATTGCTCTAACTACACGGGCCAGGCCGCAGGCATTTTCGGCGGTAATTGGGTTTCGTTTGTGAGCCATTGTAGAGGAACCCACTTGCTTTTCAACATCAAAATATTCTCCAACTTCGGCGATTTCAGTGCGTTGTAGATTTCTAATTTCCTGTAACACCTTTTCGACACTTGTGGCTACATTTGCCATCCAGGAAACCCACTCAATGTATCTGTCTCGTCCGACAACTTGAGTAGTTACAAGAGGAATTCCTAGACCCAAGTGAGTCATTATGTGTGCTTGAAGTTCCCTCGCGTGCTCGCCCTGTGCTGCACCGGTCCCCACTGCTCCGAGGAATTTCCCAACACATACTCTTGGCGTGAGTTCTTGGAGTCGAATAAGGTGGCGTCTAAATTCATCTAGCCAAACTGCTACCTTCAATCCAAAAGTGATTGGCACTGCTGCTTGTCCATGTGTACGGCCAATGCAAACGGTGTCCCTCTCTCTTTCTGCTAAATCAGCAATTGTGGAAATTAAAGTACAAATTATCTGAGTTTGTTGATCGATTGAATCCCTGATTTGTAACGCCACTGCTGTATCTACAATATCGTTAGATGTAGCCCCAAGGTGTATACACCATCCTGCATCTCCGGCTTTTTCTGCCATTGCTTTTGTGAGCGCCATTATGTCGTGCTTAGTTTCAGCCTCAATTTCTTCAACTCTTTCCTTGGTTACAATGTCAGGGTCTGAGATCGCTGCAACTGTATCATAATCTGATTGAGAGACTTTCCCAAGTTCTTTGTGGGCCCAAATCAAGGCTCTCTCCACCTCTAGTTGACGTGAGTGACGTCCGAGGTCAGACCAGATGTCTTTGACAGCGTCGCGACCGTACCGATAATCTAGTGGACAGAGTGGCATTGGAGTATCCTCAAACCGGCCGAGAAGGGACTTTGGTTTGAGCGTAACGCCCCAATCATTCAGCAAAAGAAACGCCTTCAATCAATAAATGTCCCCTTTGACCAGTCCAAATAGGGTCTCCATTAATCTTTATTTTTTTGTTCATCCAAGGGGTTTTTAGGATAGTGGTTTCAAATTCTCCTCCCTCACCATCTACTGAAAATCGGTGGATTCTAGCAAGTGATTCTAATTCAGTCAAATTAATACTATCCAGAGTCTTACCGACCCATTTTTCATCTAATCCTTCACAAGATATCGAACTCAATAGGAATTCAAATCCATGATTGACAAGGTCACGCATGTGGTCTTTGGCTTTGTGGTGCCAGAGCGG
Source organism: uncultured Candidatus Poseidoniales archaeon (assembly GCA_964645485.1). GTDB lineage: Archaea > Thermoplasmatota > Poseidoniia > Poseidoniales > Thalassarchaeaceae > MGIIb-Q1. The sequence goes on from CAZXZO010000007.1 coordinate 37,485, forward strand.
GCAAAAAGATTTGACTCCAAGTCTTTGAGCCATGCGTTCAATTCTGGTTTTTTGATAATCGCTGCGTAGTGCACCTGTGACTATTGCATCTATAGGTGCATTCGGGATTAATTTGGTAATGGGCTGTGAATTATTGATGTTGAAGTCAAATAAATTGGAAATTTCACTACTTGTCAGAGTCTCTTCTGTGGTTGAAGAAGAATCGCCCTCAATAATTGGACGCAAATTATTCTCTAGTTCACCAATTTCTGTAGGTTCATCACCACTTATGTCGACAGGTAACCAAGGTATGCCACCCGAACTAGCTTGCAATCCTGCTACCGAAGTTGCTGGCACTTGGAACATCATGGAGTCTCCTCCTGTAATGTTGATAGTGACGATACCGGCGACATCCCACCCCTTTAGCAGAGACCACCAAATTGCGTAGCACGAATCTTTCCCTCCAGATGACAGGACAATGACTCGCATGTAGTGCGGATGAAGCCGAGGGTGAAAAAGAAGTGGGCGATGCTTGAGATTGTGGTTCTTGGTTCTCAAGGTTCATAAGAGTCCGTCTGACAGCCGGGCTTAGGTGAGCAGATGCAACCAAGCGGAAGAGGATACGACCACGGAATCACAACATTCAGTCCTGATGGCAGATTGTTTCAGGTAGAATATGCAAGAGAGTCTGTCAAAAGAGGTACAACGACTGTTGGATTGAAGTATCGTGGTGGAGTTTTACTTATTGTTGACAAGCGAATTGCAAGCCGTTTGATTATTCCAGAGTCAATTGATAAAATCTACAAAATTGATGACCACATTGGATTTGCAACATCTGGACTTGTTGCAGATGCGCGACAACTTGTAGCACGGGCTCGGGCAGAGTGTCAGATTAACCGTATTACATATAGCGACAAAGTTCCAGTTGACATCTTGACAAAGAAAATCTGTAATTTCAAGCAATCCTTTACCCAATATGGTGGGACTAGACCTTTTGGAACAGCCTTGTTGATTGCAGGCGTTGATGAAAACGGTATTCACCTTTACGAAACCGACCCAAGTGGAGCATACCAATCCTACCACGCTGGTGCAGTTGGAAGAGGAAGGAACTCAGTTGTAGATTTCTTCGAAAACAAATGGAAAAAGAACATGACTCAGAATGCAGCGGTTAAACTCGGACTAGAAGCGCTACGTTCATCTTTAGAAGATGAGGATTTGAACAAGAACGCGGTACAGATTGCAGTTTTAGACAAAAATGGATTCCGATTGATGGACCTAGAAGAAACAATTGGACACATAGACAAGTTACCTGCTAAAGAAGATTGATTTCAGCGAAGATGCTATGCGCATCTCCTCTCCTCGCTCATTTTGGAGGTACGCTCATGGTCAGTATGGATGACGCCGTTATCGCCCGTCTAGAGAAAGGCGGAAAGAGGTATGAAGTGTTGGTTGACCCTGATTTGGTTCATCAATGGAAGGATGACCAAAGTAGTGTAGAACTAGATGATTTATTGGCAACCGATGAGGTGTGGCATGATGTCAAGAATGGCGAAAGGCCAACGAGTGACAAATTAGAAGCAGTTTTTGGAACCGTTGAGTTAGAGCAATGCGTTCAAAAAATTCTATTGGAAGGGAGTATTCAACTCACCACTGACCAGAGGAAAAAAATGATCGAAGAAAAGACAAGACAAGTTATTGCCGACATTTGTATGCTAGGTATAGACCCTCAAACCAAACTCCCACACCCGCCACAGAGAGTTGAGAACGCTCTTATTGAGGCTAGATTCAAAGCAGATCCATTCAAATCGGTTGAAAAACAGGTCAAAGATGCAGTTGCGATGATTAGGGAATTAATTCCTATTTCTTTTACGACAGTGAAGTTAGCCTTCAAAGTAGGTGGCACAAATTATGGCTCGGTATTTGCCTTAGTCAGGGAGGAAGTCCTACGTGAGGATTGGTTAGAGAATGGTGATTGGGCTTTCACTGTGGAAATACCTGCTGGGATGAAAAATGATTACATCGCTAAAGTTGGGAAAAGAGCCCCCGATGTTGTGGTAAAAGAGTTGAAGTGAACTGACTCAATTAGTCATTTAATATGCAACGGTTATAGATGATGGGCCGGTCGGCCGGCTCGGAGAAGAAACATGAGTAATAGTGGCGCCTCGGATGGGCGCACTTTGGCTGCATCCGGCAGCCTGGTGATACCCGGCGATAAAATTAGTTCTGATACAAGTGGCCAACTTGGTCACGGAGTCATTAAAGTGAATGATGAATTGATAGCAACCAAACTTGGTTACTTGGTTGAAAAGTCGGGTGAAGTTTCAATTCTTCCAGTACATACGGCTTACTTTCCTAGACCTGGTGATTTAGTGGTCGGGTACATTGAAGGCATGAGATCTAATATTTGGTTTATTGACCTAAATGCCCCATTCAATGCTATTCTTCCTATGAGTCTCGCTCCAATGAAGATTGAATACGGCGGAACTCGAGATGCAATGGATGTAGGAACTACAATTTTGTGTCGCGTTCAGGAAGTAGATGAAGCCCACTCTTCAGTTGTAACAATGAAGGGAATGGGATTGAGGAAAGTTAATTCTGGATTCGTTGATACAATCCCTCCTCATCTAGTGGGTACAATTTCGAGTGGTTCAAATGCAATCATCCAGCAACTCAAAGATGCAAGTAATTGCAGAATAATCTTAGGTGCAAATGGCAGAATTTGGGTTGATGGAGAACCTGAAGGCATTCGAATAGTGCGAGATGCATTAGCATACGCACGTGATAATCAACATTCAACTGAATTGGCAGCTGGTATTGCTAGCCAATTAGCAAACGGAAATGGAGAGTGATGAAAATGGGATATGGTGACGTCCAAATGATAGATGAGAACGGCAATCGCGTAGATGGCCGGAAAGCAGGGGATATACGACCCATTGAAATTGAAATGGGAGTGGTTCCCGTTGCAGATGGTTCAGCAAGTATGCGATGGGGCACAAATTATGTTATTGCCTCGGTATATGGTCCTATGGAGGCTCATCCAAGAAAGATTCAACGCCAAGAGCGAGCGGTTCTTGATGTTCGCTACAACATGGCACCTTTTTCAACTACAGACAGATTCCGTCCTGGATTCAACAGACGCAGTCGGGAAATTAGCAAAGTGACAGCAGATGCTTTAGAGTCAGTTGTTTTACTCGAACTTTATCCACGAAGTAAAATACGTGTTGAAATTGAGGTCATTTGTGCTGAAGCAGGAACACGTTGTGTTGGCTTAACTGCGGCGTCACTTGCTCTAGCAGATGCTGGTATACCAATGACAGACATGGTAGTCAGTGTTGCAAGTGGAAAAATCAACGGTGTAGTTGTTTGTGACCTGAATAAGGAAGAGGATAATTATGGAGCAGCCGATTTACCCATGGGTGTCCTTCCAAACACTGGGGAACTTGTTTTCCTACAAATGGATGGTGACCTTTCACCTTCTGAATTCCAAGAGGCTTGGGATTACAATATGGAAGCCGCGTTAAAAATTCACGAATTAATGAAGGAAGCAATTGCTAACAAATACGGTGGTGGTCAATAATGGCTCAACCCCTAGTTCCTGAATTACTGCGCGCTCACTTAGCAGAACTTGCATCTAGAGACCAAAGAGCAGATGGTCGAGGCCAATGGGAAGGCCGAGAACTCTCGGTGGAAGTGGGAGTACTTGACCGAGCAGAAGGTAGTGCAAAAGTGCAAATGGGAGATACAATCGTATTTTGTGGTATCAAATTCCAACTTCAAACCCCTTATCCTGACAGACCTGATGAAGGAGGTCTGATGACTAGTGCTGAATTGAGACCATTAGCAGGGCGCCATATTGAACCCGGGCCACCAAGCCCTGAAAGTATCGAAATCGGTAGAGTTGTTGACAGAGGAATTCGCGAATCTGGTTGTATCGACACCAAGGATTTGTGTATTATTCCAGGTGAAAAAGTCTGGCAAGTCATTATTGATTGCTTTGCTATCAGCGATGATGGTAATTTATTCGATGCCTTTGGATTAGCAGCGATCGCTGCGCTCCACAACGCAACTCTTCCAGGCGAACGGTTTGATGTTGGTGAAGATAAGAAGTTACCAGTTAACAAAACCCCAATAATGTGTTCATTCCAAAAAGTAGGGGGAAGGTTCGTTTATGATTCAAATAGAGAAGAAGAAGTTGGTGGTGATGAAAGAATTCACATCACACTTGGAGAAGACGACCATGTCCACTCTTTGCAGAAGGGATTAAAGGGAGTGTTCTCGGCGAGCGAATTCGTAGAAATCATGGATGCGGCTAAGCAACGATGTGCAGAGTTGAGAAAAATAGTAGATTCATTGTGAGGTGTTTGAATGGCAAAGCGAACTAAGAAAGCAGGACTCGAAGCAAGATTCGGAGCTAGATACGGTGTGAGTGTCAGGCGAAGAGCCTCATCCGCACTAAGAAAGGTAAAGAGAGAATACTCTTGTCCAGTATGTCAATATCAAAAAGTAAGACGTGAATCTGCTGGTATTTGGGCTTGCAGAAAGTGTGGCCACACATTTGCTGGTGGAGTCTGGCAACCTTTTACCAGAGCATCTGATGCAAATAATAGGATTATTCGCAGGTCTGTTGAAGGAGCAACCGCTACTGATATGGCATTGATAGCCCAAAATGCTGCTATTGAATATGAGCGTACTTTGAATGAAGAAGACCAAGATGCTCCACTAGAAGAAATTACCACCGAAGGAGATGGTGATGATGGTAGCGAAGAAGAGTGATGTTTGTACTGCAACTCTCACTTTAAGTCAAAATATTGATGTTAATTCATTGGCTGCAGCTTTAGCAACTGAAGATGTAGACATCAAAACCGATTCATCTTCTCTCTCCGTGGAAGTATCTGCTGACAACATATCTGACCTTAGAGCAAGGCTCAATACTACACTTCGCTCAATTCAGGCCGCATCCGAGTCACTTATTGAGGTCAACCGTAGCCGATTAGATTGAGGGATAAAGAATGGTAACCGAAGATATTAGGCAAAGATTGCAGATGGTAGTTGCTGAACTACAGAGTTCAGCCCAACAAGTCGCGTCTATTGGCGGACAAATTAAGGAGTTAGAAGCCACACTTGAGCACCTATCTACACAAGAAGAAGATAGAGCAGTTTATCGCCAATCCGGACCGCTTCTGTTAGAGGTAAGTGATAGGGAAAAATTGTCTGAGGATATTGAGGCGACCATTACCACACTCAAAGAGCATGAACAAAGATTAGTTACTCAAGAAGAGACCCTTCGAACTCAATACGATCAGATGGTAAAACAGTTTGAGGGTTCGTAGTGACAGAGACAAATGATGACCTCACAATGTTTCACCATTGGGTCACGGACAAATCTGAGAAAGGCGCAATTGCAATTGTTTCTCATAAAAATGGTGATATGGACACTATTGGCTCTGCTGTTTGCTTGGCATCTTTGATTGGTCCTGGTGCTAAAGCCTGTGGGATTTATGTTTCCAAGGTCGCAAAAAGAGTGTTGGCAGATGTTGAAGGTTCCTTTCATTTGATGGATTCTAACAGACCAATGTGGCCTAGAACATTAGCAGGAATAATTGTTGTAGATTGCGCTTCATATTCTCAAACAGGATTACAATTGCCTGCTGACGTACCAATTTGTGTAATTGACCATCATCAAGGCGGTAGTGAATGGCAAGAGGCAGAACTGGTCATCTGTTGGGATGTTAGTTCTACAACCGAAATAATTCATAGATATGCCGAACATTTTGATTTGAAAATGGATAATAATTCTGCAACTCTATTATTGGCTGGAATCGTGACTGACACAGGGAGATTCAAACATGCAAATGGTGGGTCATTCATTGCTGCTGGCGAATTAATTGACAAATACTCTCTAGATTATGCAGCCTTCATAGAATCTATAGAGCGGGATGAATTGAACCATTCTCAAAAAATGGCAATTGCAAAAGCCCTATCTAGATTAGAATCAATTGACGCTGGTGAATGGTTTCTTCTACACACATCAGGCAGCACAAATGAGGGTATTGTTGCCAATTCACTGTTGTCTGCAGGAGCAGATGTTGCATTAGTGGTAAGAAGGGCTGAAAATGAAACGAGATTGATTGGTAGAGCAAGTAGGTCAGCAGTGAATGATGGTGTCCATCTAGGTGAAATTATGGCAGAATTATGTGATACCTTAGGTGGGGAAGGCGGTGGCCATTCTGGCGCTGCAGGATGGTCTGGAGATGTCCCTAGCATCACAGCCCGCTCTGGATTTATCTCAGCGCTATCAAGCATTAGGAGAGATTGAAATGCCAACTGCGTTTGAATTGTATGAGTTGCATTGTGCCGAGCCATTATCTGATGATACCATCAAGAATTTTGAAGATCAATTTGGTTTAGCAGAGGCAGCAATAATTGCAGGAGATGTTGATTTTTCTTTGAAAATGGATGTATTTCTATCAGATGCTGAATCCAAATTCCTTAAGTTCCGCCACTCCCAATTAAACAATGATTTTGACGCTGCTCAAAATTTTCTAAAAGAAAGTGTAGAATCAAGTCGAAGTGCAAGTGAACGAAACCACACTTTGGAAGCCCGTTCTCGTATGGAATGGGGCTTGTTACGTTTCACTGCCGGAGAAGAAGAGGAGGCCGGTGTTGATTTGCGCTGGGCTATGGAGAGACTCAAGGCAATTGAGGAAGGGAGCATTGCTCATGGTATTGCGACTCTAAACTTAGCAGAATGGCACACTTCTAGAAATGAGGGAATTATGGCTTTAACGATTCTCTCAGATATTAATAGAGAAGGACCACATGAAGAACCAATAATCGCAACTAGCAGATTACAAATTTCTTGTCTTCTTTTTGAATTAGGAGATTATGTGTCTAGTCAGCGCCATGCATGGGTGGCATTTGATCTATGTTCTAGAAGTGAAATGATGGAATCCGCGCACCAATCTGCGTTAATTTGGATGGACTTAAGCCTCACTAAGATTGACGATTCTTCGCCACGCATGGCTGAAATAGTTAGAGATGCGGCCCCAAGAGAAATAGGACAGAACACTAATTGTTCTGCCCATCGAGAAGACCTGAAAGAAGTTGTAGAATGGTGTACTAACAACTGGACCCTTGGATTTGAAGGGAAATCTAGGCCAGATATTGCAGTTTTATTAGAAGCAGAAAAAAATCTCGGTCTTGACAATTTTTCCAATATGGTAAGAGAATCTGAGAAAGCGGCTGACCCAATTGTTCTCGCTATGATTGGTCACTAAGGTGTCCTTTTGCCTCTTCTAAAAATGGAATGGCCCATTCTTCGCCACTTGTCACTAATCTTCTTGCTAGGAAAAATGCAGAAGAATATTCTTCATTTTTTAACAAATTTAATATATTTTCTTCATTATCACTCAGTTTTTCTTCAACCTCAGATTTCAACTCGTTTTCACTTTCAGAGGGAATTGCTACTTTTAGTGCTAAGGTTTCCATTTTCTTCAAGAATTTCACACGGGTACTACTATCTGGCTTAGCCCACTTTTCATTACCACTATCGAGCCGAGATTCCATGCGGGCCCGAAATTTATCCCGTGGAGTCATTTGAGGAAAATGAGTCTGGGCTTGGTCATAACAAAACCATGCTTCATCGTATTCTTGCCGCTTTTCATGCAAGTGCCCAAGTTCTATCCAGGCTTCATGATTGAATGGTCTTTGGGCGAGTAATTTTCGTACTAGGCGAATAAATAATTGTTCATCTACTAATCGAACTCTTTCTAGTCTTCTTCCAAATAAAACATTAGCGCGCGGGTCGGTTAAATCCAAGGTAAAGAATCTAGCCTCTAATTCACCTAAAAATTCAGGAGTGATGAGTTGTTCCCAATATTCAGGGTCAAGTGGGTCTGCTGTTAGAGAGGCAGACAGTAAAGAAAAGCCGTGTTCAAGCATATCGACTTCTACAAGTTGTTGCAAATGTTCCGGGTCTCTTCCTAATACTGCAAATAAATCCTCTAATACCGCTCGTAATCCGATTTCATCTGCCGCTAAAGTTTTGATTTCTGCAAGAATTCTCCAATTTTCTTCGTGGGTAAAATCATGTAGGACTGCTTGGCGAGCACTCTGTTCTGCCCACTTCAAGTTTTGAGATGATGTTTCTGGGGTTTTTTGGGCTAATGCTAGAAACTTCATAGCTTGAGAGCGATGTCTATTGCCAAGACTACGGCGAGGATGTTGTAATGAGGAGCCACTACTATTCGCCATGACCTGCTCTGATGGTTGGTTCAATTGAAGTTTGCCAATTATTGAGTGACTATAGTACTGATGTGAATGGCTTCTTGTCTCTGCCAAATGGGATGGTTGCATCATAACCAATTTTTGAGGTCAATCCATCATCTGTTCTAGTTGGATCGAGGCTACTGCCTCGCTGGTTGCTTAGAATTACTGTGTCTTTGTCCGGTTGCCATCTTGTCATCAACGCCCACTCAACTCTTATCGGGTCTGCTGGATTAATATCGGTATCAACTATAGTTACCGCTTTCATAGAGGGGTGGCCTTCAAACGCGGCCATAATCGCATTGTTTGCATCTTCGCTAGATTGAGGTTCTATCTGAACAACTGCTGCAAGCCACCCTGAGCCTCCTGAAGTCATAACAACATCTCGGCAATCACAAACTTTGGAAACACTTGAGAAAATTGTCGGTGCGCGTGGGAGACCCATTAGTGCATGATGTTCTGCTAATCCCGGTAGTATTGCATGAAAAATAGGGTTGTCCCTGTGGTGAATGGAGTGCACTTCTATGACTGGTTGTTTTCGAACGTCATCAATTGTGCCCGTTATATCGATGTATGGACCTTCATCATCGTCTTCACTAGTGATTGATGCACACATAGCGTATTCAGCATCTGCAGGTACAGTTACACCATTTTCTAACGAGATAACTTCCATTGGTTTGCCGTAGAATTTTTGATATAAGGAAGAAGCCACAGTAAGTTCATCAATTGGTTCATTGAATGACATTGCGGCTGCTAACAGCAGACAAGGGTCTGCTCCATTTACTATAGCAATATCAACAGAATCACCCTTCTCTCTGGCTTCATCAACCATTGTTCTGAGGTGCCTTGGCACTAATCTGGCTACCAGATGATTTTCATCTCGGACAAATTGGCGGTGGAAAGAAACATTGCGTATTCCATCATATTCTGCTATGATAATACTAGCCGACATGTATCGCCCTCTATCTTGTGGGTAATGATGCGGGATTGGTAGTTTCCTCAAGTCCACAGGCTCGATGGAATTCTCCATCACTGGGGCCTCTCCTTCACAATTAATTGGGGTAGAACGGTTATCCATTGCCCATTCTAAAGAAGTTAGTAATTGAGCAGGTTCAATTCCAAATTGTCGGGCCATGTTGTCTCTAAGGCAAACATTTGCCGCGGCTGAATGGCCGTCAACTCCCACGGGATTAGTGAACATTATGGCATCCTTAGGATTTGATTCGATTGCTAATCTCATCTCGTTAATTGGGTTTGTTTTGTCAAGCGTGACGGCCCCATTGAGATGGTCTCTAAATGCCATTATGACGGCGACTTAGATACATCGCTTGAAGGTTGGGGGACATCTAATTGAGTAAGGCTGAAATCGGCACCCTGCGCTTATGTCGAATGATTCCTTGCCGATGGCCTCATATATGCGGGGTAGGTCGGCGGCTTGCTTCAAGGTGTAATCATGGGTAGAGGACTCTTTGCAGGTGCGAAAATGAAGCGAGACAGACAGCGATTTCGCTGGAAGGACCGTGGTTACAAAAAGCGAGTTTTGAAACTCAAACAAAAGTCTGACCCTCTTGGAGGTTCAGCACAAGCCAAAGGCATCGTAATTGAGAAGGTTGGTATTGAAGCCAAGCAACCTAACTCAGGTATTCGTAAGGCAGTAAAAATTAGTTTAATCCGTACTGGAAACAAGTTGACTGCGTTCGCACCAGGTGATGGTGCGATCAATTTCATAGATGAACACGATGAAGTCATGGTCGAAGGAATTGGTGGCCGCATGGGTCGTTCATACGGAGATATTCCTGGAGTTCGATTCAAGGTAATCAAGGTCAATGGCGTTTCACTTAATGAAATGGTTAGAGGCCGTAAAGAGAAGCCAATTCGCTGAGGTGGAAAAATGAGTGATGAAGTTGAAGAAGAAGTTGCAGAAGAACCTGCAGAAGAGAAAATCGTCAACGAAGCACCCATTGCAGGAATTGGTACACTTGTTTTCAACAAATGGGATGCAACTACAGTATCATGTGAAGACCCAGGTATTGCACCTTACATCAATCTCAAGACTGTCGGTGTGCCACACACTGGTGGTCGACATGCAAATGCTTGGTTTGGTAAGAGCAAGTTGTCCATTGTTGAGAGATTTATCAACGGATTGATGAGAACTGGAAAATATACCGGCAAGAAAACCACTGCCACAAAATCCTTCGAGAACGCATTAGACCGTATCGCTGCAAGAGATGATACGAACCCTCTACAAGTATTCGTAGATGCAGTAGCAAATTCAGCACCGATGGAAGAGATTACTCGGATTAAATTCGGGGCAGTTAGTCAGCCAAAGGCTGTTGACAGCGCCCCAATGCGCCGGATTGATGTTGCTATCAGACACTTGGCTACAGGTTCTACTCAAGCAACGCGAAAAAGTACGAGGACCCTCACTGAAGGAATTGTTACAGAAATTTCCAAAGCAGCCAATGGAGATGTTACGTCCTATGCAATTGGTAAGAAAGAGGAAGTAGAAAGAATCGCTGCTTCTGCTCGCTAATCTTTCCGGATTTTTTTCAAGTCCATGGAATTGCTTTAACTTGGATATTCTATACTTGAAGTTAATAGTGCTAATTCAATCACAATAAAATTACTAACAAGAGGTCTAGTGGTTATATGTCAGATTTAACAGACAATCCTAGTCCAATAAAGTATAATTGGGTAAATGCAGTTTTTCTTTTTGCAACTCCTATTTTGGCTCTAATTGGAGCAATATGGCACGGTTTTACTTATGGAATCACTTGGGTTGAAATTTGTATATTTTTCTTCTGGTATTTTGCGTGTGGATTGTCTATAACGGTTGGATATCACAGATTATTCTCCCACCGAAGCCATTCCGCAGTTTTACCTCTTAGAATTCTATATGCTCTGTTTGGGGCTGGCGCGTTTCAAAACTCAATTTTAGAATGGTGTAGTGATCACAGAAGACACCACAAAGATACGGATAAAGAAGGTGACCCATATAATGCGACAAGAGGTTTTTGGTGGAGTCATTTCTTTTGGATTATAATTGATGAAGAAGATGGCGAAGTAGACTATTCAAATGTACCAGATTTGCAAAAAGACTGGGTTGTAAGGCTTCAACATCGTTTTATTTTCACAATCGGATTTCTGGTAGGAATGGTAGCCCCTGCGATAATCGGCTACCTTCTTGGTGGCATTCCAACTGCAATTGGTGGGTTTGTATGGGGTGGTTTAGTTCGCACCGTTTTTGTCCACCATGGAACATTTTTGATAAATTCAGCAGCACATGTATGGGGTAAACAATCGTACACAACAAGTAACAGCAGCAAGGATTCTAATTGGCTTGCCTTTTTTACATTCGGAGAAGGGTATCACAATTTTCATCACGCATTCCAAGCTGATTATCGAAACGGAATCAGATGGTGGCAGTGGGACCCGTCAAAATGGTGGATTAGGGCTTTCTCACTAGTAAAATTTAATTCCAATCTGAAAAGGACTCCAACTGCATCAATTGAGACTGCTAAAATGAGAACGTCTTTTTCTAAAATTGCCAATCAATCAGAACAAAACCATAATGAAACTACGATGAATGTTTTTGAATTAAGGAGCAATGAATGCATACAGGCTATGCGTGACGCGTTGAGATATCTAGATGAGACGCGGGCGCAATTAAGCCGCTCGAGTTCAAACGCAAGGGACATCATTGTTGAGCAAATCACTCAAACGAAAAATAAGATTAATGCAATCAATTTAGAGTTTCAAGCCATTTTAGATGAAATGACGAAACCTTCTCATCAACCATCCGTATAGGCTCCTTGCCCATCAGGAATTGAGGCTCTTGCCCCTTAATATGAATTACAAGGGTGGTGGCCTTTATGAACCGATGTTAGGTCGGCCGCTTCACCGAAGGTGAAGACTGATGGGACGAAAAGAAGACAACATCGCAAAAGCAACAGAAGTGATGCATGATAGAGACCGTATTCGTAATCTCTGCATTGCTGCTCATATTGACCACGGAAAAACAACTCTCTCAGATAATTTGATTGCTGGAGCAGGAATGATGAGTGAAGACCTTGCTGGTAAAAGCAGGGTTTTAGATTTCGATGAGCAAGAATCTGCAAGAGGAATTACCATCAATGCAGCGTCTGCCTCTATGGTTCACGCAGTTGAGGGCACAGATTTCCTAATCAATTTGATTGATACACCTGGTCACGTAGATTTCGGTGGCGACGTAACTCGAGCAATGCGCGCAGTAGATGGATGTTTCATCTTAACTTGTGCAGTTGAAGGAGCAATGCCACAAACAGAAACTGTGGTGCGCCAAGCCTTGAAAGAAAAGGTGAAGCCAGTTCTATTCATTAACAAGGTTGACCGTTTAATAAACGAATTACAAGTAACTCCTGAGGATATGCAAGAGAGATTCATGGATCAGATTACCAAAGTAAACAAATTAATTCGCCAATTTGCTCCTGATGAATACAAGAAATCTTGGCAAGTCAGTGTTTCAGATGGCACAGTTGCTTTCGGATCTGCTTACCACAACTGGGGTATTACTGTACCATATATGCAGAAATCTGGTATTTCGTTCAAGGATATCTTTGATTATTGTAATAATGAAGAGCAAAGAGAATTATCCAAGAAAGCACCAGTACACGAGGTTCTCTTAGACATGGCAGTTACTCAATTACCAAGTCCAGTGGTTGCACAACCATACCGTATTCCTAATATTTGGTCTGGGGATTCCGATTCAGAGATGGGTCAAGCAATGATAAACTGTGACCCAGATGGTCCTCTTGCGCTCATGATTACTAAGATTTGGATGGACCCTCATGCTGGAGAAGTAGCTGTTGGCCGTCTTTATTCTGGAACTATTAACCACGGAGAGAGTTTGTGGGCTATTGGGGGAAGTAAAGCAGAGCGAGTACAACAGGTTAGCATGATGGTTGGTGGAGACCGCATCTCAATTCCAAAAATCGTTGCAGGAAATATAGCCGCATTAACTGGTATTCGTTCCGCTGCAGCCGGTGTTACCGTTGCGAGGGATAAGGATATCATTCCTTTCGAAGCAATCAGGCATTATTCAGAACCAGTAGTTACAGTCGCTGTAGAGCCTAAATCAATGAAAGACCTACCAAAATTCATTGATGCACTTCGTTCACTTGCAAAAGCAGATGCTTCCCTACAAGTTACAACCAATGCTGAAACCGGTGAGGCATTGCTTGCTGGAATGGGTGAACTTCACCTTGAAATTACAACTTACAGAATTGAAGAAGAACAGGGAATCAAAGTCTCCGTTTCTGAACCAATTGTGGTATATCGAGAAACAACTGCAGGCAACAACCATGGGCGACCTTTCGAAGGTAAATCACCTAATCGCCACAATAGATTTTACATTGAAGTTGAACAACTTCCAATTGAAGTTGTAGATGCTCTGCGCCAAGGAGATATCGGTTCAGGTACTATTCGGCCAAATGACGCAAAAGAAATTGGCAGGAAATTCGCTGAATACGGCATGGACAAAGATTTGATGCGCAAAACTTACGCTATCAATGGTACTAATGTTTTGGTCAATGATACTAAGGGTATTCAATACCTCCACGAAACAAAAGAATTGCTAATCGAAGCTTTCAATGAAGTATGCAAAAAAGGACCTATTGCTGAAGAACCACTAATGAGTGTCATGGTCAAACTCAAAGATGCAAAACTCCACGAAGATGCTATCCACCGTGGCCCTGCTCAAACAATTCCAGCAATGAGAAATGCCATCAAGGGTGCTCTAGTAAGGGCTAATACTGCTCTAATGGAGCCTATGCAAAAAATGCATGTTTCCGTACCTAATGACTGGTTAGGTGGAGTCACAAGAGAAATTACTCAACGCCGTGGAGAAATAGAAGACATGCCATCTGATGGTGAAATCACCACAGTTATTGGAAAAGTTCCAGTTGCAGAAACATTTGGTTTCTCAAACGATATTCGGGCTGCAAGTCAGGGTAGAGCGGTATGGAATTCTGAAAATTGTGGATTCGAAGAATTGCCAAGATCACTTCTAGAGAAAGTAGTTGGAGAGATTCGTCAGCGAAAGGGTATGAAACCTGAAATCCCAGGTGAATCATATTATTCTGATTGAGTAGTTAAAAATTAAACTATAAAATAGTCATTGACTATGAAATCCTAATGAGTTGCCAGTCTGTTAATTGTCTGAGAATTGACAATGCAGGTGAATCGGGTAATTTGTCTAAACATGAATGGGCTAATTGATGGTATTCCATCGCTCTATCCTTTGCATAAGAGATAGAACCAGAAGCCTGTAATTCACAAAGAACTTCATCAAGTGTATCTCGAGGAGTTTCCTCATTTCGAGATGCAAACACCTCGTTGAATGTTGGTAACTCACTTGGCTCTAAACTTAATGCATGAATTGCAATCAGAGTTCTCTTTCCTTCTACAACATCGCTGCAGGCTGGCTTGCCTAATGTCTCACTATCGCCGGTAGCATCGATTAAATCATCCATTAATTGGAAGCAAAGACCGAGGTTTTCGCCCCAATTAGCCAGATTCTCAATTACATCTGCCTTTGCACCAGAAAGTATAGCACCTGTTCGTGCGCAAGTTGTGAACATAGCAGCGGTTTTTCCCGAGATCATAGCCAAGTATTCTTCTTCACTCACATAATCTCTGTTTTCAAAATCCATGTCTAGTTGTTGGCCTTCTGAGACCTTACGAACCATTTTCCCGATTATTGAAACTAAAGAACGGAAATCCTCAGATGAGATTTCATCTGCTTCACTCAAGATCTCAAAGGAGACTGCCAACATTGCGTCACCAGCGTTGATTGCTGTAGGCATATCATATGCAATGTGGACCGCTTCTCTGCCTCTTCTCAATTCATCATTATCCATTATGTCATCATGTACTAGAGTGAAATTATGAATGATTTCTATTGCAGCACCTAGGTCATACAATGAATCAGAAGAGCCGCCACATGCATCTGCTACCAACCATGGTAATATTGCCCGGAGTCGCTTCCCTCCACCTTCAATTAGGTGCATCATGGCATTTTTCAGACGTTCATGGTTTGATTTGTCTAATGCTGTAATTATCCTACTTTCTACTTCCGAAGCATGGTCTTTTAATGCCTCGAGTAAAGTAGAATCAGCGCTAGAAACAACATCTCCAATGTGATGTACCACATTTTCTTGAAGAGAACTTACTTCATCAAGGTGACCCCACCAGTTGGAGGCGAACCTTGTATAAATCTCATAGAACCAAGGGGCAATAATTTCGCCGTTTTCTGGCGAATTGGTGATTAAATCTTCTAATTGTGATTGGTTTACCCAGCGGACTTCAGATATTTCATTGGGATTAATGTGTAATTCTACATCAGCGCGAATTAACAGAATATGGTCTAATTCATGTTCGATCCATTTTTCGTCTGCTCTTGCTCTATAATGCATCCTGGTTATTAGATGAAAATTCTCAATCGGTAATTGTTCAGAAGTGATTCCAAGTTCTTGTTCCATCTTACGAATTGCAGCACGTTTGACTCCGAGGTCATCTTCCATTTCAGTTTCGCCTTCAATGTCAAGGGGGTGGCTGCAACAAGAGTTTGCCCACACTGATGGAAATGTAATCTTAGTATCTGCTCGTTTTTGGATTAACATCTCATTTGAGGAGTTGAACATTAAGATACTGAAAGCGCGATGAAGAGTTCCTTCTCCGAGGTGACTATCTACTTTTGACATTGAGCCGATTTGACAATCATTTTCATCAACTAAGATTACCATTTCTTTCATCATTTCACTTTGTTCTTCATCATATTCAGCGCCAAGGAATGGACTGTTCTCGCTCATTGCCTCACCCACTATCTTATCTGAGGGGTTTTGCCTCTATAATGAGATGGTATAATCTCCTATGGAGATTCAGGAATTATCCTCGTTCCTAATGTTGTACCATCTGTTACGAGTTCTACAATTCGTTCTGGATGTTCACCGTCAATAATCCAAACATTAGGTACATGGGCAGAAATTTTTCCCCCAACACTTAATTTCAGATAAATGCCTCCAGTAACATCAATTTCGGATTTATGTACACCTTCAAATGGTTGGTTGGGTGACCACTCAGGAATTAGTTTTGCAGTAGAATCAGTGGGTGGTGAAGACATCAATCCTGGTGCACCTCCCATTGCAAAAAGCATATGGCTCGCTTCTAGTTCTATGGCCAGTCTATAGCAAATGTCATCGCCGCTTAAAATACCAAATTCTCTATCATCAGAACATTCGACAACATCTCCATATGTAATGTGAACTAATTCACCATTTAAGTTGAAACGATGTAAATCTCCCACAAATTCCTTACCTGTTCCTACAGCCCATTCATGTGGTGGGTGTGAGGATGTAGAAATTCCTAACTTTTGTAGTTCAATAGAAACTAATTGATTCAGATTTAACATATCCCTTCTCACTGATTGGATAGCCTCATCTTGGGAACTTAGACTATTAGTTGTAGGTAAATCTTCGTTAATTCTTCCTTTGTGTAGTTTCCAAGTTTTAGCTTTCAGGTGACCATAACTTCCAGCGCCATGAACAATGATTACGCGTAAATTCAATTGGGTTAGTTGCTCAACTATTTTTGCTAAGTTTCGGATTACATCAATTTTTGGGGTACACAAGTTCTCTTTTTCTGTGATTAACCCGCCGCCAAATTTGATGATGACGGGCCCTTCCATAGTCAACCCGAAAGAGCACTCTATGAAGTCAATTGCTATTGGCCTCAGTATAAAATTGACCCACCGCGTTGATTAGGGTAGATATGGTGCGGTGATTCATGGAAGATGGTGCCACTGTAAACCAACTGCAAAGATATCTGCAGGATCAGTTGGTTGAGGCAGAAGATATATCTAATCTCGAAGAACGGAAAAAGAGAATATTAATCTTAGAATCATCATTATTTGAGGTGATTAAGTTTCTCAAATCGGTTGAAGAGAGAGAACTCATAGAATCAGTGATTTTTGAAGAATCTTCTTCGGTCAGACTAATTTCGTCTTCTGATAAGGGCGACATTGAGAATACTTCTAACTCTGAAGTATGCGTAAAGTGTGATGAACCAAAAAGCGCCGAGTTTGATTTTTGTCAAGTATGTGGATACCAGAAAAAGTAATTACTCTTCTTCTCCCCATTCATCAAGCATTAGTGCATATTCTGTATTATCATAAGGCACGTGTGCACAGAATTGAGCATCAACTATTTCTGTAAGGTAAACCGTTGTCCCAGCATGGTAAACAGTGTAGCCGGATGCTTGCATCTGGATAATATCGATTTCGATTATTGCTGGTCGCGAATGGTGAACTGCGCCCGCATTTGCTGCATTTGTGATGGTCTTTGAAAGATGTACCCATTTTCTCCCACCAGGATGAATTCCACCTTCAAGATGAACATCCAATTCGTCCCTTGAAACAGGGTAAAAGAGTAATTCAGGAATATTGTCTGAAGGTAAGTCAAGTTCAATTTCTACTGTGTGTGCATAAGTTGCTCTCACATTACCGCCTCGAATTTCGTAACGACCCTTGGGATCTGTATCTACAATCGCTTGGATATGACGGTCCCTTAGCCAATGTTTGCGCTTATCTTTAGCAGAAATCCCATTAGATAATTCCCTTATACTAACCCAACCATTGATATCCATCTCTAAATCAAATTTTTCTGGAAAATGACGAAGGATTCCAGCCATTCTTCTGGCTATCTGGTCTCTTTCCCTTCCATTCATTACGAATTTGCCTTCGCTATTACAGGCTGGACAAAGTTCACCTTCAAAGGTACCATGCAGTTCACACTCTCGTAGCATCAAGCGGGCCGACTCGCGCCCTATTGATAACCGCGCCGGTTTAGGTGTCTCTGCCTATGTAGGCGTGAATAGGAACTCATATGACCCTTGGAGTTACTCAAGGGTTTCATGGCATTCCGGAAGAAGCCTGTGAAGGGAACCAAAGGCTTAGGCGAAGCGAAGGAGAATTTGACCGCCTTAGATGACGGAGATTGTCCTCGTTGTGGTGGTGGAAGTAGTAGTTCGTCTATTCCTGGTTACCTTGCTTGTGACCGTTGTCAATATGAATGGGCTGACCCAAATAGTTCATCATCAGGTGGTAGAAGAGCTCGTGAATCGGTTCGCTCAGAATCCAAATTGATTGAACAGTTCAAAACAGAAATAGAATCAGGAACAGGATTATCCAGAGTTCTTGGGATTGATGAAAATTTAACCCGAGAACAGGAACAAGGATTAACTCGCCTGCAGGATAAATGGATGGAAGGAATGCAAGGACACTTCAATGTCGCAGAAGAACAGCGCAAACCGTTGATGATCAATTTTGATGAAGATGATAACATTCTCGAGACAGAAGTTGGTAAATTGACTCTAAAGACTAACGATTTTGATGGAGGGGAAGAAGTCAGAATTGAATATCCGGGCAAGGGTACTGAATTTTACTTGTTAAATGAAGATTCAAGCACAGGGTGGAGGCGTGGGAGAACAATAGCAGATACTGCCCGCAATATCGCTTCTGTGATTAATAAAACTAGCAAGTTTGTATATGCTGACAATGTGGATAATGTAGTAACTTTTGAGTTAAGAGATAACCGACTAAAGGCGTCTTCTTTAGTACTCTATATTGACGACCCGGGTGGCAAAGATATTGTCGCTGAAAAGGACGGTGTGGTACTCGACCCGACCGCCGTAGGAATTGAATCGGACTATCAAACCGCAGTAGAACTAGTACTTTCAGATGGGGTGATAACTCCTAGTGAAGACCAACTGCTCTGGGCGATGCGGCAACATCTAGGAATTTCGGAAGAAAGACATGTACAGATTGTCATGACCCTGTTTGGTGAAGGGGTTACCAAAGAGTGTACTGGTTGTGGAGAGGGGGCACCTCTCTATTCAGAACACGCCGCTTGGTATTGTGATGGCTGTGAAATGTGGCTATAAATCAAGAGGCTTTGTAAACAATTGTTAGGGATTATTGATATACCGTCCCCTTCGGAGCGTGGACTACGGTGAATACAATGGCGAACGAGACTCTTTACATCGGTGTAGACCTAGGTACGTTTAGGTCAGTCATGGTTTCAAATGATAAACACGAAGAACAAGTGTTAACAGTTATCGGCACTCCAAAGGATTCGATTGCCAAAAACTTCCTCCGTAGAGATGTTTTATTCGGGGAAGAAGCTCTGAAAAACAGACTCGCATTGAACCTATACCGACCTCTAGAACATGGAGTGATTAAGGACACACCTGAAGATAAGAAATTCATTGCTCACTTCATTAATCACATGATGAATTTAGCTGACCCTGAGGAGTATGATAGAGTAGTTGCTGTAATCGGTGCTCCTGCTGAGGCAAGTCACGTTGACAAAACCGCAATTTTTGATGCTGCTGCTGGAACTGTCAACGCTTGCATGATTATTTCCGAACCTTTCGCAGTTGCTTATGCTCTAGATATGCTTGACCATACAATGGTTGTAGATATAGGTGCAGGAACAACTGATATTTGCCGGGTTTACGGCACCATACCAAGGCCGGAAGACCAATTGCACGTAAATCAAGCAGGTGATGCAATTGATGCTGCTCTGATAGAAGCCATTCAACGCAAATACGTTGGCGCTCAAATCACTAAGGATATGGCAAGACGTTGGAAAGAACAATTTTCATTCACAAATACTTCACCGCCAAAAGACCCGGTTGTTGTTGACTTTTCAATTGATGGAAAAGCAATGTCACTTGACATCACAGATTGTATCTCATCTGCTTGTGAATCAATTATCAATCCAATTGTTGATAATTTGAAGGCTCTAATTGCAGATTCAAATCCAGAATATCATGATGGCTTCCGACAAAACATCATCCTAGCAGGTGGGGGTTCTGGAATCAGAGGCCTAGGAGCCTCAATTGAAGAGAGACTAGCAGATCTAGGTGGCATCACTGTACACATTGTCGAAGACCCTGTCAGATTAGGAGCGATGGGTGCACTAAGGCTAGCGCAAGAAGTACCAGAAGAATATTGGAAAAACCTAACCCTTTCAGAATAGTTAGGTATCATTCCTCTTCGCTTGAGAACTTAGCAACGATTTCATCTGAAACTAGTTTTTCTTGGCAATTTGGGCAAAGATCAGACCCACTCAATTCTAAGGGTTTTACTGCTAGAATAGACAAACAATGTGGGCAAGAAGCCATCATTTCGTTAGTTTCTAGATTAGATGAAGCAAGAATATTGGTCGATTGACCGATATACCAGGCCATAAACATAGGATTTGAAAATGTTGTAAATCTCTTTACCATTCCAACTATTATGAAAATCAACATTATTGCCATTATTGCTGACATTATGCTTCCTTGAAGTCCTGAAATCAGGTCTAAGACTGTTATCAATGAGCATATTAGAATTAAGAAAATCCAATGCATAATCGCCAATCTATAAGCCCAGATTTTTCTCCTTGAAAAGCCAAAATATATTGCCAATCCTGCTGATAAAGTAAGTATTGAAGCGAAAGTACCAATTTGTAATAATGTTCCTTCTAAACTCAATGAGAAGGTCAGTAACAAAAAGAAAAACAAGAGAGTTAACCAAAGGAGAGTGCTAGACATACTACGATGAACACGCTCAATAGTAGCGAGGTCCCTTTCCATAACCCTTCCAATTTGTCTAACTAATTCAGTTTGATGGAACCGATAGCCGTAAAGGATACCACCAAATCGGACCATCTAATGAGTGAAACTAGTGACATCGGTGTAGATGTCACTTCTGACACCCTACTTGACAAACATGTGCTAGTTGCCATTAGTGGCGGAATTGCAGTTGTAGATAGTGTGAGGTTGCTTAGGGAACTAAGGCGCCATGGTGCTCAAATCACTGTAGTAATGACTCACTCAGCCCAGGAAATGATTTCCCCTTTAGCCATCGAATGGGCAAGCCAATCTCAGATAATAACTGACTGGGATTCAGACATGGCTCAACTTGACTTAGTTGATGCAGTTCTAATATGTCCAGCAACTCGTCATACAATCGGTTGTCATATTCACGGAATTTTAGATACCCCGATGCAAATGGCACTAACTGCAGCCCGAGGTCGGAAAATACCAATGCTGTTTATTCCAAGTATGCATAACTCATTATCAGACGATGAGGTAACCCAAGACCTTTGTTTGGAATTGGAAAAGTTTGGACATCACATATTTTGGGGTGAAGAAATAGAGGGGCGCAGAAAACAACCTGATGTAATACAGATAGTGGGCACTCTTTCACATATAATTAACAAAAATCGTGCCAACAGGAAGAGAGTTGCACTGACTTTGGGTGCTACCCGAAGCGCAATTGATTCAGTAAGGTGGGTTCAAAACACATCTAGTGGGAAAACAGGATTCGAGATTTCAGATTATCTCTATAGAATGGGCCATGAAGTAGTAATTTTCAAGGGAGTTGTAACCACAAATTCCCAGTTAAACCACCAAGATATTAGAGATTGTAAAGAGCCTGAATCAATGCTTAATCAACTGATTGATTTCAGCCAGAGTGATAATCCTCCAGATGCCTGGATCTTTTCTGCTGCTGTTCTAGACTACACAGTGACTAACACCTGGAGTACGAAATTAAGTTCAGGTATGGATAATTTCTCAATAGAATTACAAAAATCGGAGAAGCATATAGACATAATTAGTCAATCATGCAAGGATGATTTGAAAATTGGATTCAAATTACAATCAGGATTTACTAAGGGTGAATTAATAGAAGCTGCCAAAAATTCGTTAGAACGTAACGGTTTAGATGCAGTGGTTGCTAACCATTTAGAGAATCGCAATGAGGGGCCAAATCGGGCATTTTGGGTAGATTCAAATGGCACAATAATCGACCTAAAGGACAACTATTCTATGGCAAAAGTAATTGATAAGAAATTATCAGAACCTAAAGATGACTGAATCGACAATAGCATTTGATAGCCTCGAGCCAATTACTAATTTAGCCGCGTATATTGGAATGTTGTGCATTTTGATGGCATTTATTTTAGAAACACGGGGGTACCTCAATAGTCGAGGTTTGCAATATCTAATGTTAATGGCAGTTGGTTCCGCAATTTTGGGAATTCGTGCTTTACATACTGGGGAATGGGCATTTGTCGTCCTAGAATTAGTTTGGATGCTTGCGGCGGTAATAGCAATTTTTAACCCAACTCGGCCTTCTAACCCCGATACGGTAGCGTAGTATTCAAGCCGGATGGGTAGACCGGCGACAACATGGGTGGCCAAGGTAAAGCGAAGCGGGGAATTCCTGCCAAGGCTGATTTTAATGCTTGGTACCCAGCAATTGTTGAAATCGCTGACCTAGTTGACAAGAGATATCCAATCAAAGGGATGGATGTTTGGCGCCCATATGGCTGGAAGGCAATGAAGTACATTGATGCATTGACTCATGCAGAGATGGAAAGAACTGGCCACGATGAAGTCAACTTTCCTCTTTTGATACCCGAAGACCTTCTAGAAAAAGAAAATCAACTAGTAGCCCGTTTACAAGCAGCACGTGAGGCAGGAGTTGATGTCAGTGAACTTAGGTTTGATGAGGAAGTAGAAGGATTTAGCAAAGAAGTCTATTGGGTAAAACATGCAGGAGAGACTGAATTAGATGTTCCAATGTTCCTACGGCCTACTTCGGAGACAGCAATGTACACTTTGTTCCCGTTATGGATAAGGAGTCACTCCGACTTACCATTGAAGACTTACCAAATTGTCAATACTTTCCGTTATGAGACAAAACAAACTCGAACGTTTATCAGAGTTAGAGAGATACACTTTTTTGAAGCACACACTGCTCACAAGGATGAGGATGATGCATCTGCTCAAATTCAAGAGGACCTTGAGATTGTAGACAATATAATGTCAGACCTATGTCTTCCTGTAATCATTTCCAAACGCCCTGTGTGGGATACTTTCCCAGGGGCGTGGTACACAATTGCAATCGACGTGATAATGCCAAATGGACGAACTCTTCAGGTAGCTTCTTGCCATCATTACCGAGACCAGTGGGCTGAGGCTTTTGGTATGACATACGAAGATGTGGATGGAACACACAAAAATTGTCACCAGACAACTTACGGAATGTCTGAAAGATTGTTAGGAGCGGTTGTTGGCACTCATGGTGATGATAACGGCTTAATTTTCCCCCCAAAATCTGCGCCTATTCATGTTGTTATGATTCCAGTTGCCGCACATAAAAGTGAGGCGGTTATGGAAACTGTGAATTCTATCACTAGCCAACTAAAATCTGCAGGGTTACGTGTGCATATTGATGACCGCGATAAAAGAGCAGGCAAGAAATTCTATGACTGGGAAATTAAGGGCGTTCCACTTAGACTAGAGATAGGGCCTAGGGATGTCGAAAATGGTACAGCATTTGCTGCTAGAAGAACTGGTGGCAAGCAACCAATCAAAATTGATGATATTGTCGAAGAAGTTTCTAATGAATTGGACGCAATAGAATCTGAATTAGAATTAAGGACATCCTCAATCATGGATGAAATGGTTGTAAGTTTGATATCTCTAGAGGCTGACATAGAAGAAGGCATAGTCTACGAAATTGCATTTGATGGAAGTGATGCAGATGCAGAAATTCTTGAAAAATCGACTGGATTAACAATCCTCGGCGAATGTATGACTCCTTATGAGGATGAAAGACCATGCATTGTCACTGGCAAAATGACAACTAAGAGAAATCATCTGGCACGAATGTACTGATTGATAATGGGAATACTGTTCTACCTTTTCAAGTAGGTCCAGATTAATGCAATTATTCCAACCCCAATCACTGCAATATCAGGGATTCCAATACTTCCCTCAAAAAGCGGAGGAGACCAACCCCAACCATCGCTCAGGTTCCCCACACTAGCCCAATTCATTCGCGAATGACCATCTGCAGGGCAACCTCCACCTGTGCAATCATTTCCTAAAAAGGAAAATATGCCGAAAAGGTTTGCAACCCCAGCCGCTAAAATTGTTGAACCTAATGCTAAGCCAGCCTTACTCATCCCCTGAGGTTCTGGGTCGACAGGTGGGGTGGTGGGAGCCTCAAATGGTTTGATGTCGGATTCAAAAGGAGGAATCACCTCTATCATTAAATCAGCATCATCGTCCTCTGCAAGACTCTCAGAAAGTGCACGTTTTGATTCGCCTCTGGATAAGCCCATTTTTTCTAAGAATTCCTCACCGTAAATTCTCTCTGCTAATTTTGCAAGAATTGGGTCTTCCTCCAATGCTTCGGGGCCTAAATCGCCATCTAGCAACTTCTTCAATTTATCAGAATCGTTGCTCATGGTTAATGCTCCTACCCTTGTGGAAATGCTATGTGTTCATCAAAGCATTGATTGAACGGTTAATCAAATAACTAGTTACTTACGTTGCATTACTCGCTGTGCTGCAGCAACAATATGGCTCGCACCCATCGAATATTCTTCCAATAATTCGTCCCCATCACCAGATTGTCCGAAGTGGTCAGATACACCAATTCTTTCTAATGGGCTGGGGCATTTTTCCGATAAATGTTCAGCTACTGCTCCACCAAGGCCACCAATAACAGAATGGTCTTCAGCAGTGACAAAGCAACCACATTTCTCAGCGAGTTGTGAGATTAGTTTCCCATCAAGTGGTTTTATTGTATGCATATCTACCACAGTTGCGTTTATTCCGTTTGCCTCAAGGTTTTGTGCTGCTTCAAGAGCCCTTGAAACCATCACACCACAAGCAATAATGGCTACATCATTGCCTTCAACTAGGATTGAACCTTTTCCAATTTTTAAATTCGAAGCAGCCTGTTCGTCATAAATAACCGGGGTTTTATTTCTCGCTGTACGGGTGTAGGATGGCGATTTAGTTTGTGCTAATTGAAGTGTTAATTGTTCTGTACTATTGAAATCACTTGGATGCATAACCACCATATTCGGAAGACTGCGATAAATTGCCAAATCTTCTATAGATTGGGCGGAAGAACCATCAGTCCCAGTGTGAATTCCTCCGTGACTGCCACAGATATGGACGGGAATATTAGGTCTAGCAATGCCATTTCTGACTTGCTCAAAGGCCCTTTCTGTAAAAATAGCAAATGTTGATGCAAAGGGTTTGTATCCACTTGTTGCTAAGCCTGCTGATACTAACATCATATTTTGTTCAGCAATACCTAGAGATATCGTTCGTTCAGGGAGCAATTTTCTAAAGTTTTGACTTTTAGTTGATTTGCCCAGATCAGCTTCAACAACGATTACTTCTGGATCTGTTGCAAGTTTGACAAGAGCGGAGCCATATCCATCTCTAGATGCAACTAAACTCATTCTAATTCCTCCATAGCAACTCGAAGTTGGTCATCGTTGGGAGCGGCGCCATGGAATGATGGGTTATCTTCCATGAAAGAGACTCCTTTGCCTTTGATTGTATGTGCTACTACCACGGCTGGTCCGTCGGTTACCGAATCCATCCACTCTATTGCCTCAACAATTTCATTCATATTATGGCCATCACATTCGCGTACTGCCCATCCAAATCCTCCCCACTTAGCAGCAACATCAAACATTCTCATTTGTTTTTCACAAAAGTCATCATTTTGTATGCGATTTCTATCGACGAATACTTTGAGGTTCCCAACTTCGTGATGTACCGCTGCCATAGCAGCTTCCCAAACTTGTCCCTCTTGTAATTCTCCATCACCTAACATCACATACGAAGTTCGAGGTGAATCATCTAGGGTTGCTGCAAGAGCGGTACCTAGACCAAAGGAAAGACCCATGCCTAAACTACCCGCAGAGAAGTCAACTCCTGGAGTCCATTTCATATCGACATGACCTTGGCAAACCCCACCCATAACCCGGTAGGTTGACAAATCTTCTTCGGAAAGAAATCCCATTTCATGTAAAATAGCGTAAACTGCTGGCGATGCATGCCCTTTACTCATGATGAATCGGTCTCTCTCAGGGTCATCAGGGTTAGATGAATCAACATTCAATCTAGTTTTGTATAGAGCAACAAGTATGTCAATAGCGGAGAGTGAACCCCCTGGATGGCCAGCATTAGCCCGGTGAACCATTTGTACTATGTTTCTACGACATTTTTTAGCAGTGTCGAGAAGTTCGTCAATAGACGAATAATCTTCTGACATCTCGTTTTCTGGACTCATCACAGTTGTTCCCCATCGGGGTTGCATTTCTGTAAGCCTTTGATGGTTTCTAATCAACAAGGAAATTCAAGGGTTAAGGGACCTTCACCTTGTCAATTACCCGACGAGCCCCATCTACTATCACAGAAGCCCAGTTAAACAGTAAGGAAAAAGGTCTCTTAGCAGGTGGAAGGCTTCTAGTTACTAACCAAGTAAACACCCCAAAGAACCACAAAAAGAACACCGTTGAGAAGAAAGGCCCAAGAGTTCCTAGGAAGGGCAACCAATTATCTGGTCTAGGTAATGGTGAGAAGGATGATAGTACTATGAAAGCCGCAACGACAACACCCATCAAGGCTTCTCCTGCAATCAAACCAGCCGAAAGTAAAGTGCCTCTACTAACAAGTTCTTTTCCGGATTTGACTGCCTTTTCAGTTGGCTCTCCTGCAAGTGAATCGTCAACTCGTAGATGTGCAGTCCTCGTTACCAAGTGGTTGAGAACCCCACCCAAAAATATGGTTGCAGAGAGATAGAAAGGTAGGTACATTCCAATGGCAATTGACATTATTGGTAATGCTGGGCCATTTTTTCCTAGGTACCAGCGAGCACCAATAATTAGTCCGGCAACTAAGATTCCTAATCCAAGCATTGGAGTGTTTACGGTTCCACCAAATATGCCTTCAATCAGCGTCCCAATAATTTCAGCCTGCGGTGCTTCCAAAACATTTGAACAACCCGTTACGGGATGTGGGTTCGCCGCACAATAGGTTGGTGTAATTCTAAAAGCCTCATTTAGAATAGTTAATGTCAAAGGAGCCACAATTGCACCAATAATTACTCCAATAAGTTCAGCAGTTTGTTGCTTCCAAGGTGTCGCTCCAACGAGATACCCTGTTTTCAAATCCTGCATTACATCACCAGCTATCGCAGCATTTACAGCAACAATGGAGGCAATGATCAAAGTTGCATACATCAAGTCATCTTGTTCCATATCGAGGAATACTCCGCCGACAAGCCAAACAATGAGAGAAGTTGCCATCAAAGTAGCAATTGTCATTCCTGAAACAGGTGAATTTGAAGAACCAACTACTCCAGCGATATACCCAGCGACTGCAGAAAAGAAGAATGCAGTAATAGCCAAAAATATACCACCAACAATTGCTAATATTAGGGAACCGGTTTTCCACCAGTAGAAAAGAAAAGTCAGTATTGCAATTACAGCTAGGCCAATGAATGCCCTGTTCATTGGGATATCCTGCTCCGTTCTAATTGTTGATATTTCAGAATCAGTTAGGCCTGAACCAAGTGCCTTCTTTAGGCCACTTGCAATCGTTTTTCTCATGTCAATAAGTGTCCAAAGCCCTCCAACAACCATACAACCCACACCGACAAATCGAATGTGAGTTGACCAGAGAGTTTTGAACCCATGCGCCAAATCAGCGTCTACTGGCCAACCATAAGTCATACCAAAAATGGGGGTAAGAATAAACACACCTAAAACCGCACCAAAAAAGATGTATGAGGCAATGTTGAGTCCAACAATCCATCCAACTGCAACTAACGACAATGAATAATCTAGGGCTGAGTATAATCTTACACCAACTACTTCCACTGCCACTTCAATTTTAGGTTGAGTCAATTTGAACCCTTTTACCATCCAGCCATAAAGTGCGCCTAAACCTAATGCATATAGGATTACGATAAGATGAGAACCTCCCTTTTCACCTGCTACCAAAACTTCCTCACAAGCGATGCCTTCTGGATAGAGTAGGGCTTCCTCAACAATAAACACTCTTCGCAAGGTAATTGTGAAAATTGTTCCAAGAATACCACCTAGAATTGCTACAATAAATGTAGTGAGTGTATCCATTTCTCTACCCATTACGAGGAGAGCAGGCATAGTGAAGATGACACCGGCTGCTAGACTTTCACCGGCAGAAGTCATTGTCTGCACGACATTATTTTCTAGAATGCTTACCTCCTTGAATCGCAACATTCGGAGGAGTAGCATTGACATAACTGCGGCTGGAATTGATGCAGATACAGTCATTCCAATATAGAGTCCAAGATATGTATTCGCCGCAGTCATCAGTGCGCCTAAGACTAGACCTAGCAGAAGTGCTCTAACTGTCAATTCTGGGAGAGATTCAGACGCAGGTACGTATGGTTGGAACTCGCCCATGTACTTCGCAGGGCGATTAGTTAGTCAATGCTACGGATAAAACTGTTATGTTTGAGGATGGGAAATTGACCCGCGTCTACAAATAGGATTCCCAATGTGCTCCCGAAGGGGGAGCGGATGCCATCTCAAAATCCACATACAGAAACCAAGAGTGACTCACCAGAGCCACTTTGGCATTCGATACCATTGGAAGATGTCTTTTCGAAATTAGGCACATCCAACGATGGCCTTTCAACAGAGGATGTTATTCGGCGTCGTTTAACTCATGGAGAAAACAAATTAGAAGGCAAAAAGCCACGACATCCGCTTCTGAAAATGATTGACCATTTTAGAGACCCGATGGTATATTTGTTGTTATTCGCTGCCATTATTGCATTTATTGCAGATAGAGAAGACTTAGGGACTCCAATTTTCATTTGTATTGCTTTAACATTAAATGCAGTATTATCGTATATTCAGGAGGCTAAAGCAGAGAAAGCAATGGATTCTCTAAAAAAGATGCTCGTCTGTCATTGTATTGTTCTTAGAGATGGTATGGAACATAGGTTATCGATTGAGGAAGTAGTGCCTGGAGATATCGTTTGGTTAGAAGACGGGCTAAATGTACCGGCTGATATTAGATTACTAGAAGTGAACCAACTATCAATCAATGAATCATCCTTAACGGGTGAGTCAGATGTTGTCTACAAAGAGATAGAACCTAGTGAAGATGATGCAATTCTCCAAGAAATGTCAAACATGGCGTTCATGGGCACAGTTGTCTCCTCTGGTCGTGGATTAGGAGTTGTAGTAAAAACAGGGATGAGTACTAGGGTTGGTGACATTGCAACTGGAATTAGTGAGGTTGAATCACCAAAAACCCCTCTTGAAATCAAATTAGGCTCTTTAGGCAGATATCTTGCTTTCATCGCAATAATTTCTGCCTTTGCCATAGTTGGATTCACAATAACACTCGCAATCATAAACGGAGTTACTGGGTCTGAGTTGAAGGATATAATCGCTGAACAATTCATCATTGCTGTGGTTATATTTGTGGCAATCGTTCCAGAAGGTTTACCCATTATCTTGGTTATTACCTTAGCCATCGGCATGCAAAATATGTCTTCGAGGAACGCAATCGTATCGCGGATGAAAGTGGTTGAAACATTAGGTTCTGCAACTATTATTTGCACAGATAAAACTGGCACCCTAACAAGAAATGAAATGTCTGTACGGTCATTTTATTGTGGTGATGATTTGTACTCAGTGTCTGGTTCTGGATTTGACCCTACTTATGGCAAATTAAGACTAGGCGGAGAGGATATTAGTGAACAAGATTTTGCTGAATTGAAAGTTCAAAAGGGATTCAAATTAGCAATGGCCTGCTCCTTACTTTGTCAGAATAGTAATGTAAGAAAGATTGACAATGAATGGAGAGGAATTGGAAACCCAACCGACATCGCATCAGCGGTGTTTGGGTGGAAGATGACAGAATCAGTTGACACATTCCGAAGAAATCATCCTAGGTTTAGAGAATATACTTTTGATAGAGAAAGAAAAAGAATGACCACTATTCATGAGTATGAAGGAGAAAGATGGGTATTTTCCAAGGGTGCTATAGGGCCTTATCTCTCAAGGATTAGTCATGTTGTAGAAAAAGGACATGTAATCCCAATTGCTGACAAACACAGGGACAAAATCGGTGCAGTCAACCTAGAGATGGCAACCCAAGCGCTCAGAGTAATCGCACTGACTGCTAGACCATTAAGCGGTGAAGAAGATAAGGAAGATATCGAATCGGTGGAATCTGGTTTGATTTTCTTGGGGTTAATCGGAATCATGGACCCACCAAGAAAGGAAGTTGCCAGTGCGATTTCAATGTGTGATGCAGCCGGGGTTAGAGTGATGATGATTACTGGTGACCAACAAATGACTGCTATGGCAATTGGAGATGAGATCGGTATCATCAAGGAGGATTCAGAATTCCTAACAGGAAAACAATTGCAGGAATTAACTGATGAAGAATTAGATTCAAAACTTGAAAAAGTTGCTATGTTCTCAAGAGTTACACCAGACCAGAAGTTAAGGATTGTAACTAGACTACAATCAATCGGACATGTTGTTGCAATGACTGGTGATGGGGATAACGATGCACCAGCATTATCGCGCGCGAATATAGGAATCGCCATGGGAATTGCCGGTACAGATGTGGCAAGAGATGCTGCCGATATGGTGTTGAAGGATGATAATTTTTCATCCATTGTAGGTTCAATTGAGGAAGGAAGAAAAATTTACTTGAATATTCGTAATTTCGTTAGATATCAAATATCTACAAATGTGGCAGCAGTTTTACTGATTATTATTGCAACCTTTATTTTAGGTTGGAATTTACCGATGACAGCAACACAACTATTGGTCATAAATATCCTAATGGATGGGCCACCTGCCCTAGCACTAGGAATAGAAAAACGACATGGAGATGTGATGAACGAAGCACCGCGCGCCCTAACTGAACCCTTACCTAATGTGATGGATAAACGGATAATTGGTTTCCTTGGGATTGTGATGGTTATGGGCACCCTTGCCATTTTTTCACTTGCGGGTGGAGGGCTAATCACTGGAGAGGCTTGTCAAGGGCTCGATATTGCAACCTCGCCAGAATTCTTCACTGAGAATGGAGAGTGTGATTTAGAGAAGTGGGATAATTATGCTCAAGAGAAATTTGAGTATGCTCGTACCATGGCATTTGCCGCATTTATTATGTTTCAACTCTTCAATGTTGTAAATAGCCGAAGTATTGACAAATCTGCATTTGAACTTGGCATATTCCAAAATATGTTCATCAGTGCTTCATTTGCTATCAGCCTAGTTTTACTTGTGGTGATAGTTCAAGGTTCGGCTGTATTAGTACCAATAATAGGGATTACTGTAGGCAGTTTCTTGTCAACAATTCCGTTGGAATTTACAGATTGGGCAGTAGTTTTCTTGATTGCATCTTCTGTATTTTGGATAGAAGAATTTAGAAAATTTATCTTCAAATTTAGACGAACGAAAAATTGAACATAGTGGCTGACACCCATTAAAGCAGGTGACTTGTGCGCTGACCTGAGAGAGACGGATATGACATCACCATTTCATTGGCGTACAACCTTCGAAATCCCTTCACAGAAGGCTATTGGTGAGAACATCAAAGGGATTGGATTGGAATCATTTAAGACATTGAATCCAAAGATTATGGCTACCTTGAATAAAGTATTATTGGGACAAAGACTCACTGTGGATGAAGGGGTTCATTTGCATGATAATTGTGACCTTCCCATTCTTTCCCAAGTAGCGAACATCTTGAAAGAGAGAAGATATGGAAAAGCTGTTTTTTACAATCGTAATTTACATGTGAATCAAACAAATGTCTGTGTCTTGGCTTGCAAATTTTGTGCCTTTAGAAGAGGGAAAAATGCCTCGGACGCATATTCCCTTTCAGTTCAAGAATACCTAGATAGAATCAACCCATTTTCAGAAATTATTACTGAGGTTCATTCAGTAGGTGGATTACACCCCGAATGGGATATAGAGTACTATGAAGGATTATTTCAAGCCTTTACCAATGAGTATCCCAATATTAGTTTGAAGGCTTTGACAGCCGTGGAAATAAAACACCTAGCAGAAATTTCTAATCTATCCATATCAGAGACAATTACTCGCTTGCATAATTCAGGATTAAGTTCAATTCCTGGGGGTGGGGCTGAAATTCTAGTTGATGAAATCAGAGATGAAATTTGCAGAGGGAAAGAATCCTCAGAAGAGTATATAGAAATCCATAAAACGGCACATGAACTCAATATCCCCACTAATTGTACTATGCTTTTTGGGACTGTTGAGACGACTCGCCACAGAATGATTCACCTTGATAAATTGCGGGAATTACAAGATGAGACAAAGGGATTCCAATGTTTTGTTCCCTATCCTTATTTACCGGATTCTTCAAGATTACCAGAGGCTCAGTTAGCAACCTCTAATGAAATTTTGAGAATGATAGCGATGTCTAGAATTATGTTAGACAACATTCCCCACATCAAGGCTTATCGAATGAATATTGGAGACCATGTTTCTGCATTAGCATTACTTAGTGGGGCCGACGATATTGATGGAACAGTTAGCCATGAAGAAATAATGCATCTTGCAGGTTCAAACACACCACTGGATAAAATGGATATAGACTTAGCAACATTAGTTGAATCGGTGGGCGGAATACCAATTGAGAGAAATACTGACTATACCAAATTTAGAAATTTTAAGAGACAAGATCCACCAGATAATCAAGGTTTACCAATGATTTCTATCTAGATAGGGAGGAATTAGTCTGGTTAATTGGTCAAATATCATTGGTCGTGTTTCGTTCGTCAATTGTGACCCATTATTCCATAAATTACCCAAAGAGTGGTCAGTTCTCCCTGCCCCTCCAGCATGGTTAACAGGGCATTTACTCAGGAAAGATTGTCTTGTAGCGCCCATTCCAGTAGCAGATTATGCTACTAATTCTACAGAATTAATTTTACTTCCTGATATCGGAATTGCATCTGAAGGACCAGTTGGTAGTGTGTTGTTATTCAGCAATAAAGAATTGGACCAAATTGCAGATATTGCTTTACCTACAGATTCATCCACATCGAGTAAATTGGCATTATACCTCTTGGCGCGATTAGGAATCCACCCAGATACGGTTGATATGGGGCCAGACCTTGATGAAATGTTATCAAAGTGTGATGCTGCATTATTGATTGGAGATAGGGCTTTAGACGAAGCACAGCGCAATCCAGAGTTAGTAAAGATTGACCTTGGTGAAGAATGGCAGAAACAAACTGGCCTTCCAATGGTGTTTGGAGTCTTCGCTGCCCCTATTTCTGCCCCAATCAAAAATTTAGAACAAGCCCATACTGATTTATTCGATAATGCAATCAAATTCAGAGATGATAACCAAAGGAAACAAGATGTGATTCAAGAAACGGTGATTAGGAGTGGATTTTCAAACCCAAGAATCACTAGATATTTCAATGAAGTAACCAATATACTGACTGAAGATTCTGTTCGTGGATTAGAATTTTTCCTTTCAGAAGTTTGTGGATTAGAGACTGAAATTAAATGGTTAGATATTTAATTTGATTTGCGTCGTTTGACTTTTCTTCTTTTCTTCTTCTTTGTATCTTCTTCTACTCCAGTAGAAGGTGTGTCAGATACAGTAGATTTTGTTGAATCCTTTATCATTGAAAGTGCAGCTTTGATATCTGATTCTTTATCATCATTAGTTGATTCGGATTCATTCACAGCGGTCTCAGACGCAACTTCTTGAGCAATTTCCAAAATTGCTATATCTGCTTGGTGGAATTCCTGTGCTTCCCCGTAAGGGTCTGCAGAATCAGGGTCGTCTTTGTCCCAGTATGCACCATGGTCTGAATAATCCCATTGTTCTCCTTCAGGTGCCTCACCGCTTTGTGTGGTTGAGCCAGGTACTCTCTTTACCCTTCGAACGGATGGTTCATCTGTGGGTCGCTTTGCCGGTTGTCTCCTTTGTACAGTCGGTTCTTGGGGCCTATGTACTGGTTGTGGCCTTCCTGTTGAAGAGACAATTTCGGGTGTATTCTTTCTTTTTGTTGACCTTCTTCTAGATGTGACTTCCTTGAAATCTTCATCATCATCATCCAAATCAAATAACAACCTGTTTCTTCTCCGTGTTACTAATATTATTATTAATGAAAATCCAACAATTATACTAATTGGAATAAAATAATTTTGTTCTATCCATGATATCGATTTCTCCAAAAAGGTTGGTTCAGGTTCTGGAGGTGCTTCTATGTTGATTGTCATAACAGGACTATTACCATGAATAGGGGATTGATAGAAAACAGTATCACCACCGTGGCTTAAGGTGAAGGAAAATGGTGAGTTCGGCGTAATTTGAGCAGCTGTATTGGATGGTGGGGAAACAGACGGGTTGAAGGTCATATTGAAGGGTCTAGGAATGTTATTGGACATGGTTATTTCAATGAACCAACGTAGTTCAATACGAGTTCTAGAATCGTGTTTTTCAGTATCAATCAATCCTAATTTAGCATCACACCTTACAGTAGTGTCAATAATTGCGGAATTGTCAATTTTGACTGCAGCGTTCCAATCTGAATTAATTTGATTTGCATTAGTTCCACTACAGAACATTCTTTCCATCTTAATTGCTTCACCTTGACTGACTACTCCATCAGATGATACAGAGGAGGAGGCTAATTCCCTAATAGGCGCACTCATGCTGGAATTCAACTGATACCTATCTTGAATAGAAATCTTGTTGCGGTTAATTGTGATTCCAACTTGTCGGATTAAATTCGGGTCGGGGTGGATGTGACAATCACTTCCTTCAGCACATGAGAATTCAAAATCGTCACCTAAACCATCACCATCATCATCCCCATCGTAATTGTCTGGGGTTCCATCTCCATCGATGTCTGAACCTGGTAATCCAAAGTAAGGTTGCCACGCATTCTCGCTGAACGCTGAAATGATACCTGTATTGGTGGTAACCATGAATTCTGAGATAATTGGAGACTTTGCAAATTTTGTAACTTGATGACCTAACTCAAAAGTTTTGATGGTAGAATAATCCGTTGCATTGAAAATTGTCATTAATTCAGTAGAAGATTCAATTAAAACCCATAATTCATCACCATTCTCTGCCCATTCTAACTGGAATGCTGTCCCTACCAAATTTAGGGTAGTGATGAATTCACCACTAGGGACAGAGCGAACTTGGAGTAGAGAATTCGTAATCCAAGCCAATTGGCTGCCATCAGGGGATAAGGAACAATCTGTAATACTGAAACCTACTTGCCAAGTTACATCAACTTCGGCAGATGATCTATTCCAAAGGAACACATTGCCATCCTTCCCACCTGTAACTAATTGCTGTCCATTTGGTGAATGGTCTAGACAAGTTATATCTGAGGTGTGTTGCCCGTCGTAAGTTGTAATCGCATTGGTGGAGTCTTCAATATAATACTCTGAAACACCGTTGTTTTCATTAGCAGAAGCAAATATAGAAGAATTCGATAGTATCGAAATATCAGTGACTTCCTTTCCATCCTCATTTACACCTATACGTGCCCAATTTGTAGTATCGTATACAGCCATGGCTAAAGTGCTCATAAATGGGCTTTCAAGGCCTACAAGCAGAGCAGAATCATCATTAGAAAACGCCAGCGATAAAATCTTATTTCCAATACTAATATCTTTGATAAAAGTACGATATTGAGAATTTAGTATTACCACATTAGAATTGAATGCAACTGCAATCAATCCTCCATCATTTGAATATGTTATTTCAGAAGACCCGGATAATGAATAAGGATTTTGTAGGCTTCCACTAAAAGGATAATTTTCCTCTGTTCCTGCTTTCACCTCAGGCAAAACTGGCATGTATGAGAGCAATAATATTAGGCATATGAAAATCCCGATGAAAGTGGGTGAGGTTTTCCTCATCGGTACTGCGAATACGGATTCAGCCAAAGAATTATCCTATTAAATGTTTAATTTTCACTCATATTCCAAGGAGTCGTTTGTAGTCCATTCCAACAAATCAAGAGCAACTTCACATGATTCTGAAACAATAACGCAGTCATCATTCAGATATTGTTTCAATACACCTAATGACCTAGTGTCTCCAATTGCACCCAATGCTTCGGCAGCTTCGTGCCGTACAATTGAATCTTCTTCCCCATCAGCTAATCTTTCAATTAATGCATCTATAGCATAACTATCCTGCATCTGCCCTAAAACATAAGCAACCTCATGTTTCAGTAGTACGGATGCACTTGCAAAACTGGCGACTAAAGCATCTATTGCTTCTTGGCCTCCAATATTCCTCAATGTAAAAAGGGCCCTCATACGTTGAAACATTCTTGAGTTCTCATCACACAATACAGACCGAAGTTCTCCTATTGACCTATTCTTACTCGGTGGTGCTGGGTCGACCGAGTCGTACTCTTTATCCTCGGGCGAATTCTGTTGTTCATCTTCAACTGGCATCATTATGCACCAATAAATTCTATTGATTTAGGGTCAAAACTCTGATTAATCATCCCAATTTGTTTACCTTCTGTTAGGAATTTTACAATACTTTCCCGGCCGTCATCACCAAAATCAATAGTTCTCGAATTTACATACATTTGGACGAATTTGGAATTTGTTTCTTCATCAATTCCACGACCCCATTGCCTGGCAAATTTCAATGCTTCATCAGGATTCAAAATTGCGATTTCAATACTTTGTTTGACCCAATCTGTGATTTTGTCACACAATTCTGGCCCTAAATCCTTCCTGACAACGTTTCCACCTAATGGCAAAGGAAGTCCGTTTGTCCTTTCATTCCACCATATCCCTAAATCTAGAAGTAAATTCATGCCATGAGATTCCCAGGTTAACTGCCCTTCATGAATAATAACTCCACTGGCAAATTCACCGGCTTGAATACGTGGCATGATTTCGTCAAAAGGAACAATAACAGTCTCAACATCACCAACAGCCATCTTCAATGCTAAATGGGCGGATGTCTTTAGTCCGGGAATCGCAATTGGTTTGGAACACGCTTCTGCTAAGGTCATAGGTTGTGAAGATACAAGCATTGGGCCGTAACCTTCACCCATGCTCGCACCACAATTCATCAAAGAATATTTATCAGAAATTTCTGGAAATGCGTGGATACTTACAGCACTAACTTCATACTCTTCAGCAATTGCTTTTTTGTTGAGAGTCTCAATATCTAATAGAACATGCTCAAATTTAAATCCTGGTGTATCAATTATTCCCGTTGTTAACGCATGGAACATAAATGCATCATCTGGGTCAGGAGAATGTCCGACTCGCACAACCCGTTCTTCATCACTCATGTGATGGGGCGACAGCAATTGATTTGTGAACTTTATGCATAAATTATCTGAGAATTTTAACCACTCAATGAACAGGCTCAAAGACTTGACTCCCCCACCCATGTTTAGGTAGTATCATGCCAGATGTCTCAAGATTAGGAATTCACTCAGGGGAAATAGGGCCAATTTGCGACTTTTGTGGCGCAAGACTCACATTTGGCGAATCATTGCCAATAGACGATAAATTTTCATGCTTTGATTGCTATAAATCAGAAACTGGTACAATACCTTCCTCAGATGGTAAAGCCGTGTCAGGATTGCCAATGGACTAATCGCGTCGTTCAAGTGCCGTGGTGCTTTAGGGTGCTGTGATATAGATGGTTGAGAGTAATTGGGCCCGTGCTGCCCACCGCTTTTCGAAGTGGTATTCTCAAATTGGAGAATCGGACTTCTGGTTTCCTCCAAGATTAAGGACAAGAGAATGTATGTTTCAGATGTGGTCATCGAATTTATTTGATCGACATATCAATTTTGATACTCCAAAAAATGTGTTAAATTACTTACATCAAAGAGGACCTAAGAGTTGTTTTTATTCAACTGCATATTACGGTAAACCGTTAGAGAGGAAAATGGCAGATAAAGACTGGAAGGGGGCTGATTTAATCTTTGATTTAGACGGGGACCACCTTGACCACGTGGACCCATATAATTTTCCAGAAATGCTTGAAATCATACAATTACAGACTCACGATTTATGGGAGGATTTTCTTTCTACTGAATTTGGATTTAAAGAACAATATTTGCACGTTACTTTTTC
Organism: uncultured Candidatus Poseidoniales archaeon; assembly: GCA_964645485.1. Taxonomy (GTDB): domain Archaea; phylum Thermoplasmatota; class Poseidoniia; order Poseidoniales; family Thalassarchaeaceae; genus MGIIb-Q1. The sequence continues at coordinate 75,788 of CAZXZO010000007.1, forward strand.
AGGTCACAGGGGATTCCATCTCCACTATAGGGACCCTAATATTTTGGGTTTAGATAGTTCCGCGAGAAGAGAACTCGTGAACTATATTAGAGGTGAAGGGGTTGAAGTTAGTGCGCTCATGAATAATAGTGGCGATGGGGGTTGGAAAACTAGATTAGAAGATGGGACAATCAACATTTTGAACAAGTTAGATATAGCCTTTCAAGATAATACAGAAGGAAATAAAATGACTAAAGAACTCTGTAAAATTATTGAATTGAGGGCTAAATCTCCTAGTAGTCCAGTTGCAAAATGCGGCACACAAAAAATGAAAACACTTGCGGAGAAGGTCCAACATCCGCAACGACGGGAAACAATCCTCAGTGGTACTTACAATGTACTGGGTGGTACAAAGAATCAGTATGCACATTTATTTCTTGAACTTGTAAAAGGTGACCGTTCATTCATAGTTGGCAAAGCCGGTGAAACTGATGAGGCAGTTACGGTTGATATCAAGAGGCAAATTCGTTGGCCAAACAGCCTTAATGGAAAGTGTGGATTAAAGGTAGTAACTCTGCCTTTAGACCGATTACATCCTGATGGTAGTAATGCATTTGATGCTCTTAATGAGGCATTACCAAGGTTCGATGATAACACTAGAGAGTTAGAAATAATTACTGAACGTTGTGTACTCAGATTGGGTGGCGAGGAGAAAGAGTTCAGTCAAGGTGATACATTAGTTGCGGAATCAAATATCGATACGTTTTTGACTCTTAAGGGATGGGCTAAGCCAATTTGACGTAGTAAAACTACGTAGGCAGAGTTTTTCAGATTAAGCCAAT
>CAZXZO010000008.1:0-1573 GCA_964645485.1 uncultured Candidatus Poseidoniales archaeon
ATGGCGATAGGTGAACCACTCATCAAAGAAGTTGGACACCATGACCAATATCAAGTTGTAGACCCTGATCTTTCGATGCCAAAAGTTGCAGCAAAATTTGCTGAACGACCTGATGATGTTTTGCTTGTCTATAATCGAGAAGAAGACAAATTTTATGGTTCATTTTACCTCTATGATTTTCATCGCGCTTATGGTAATCCACCCAAGAAGTGGAAAAATAGTATTCACAAAGCAACTATTGCTGATGTGATGAACACAGATATCGAGACAATTGAGTGGACAGCAAATGTATCTCAAGCGTGGGGATTAGTAACAACTAAGCGACCGAGTGCAATTTTACTCAGAGATGAGAAGGGACGTTTTGCAGGTTACCTATCCAACAAAGACTTGTGGACTGCTCTTGAACAACTTGATGAAAACCCAGCCTTGATTGGTGCTTAAGAGGAGGAGATTTTGTGTCTAAATTCATCATTGAAGATGTAATTGAAGAGTTCATGGATGAAGATTCTATTGAGCAAGATATTCACCACCATCCAGTCTCTTGGTGTATTGCTCTGTTGATTGTCACGCCACCATTAGTGGCTGCTCTTATGCAAATGGATGACCCGAGAACAGATCCTGCCCTAGACAGTTTAGGCCCTCTTCAATCAATCGTTGGGTTGGTCATGTTTTTGATGCTCCAGACGCAATTATTCATTGCCCCTATTGCGTGTTTCGCTTTGGCTTTTCGTCGCCACCTCGCACCAGCGGTATTAGTTGCAATGGGCTCATCTGCCATCATGCTGACTCTAGATATTTCCACACAACAAGGATTTTGGCCAGATGGGATATTAGGCCCATTAGTTGCAGCTGCTTGTTTAGCACCCTTCATTATTGTATTAAGAAAAAAGCGAACACAATTGAATCCAGGGCGCTCACGCCAAGTTTGGGCTACATTGATGGCTACATCTATCTTGATGTTTGCAGTAGCAACTTTAGTTCCTGCAGTCGCATCTTACGGTGAGGCTGATTTTTGCACTGAAGCAGAGATTGTTGATACTGAATGTGTTGATGGATGGCAAACTTATGGATGGGGTTCTATCGGTTTAGTGGTGGCAGCAATTGGTTGGGCTTGGCCACGTGGAAGACATATTGTTGAAGAAATAGCCGATGATATTATTGAAGCTGCAACTTAATTTGCATCTATTAATGACCCGATAATTGCTTGAAGGAGGGCCACCTCGCCTTGCCGATGGCTCGGCTTCTTTTGTTCGGTGGAAAGGGTGGTGTTGGCAAGACCACTTCTGCTGCGGCAACCGCAATTTGGCTTGCTGATTCAGGTTATAGAGTTCTTTTAGTTTCTAGCGACCCCGCCCACAGCACTAGTGATTCTTTAGAAGTTGAGTTGGGTTCAGAACCAACGCCTGTCCAAGGCGTGGAAAACCTATGGGGGTTGGAATTAGACCCCGCGGAAAGAATGGATGAACTGCTCCCTCGCCTTTCAGAATCATTGAAGGCTGGACTTGGTGGAAATGTTAGTAATATTCTAGGCTCACAGGCTAGCGAAGGTATTGCTGATGAAATGGGTAGTCTA
>CAZXZO010000008.1:1673-36359 GCA_964645485.1 uncultured Candidatus Poseidoniales archaeon
TAATATTCTAGGCTCACAGGCTAGCGAAGGTATTGCTGATGAAATGGGTAGTCTAAAATCCGCAGACTTACTATTACCTGGGCTTGATGAAGCATTGGCTTTTGATCAATTATTGTCGTTCGCTCAAGACCCCAGATTTGATGCACTAATATTTGATACTGCACCAACAGGGCACACTTTGAGGTTTCTTGGATTACCTGAAATTCTTGATAGTTGGACTGGCCGAATTATTCGTTTAGCACGTCTAACTGGTGGTGTGAGGAGCATTCTCATGGGTAGGCAACAGGAAAAAGCAATGCGTGAAGAATTGGACAAATTCCAGAAGAGGGTTGCTCATGTCAGAAGAGTGCTGACTAACCCGTGGGTTTCCTCATTCACACTGGTGACCATTCCTGAACAGATGGCAGTGTCTGAAACCATCCGTGCTGCAGATACTCTTGCCGAATTTGGAATTGACATAAATGGTGTTATCGTAAACCGTGTTACACCAGACCTTGACCATCCTTTCCTACAACAGCGCCGTGAAATTGAGCAAAAGCATCTTGCAAGTTTGAAACAAAGTTTTGAACATCTATCAGTTGCTGAAGTCCCACTTGAAGCTAGTGATATTCATGGTTTGGAATCATTACGAAACTTAGGGAATTCAATGAATGGAGAAAATCCAGAACCAACTCAAGGAATGGAAATGGTAACCGTTGGTTCTAGTATACCATTCTCAATTAGAAGAGGAGTTCATCAAGACGCACAACCAGGGCGTTTAATCGTTCAAGTTCACATGCCTGGTGTGAATAGAGAAGAATTATCTGTACGGGTAACAGATGGTGAATTATTCGTTGAAGCGAATGGTAAAAGCAGGCAAGTTGAATTGATTCAATCACTAAATAGTGACCGCCATAAATTCGAATTAGAAGGTGATATTCTTGAAATTACACTCGAAATTTGACTGAGTTTAGATTCCTAACCAATTGCTAAGAACAACTCCTATGCCGAATGATATCAGGCTGACTACAAACAGTAGTCCAGCCATTTCACTAAATCGGTGAAGGAATGAAACCTCTTCAACAACTGACACATAAAAATTGAATGATGCTATCACCACTATTCCAATAATTAGAGTGCAAGCCAGTGCTAGTACATGAGGCTCAAGCCCATAGACGGGTGGAGTATCTGGAGTGATAAGCAAGTATGGGGCAACAAGCAAAAACACGGTTAAAAGATAGGCTAACCAAGTAAAGAATGCTGCTGTAAGTGGATTTGTATCCTTTTTCTCAGAACGGGTGGAAAGATATTCACTAGCGCCCATACTGAATGCTGCAGCGATTCCTGTTACTAATCCTGCAAGAGCTACTAGGTTCAGATCTGCAAATGCAAAGGTTAGTCCGGCTAGTGCACCAGTTAGTTCAATCAATGCATCTGACATCCCTAAGACAACGCTTCCAATGTAGTCGAGACGCCCTTCTTCCAGTAAACCAATGAGACGTTCTTCGTGTGAATCCTCCTCATCAGCCAAGTCATCATAACCTAATTTTCGGTATTCCGTGGAAGCGTCTCTCTCTACTCGCTCAAGCATCTTGACTGCGAATGTTAGACCGAATATCCAAGCCATTTGACTGTGAAGCCAAACTTTCCACATAGTCGGTTTTACCGTTTGGCCGGTTGCTTCTGAAAGTACCTTTTCGTGGCGACCTTCTTCCTCAGCAATCTGCTCCAATATTTTTTGATTATAGGGGTTCTTCTGCTTCTTAGCAAGCCGGCGATAAATCTCACCCTCGGTAGCCTCCATGCGCTGGAGACTGAGAAGTTGGCGTTGCAGTTTAGTTGCCATTATGCTTAGCGGTGATGCCTTATTTCATCAATGCTCGTACACTAACATCAATAAAAATTAGTCTCTGTAATGGAATAGCAGAGTTCCGCTGTCCTCAAAACAAATGGATGGCCCCAAGCAAACTGATGGAACGAGAGGACGAGGTTGTTCTTGAGGCTGAGATTGGTGATGAAGGCGATTTTTCAGCAAAACGTGAGCAACGCCAACTAAACATCGCTCTGGCCGCAACAGCCCTTTTCATCATTGTAATGATGGTTATTGCATCTATTTTTTCAACCGGATTGATTGATGATATGAGTGGAAATGACGGGAGTAGCCACTGGTTACCCCCTGTAGACCAGCGAGCAAATCTGGACTATCGTAGTGATGATGTTTTCAGTAGAGTTTCTTGGGATGGCTCATTTGGTGTTGAAGAAGTTCGCTCAGTCTACGTCCCTGTATCATCAATTACTGCTGCAGATGGTGGAGCGGGACTCACAGGTGATGCTGAAGTTCATCTCGGTTTATGGCTCCCTGAAATCGAAGGTTGTGATTGGGATTCACTCGCAACTAACGACACATTAGCAGCAGATGGTGTCACTGTCTGTGCAGTTCCTGTGATCTCTGAAATTGGGCCATACTACAATGATGGTGATGTTGATGCCCTAACTCCTGCAGATAGACTTGGGAGATTTCTTATCGAAAACTTCGTCCCCCATGGATTTGGGGTTGCGCAAGTTAGTGTCTTTGGAACCGGAGAATCAAACCACTGTATGGATTTGATGGGTGATGATGAACAGCGAGGCATCCATGCTGCTGTTGAGTGGCTTGGAACTCAACCCTGGTCTAACGGAAATGTTGGCGTCATCGGTAAATCATACGATGGTTCAACGCCGTGGGAAGCCGCAGCAATGGGCTCAAAACACCTCAAAACAATCGTGCCAATGTCTGGGCTAATCGGTGTACAAGACTTGATGTGGCGCAATGGAAGCATGGAAGCACGTGGTGCAATCATGCATAACGGCGTCTACGGAAGTTTTGGTTTAGATGGTGACTTAGAAGACACCGAAAACGCTTGTGAAGGCTACATTGAAGGGTACTATGCAGGTATTGGTGCCTATCTTACTGGAGATGATTTGTCATGGCTAGGTAGTGACTATTGGGAAGAGCGAACTTTCCTTGACAAGGCAATTGCAAATTACGAGGGGTCGGTTTACATCATCCACGGGATGCAAGATTGGAATGTCGACCCACATATGGCATTCCCAACTCATAACATAATGGTTGAAGCTGGTTTTGACACCAAAGGTCTGTACGGACAATGGGGGCATGACTATCCAGACCGTAATGAGAGTCACTCGGGTTTGAACTCAGGGAGAGGTGGTGAGGCTTACCCCTTCACTGTGCGCTGGGATTGGGCTGACGATTTGCTTGAATGGTTTGATTTCTATTTGTACAACAAAGGACCACAACCTGCACTACATGCAGAGATCCAAGATAACATGGGTGGCTGGCGAGTTGAAGGGCAATATCCACCCTTGGATGTTGAGTGGTTAGATTTTGGATTAGACCAATTTGAGGTGGTAAGTGGAGGTACATTTGTGACCTCAACTTCTCAATTGGTAATTTCATCTTCCCAATTTGAAAATGAAACCCGAATTATAGGTACTCCAACCCTTCACATTGATGCTACAACCTCGGTGCTTCCACCTGGGTTTTCGGGGCATATTGGTGTTGAAATGGTGCTAGCAAGTAGTGGAATTCACCTTGGACACGCTGTGATGGATTTACGATTCCATGCAGGTGGTAAAGATGGAGATGTTTTGGGACCTGGTCAAACAGTGAATGCAAAAATGGAATTCTTTGGGATGGATGTTGTAATTCCTGCAGGTGATAGTATCCAACTAATCATTACTCAAACTATTGAGGATTACATACCAAGCACAGTTAGTCTAACACCAATAACTGTTGACTTAAGTGCTTCAAGTGTGCTCTCACTTTCAGTGGTTCAACGTGACTGTTCTGACTTGTTTACACCCCCTATGTTGCAACCTTACCCGCAATGCAGTCCGGCCGAGAGTTGAAAGCAACAATCATTCTACGCCCATTTATGCAAGGCATCCCACCTCAACAAATACCACCTCAACAACAACAAATAATTGGCGGTCAAGTCGCACAAGGTGGTGTCGCACAAACACCGTTTGGTCAACCAGTAGTCTATACTGGACAACCATCACAAGCTGCCAAAGTAATTGGCATACTCCTGATGGTTTATGGTGGATTTTCGGTTATTTCAGGGCTTTTTACTGCTGCAGGCATGTCTTACCTTGACTCCTATATGTCTGATTTAGGTGGTGAAGACCTTACTGAATATATGCCAGCAACTTGGATTTATGTCGTTCAAGGATTGGTCAGCAGTATTGCTGGAGTTGCCTATTTGTATTCTGGTTGGCTAATCCAATCCTTCAAGAAAAAGGGATTCTGGATTGCTTGGGCTGCGCTTGGACTTACCTATGTCATGAGTATTGTTGTTGCCGCCGCCACACCCTACCCATCGGACATATATGGTGATGAGGCAGGATTTTATCGTATGACAACTATTGGAACATCCGCAGTTTGTGGCTTGTTTGGCGCAGCATTCTGTGGGGTTATCTTGGCAATTCCACTATTCATTTCAAACAACGGAATGGAATAGACTCAATGGAATAACCGTTTGATTAACACCGTTGCGTAAGCACCTGGTGGTAATTCGAAATCAAAAGTGATTGCCCACCTCTTACCCTTTGAACGGCTATTCATCTCATCACGTACTTCCTCTGTAGAACCTATTTCAGAATTAATCATAAGAGGGCGCGGATGGTTAGAAAGGTACTGATCAATCGCCGTGAGGTCAAGGTCAGAGTGTGGCATTTCCATGGTTTCTGGCAGTTTTTCTAGTGTTTCCTTGATATCGGAAATAAGATGACGTTTGGGGGCTCCTCGTTTTCCTGATGGTGCTTCGGGGAACAGAAAAGGGCCGCCTACTCCAATTTTCACCAAATATAACAAGTGATGTGGGAAGTGTGATTCAAACAGTCCAGCCAAGTCAGAATTCCACTCTCTTGATTGCCATGCTGAAATCCAAATGCCCCGAATATCATAGGGTAAAGCCATGTATACTCGCCGCCATACTTCTTCATCATCCACACCCGCTTCAAGTGCTCTTGCTTGGGCTTTCAACAATTTAGAGAATGGTTTGTGTTCGGGTTTGATGTGAGAAATATCTGGCCAATTGGCTGCAAACTTTTTCTTATCTCGACGCTTATCAGAACGGTCAGATTTATTGCGCTCTGTGAGATGAAGTTTCATCGCTGCTTTGTATTCACCAGCAACTACGTGAGTTCCTGGAAGTCGGTGACCAACAGCTGAACCAAAGCGTTGAGTGTCAAACCAATTAGGCCAGCCATGTATTCTTGCTTGCTCGAGTCGACGTGGCAATCCCTCTAGTTGTTGTTGATTGATATCACGAACTGTGATTTCGAAGTGGTTAGCGGAATGGCTGCCGCTACGCAATTTTTTATCACTGCCACCAAGTAGGGTCAGTCGCCATCCTTCACCTGTTAAGTCATCACTCAAATCTCCAACTTGTTGGCCTATTTCTGTTGGCAATCCTTGTCCCTTCCCAACTGGAAGTGAGACCATTTGAGAGGTTACTGCGTGCCTATCTTTAAACCCTGAAATACCAAAAGAACGCCTTGAGAGATGGAAGTGCCTAGAGAGTCGTGCCAACAGTGCAATTGTGTCGTGATTACGCTTTTCTAAACGGTAGAGTCGGTGTTCGCAATCGGGAAAATCCGAGCCGACTACAGGCTCTGGCCCACCTAATTCAGTGACGATAAAATCTTCAGCGACTTGTCTTAGTTTTACCAATCTTTCACCGCCCTAAACTGCTATCGCTAGTAGACCGAGCAGCCTCAATGCTATGTTGATGACGGCTAAGAATTGATTGATGCAGCATTTCATCTGTTTATTCACCAAAGGCGAAGTGTTGTAAATAGGGGTTTCAGCGAACAAAACATGAGCCAAGGTGAGAGTGGTGTTCAACCAACCAAAGTTCCTGAAAGATCGGTTGATAATAAGCCAACAATTTACACCTATGCAACATGCCCATTTTCATTGAAAGTTAAATCATTGTTAAAATCAAGAGGGATTGAGTTCTCAAATGTTGAAGTTGACCCTATGAAGAAGACGGAATTGAAATGGTCTGATTGGAAAAAGGTCCCGATTTATGTCGATGTTGATGGAACTCATGTCAACGATTCGAATGATATCTTACACTATATTGATGAAAAACATGGCAATAAATTCCCAAGAGAGGGTGAAGATTCTGAACAAGATAAGTGGATGGATTTTTCAAATGACATTTTGGGCAAGAGTATTCTTCCTGTGATATACAATTCATATGGTTCATCTCGTCAAGCACTCAGATATGTTGCTGATGTAGAGAGTTTTACCAAATTTCAGAAATGGAAATCAATTTGGCTGGGTGGAATCATTATGCGAATGGTAGGAAAAAGCCGTGGGAAATTGTTTGACCTACCTCCTGAAGAAAACTTGGTTCATCAATTGACGGTACTTTCAGATGGATTTAGTGGGGATTTCTTCGGAGGGACTATTCCGAACGGTGCCGACTTTGCCAACTATGGTATATTGCGTTCAATGCAGGGGCTACGTGGCTGGAATATTGTTGAATCACACCCTAAAGCAGGGCCTTGGTTTGCTCGAATGCAGACTGCTACAGGTGTTTGAACCAATCATCAAATTAAGTCCGATTCAAGGGCTAATCGTAATGCACCTTAGGCAGTGCGAAGGTCAAACCAAATGCTAGAGCACCTAAGCAACAAGCGCTACCATACGGACCCTGTGATAGGAATACAAACACCGCTGCCATCCGTAACATCCCTCTTCCTCCATCTCTATATCCTAGCACGGTTGCTACAATACCGATGAGTGCAATGCCAGAAAAACCAACACCAATCATCACATACAATCCAGCAGCAGAAGAGTCATACAACTCTTTCTCATTGGCAGCCTCATATGGAACGTAATTGATAAATGAACCATCTTCACTTTCTTGTTCAAATGTTGCATCACTCGGGAAGGTAAGACGAATTGTGGTAAACCCAATTGGTTCAAAGGTCGCTTTTGGAGGAGGGTTGAGCAGTACCAAATGTTGCACGAGTTGGGCTGTTCCTCTCGAGGCGTTGGCTATCATCAAAACTTGCACACCGGGATCCAATCCCTCAATTCTATAATTGCCATTTTCATCACTGGTATTTCCCTTCTCAATAATTGTACCATCATCGCGCTTGACTGTCACTTGAACGATGTGGTTTGGCGCGGGAGAACCATCTTCATAGACAACTGTACCAAGTAATACTGCAGTTCCTCGCGGTGCGCCTTCGGCATCCATATTGATGAAACGTCGGTGATTGATTAAACCAGAATCACCATCAATGTAATCTAAGCCATTGATGAATCCAAGCGCTGCTGTCCCAAGCAACAAAGCACTCAGCCAGAAAACCATAGGATGTTTTCTGCGGTCTGACGGAAGCATAATTCGAGCCCCAGAAGATGAGAATACAGAATCTTCAACTTCCGGAAGACCGGTGAGAATGGGTTCAGCGGATTCTTGTGTTGTTTTATCTGATGACTCGCCTAGCCCTTCTTCTCCCTCCATAGTTTATCGGAAAGGGCGGTTACTTATCCAACTTTACAACCAAAGGTAACAAGTGGGGGTGGCGCTTTTGAGTTGTTGTGAGCAATGAGATTGTGGTGACTTGGAGTGGTTCGAAAGAGGATTGTCAGGCCTTGGTACAAGCAATTTCACCAGATGATTCGGAGTCGTTTGAAATTGATTTGAATGTCAATGGTGATTGTGCCACCTTAACTATCAAAGTCAGTGAAGAATCCGTACGTACCTTACGAGCAACGGTTGATGACATTTTGGCGTGCCTTTCTGCAGCAGAATCTGCAATTAACGAGGTATAAAGAAGATAATACGTTTTTTTCTAATATTTTTCGTCTATCGCACCCTTGAAACATGGTGGCGATTTCCACAACATGATGGAAACCGGCCCCAGCCGTCAGGCTCTCCCGCACGACCGTAGTGCTGAGATATGGGTAGACCACAAAGCGACGGAAAAACTGAGTGCCAGCATTAGAAGGTGGGTAACTACCTTGATGCACGATGAAGGCATCACTAATCCACTGGCCAGAGATGAAGAAACTGTCAAAGCAAAAGTGTGGACCAAGCAAGAGGGTATTTTAGCCGGTCTTAACGCCGCGGACCACCTTCTCAGAGAATGGATGCCTGGCGCTACATGGCGGTGGTCGATAGGAGATGGTGCCAAAGTAAATGCTGGCAAAGTAATCCTAGATATTGAGGGTGGTCGGGAACAAGTTTTGGCTGCCGAACGAATTATCCTCAACCTCATCGGCAGACTTTCTGGAATCGCAACCAATGCAGCACACTGGCAAGAAAAAGCAGCGCCTGTTGCTGTTGCCTCAACTCGAAAAGTTCACTGGGGATTGTTGGATAAATGGGCAATTCATCTCGGAGGAGGGTTAACTCATCGGCTCACAAGAAAGGATGCGAGAATGATCAAAGAAAATGACCTCGCAACAATGATTCGCCAAGATGAAAAACGACCGCGTGGTATTGCTAGAGTAGTTAGTGAATTGGATTTAGAAAGTCTTGGTGCCTTCATCGTACTCGAAGTTCGAACAATTGATGAAGCGATTGCGGCGGCTGAGACATGGGCTCAAAGAATAGAGAATGAAGGAGGAAAGGACCGCCTTACAGTGATGCTCGATAATATGGACACTGAGAAAGCGAAGGAAGTCATCCTTGACTTGGAAACTCGACAATTCCGCGACCTCATAATTATCGAAGCGAGTGGTGGAATTTCGTTTGAGGACTTAACTACTTGGAGCGATTTAGGAGTTGATGTGATATCATCTAGTAAGTTGCATTGTGGAACAAGTGCCCTTGATGTTTCAATGTTATTTGATGGGGCATAGGTGGAATCAATGGGTGAGGTACCCCTTAGTCACCCGCGTTATAATTCGTTGATGGGTAGAAAATTGCTGACCGAAGCTGCTGCAGATGGGTTGTTGGCTGATTCCGCTTTGATAGCACATGGCAGAGGAGAAGCCTATGATTACCTACTAGGTGAAGCAACATGCGAAAGTGCTCGGGCAGCAATAACTCAATCTGCAATTCTAATGAAAGATGCAAAACGATGCGTGATATCAGTCAATGGAAATGCGGTAGCCCTCGCTGCTGCTGACTTAATTCGTTGTGCTGCAGTTTTGCAATGTCCAATTGAAATCAATATCTATTATCGTACACCCGAAAGAATGACCGCTCTTAGTTCCCGACTTGACAGGGCCAAAAAAGAGGTTCGTGAAAATAGTGCACCTAATGGATGGGTGGGGGATTGGCAAACTGCCGTATCTGATGTGAAAATTCTTGGTATAAATCCAGATTCACGCATTCCTAATCTTGATGGACCAAGAGCAAATTGTTGTAGTGAAGGAATCTTAAATGCGGATGTGATTTTTGTTCCATTGGAAGATGGAGACAGATGTGAAGCACTCATGAAAATGGGCAAAAAAATGATTGTGGTGGATTTGAATCCACTTTCCCGTACCGCTCGGCGAGCAACAGTGACAATTGTTGACGAATTGATGAGAATGGTTCCAATTCTCCTTTCGGACTTGGTAAATGTAGAACCTGAAAGGGCACTAAAATGGGACAACCAAGCCAATTTAGATAATTCACTCGCGGTAATGTTGAGAAGACTTGACGAATGATTCTGTACGAAAAGCATCCGTAGTAACCTTTTTGCACAGGTACGCCCAAGCATAATTGACTTGAAATGGTTGAGAGAAAGAGTAATTCTGAGGGGACGGATGATTTTTTTTCCTCGCAAATGAATTTTGATCTTGACGATAACAAAAAAATGAAGAAGCGGAGAAGACGTCCCAGAGATGGGAAAAGGCGATCAAAACCTGTTAGTTTAAGAGAAGTGGATTTTCAAAAACCTTACCCGAAGAAAACCAAACTTGATCATAAAAAAATTCCTCGACAAAATGACCAAATCGCCAGTTGCCCCGGTTGTGGTTCTGATGTAAACGAAGGTGATTTTGTGGATGTCATCATTTCTTTTGTCACTGGTGCCTTTGACTATCTAGAAGGAAATCCTGTGCGAACCCAAACCATTCAAAGTTTGAGGCAACAGGCGAAAGCACTCGATATGCCTGAACCACAACAAGACTGGATGTTGGAGATTTGCGCTAAACTTGAAGTTCAAATACAGAGGTCTGTAGATGCCCAGAGAGATGGAATTAGGCGCGGTTTAGAAGAGGAATTGCGACGCGAACTAGTCGGCGAGTTTTATGAGCACGTTAGACAGGAAGTTGAGCATGCAATCCGTCAAGAAGTAGAATCTGAAATGTGGGAAAAATTTGAAGAAATTAACCGAGAGAGGAATAATCAACAAGACTGAGCCTATTGTGCTTCCAATAAATTAGAGAGGCGTCCTACAATAGAATCACCAACATCTGAAGTTGATGCATCACCACCTAAATCATAGGTCAAAATTGAACCATCCTGAAGATGTTCTGATACCGCTTTTTCAATTAATTCAGAGACTTGGATTGCTTCTTCATCATTGTGTTTCATTCCAAGCCACTCAATCATTAATTGTACTGAATTAATTGTTGCGATTGGATTGACTTTACCCTGTCCAGCATATTTTGGAGACGAGCCATGTACTGGCTCAAAGAGTCCATGTTGGTCGCCTATGTTTGCACTTGCTGCCATTCCCATCCCCCCTTGGAGAACACTGCCTAAATCAGTGACTATATCGCCAAACATGTTGCTTGTGACTACAACATCAAACCACTCGGGGTTGCGTACCATCCACATTGTGAATGCATCGATATATGCGTCATCTTTTCCTATATCTGGGTACTCTTCACCAACTTCATGGAACACACGCCTGAAAAGTTGACAACCTCTAGTGACGTTACTCTTGTCAACACACGTGACACTTGATTTACCTGAACTTGGGGAACCTTTTCTCCTCTTGGCATATTCAAAACCAAGGCGAATTAATTTTTTTGAGCCGTTTGTTGAGATTGGGCGTGCATCCCAAGCCACTTCTCCTTCAATTCCTCCAAACTCCATCTCTTCCACTTCCTCAGGTTCTTTGCCCTGCGCACGAAGTGCAGAACGACGTAATAGGCTATGATAGAGCCCTTCCGTGTTTTCACGGAGAACTAACAAATCCACCTTTGTTGGTGACCAAACTTGAGTAAAATTATCGTGGATTTTATGTTTTACACCTTCATACAATTTAATTGGACGAACATTAGCATATAGGTTCAAACCACTTCGTAATCCAAGAATTACCTGGCCACCTGCAAGGTCGCCGTTTGGTAGATTAGCCCCCGGCCAGCCAATGGCACCAAGGAGAATAGCATCTGAATTATCTCGACAATGTTCAAACGAGCCGGCGGGCCATTCTTCGCCGGTCTCAAGCCAATATTGTCCGCCACAAGGAATTATTGTTCTATCAAAAGTTAATCCGGTTTTATTTTCGATGCAATTTAACAGTTTTTCAGCCTCTTTGATGACCTCTGGACCAGTCCCGTCGCCGGGCAAAATGGTGAGGCGGTAAGCCGACATCGTGGGGTCGAGTGGCTTAACCTAAATGAACACAACCATTCGCACTTTTATCCCTTCACCAAGGGCATACTTCATCAACCGTCACAGTGGGCAACCTTGACGTGACAACCCGAGGCCCGTCAGAACCCGATGAGAGCACCAAGATTGACGCAGGTACACTTCCAGTGGAACTACGTGAACTCTGGGAAGTGATGTTAAGATTAGATCCACATTGGAATATTGAGAATTGGTTGGCAAAACGTGCCTCCGAGGAATTAAAATTAGTTGAAGCGAATCTTGCTAAGGAGCAAATGCGCCTTGAACAGCGTTTGAGTAGGGTTAACACATTGGCTGAAAGAATGAAGAGAAGAGGAATGCAAATTGATGAAATAAAATGGAATGACCCACATCAACGTAACCTCTTCGATATCTTCCCACATGAAAAACAAAGTGATGTGGATGAATTAGAACAAGAGAATGTTGAACCAAGTGAGGAAGAACATCCAGCTGCAATTCTTCTAGATTATCTTCCTGGTGAAACCGGCGATGACCCTCTACTTGCAATCGTTGCCCAACATATCCTTCTAGAAATGGATGAATTATTATCAGAAGGAAACTTGCCTGTTAATCTTGATGAGATAGGGGATTCACTTGAATCTCAAGGAGTAAATCCTGATGAAGTGATTGAAGCACTCGAGTGGTTACTCCAGCAAGGTGAAATCACAGAGGTTGACGAAGATAAATTCACTTTGAACTAATAGTTCAACGGGCCAAACTCGGGAAACAGTAAATTACTACGCGGAAGAAGAAACAGCATCGGGATGCCACGCTTACGAGCAATATTAGTTGGAGCGCTTTTGGGTGTATGGTTATACGCTAGTTTAGGGATTGCTGCTGAGTTATCTGTTTTGGCGGGAATTATTGCTACAGTATTGTATGATTCCCCACACAATTCTCAAGAGCGGAAGCGTCTATCAAAAATTGCATCCGAACAAGCAATCAAGATAAGTTATGGCGAACAACAACTCCTGGCATTTGTAAATCAGTGTGACCAACTGCAAGTCATGGTCCACAGCCGAGATGACCAACTTCGTACTGCTCTGACAGAATTAGAAAGAAGAGATTCAGTTGGGGCACCTGAAGCAAGAAAATTGATTGAAAGTCAACGTAAAGCGCTGAAAGTTCAGAAGAAATCTATGGAAGAGGCTCAACAACTTATTCGGGCCCAGCAAAGGATGCTAAACAAACTTGAAAATCAAACCAATGCGGGCCATGACCGTTGGGAGGAAACGCTAGCCAGCCTAGAGAGAATGTTGTCGAATCAAGCCAACACCGCTAATTCAACAGAACAACAATTGCTAGACCAAGTTGCTGCTGGAAATCGCGAATTACAAAAAACGCTAACTGATTTACTTCAGCAGTTAGCTATGGAGCCTAGAACCTCCAATGTTAATGTACAGGATTCTGTAGTTATGAAAAGTGGCCCAGAGGTCCATCATCGACAATCACCTAGCCAACAACCAATCCCAACAATACAGGCTATACCAATCGGCAAACCTCAGCGTACCACCGAGGTAGAGTGGATGAAGTCTTTACCCAAGGATTTGACTTGAGGGTAAAACATGGCACAAGACTTGCGAAAGGAATTCCGTAAGAGTGTTCTACGCGCAAAATATAGTGCTAACATTTTTTATTTCATTGCGATTAGTTTACTGACCTTTTTTCTCTGGCCTTATCTACCTATTCAACAACAAAATGTGTTCGGTATTATTGTGATCTGTTTTTTCTTATTATCAATGATAAATGCAAATCGTCAAACAAATAAAGTCATGAAAATTATTGATGATTTAATACTCGCCCGCGGGCTAGTAACTGATTTCGATGAGTTATCAATCAATGAAACAATCAAACTCACTGGGTTTTTCTATAAACTCACCAATGCACATGCATCTCTAAAAGCATTATTTTCCCCACCAAAAGATGGACAATTCGCTAAAGAAGTAAACTGGCAAGGTGGTGAGATATACAAAACAAGAGGCAAGGATCCAAAGGGGCCTGCGAAAGGAAAAGGAGCCGATACCTTTGGAGAAATCTTATCCAGAGTTGATGCAATGTCTGTTCGTCCCGAACACGAAGGAATTGAAGGCCCACTTACTAAGACTGAAAAAATGGTTGAAAAGGCAAATGAAATTGCCGCCGAGAAAGCCCTCAAAGATTGGGAGGCGGCAGAATCAGTAGACCCTGATTTAATTGAGGCTGGAGTTGACAAATTAGGCGACTTAGTCGCTTCAGGGCACTTTAAAGGTCCAGAAAATAAGCCTTAACCCCCCTGTTTTGAAACATCAAGCGATAAAAGGGGGAAGGGATGCCGCATAGTTAGGGATGAGGAATGGAGATGAAGGCTGTTCTAGTTGCAGGCGGGTATGGTTCGCGCCTGTATCCATTCACTCGATACACTCACAAAACCCTTCTACCACTTCATAGAAGACCGGTGATTGACTATGCTCTAGCAACCATTCGCAGAGCGGGGATTAAAGATATCACAATCATTGGAAACCAATTCATTGGCCAAATTGCTCAACACGTAGGTACAGGCCTAAAAGGGGAAAATATTCACTATGTGATAGAAGAAGAACCGAAGGGAGTACATCACGCACTTAACTTGGCTCGGCCTCATGTGGAGGGGGCTAGAACCCTCATTTATTTCTCAGACAACATTGTGACATATGAATTAGATAAGGATGTAAAAAACTGGAGAGACTCTTTACAACCCCCTGGTTGTTTACTACTTGGTAGAACAGTGCCAGACCCGGAGAGGTTTGGGGTCGCGGTGTTTGGTGATGAGGGAGAGATTGTTGATATTGTTGAGAAGCCTGTTGAGCCACCCTCAGCAGTTGCAATCGGTGGAATCTATCTCTATGATGAGAATTTTTGGAAAATCATGGATGAAGAGTACAATAAAATTGGCAAGAAGTTCACAATAACCGATGTAAATAGGCATTATCTGAGCCAAGGCCGAATTAAACTAGTAAATATTGATGAATATCAATGGCTTGATTGTGGGACACCAGATGCACTGTTGGAAGCTTCGGCTTTAGCCAAGAAAGGCATACTCTCTCCTTCGCCTTGCAACATTAGAGAGGGCGATTCCAAACTGCAATAATTCACTAATCTCTGCTGATTTCAATTTTTTCAGAACTACCATTATCAAATGTAACTTCATAGATGTCCATTCCACCTTGTTGTGATTTTTCAACACTAGTAATAATTAGATTGATGTTTATTGATGTTTCAAATTCAACATTTTTCCCCTCTTGATAAAAATTGAGACTTGTTATCGGATTGATCTCAGTCAATACAGTAGATTGCCACCCCCTCATTGGTTCAAAAGAGCCACTAAATATTTCTAATTCAGAAATAACCCTCAACTGTTTCAATGTCAAGTTAGAATTATCTTTTCCACTAGTTAATAGTAAATCATTCTCATTAATTTCGGACACATTTACATCAGGTCCTATGTTGAATATTTGCGTATATTTGTGGAAGTCATGAGATTCAATTTCATCATGAAAATAAACAGCCCCTTCTTCAAAGAATATTGCAGTGCGTGTTATTTTTACTCCATCATATTGTGTATGACTTGCTTTAACATAGCTATAGTTTGGTGTAATCCCGTATGATTCAATTATTGATTCACCAACATTATGCTTATCTCGTATATTGAATGAAGAATCATCTACTGCTATCGAATTATGTGCAAATACACTTTTTACAAATGTACGATATATGTTTTCTTCGTGATAAGCTGAATCTGCAGCATATTTACCTGAATCTACAAAATAATCCGTGTCTTGGTAAGACAAAACAAATGACAAGTCATCGCTTTGTTTATGCACATTTGAATGGTATGAATTAAACAATGCAAAATAAATTGGAGCGGTTGTATCCCAATTATTTTTGAAAACTGCAACCCCAGCATCTTCGTATACAATGCTG
Organism: uncultured Candidatus Poseidoniales archaeon; assembly: GCA_964645485.1. Classification (GTDB taxonomy): domain Archaea; phylum Thermoplasmatota; class Poseidoniia; order Poseidoniales; family Thalassarchaeaceae; genus MGIIb-Q1. The sequence goes on from CAZXZO010000008.1 coordinate 17,189, forward strand.
TTTTCAACTATCTTTTCTCCATTGTTTCCATCTGTTACCAAATATAATAAATGTTCATTTGTAACATCACTAACTGGGATTTTTAGGACATTTACACTATTAGAATCGCCGACCAAGGGGGTAAGACCGTTTGGTTTAGTAACGTGTACCAAATATTCCTCCATGTTGTAAATTGTTGAATCTAATTTATCAAAACTAATATTGTAATGTTCTGTAAATTTGGATATGCTAGTGAATAATTTCAATACTAAATAATGATATGCAACACTATGTTCTTTATGTACGCCTGTAGGTGTGACGCCATAATCAATTTGATCTGAAAGTCTAGAAATACTAATTTCTAGCCATTTATCGCTTTCATCAAAGTTCGGAAATAATACTGCTAATTGTAACAATGACTTGTCTTGATATATTCCATGATTGTGTTTCCAAATGTAATTTCCATCATCGGCAGTAAATTCACCATGCTTTCGTAACATATTGAGAATTTCGTTTGCAAAATCATCGTCATAAATTTCTGATGTGCGGTAATTATCCCAGAAATAAATTAGCGTGGTGATTCTATTTGCGGTGCTATGATCATCCCATCCAAAAATACTTGCCTGTTGATATCTACATGGATTGTGTTCATCCCAACTTTGAATAAACCATTTGGCTTTTTCTAAATATACAATATCTCCTTTCAACTCATACGCATTAATCAAATAACTAACCATCCTTAAGCTATGGAAATAAAATTGCCAGGTCCAATCATCATACGGGTTCTCTGACCAATCCAATTCATCTTCGTCAAAAACAAACGGTTCCCAATATCTTAACAAAAAAATTTCATTTTTATTGATTAAATTATCAGCTATTTCAATCGAACTATTATACGCTGGTGTCCTTTTTGAATAATAATGCTCTTCGTATTGATTCCAAATTTGATTACTATCTTCTAAATTATATTCAATATCTTCAACATCACAAGACATGAAAAGTGAAGTGTAAAAGGGACTGATGAAGGAAAAAATGACTAAACCCAATAGTATAAATTTTATCATTCCGCCATCGTAGGGTTTCATTCTAATCACTATAATTTTAATTTTGAATCGCTCGGTGATAAGCCTCCAATGCACCATCAATTACGTTCTCCCATGTGCGATTTTCTTCAACCCATGATTTTGCATTTTGACCTAACTTTTGGCGGAGTTTTTCATTTTCAATTAATGAAAAAATTGACTTAGAAAGTGCTTCAATATCTCCTGGGTCATATAACAAACCAGTTACACCGTGTTCAACTATTTCTGAGAGAGCAGGGAGATTTGTCATCACTAATGCACGACCTCGTTGCATTGCTTCAAATGGTTTGAGAGGCGTTACTAAACGAGTTACTCTTGTGTCTGGACGACTAACTACAAAAATATCTATCAAATCATAAAATGGTGCTACTTCATCATGAGGTACTGGCCCCAAAATTACTGTATTATCCCCCATCCCCAATGATTCACAATGGGTTTTCAATTCCTCTTGTCCCGCTTGAGATGAAAGAACGAATAATTTTACATTCACACCCTTAGATATCAACAAGGCCACTGCTTCAGCAGTAGCATCCACGCCTTCAATATCACGTAAACTACCAATGTAACCTACAACAATACTTTTTTCTAACTTTGACTGAGCAATAGGTAATAATTCTGAAACATGATCAGACTCATTGAGTTTAACCGCATTTGGAACCAATGATATTTTCTTGGGATTAACACCACGTGAAATTGCTTCTTTACGTAATGTTTCACTAATACAAATTACAGCATCTGCCTTACGAAGTACCCTTGTCTCATGAAATCTAAATCTCTTATATGATGGGCCCCATGATTTCCAACGACCATTGGCAACTGCTGTTTCTTCCCACATCCCCCGCATCTCATATACGAATTGTAATTTTAATTTTCGAGCTGCGCGTATAGCTGGAATACCTACTCGATAGGGAGTATGGGCGTGAATGATTTGTGGTTTTTCTTTCATGGCAATCTCAATAATTCTCTTTTGAAAATACCGGAAGAGAATTTTCTCTTCTAACCAGGTTAAACCCATATTTACTGGGATTATTACTTTGCGAATTACCCGTTTTATTCTCACCCATGAATATCTACTTGCCCTTATTACAAATGGCGATTTAGATTCTACTATGGATTGCGTAGTTGGTTGATTTAACCTTGCAATCTTTCGTTGCCCGCGATTCTTCACCCAATTCATCCCCAAACCTGAATTGTTGTTAACATGTGTTGGATGTTTAGTTCTAAAATAATGGACACCATCTTGCTGAAATTTGCCAATCATTGTCTCTCGTTCAGGATACCATGGAGATGTGAGTCCTATAGGAGATACTTCTTTTGAATTCAGTTGGGAGGTCAGCAGTGAATGTGTTCGTACGGCATAACCGTTCACATCGGGTGGCCCATTAGCTAATACATGCAGTATGCGTAGTGGTTCTTCACTAGGCATCAACCTCATCTCCATTAATTGCTATTTTTGATGTGAGAAATCAATACATCAGATATTCTCGCTGCTGTGTTTCCATCCCACAGGTCAGGAATTTGGCCAACTTTACCACCATTTTCTAAAATTTCAAATGCTGTTGAAATAATAGTAGATGTTTCATTTCCAACAACAATATTTGTTCCTTCTGTGACTGTGATTGGCCGTTCTGTGTTTTCTCGCAAGGTGATACAAGGAATCCCAAGTGCTGTTGTTTCTTCTTGTAACCCCCCTGAATCAGTAAGCACTAATTTTGCTGAAGCCATCAATGCTACAAAATCCAAATAACCCGCTGGTTCTGTTAAAATAATGTTAGGGATTGATTTCAATCTAACTGTCAAACCAAATTTTTCGGCTTGTTTGCGTGTGCGAGGGTGTAAAGGGAGAACCAATGATAATTTTTTGCCGACTGCTTCAAGTGCCGTTATTATCCTTTCAAACGCATCTTTGTCATCAACATTAGATGGGCGATGAAGGGTCAATACCCCATAATTTCCTTTTTCAATTCCAAGCCGAGAATGTATGTCACAATTACGTGCTCGCTCTAAATTTATCATCAAACTATCAATCATGATGTTTCCTACTCTGTGAATTTTCTCGGGCGCAACACCTTCATTCAATAAATTCTCATCCCCATCAGGAGAAGGGGTTAGTAATAAATCACAAATTGTATCAGTAAGAATGCGGTTGATTTCTTCCGGCATTTTACGGTCAAATGAACGAAGCCCTGCCTCAACATGTGCTGTTGGAATCCAAAGTTTGGCAGCAACCATTGAACAAGCGATTGTGGAATTTACATCCCCCACTACAACAACCATAGAGGGTTCGTGTTCAAAACAAACTTTTTCAAACTCAACCATCACTTTCGCTGTTTGCTCTGCGTGTGAACCAGAACCAATACCAAGATAAATATCTGGTTCTGGCATTCCTAAGTCTTCAAAGAAAACCTTTGACATGTTTTCGTCATAATGTTGACCGGTATGAAGCAATAACTGATTCACCCCTCTACGAGCAAGTTCGGCATGAATTGGTGCTATTTTCATAAAATTGGGTCTTGCCCCTACAACTAGTATTATTGGTCCGATCATTCTTTATTCCCCTCATGTAATTCACTCAATAATGACCAATATTTTCCCGAACGGTTAGCACTCTCGTATAATTCTATTAAATCAGTTCTGATATTTTCCAATGCTAAAATGGCATTATCAAATTCATCTTTATCCCCCAATAGTGCTGAACACATTGAAGCTGCAGTGTCTAAATCACCTAAATCATATAAGCGGAAAAATGAGGATTCGGGCGTAACTTCTCCTAATGCCCCGACATTTGAAGATACCACGGGGCAACCTGTTAGCATCACCTCTAATACCGACATACCAAATGATTCACCATGGCTCGTGACTAAGTTAATTCCACGCCGCCCTCTAACTAATGAAATGAAGGACGGCATTCTTTCATTTTCAATTCTATCAAACCAGCGAAATCTGTGAATTATTTCTAATTCCTCGGCCCGTTCAAATACTTCCTGCGCTAACCCATCAGGACAGGTTTGACCCCCTACAATCCAATACTCAACTTCTGGTAATTGCTTGTTAATCATACTAGATACTTCCATAAATGATTGCCAATCTTTGTGGTCATCAATCTTGCCAACCCATAGAACAACAGGTGGGCCCTCGGTTTGAATTTCTGATGTGTGGAATAATTCAGTGTCGAGAACATTACCGAATTTTATTATTCTACAGTCTGAAACGGCATCACTACGATGATGTTTTATTCTCTCCACCATATAATCAGACACAGTTGTAAAAGTGTCAACATCGCCTTTTTGTAATCTTGTTAGGTATTCTAAATTACGTTCAATGCTAGTATGAACTTCAATGATTATTGTAGCATCTGTATCAATATCCCTAACCGCCCTAATATACTCCTCTGTATCTATAATTACAATGATGTCAAAATTATTTGTCCGAAGGAATCCAGTTGTGGTGTTTTCATCTAATCCGAAATGTAATGTAGCATATGGATTAAGCATTTCTTGAACACCATGATCACTCTTAAAACCACAATGAATGTCTAAATTTAAATTATCAGGTATATGTCGCAAGCGATGGAATAACTGGGTGCATACACCTCCCAAAATACCATACCGATACAAGAATAATATCTTCATTTTTTCACCCCTATGCTACGAACACCATCGTTTGAATTTGCAGATGAAAGGGCAAGGAATCTATCTACTCGATCGCTCCATTTATTGGTCTCAAGCCAATTCTTGAGTGTTCCTTTTCGAGGGCGGTGGCTTGAAAATTCGTCTAATGCCGCACAAAAGTCTGGTACATTATTTACAGTTAATGTATATGGATATGTATCAATTTGTGGCATTCTGAATGAAACTGTTGGGAGCCCCAAAGCCATGTACTCATAAATTTTAATCGGATCTACTCCATCTGCTAATAGACCCATTTTAAATGGAATTATTGCAACACTCCATTTTGATGCGATATCGTTAATTTCAGCATGGTTTTTAGGACCAAATAATTTGATATTATCTGGTACATCAAGATCATCTGGTGCTGAATGCCCTATAATTTCAAATTCATAATCGGGTCGTAAAATAGCAATTTCAGTAAGAGAATCCCAATCAAACCAACTTGAAGTTAAATGGCCAAAATACCCAATTTTAACTTTAGCATCACCCGTCCATTTGTATCCTTTTGAAAGGAAGTGGGGGGACAGGGCATTCGGAACTACTTCAACAGGGTATTTGGGACCAAACCCATCTAATTTATCTGCTAATGGACCGGATACTGCTGTTACATAATCTGAATTAGTAACTATGTATTTCTCATTAAATGTTCGATACCATTTTGCTTGACCCACTTTTTCAAATTCTTCCCATTCATCTCGAGCATCGTATATTGTAACCCATCCTTGAACTCTAAATCGGTTGAGGATTTTAGAAATACAGGGGTGTGGATATGAAATTATGAAGATTTTTTCTATATCTCCAAAATCCATCTCGGCAATTTCCCCCAACATTGTTTGAGTCACATCAATGGGGATTTGAAGTAATAAATCACCTTGATACGGGGGCCACTCATCAGTTCTCTTCCATCGATGATAATTGAACATCACAGGAATATCACGACTGAGTAAATCTCTTGTTAATCTAATTGGTCTGTTCGCACGTAATTCTTGTACAAATGTCGTGCCTGAAAACATGAATACTACTTGCTTCGCATTAATACGAACAACATCTTTCTGGAATCTTGAAAAATCAAGGAGGAAATCATCTAATGAAGACGCTTGTATTTCCATCCCTACTTCAATAGTAATTGGCCCCTCTGCTTTCCACCTCCTAAATCCTATCATTACTCTAGCTGTCCCCGCAGGGGGTTCAAACTCAACACAAAATTCTCCTGTGGTAGAGTCTTGATTTAGATAAGAATACCATCCAACGGTTCTAGAGCGAATTAAACCACCTGGTTCAATTCCTCTTACCTCATTTCCATCTTTATCAAAAAACAAAAATGTTGCTAACGCAGCCGCGTATGATTCCTCACCATTCATTCTAGCCGTACCAATTAATTCATATCTTGGAGAAAAACCGCTTTTTGTCCTGATTTGATGTTCCGAAAATGGATGTTGAATATACGTTAACACATCTGAAATTTCAATTTCTTTTTCTAATTGAAATAACCATGGTACAGAAGAATCTCCGTCATCAGGGGGTGGGCCGAACACCTTTAGATTCAGTATTCCTTGCATTTCCTTTTTCCAATCACTTGGAGGACACAACTCCAATAATTCTAACGATTCTTTTGGTCTTTCTAAACGATTCAAATAAGTAACGAGTGTTCTTATTGCACGCGGGTCTGGGATTTCTTTGATTAATTTGAGTCCAAATTCAATACCCATATCAGGATCATAAGAACAACTTGAACGGATACCAGCAATGTAAAGATTAGCGCCATCTTTTTTGTGAAAACGTTTGCTTCGTAAGTAATTGATTGCTGTTTCGATTCCCACCAATGCTTCGTCGCTATCTGATTTCAAGTGGGTTTTAATTCTTGCCTCCATTTCAGGTATTGATACAGGCCTTGACATAGCCATCATCACTAATCTACGCATAGGCAAACCTAGAGGTGGTTGGTGGCGCCAAAATGGAATTTTCGTAATTAACCACCTCATTATTTCACACCCCATGCTGGATAGTATTTTCTAATATAATCATCCTCCTCTAATCTGATTTCTCTACAAGACGCACCAAGAATTATTTTAGCCAAACGGGGATTGATCGGTTCTAGAGATAGGATTGAAAAGTTCCAATATTTTTGATGATGAAGTTTGAGTGCGAGCGAAATATGGTTTGCTAGACTTGCTTCATCCTCTCGATTTGTATCATCAATAATCCAGGTTACTTCTTTTGGGAAAAGAGAAAGATGACGTAACAACCCTGAACGACCAATTGAACCCAATGGGCCATCAACAATTACAATATCACATTCCGAGGGGATATTATTTTCCAATACCTTTGAATCATACCATTCTTTGTGATTAAATCCAGGTAGTGGTTCAATCGCCACTAAAGGCGCGTGAATATACTCTACTTTGGGATGTCCTAGTATCCAATTTTCATCATGTTCAATAGAGTATATCTTTCCAAGGCGGGTTAAACGTTCTGTGCCTTCACCACTACCAAATTCTACAATCACAGAATTGGGATTAGAAAGGACGCGCACCGCTTCAAATGCACCATCAGAAAGCATCCAATGAGAATTTACCATATTATTCACCATTTGATACTAAATCATTTTTTCGAACTTTTTGAGAGTAAATGATAGCGTTCTATGACCTCATTAATATCTGTTGAACAAATATCTACTTTCCCTTCATGAAGACAAATTGCTCTGTCACACATGTCTCTTAGGGTTGGTTCATTATGACTAACAATAATTACTGTAGCATCACCCTTCACCATTTCTTGAATCCTATCTTTTGATTTTTGACGGAAATCAGAATCCCCCACTGCTAACACTTCATCTATCAACAATATATCTGGATTTAGATGAGAGGCTAGGGAAAAAGCTAGTCTGGCACGCATTCCTGATGAATAGGTGCGAAGGGGTTTATCAATGAATGACCCAATACCTGAAAATACAACAATTGAAGGAACTAAATCATACAATTCATCTTCACCAAAACCATAGACACTGCCACTCAGATAGATATTCTCTCTACCAGTTAGATCCCTTTGAAAACCTGCACCCAATCCAGCCAATAGGGCAATCCTTCCGCGTGTACGTACCACCCCCTCATCCGGCGCATAGATTCCTGCAATTACTCTGAGCATTGTACTCTTTCCTGCACCATTTGGCCCCATTATACCTAAGACTTCACCTTTCGATACTTGAACATCAACACTATCTAATGCACGAAAACTAGTTGGGGCTGAATCTTTTAAACTGAATCTTCCCGTTAGTAATTCCTTCAAAAAGGCAGGGCCGGTACGAAGAATGGGGAAATCCATCGTGGCTGATTTTAACTCAACGGCCAATTCTTCGCTCATAGATACTTCACCGCCTTTCTTTCATAACGCATGAAAGCCATTGAACCTAATATGAATACTATAACAGAAGATAATAATGCAATACCAATGTGTTCAAATGTTAAGATATCCATGTTACCAAAAGCTGCTGATCTTGCCATCTCAATATAAACTGCGACAGGATTTGAAAGATGTAGGTCTACATATTCTGAAGGTATGTGTTCAACTGAATAAAAAACACCTGAAAGGAAGAAACCTGCACGGAGCAACAATTGAACCACCTGCCCAGTATCACGTACACGCACGTGTAACATTGAAGCTAGTAATCCAAAACCAAACGCAAGCAAAGTAATTCCAATCATTGACAAAGGAAGTAATAGAAGCAGGTTAGTAATTGGCAACCCCTCCACAGCCATGTAAATGAAAACAATTACCAAACTTAATGCTAAACGAGCAAATTGAAATCCTGCGATTGAAGCTAAGAAAATTTCACGTGGGAAATACACCTGCTGTATGAGACCAGAGTTGCGAGCCAAAGCAACCGTACAGCCATTGAAGGTACGTGAAAAAGCATTGAAGAAAAGAATACCAATCATTATTGAAAGGGGTAGTAAACTATCTGCAGAACCTCTTAGAATAACAAATACAAGATAAAATATTACTGTTAGTGCCAATGGCTCAAGTACAGACCAAATATATCCTAGAAAATGACCGTGATATGTCACCTTGAAATCACGTTTAATGAAATGACGTAATACTTGACGATTCTTCATCAAATTAGAAAACATTCTCTTTGGAGATGAAAGTAAGGGGACCTTTCCCTCTGTGACAGCAGTCCAGTTCTCGCCCTGCGCCATATTATGGCCCCAAATGTAGGGGTTATTGAATCCAACCGCCACAATGACCTTTCAAAACTTGAGTATGGGTGAAAATGATAACCAGCGAGTGGTTCGCTCAATACAATGAAGGTCGGTATTATTGGGGCGGGCATCGTTGGCGGTGCTATCGAACATTGGTTTGCTGGCGCCCATGAACTGTTCATTCATGACCTTGTTAGAGGTACAACTTTGTCTGATGTCACAGAGAATGTAGACATGGCCTATATTGCTGTCCCAACACCCATGTCTGATGATGGTTCTTGCAATCTCTCAATCGTAGAATCTGTGCTTGATGAATTACCAGATGGTTTTACTGCAGTGATTAAGAGTACAGTGGTACCAGGAACTACTCAACGTTATCACGAAAAATATACCCAACTAAAGATTGCTTATTCACCTGAATTTCTAGTAGAAAGGCGTCATTTAGAGGACTTTGGAAATCAAGACATTCTCGTTTGTGGTACACACCACGCTGATGTTGCTGAACGAGTATTCCAACAACACAGAGAAGCGGGTGTTCTGAAGCGCGACCAAACCTTCCAAGTCACACCGACACAAGCTGAACTTGTCAAATACACAAAGAACACATATTACGCGATGAAAGTTATCTTCGCTAATCAAATGTTTGACATCTGTGAAGCGTTGGGTGAAGACTGGTATGCTGTTCGAGATATCATCACGGCTGAACAAGCTCAACCTATCGGCCCCAGTCACCTTGATCCAATCTTTGGGCTTAACCGAGGTTTTGGTGGTAAATGCCTGCCAAAAGATTCCAATGCACTTCGAGTACTAGCCAAAGAACTAGGTGTAAATTACGACATCTTTGATGCGCTTCAATCAGACAATGCACGCCTAAGAGGTACCCTAACTGGAAAAGAAAGTGATGTTGAAACCCAAGATGATTGAGATGTTTTTTGAAAAACATGAAGGGGCCAAATGGCTTACTTTTCTTTCTCTTCCGATGGCATTGTTATCAGGATGGTTTGTATATTTAACTTGGGTTATTGGAATAAGTGGATGGGGGAATGTAATAGTTGTTTCAATTGCTTTACTCTCTGGAATTACGTATTTAATTAGAACGACTAGATGGGAATTGATGGATTTACGATGGTTAATTGCTCCAATTTTAATTATTTCCTTATCGTCTTATATTCCATGGTGGGAATTTACTCATGCTTGGCCAGATTCTGGCCATTACACATATTGGGCAATAAATTTTATCGAGCAATCTAGTTGGCTACCGCCTGATTTCCGTTTACTACCACCATTAGTGCCGGGATTTCTAAGCCTAGAAATTTTTTACTCTAAACAAAGTTACTCAATACGTTGGGTGCCAATTATTCTTTTTATTGCATCATCGTGGCAAATACAACATCTAGCAGAAAGATTGGGTACAATGAAAAGTGCTATTCTTTGTATGATTATATTCATATTACTACCAGTTACAAGATACTGGGGGCAAATGGTGATGACTGATGTGGCTGTAGCTGGAATGTGGGTTTTATGCCTGCACATATTTCTTCTATCTGAAGAAAACGATGATAAAATAAATCTTGCAATGATACTAGGTGTGATTGCTGCAATTACTTTTCTTACTAAATATACACACATCTATTTGGTTGGGATTGGTGGATGGATGGTGCTCAGGGATTGGGGAATTGGTCGAGCAAAAAAATTCTTCATGGGGTGGTTAATAATTACTGCACCATTTATAATACAACAATTAATTTTACATGGACATCCATTCTATCCCCTAATAGATCAAGTACAATTTGCAGTGATAAGTACCACATCAACTGTTGATGTATACACGAGTAGTAATTTTGTAAATGACATACTATCAGAGATAACCCTGTTACTAGTTATTGGAGTCAGTTTAGGAATTTATCAAATGTATAATCAACAAAAAAGATACCTAATTACAATTACAGTAATGGTGGTGCCTCTTTTAATATTAAATGGGATTATTCTTGATTGGGGAGAACCAAGATATAATACCCCAATTATTGCAATAATCTTACTTTTATGTACTTATGGATGTAAACGTGTAGTTAGTGATTATCAAGAAATTACTAACAATAGTTCATCTAAATTAATCTCAATCCTGTGTGCAGGATTATTGCTTACTACAGGAATTTTTCATTTCACAACATTATCTGATGAATCTGAAAACGCTAATGATTCTGTAGAACAATTTCAATCTACAATTGAATTTATTATTCAACCATTATCTAATCTAAATCAAGATGATATACTTCTTGCGGGAAAAGATAAGCCTATTCGCCTGAAAACTAAGATTAACACAATACGATATATTTGGCCATCATCAACATATAAAGATACCAATGACCCAATAATTGATGGAATTAATGCATATAAGTCAACACACATGTTGACAACAAATGTTCAACCATATTTTACTTGGGAGAAAGATTTTGATTGGCAGTTAGGACATGGTTCAATAGAACTAGAAACAATACATACTGATGGTTGGTGGAGTGCTGTATTGTGGCGTGTTGATAATACAACTTATCTTTCACCTAATGAATATTATTCAAATCACACTGGCAATGTTACCGGAGATTTGTTAATCCTCGGACCAAATGAATCATTCACAGTTGGGGAATCTAACCTTTCAATAAAATGGATTGAAGTAACAACAATACGTCCTTATCAACAAGTAATGAAAGTCCTTGCTGGTGAAGAGGGATTGATGATCAACGGTTCTCTTGATGGGGATGAAGATTCATTTTTCTATTCACAAGAACAACTAATTTCACCTTCTGATAAATACACCTATGCATGGATAGAATCAACCAATTAATTAATCCAATAACGAAAACGAGAGAATCTTTGCAGCTGGAGTTCCTGCACTTGGTGAATAAAAGCCAGGGTCTTCTAATCTTGTTTTAGCCAAGTCATAAGCGGATTGGAATATTTGTTCTAAATTTGTTCCTACAATCTTTGACCACTGCTTTTCGAGTAACTCAAGAGTGGTTTCTTTCTGATCTTTTTCACCAAAATCAAAATCTGATACCATTACCATAAATGTCTCTGCTGGTCCATTTGTAATATCCATGATTGAACCATGAACCTTGTAAGGTTCAATCTCTTCAATAACAGATTTTTGGCTCAATGATTCTAGGCGTTCGTTGATATATCCCTCTGTTAAGTTATACTTTGGATTCTCGAAAGGTTGGGCTGCTAAATCTGGATTTAATATAATTAAAATGTCATGCAATAATGTTGAACCATCTTCTTGATGGTACCTAAAGGGATTGTTCTCAGATCTAGCTAATGAATACAATGAACTATTGATGAATGGACGGAGAGCAAGGTTGGTTCTGTCAACATATCGACCATTTTGAATAGCCGATTTAAAACAAAGATGGTGCCATTGCATAGCGGCTTTTTCTTTCAGTTGTATTCCTAATTTAGATAGAGTTGTACTTATTTCTGTTCTAATTGATTTGAATCTACGGCGGGGGCGGATATGTAATATGTCAGTCAATTTTGTTTCAGAAAAGGTTCCCTTGATGATTTCAGCACCATGCCCACCCATTTCAATTACCACTGGGCTAGGCCAATAAGAACGGTATAGGTACATCATGTCAAACAATCCCATACTTGCCAATACCCAAAGACCGAAACTATTGGTAACTCGTATCGGAGATAGTCCTGTTTCCTCCTTTCTATCAAATGATTGATTGGAATTATTGAATTCAAAGTTGAATTTTTCTGCCAACTCGGTTACAATTTCAAAATCCTTTGAACGGGATGGATGAGTGCTTGATGTGATATCAACTCTATCCATCCATTTCGGATTCTTTAACAAAAGTGCCAGAAGTAATCTAGAATCAAGACCGCCTGATAATCCAAATTTTACTCGGACATCATCTAATTTCATAATTGCTGAAATTGACCCACGTAGTTGCCTAACTCCTTCAATTAATGCTTCTTCATAAGATAGATTACCATGTGTAAATAATGATTTAACATTACACTTAATTGTCTTCACAGCGGATGGTCTTAACATCATAAATCGTTTAGAATCTAATTGTTTCAAATCTACTGAAATATGAGAACCGGGCGTAAGTAAATTAATTCCTTTCACCATTGTTTCATCTGACATTACTGCACAAGCAAGACCATGCGTCCATGCCCTTGAGTAAACTACGTTTTTATTCAAAGTACAGGGCAATCCCAAGGATTTCCTAATTTTTGATAAAACAAATAATGAATCTGATGCTACCACTAAATTTGGCGTTGAAAAATAAACTACCGGAAAAAGAGAGAATAAATCATTTTGAATAAGCAACTTCTCTTCATCCCACGCTGATAAAACAAACGAACCCTCTACATTAAGTGGAGATGTTGTGAGTGTTTTTCCTTCATGTGAGATGCAATATTCACGGAACCCTTTAGCACCTAAGGATATGGATTTTTTATCATGATCATTTATCCACCCCTTAAAGAAAAAATTCTCTTTTCCTCCTAATTCATTATCAACACAATGAATGCTTTTTTCTTGGTTACTTTGTTTCCTCTCTACAATCAGATATGATATTGATTCTGAATGTTTACCGATTGTACATTCATCTGAAATCATAGGTAAGGATGCTTGAATATTCTCAATTATTGATGTCAAGCCCATAGCAAAGAGGTAGTTTGACATCACTTGATGCTAACCGATGTCGGTTATTGAACAATCGTAGGGTTGTTATCCCTGCTCCTTATCCCAAGTCCATGCTCCCGGACACCTTGCACGAATTACCCCGCGAAGAACGGTTTGCTTATGCGAAATTACTCGCATACATGATTCAGATTGATGATGAAGTTACAATTGACGAAATGACCGTCTTTGAACAGCGCCTCGGTACAGCACTTCTCTCACCTGGACAGCGGAAGGAAATCCGCACATATCTCAAAAACCCACCAACTCTAGAAGAGTGTTTGGATGAACTTGGGAAGAAGTCTGGAAGGTTGGCTTTACGTGATGCGGCTTTGATGACTGCGGCTGATGGAAGCATTGACGAAAAAGAACAAATTGCTTTGGAACAAATTGCTAATCATCTCAATTTAGACGAAGGAATAATTGATCGATTACTTGACTGGGTTATGGCTGGATTTGATTGGATGCAAGATGGCCTTGACTTACTAAATGTTGAATGAGGTGTAGAAATGAGTGGCATGCTGCCTGATGCCATTGACATGCTTTCACCATCTGAAAAAGAAGTCTATATTGAACTTCTAACTATTGTAGCAAACTCAGATGGTGCACTCGTCCGTGAAGAGATGGCTGCATTGGAAGCATTCATGGGAAGAGCATTGTTGAAGCCGGAAGTCCGGGAAGAAACAAGGAAAAAATTGCGCCAAACCGGTGATTTAGAAAAAGCATTGGAGAAAGCAACTGTTGAAACTCTGAAAGTTGCACTTCGTGACTCTGTATTACTTGCCGCGGCTGATGGAGAATATCATCCTGCAGAAGTACTAGCCTTGGAACGTATTGCTGATGCTGCTGGGGTCGGTATAGAGGGGCTTGACCAATTATACGATTGGGTCACAGAGGGCTGGCTTTGGCTTGCCAAAGGACGTGACTTAGTTGATATGGGAATTGCTGGAGATGAACTCTTAACAGATGAGTGATTAAATTCGTTTTCAGCATCTGAAATTGGGAACGAAATACAGCCGCTTCTAACGAAATACAATTGGATTTCGCTCGTTGAATTTGAGATGAAATTCGCGTCTCGGCTCGTTTATAGGTGGGTTGTTCTCCGTATTCCGGAATCTAATTGGCTGGAACAGGTATTAAGGGTATCACCGCCCTCGTATAGGTTAGCGGCGTAGGAACATCGACGGATGCTACACAGAAAGGTGAACGAATAAATGGGGCTGCATCCAAAAATTGGTATCACTGGATTACCGCGTTCTGGCAAAAGTGCGGTGATGGAAAAAGTCGTTCAAATGCTAGAAAGTGAACGTTCCTCTGAACTACTTGGTAGAGGTGAGGATTCTAGTAATCATAGAATCATAGGTGGTATGAAAACAATACCAAAAATGGATGGCACTTCCCGCATAGGATATTCTTGTATGAATATACAAACAGGTGAAGAGGCAATAATGGCTCACAAAGATATTGATTCAAGAAATAGGGTTCTTGGGCTTGGAATTAATCCTCAAGCTCTTGATGATGTCGCGGTCCCTGCAATTCAAGATGCTATCGACAATTATGAGGTAATTGTGATTGATGAAATTGGAAAATTTTCTGTCGAGTCTGAGGCATTTGTGGAAATTGTAAAAGAAGCAATTGAAGTAGACAAACCGACTATTTTGACCTTACACAAAAAAAGTCGACATCCTTTGCTACAAGACATCCGAAGAAGAGATGATGCGAGGGTGCTAGAAGTTACTCCAGTTAATCGTGCATTATTACCATACAAAATCCACAAGATTGTTCGCGAAACATTCTGATGGGGTTGCAATGGATTTTAGTCGGCAAAGGCAGCAAACTGCTGATATTATACATACTCGTTGTCTAGAGATGTTGAATGATTTAATGGTGATATCTGTACTAGATTGGCCGTTGCCTCCGCCCCCAATAGTTGATTCTGAATTACCTTTGATTGAGCCTGAATCAAGTACTCAAGTAATTGAGCAAGTTGAAGGTTTGTTCAAAGTCGACCGTGCCAAATTCAACAGTTTACTTGACGAATGCAGAGAGTCAATGATTCCTCATCGTCTCTCCCTAACCTCTGACCCTGACAGAGAAGGAGAAAAGTGGTTACTTCGAAGGCTCGTTGAAGTTACAAGAAGAATTCTTTTTGGTGTCTGTGAAGGTTGGTTGGCAATGGCTCTAGATAGAGACGCGCCAGATGTTACTCGCTGGTATACTGGGATTGCTCTAGCCAATGGATTGTGCATTCAAGGAGATGGGTTGGCTGAAAATCGTGGATACCACATCCTAGAGAGTGTTGCTATGACAAGCCAGCCTGGAAGGTGGCCTAGTCGGCCACTTTCTGGCCCACATCAACTGGATTGGAATCAACAACAACCTCTTGATATCGCTATTGATGAAGAATCGGGTGGAATTGATGCCGCTCACTGGTTACTCGATTCACTAGAACAAGGTAACGATGAGAGAAAGGTACTGTTAGTCAAATGGATGCGTTTGATGTTGGAGCGACCAATTCTAGTTGAAAAGATGGCTTTGCCAAATAGGTTTGAACAGATGGTTCGCTCTCAACCCGAATTAGTTGCTGCTGAATTAGTATCATGTGTGCCAAGATTGTTAGAAGTAAATACAGAATCTGGATTAATGGTGTTAACTGCACTACAAACAAGGTTAGAATCTCGCGTCAGCATCGCACTTGCAGACATACTTCCTCATCTCCTTAGGGCTTCATTAGATGTTGGATTAGCATCTCTAGATCAACTCGCTGACTCAGAGGATTCAGGCGCACGTTCAGCAGCTACAGCCGCACTCAAAGAGTTAGCAACTATTGATTCCGCGGCTTTCCTAAGCCGAATAAAAAAATCTGCAACTGATGAAGACCCGGGCATCCGCCGTCTTTTCATACAAACTTGCATTCGAGATTACCTCGAATTGGACCGGGTTGATTCACAGGATATTTTCGTCCCCTTATGGCTTGAGAATGATGAAGTTGCAGGAGTAAGAATGAGAGAATTATTACTACGGATGCAAGATGTTGATACCGAATCATTTGCTGTGATTGGGGAAATGATACACAACAAATCTGCAAATTCACTTGACAAATTTTGGTCAGTATTAGAAGTTAGAAATCCTGAGAGAGCAGAGGCTTGGAAAGCACATATTATCGGTACTGGACCCATCCCTAGACCCCTCAATTGAAGCGCAAAGAGGTTGTCGGATAACTATGGGCAAAGAGCCGGAATGGCGTTGGCAACTTGTTGTCGGACTCATCTGTGTAGCACAATCCTTCGTTGAATGGAATACACCTGAAGGTCCTTGGCAAGAACAAACTTTCACTCGCGGAGTTATTGCCTTAGTTGGTCTTGGTTTTGTCTATGTTGCAAAATACCGATGGCAATTCCGTACGGAAGGTTTGATTCCCTATCTCAAAATTTACCGTTGTGAACCACAACAAATTGCTATTATTTCTGCTGTTGAGGGTGTCGCCGCAATCGGCCTGATTTTACTCTTGAATACTCTATCAGAAAATGGTTTATTCGTACCGGTACCAACATCACTTATTCTTCTGCTGTATGCTATGCTAATGTTTTTGCACGCTGCTTATGCTTGGTTAGTGATTAAAGGACCACTAAGAGATGAAGAGGAATAATCACCTTTGGCCAGGTTTCCAAAACTCAAGGGGAAGAGGTTGTTCTCCCTGCATTGCCCGAAAGGCAAGATGGTCTGCACGTTCATTCCAGCGATGACCTCGGTGGGCTCTAATCCACTCACCAGTTAGCGGGCGCATTGAAGAAACTTCACTCCAAAGAGATTGAACGCGCTGTGCGAGGATTTTGTTGGCTTTTGCCCGCCAATTATTTTGTGCTATTTCCAAAGCATATTGTGAGTCACCTCTGATTATTATTTTTGAGCGTCCTGAATGGACAAGAAGCCAGCGTAATGCATGGGCAATTGCACTTAATTCGGCGGTATTGTTTGAGCCGACTTCAGCGCCGAAGTATTCCTGTGCATTGGGATCAGTGATTACCAAACCACTGATTTCTGTTTCTACCACCCCTGTCCCGTTACCGCGTTGATTGTCACCAATGACTATGACTGCCCCCCATCCAGCAGGGGTTTCAGAAGTCACATTTTGATTATCTTGACAAGATCCGTCCACATAGATTGTCAATTCTGCCTCGTTTGATGAGGCATCGGACAAGTGAACTCACTCTCCAATCTGTTCAAGATAGGTAGAGGCGCTCAGCATCTTTTCTAACACGGAAGCATCTGGCATAGTTATTCGAGCTATCCATCCTTCGCCATAAGGGTCTTCGTTGATTAATTCAGGAGCGTCATCCAACGCCTCGTTGATTGCACAAATCTTTCCAGCAAGTGGTGAATAAATTGCTGATACACTCTTGACAGACTCAACGCTTGCAAACTCTTCCATATCTCCAACTTCCATTCCTTCTTCGGGAAGTTCAACATACACAATATCGGTCAATGCATCTTGAGCATAATCAGTAATTCCAACAACCACTTCATCCCCTTCAACTCTTAACCATTCATGCTCTTCAGTATAATACAGTTCTTCGGGTGCATCACTCATCATCTCACCTAGTCATTCCGAGGGCTACTAAGATGACTATATTTGCGTTCCCCAACGTCACTCTTCTTCTTCAACTTTAGAACTTAGAAGTCCTTGTTCTAGATTAGCCCAAGCACCTGAAAGGTCATCCTCGTCCTGTGAATCAGAGAGTTCGCCAACCATACGTTCACGTTGTGCAGAAGGTCCTTCAAGAGGAAATAGGTGGAGAAGTGGGGATTTTACTCCTTTTGTGATTCCCAGATGAATGAGTAGACCCGCCAATAATGTGATTGCTGTGAAAGCAGGTACAAGCCAAGAAATTTCGGTGCCAGCAGTGCATTCAACAGCATTTTCAGCACAAACAGCGGGTGGTAATCTACCATCAATTAATGCAAATGCTGTAGCCATTAACAATGCCAAGCCGAGTCCAAAAAGAAGACGGCGCGCGGTGTAGGCTGGTGCCTCCATAGTATTCACGACTCGGGCATAACCCATCAAATAGGCGGCTGATTGTATTCGAAAATCGTTCAGATTGACTTGCTATTTCTCTTCCTAAACTATGCTGATTGAATAAATCAAAGGATGCTTTCGTAAGACGTACACACCCATTCTTTGAGAATTTCCTCATCTCCATCAATACTTTCTGGAACCAGCACCCAATGCTTGGTGGTTCGCCCCCCGGGAGTCCACCGATTCGAACCGTTTTGTGAAATGCGTTCATCAAATTCTTTCGTTTCAACGAATTTTAACCCGATTCGCCCCTCTTTCCAAATTAGACCAAAGATACTGCCCTGTCGAAATACAGCATCACAGCCAAACATCCGTTTCCAACTAATTTCTGATAAACCAATTACGGCTTGCTCAAGCGCATCACGGAGAATATCCGTGTCTTTCATCTGAATATCCTCAGATATCTAACTCGATGTTGAGGTTTTGAATGAGTTCTTTGTATCTGTTACGGATTGTTACTTCTGTAACTC
>CAZXZO010000008.1:36459-59038 GCA_964645485.1 uncultured Candidatus Poseidoniales archaeon
TTGAGGTTTTGAATGAGTTCTTTGTATCTGTTACGGATTGTTACTTCTGTAACTCCTGCAACTTCAGCAACTTCTCGCTGTGTGCGGCGCTTACCACACAATACACTAGCGATGTAAATGATCGATGCCGCTATACCAGTTGGTCCGCGTCCACTTGTCAATTCTTTTTCTTGTGCTGCTTTGATTAATTCGTATGCCTTTGCTTCGACTTCAGCATCTAGACCAAGTCCTGAACAGAATCTTGAGATATAATCCTCAGGACCTGTTGGCATAATTCTCATCTTAAGTTCACGAACCATGAATCGGTATGTTCTACCAATCTCTTTTCGCCCAGTTCTACTTGCCTGACCGATTTCATCGAGTGTTCTTGGTACACCACATTGGCGGCAAGCAGCATACAAACTTGCAGCTGCTACACCTTCAATTGAACGGCCTCTAATTAGCCGCTTTTCAACTGCTTTCTTGTAATTAACAGCGGCTGCTTCACGAACAGACTTTGGTAATTCTAAACGACTTGCCATACGATCAAGTTCAGCTAAAGCCATAGCCAAATTTCGCTCTGTTGCATTCGACACTCTACTTCGCTTCTGCCATTTTCTCATTCGATAAAATTGAGAACGGAATCTGCTGTTAATTGTCTTACCAGAATAATCCTTGTTTTGCCAATCAATATCAGTTGACAATCCTTTATCGTGTAGCATCACAGTCATTGGCGCCCCAGTTCGGGCCCTCTGATCACCTTGTTCAGGACTGAATACACGCCACTCTGCACCTTGGTCAATGACGTTATCTTCAATCACTAATCCACAATCCTGACAAACGGTTTCACCTCTTGTTTGGTCATGGTCAAGACTCCGACTATTACACTCTGGACACTTCACAATATCTTCAATCTGCACCGGTTGTTTTTTTGCCACATTAATCACTTCTGTTCTTACCTTACTACCTATGTTAAGAGAAAGGTATAAACGGCGTTCAGCCGGGGTTATATAAGGTTTAGCGGTTCATTTACACCTAATAATATTCTGAAATATTGGCTTCATATTTTGATTTGATAATGGTGATAAGTAACTGACGCCTCGGAGTGTCTGCCCGTAGGGCAGGTGATGAGGTATGGCAGAATCGTGGCCGCCAGAAGATATCTCATTGACGCCTGGAAAAAGAATCTTATTTTTGACTAAAAATCTTGATCTTATTCGTCAACAATTATATGATGGTCTAAATCTATCAATGTCAGATTTCACTGTTGATGACTTATTGGATGATATCAATACAGATGTTATGACTCCTGCTTGGGTCTGTTTTGACCATGATCCTGCTGAAATTGCCAAAAACGCTTATGCTGGATTAATTCACGAAGGAAAGCGTGTTTTTGAAGAAAACGCTCTGATAAATGGTAATTTTGAAGTGATTGTTTCTGGTCACCGAAAAGGAACTGGAAGTAGTAGAGAAACTGCTGCTCAAGCAGAAAAATGGGCGGGTATCAGAATCGTCATAGCCGCATCTTTTGCACCAATTCATGAAAGAAACAACATCAATCTTGGTCAATTAATGGGTGATCACAAAATGCTTGAAAGACTGCAAAACGGAGCAACTCTTTCTCTTTCTGAATTTATTGATAAATACGATCCGATTACAAAACTCATCGTTGAAAATGGAGGGATATTCCCCTTTGCAAAACAATTGAAATCAGGTAATATTGAACTGCCAACACCTGATTGTGAACAAAGACCAATGACAATGTGTGAGAAAATTATTGCCAAAAAACTACTCGCCAAAAATGGCAAGCATACTTGTGTAGAACCACATAATGCAGTACTAGCTGCTGTGAATGGTGGATACTCCCATGAGTTTACAACTGCACAAGTACACGAATTCTTGAAACTTGAATATGGAGAAAACTACACCTTACCGGACCCAAATAAATTCGCTGTTTTTGAAGACCACTTGCTCTATGCAACTGGTGTACCACGGTTTGGTCCATTCGCAGAAAAAATACAGACACTACGGGATATGCAAAATCTATTCCAACAACACACTGGAGTTAGAGATTATTCAGCAAAAGATGGTGTCAGCCCGGGAATTTGTCACCAAGTTGCTAGGGAGGAATTTATTGATGTAGGGGACTTCATTCAAGCAACTGATAGCCACACTTGCATGGGTGGTGCTTCCAACGCACTGACTTATGGTGTGGGCTCAACAGAATATGCAAATCTCGCTTACAATCAATTTGCATTCGTGAATGTACCCGAATCTATCCGCTTTGAATTAGAGGGTGAACTCAATCCGGGTTGTACTGCAAAAGATGTGATTCTACACATTTTATTGGAATACGCAAGCACCTCAGAAACTCTAGACCGTTCAATGGAGTTTGGGGGGCCGGGACTAGCTAGCCTATCTATGGATGAACGAGCAACTCTCTGCAATATGGCCACGGAGTGTAGTGCTAAAACAGGGATATGTGAGCCTGATGATGTTACTGTTGAATGGTTGATGAAACGTCGAGATAATCTCAGTGAAGATGATATTCGTGCTGCGTTTGTACTCCCTGATGAAGGCGCACATTATGACGGAGGGGTGTACACAATCAATCTCTCCGAAATTGTACCAATGGTTGCCCACCCGGGTAACCCTGACGAAGGAATCCCATCAGATCCAACAAACGGTGTGAATATTTCTGATATTGGTGATGTTGCAATTGATATTGCGTATGCTGGTTCATGCACTGCTGGTAAAGCAGATGATTTCCAATACTATGCCGAAGTTGTTGAGGCTGCCCTAGAAGCAGGATTGGATATTCCTGATGGGGTTGAATGCTACATTCAGTTTGGTTCGAAAGCTGTCAAAGAATATTCAGAGAGAATGGGTTGGAATGATATGTTCATTCAAGCGGGTGTGAAATTGATTGACCCAGGGTGTGGGGCTTGTATTGGTGCTGGTCCCGGTGTTTCAGATAATTCAGAACAAGTTACTGTCTCTGCTATCAACCGTAATTTCCAAGGTAGGTCAGGACCGGGTAAACTCTACCTCGCTAGTCCATTAACTGTAATGGCTAGTGCTTTTGTGGGAAAAATTGTTGCTTGGGAACCAAGTCTCTTTACTAGAGTTTGAGTGCCATGGGCAAATCCTTTTGCTAACTTATATTGGCTTTGAAAATATACTGATTTTGCCAAGTTCACCCCACACTGCTTATGACCTGTCGGACAAGTCGAGGGTTTTGCCGCTAACTAGCCCCTCGTCATACGGCCGAGGGAGGACTGGAGGGAGGGTGAAGAGACATGGCGTCTACACGTAGCAAAATGCAACAAGCAAGTATCAGCGAATTTTTTGAGAAGAATAAACACTTTCTTGGCTTTGATACGCTGAATCGTTCTATCATTACTGCTGCCAAAGAATCTGTTGACAATTCTCTTGATGCTTGTGAAGAAGCACGATTACTTCCAGATATTCACATTGAAATTAAAAAAATCAAAGGGAAAGCGGATGAACTCATACTGATTAGTCAAGATAATGGCCCTGGAATTCATCCTGATTCCATCACTAAAGTGTTTGGAAGTTTGCTTTTTGGTTCACGATTTCACACCATCCGTCAAACCAGAGGACAGCAAGGAATCGGTATCACTGGTGTGGTGATGTACAGCCAACTGACTACTGGGAAAAAAACCCATGTTATCTCTAAAGTCAAGGAAGAAGCAACTGCAGTTCACGTTGACATTGGACTTGACACGAAGAAAAATAAAGCGATTTCAAGTAACAGAAAAAGAGACCACTGGTTCGATTCAGAAGGGGAAGTAATTGAACATGGGGTCAAAGTTCAAGCCCACATGAAAGCAAAGTACCAACGTGGAAGGCAAAGTGTTCACCAATACCTCAGAATGACTTCAATAGTCAATCCCCATGCATCACTTTCTCTGAAAGTTTACGATGAAGAAGGAGTTATCATTGATGAAGGGAATTGGCCTAGGGTTACTGAAATTCTCCCCCGGCCTGTAGAGGAAATTCGACCCCACCCCCACGGCCAAGAAATAGGGTCATTACAACGTTTTCTCAGAGATTCTGAGGACAGGAAAATGACTTCATTTTTACGCCACAATTTCTCAGGGGTTTCAATGCGGGCTGCTAGAGATATTCTAGCAAAATCTGCTATTGATGAGGCAAGAAAACCAGGCACTATCACCGCGCCAGAAGCACAAGCAATTCTTCAGGCATTCAAGGAGGTCAAATTACTAGCGCCGCCTACCGATTGTCTATCCCCAATTGAAGACTTACTAATCAAGAAGGGATTGTCTAAAGCCATTGATTCCAAATTCGTTTCAACAGTCACGCGAGCCCCGTCTGTAGCCGGGGGAAATCCGTTTCAGGTTGAAGTCGGATTGATTTTTGGCACCGACCTTCCATCAGACGGCCCAGTCGAGGTTCTCAGAATTGCCAACCGTGTTCCACTAATGTATCAACAAGGTGGATGCCTCCTGACAAAATCAATCGAAAGTGTTGACTGGAAAAAATATGGTCTTGACCATCCCGGAGGAAGGGGTGTCCCTAAGGGGCCAGCAGCGATTCTAGTTCACCTTGCTAGCACAAATGTCCAATTCACTAGTGAAGCAAAGGAAGCACTATCTGATAATGAAGAGGTGTTTAACGAAATACGCCTAGCCTTGCAAGAAGTTGGAAGAGGTTTGAGAAACCACAAAAGAAAAAGTAAGCAGAGAGAAAAGGCTCGTGAAAAATTCGAATTAGTTAACGTGATTCTACCAGAGATAAGTGCAAAATCAAGTGCTATTCTTGGACGGGAGGAGCCTGACTTAGCACCTGTCATCACTAACATAATGAATGCTGTATTTTCCGAAGAAGTGTCAGAATGGGATAGTGCTGAAAAGGTCATTAAATGTTCTATAAATTTGTTCAATTACACTAATCGCCCTCGCCAATACACAATCTTAGCAACTTGGCCCGAACGGGAAGGAGTTGAGATAATTGATGAAAATATTGAAGGAAGACGTGAAGCTAAAGGATTGAGAAAGTGGAAACTTGAGATATTACAGCCCAGTGAAAACTTAGAAATTTCTTTCTCAATTGATGGTCTATCAAAAGGGGATTGGAATCAATTTGATGTGTTCTTCCGCGGCTCTGGTGAAATTATCGGGGCAATGAAGTTGGATGAGAATATACTTCAAGAAATCAGACGAGAAGAAATAGCCGCAATGGAAGACTCATTAGTAACTGAAGATGAGATGGAATCAAATGTTGTGGAGTCACAAGAAATTGGAACCAATGAGGTTGGTGATGAATCAACAAGCGCAGACCACAACGACTCAATTTCTTCCACAGATAATGACACTACCCAATCTCCCCCCTCTAATGTTGATGCAGATTTGACAAATGGAGAGAGGCCAGAACCTACCTCAAATAATACTGTACAAGTCAAACTTTTTGAGAAAGATGAATGGGGTGATGAATGATGAATGCTAGTAGAGGAAAAACGAATGAAAGTGTGGTTGCTTCATTGCATGAGGTTGCAGAAGAAATGCATAACAAAATGATGAAAGGGACCGCTCCAACAATGTCATTACCTGTAAGAACAAAGAAAAACATTGAGTTTAACAAAAGGTTAGGGGTTTTCAAGTATGGAAAAAAGCGTTCACTTCGTGATGCGACCTCACTCCGTTCTGCTAACCAATTACTTCGGGCTTTGCATATTATCGAATTTATTGAGGAGATGATTGACAATGGTAAATCTTCAACTCTGAGAGAGATGTACTATATTTCCGAAGCATGGGGACATGGAAAGTTTGGTAGTCAAAACGAAAGCAATAATCTTGCTGAAGACCTTGAAATTGTCACAAAATGCATGCGTGAAGATTTCAAACTAAGACCAGAAGAAGATGGGGCGAGAATGATTGGAGACATCACCATCAACGAACGAAATCGGAAAGGCGACTGGATGACAATTAATGCTCGTGACGATGTCGGCGATTCTGGATATGGTGTCCCTTACAATGTTGAATCTGAAAAATTAAGATTAATTGCAAATGATGTAGATTTCATTATGGCAATCGAAACAGGTGGTATGTTTGACAGATTAGTTGAAAATGGATTTGACGAAGAACATCGAGCCGGTTTGCTTCATCTTAAAGGGCAGCCTGCACGTTCCACTCGCCGAATTTTGAAAAGGATGAATGAAGAATGGAATCTACCAATCGTTGTATTCCTTGACGGCGACCCCTGGTCATTTAGAATATTCGCTAGTATTGCATATGGCGCAATTAAGACCGCTCATATCTCTGAATTTTTGGCGACACCATCAGCAACATATCTAGGAATTACTGCTGATGATATCATGGCTTACGATCTCCCTGCTGATGATTTATCTAGCAAGGATGTTGAAGCGTTGAAAGCGGAATTAAGTGACCCACGGTTTGCCGATGGATGGTGGCAGGACCAAATCAATATGATGTTAGAACTCGGTAAAAAGGCTGAACAGCAGTCTTTAGCAAAGTATGGTCTTGACTTCGTGACAGACACGTATCTACCTGAAAAATTGGCAGGATTAGGTCTAATCTAATCGTCTGTTCCTAGGACCGCCCACCACGGCAATTGCGACTTATTCCCAGCGATGATCACTGTTCTATCTGCGTCTGCAATTTCATACATCATCCTCTCTCTTACCTCTGTGATGATGGCTTCTGCCCGAGGAACCTCGAGGCGAAGGGTCTCACTCCATGCATCCAAATCTACGGGGCGACGAGGTCTTTCTAACAAAGTGTGCACCAGATTACGTTCTTCGTATTGGAGAAAATTCTCATCCACTGTTGAAGATACTCTACTCATTACTTGTTGGTGTAGAGCAATTAAGGCGTCTCTTTGTGCATCAAGCGCCTCAAGAGTTTCATTCAGTTGCCCGACTAAATCCATCCCCTCAGCTACTGATACCTTTCTTCGACCCCCTATTTTTTCTGCGACTGGTATTGCTGAATCGGGCAATCTAGAGGACAATCTCACCGGGCCACCCGCGGGCAAGGTTCTGTGATCTGAGCGAAATAAGTCTGGACCCAAATCTAAACGTAAAGAAAATGATTGTTTGACTGAAAAAATCTTCTTTGGAGGACCACCCTTATCGCTTCTTACTTGTTCAGATTGAACGAATCCAGCCTCCTCCAAAACTTTCAGGTGTTTCATCACTGCTTGCTGACTAATTTCAAGATGTTTTGACAATTGAAGTGGATAATGTGGCTCCCTAACTAACATCTCAAGAATTAGCCGGCGGGCTTTATTTTCGAGAATAGTTAGAGCAGTGTCAAAGTCAACCACACTATTCAACCCAAGGTTGTGTAATAGGCCGCCTTGTAAAAACCCACCTGCATTTAGTGATTATATATCACCAAATTCTACAATTCTAGATTCTTGCATAGAAATATCAGCAGCAAAAGCAATTTTATGGCTATTCAATGAATCACTCAATGATGTAGTTGCAAGAGATGGTTTCTCACCTCTAACCAGACTCAGAAAGTCCCTCACTAGGCGTAAATCCCCCCCGCCATGCATGTCATCAATAACCCCGGTATCAACGACCTCTTCTGTGTACTCTTCTCCTTCAATTGCTGCCGGTCTGTATATTGTGAATTTACCACTAATCATATCACCAAATATCTCACCTTTAGTTCCTACAATCTGAATCCTACGAGTTGCTCTAGAACTGTTACTGACTAAGTCATGGGTTGCAAGGCTGCCATTATCAAACTCAATGATGACTGATTGACGGTCTGCAACATCATTTTCACTACGCCAAACACAGCGTCCATAATCTGTTGAAGAAATATGTTCTGCTGAAGATATATCATCTACTTTTTCACCTTGCTCATACTTTTTTTCACCTGCTAAGGCGTAAAATGGCCACCAATCATTGTCGATATAATGGCGCTTTGCTGAATACTGGCAATCACGTTCAATATCACATTCAAAACAATTCTCACCAGCACCCTCAGGGGCGTTGTTAGAGGTGAAGAAGTAGCGCCCGCCCATTGATGAAATCTTAGAGGGTTTGATTCCACTATTAAACCAACAAATTAGGTCTAAGTCATGACAGCATTTTGCTAACATAATTGGGTTGACTGCACGATTTTTCCATTTACCCCTCACGAATGCTACAACCATATGATGATAAGATACATTTTCTGTTGAATGAATATGAATTATTTCACCTATTTCACCTTCAACAATCCTCTTTTGAATCTCATTGTAGAATGGAGCATACCTCAAGACATGACAAATAGCAACTTTCACACCAGCCTTTGAAACAGCATCATCAAGCAAATTTAGTTCACTAGAATTTGGTGCAATTGGCTTTTCCAATAACACATGGTACCCTGCTTCTACAAGAGGGATTGTTGTTTCAACATGGACTTCATCCATCGTTCCATTGATTGCAATATCTGCAAATCTGGGAATTGCTGCTAATTCTTCGCTTGAAGAGTAACATCTGTCAACCGGGATATTGTATTTTTCAGCAAAAATTGCCAACCTATCACTGTCGGGGTCGGCTAAGCCAACAACTTCCATTTCTTCTGGGTGCAAAAGAGCATAGGATGCATAGCAAGCAGTTCTATGGCCCAACCCAACAAGCACGGCTCTTACCCTAGACATACCCCCCATGGTTTTGTGAGGAGAGGTTCACACACTTGAGACTCGCGAGGATTAGATTGTCAAAAAAACGGGTAGTTGCTTGACTCAAGCACACAAGCATCAAAGGTGATAGGCAGGAGGGGATAGTGATGATGAAGAAATGGTTCATGCGCCAGTATTGGCGGTTGCAACAATCCCAGACTCTCATTTCTATGGTGTTCTGGTGTACCACTCTCACACTCCTTATTTGGCCTTATGTTAGTTGGAGGTTTAATGCAAATGAGGAAACTTTGGGCGTAGCGATGACCTATTGGGGTCTTGGCTCAATCGCATTGGGTGTCCTAATTTCGGTGCTATCTATTGGATACATCTATGACCAATTCTTGGCTTTGTGGAAAGAGCAGCGAACTGTTGACACCGAGCGCAATCCATTTGGCACGTATGCCCTCATTCCAGCAAATGTTGTAATTATTGGTATGATGAACCGTATTCATAGAGACAATGCAAATGGGGATGAAAAAGTCCTTGCTACTTGTGATTGGGTAGATGAATGGCTGAAGTGGTGTAGTTCACAGGAAATTTGGGCTCGCTCTCAGAAGTTTTGGGATGATACGTTCCCTAACCATGTTCCAGATTTCTTCTTCTTACCAGACGGGGCAGTGGAAGCGGCTAGATCTGTTGGAAAGAATCTTGATGATTGAGAAATCAACCCTCGTCCCAATCCTTCCAATTTGGTGATTTCTTTTGGTCATCACCTAATGAGGTGTCTGTAGATTTAGTGTCTACTTCGCTGATTGGTTGGTTTGATAATTGGGGTTCTTCAACACTTTTCTTGAGAGTCTTTTCCCCATTTGGTGAAGTGGTATCCGGGCGGTCTGAAAAAGGCGGCGGAACTGATTCAGAAGCCAAGCCGCTCGGCATTTGAATATCTACTGTGATCTTACCATCTGGCCCTGCTTTCTCTTGTAGTCTAGCAAGTGCGTAAATTTGTTCAGTTGTAAGAACTGCCCCGCTATTGGTAAGTCCCTCCATCTGCAAGTTCAATTTTCTACCATCTGATGTTTGTAGAGTTACATTTGATGAGTTGGTTCCATTTTTCTTTCTCATTAAGAATAAGATAAGAGAGAGGGGAAGTAAACAAACTGAAATTACCAATGAAAAACAAGAAAAGAGAATTGTTGGTTGGGTGAATGCTTCTTCACTTACCTTATTTTGGTCTACCAAATATATTGTTTGATTAGAATGTGAAATAAATTCTAGAGTTGTTGCTTCGGATGGTTGTACATAACCCATTGGCAAATATATGATTTTACCTTCATCATATTCCATTTCCCCAACACCTGAAAACAAGGATGGTTCTCGAAGTTCGATTTCCTCTCCATCTTCAAGAATAGTCACGGAACCATCTATTTTACTAGATTCAGTGGTGTTTTGAAATAATGAGTATACTCGTAACCCTGATAGATTTACCTCTACTGTTTCTCCAGGTTCAATTACTGCGTCGTTGAACTTATCTGGAACAAGGCCATCGTTAATCGATGGGAATGTGCTCCAAAGACCAGCTGCACCGAGTAATAAAGTGATGACACCACCAATTAAAAGACGCTTAGGCCAAGGGGAATTCATCTGGCTCATGTCTCCACCCATGTATCTTCACAGACGCTTCGCGTTTGAAAGGGACACGGTGCGATTCAATGCAATTACACCTACGTGTTAACGCTCTTCCCCACCTCATAGAAGTGGGGAAGAGGTTGGTATTTGTTTAATCAAAACATTTCGTCTGTAGATAACAGGCTACTCTGCTCTGCAACCTTTGCAAGAGCTTCCTTACGGCGACCATGCATTACTAATCCAGCCACTGCAAGCAATGACAATGTTAGCAGAATGATAATTCCTGGAACACCCCAAGCACCAAGCGTTTCTGCTGCTTGGTCAATCCAACCATTGCTTGACTTCAATCCATCTTCTATCTCCCAGATATTGTCGCGTTCACTTGATTCAACAATCATGTTATCAGGGTCAATCACTAAGACAATATCGTGACTACCAGCCTTTACTGGATAAAGAAGTACAATCTCAGCAGGGTCTGTACTGTCTGTAGCGTCTGGAGGCATAAGTGCACCAATGACTTGTCTGTAAGCAACATTCTCCTCATCGCAACCGTTTTTGCGAACATCATCCTTCGATTGGTCTTGACAGACAATTACATGGATATCAGTTGCGTGAACATTTCCATCGTTGATGATTTTAACTCTAATTGGTATCATATCCCCAACGTCGCCTGAATCCTTTTCCGATGTAACAGAATCAAAGGCTAGATTTGGTGCTCGCAAGCGAATAGTCACAATCAATTCGTTAGTATCCAATAATTCGCCTTCCCATGATTCACTGTCATCTGTATCACCATCTTGCATCATGTTTCCAAAGAATGAACGGACCTTCAGTCCAAGTTGTTGATTTCCTAATGCGGCTTCGGTACTAATGTTAACAAGAGCAACGATTGGGATTGTGGAATACGATGCCATCTCTGGTAGTATCCAAGTTCCATCTGCATGGCGGACACACTCATTAGCCGGTGCTTCCTCACCTACACCAAGTTCTCGGCAAGGGATTTCAAACTGACCATCCATTATCGCCCATGAAACTTGCCACTTATCCAAGTGACCCATACCAGGACGTTCATCCCAGGTACCTGAAGATAGGTCGATTGTATGGTTGTGTAAAGTTGCTCTATCTGGAACATTTCCGTTGTTAGTAACATTGAGATTGAATCTCACTGTTCGTCCGGGTGCTGTAGTCTTAACATCTGATTCAACAAATGGATCTAACAATAATTGCATATCATGGAATTCATTAACAGTGATTGCCAATGTTATCGAGTCTCGTAATCGTGTTGGCCTTCCTGCTGCATCAGGGTATGATTCTTCGCTGAAAACATCTAGAACAATTTCATAATTACCTGCTGTCACCATTAAAGGCACATTTACAGTTACTGTGATATTCTCAGAATCACCACGTTGTAACTCTGAAAGTATACCTCTTGGCACATCGACATCCCACAGAACCTCTACTCCTGCTGTAAGGTCTGTGACTCGAGCGACACGGATATCATAGCGGTCAGCTCCATTTCCATTGTTTGTGGTAATGATAGGTACCTCAAGTTCATCTGAAGGGTCAACTGTATACTCGTATGGTGGTGCTAAATCAACGACTGAAGATTCTAAATCATAAACATGAATTACATTCGTTGACAAAATTACCGAGTCAGAAACTCGGCTTGCACCTTCCAAGTGCGCCTTGACAGTCAAGGCAGGACCAAGTCCTGCATTTGCGTTATCTGGCGCACATACAACTGCTGTTACAGTGTATGGATAATCAATAGTCCCCCAGTGTCTTGCTTCATTCAATCCCATTGAATTACCGCCCGGTGCATTCGCGAAGTCTAAGGTAAGTGTCCAGTGGTCTTCTCTCCAAACATGCTCTGGTATTTCGGATGGTCTTGCAGCCGGTGCACCTGGTGTTGAGAAAATGATGTACCCTGGTTGGAAATGCTTGATGACATCAATGTCATAACTCGCACAATCGCCTGGTAGCACATATTCTGTAGTATCATATATTTCAAAGACAATATTACCTGTTGAACGGATACTGACATTGACATACAATTCCAAAACATCCATTGAACCCGAAGCCACAGACTTACGGGGTTCTCCCATTGACCAACCCTTTAGGAACAGTGCAAAGGTTCCTGGCTCTTGCGTCGTGGGTACGCTAATCTCTAGATTCTTAGTAACTGACTGGCCTGGGTCAAGTGAGACCTGTAGGGGGAAACGGATTTGCCAACCAAATGGAAGTAACCACTCTTGTTGTCCTTCAATCGTGTTTGGATCATAGAAGGCAAAACTGTCAAACACATTTCCTGTGTTTGTTATCGTAATTGAGAAAATCGCCGTTTGGCCTTGCTCGACGTCAGACCGTTCGTGTGAAGTGTCGAGTTGTATTCCGTGAACCACATCCATCATTGTAAGAGTCAATCTATCCGAACGGATTGCCGGGTCTTTGTGCGATACCGCGGATAGGGTAACATACGAATTTTCGTCATGGTGCGCTTGATACACCGAAGGCGCTCTAACCCGTAGATATATTCTCTCAGATTCCCCTCCTTTCAGATATATTTCTGTGTCAGGGAATATGGCGGTGTGATTGCTAGCAAAGAACATCGTCATTGTCCAGTTACCTGCGTTACATTGTTGTGAAATTCCATGTGCTTCAGCAATTTCTTGAGGAACAATACACATCATGCTGAGATTCAATGAATATGTGTCAGCGACCAAATCGATAGGTCCAGGTGTTGTATTATTGATTGTCATATTGAAGATTGTCTCCTCACCTGGCTCAATAATGTGCAACCAATCTGCTTCTCCATCTTCTAGGAAGACATCGACTTGACCAGTCAATATATGTGTGTAACAAATTGTGTACATATTGTTGTTTGATGTGCCGTCACACTTTGTAGTGTCAGACCACGCCATGTGAGCTCCGCTACCAAGGTCATTTGCAAACGCTGGTGGCTGCCCAAGTTCAGGTGCACGACCGGTGTTTGGGCCTAACTTATCGGAGGCCCACTTTGTTACTGGAGTTGGTTCCCATTCATCAAGAACGAATGTTGCGAGAGAATTTAGAGGAATTCCATCTGGGTATGCATCGTTGGTGTGATTCAAACGCGTGTACATTATCTCTTCGCCAGCAGTAACATTGGAATTCTCTAGCCATGCGATGTGAATGTTATCTTGTGCATCAGCAAGAATTGCGGGCATGTAAGATGATGGGCCCCAAGGTCGTGCCGGTGGGATGTTGTTCTTTCCTTCAAATTCAGAGATTGGATAATCGTAAATTTGTTTAATACCATACGATGGTAGTCCACCTGGAACACCGTTCCAATCACTTGAACCACGTAGCCTTAGACGTGTGTACCAAACTTCGTAATTGTCATCCTTGTCAAAC
Organism: uncultured Candidatus Poseidoniales archaeon; assembly: GCA_964645485.1. GTDB lineage: Archaea > Thermoplasmatota > Poseidoniia > Poseidoniales > Thalassarchaeaceae > MGIIb-Q1. Next base: position 50,083 of record CAZXZO010000008.1, read on the forward strand.
CCATAACCACGAGCATCCATCCAAGCGATGTGAGTGTTTCCACTTGAATCAATAGCAATTGATGGATGTAGACTGAATGCGTCATCGATTGTGATTCTTGTATCATTTACTACTACAAGGCTACCCACCCCATTGGAATCAACTGAAGGACCGATTCTCTCAAAGTAGGAGTTACCCGAAACCGAGTGACCAGCGTCACCATACCCCCATGAGTTAGGTGGGTTATTGATGAGTGAATGAGGGTCGAGTACAGTTAGGTAGATTTCACGAGAATTGTTTGTTGCAAGATAAATCATTGCCTCTACTAGAAGACTCATTGAATTTTGACCACCAGATGGGAACGCATGTGCTTGACCACCTGCATTGGTATTTCGAATGGTTGAACCTGGGCAAATTCTTGGCCCGGTTGATGTTTGACCATTCGGACATTTTGCCATATCAATACTCGCTGAAGCAACCCCTTGGTTGTTCCCTGAATACATAGGTACAGGAGTTACACCTGCAAGCACACAAGCATCGTGTGCTTCGTTAATACTCTGTGAATCTTGTTGATCAATTGGGTGGCCTCCATATGGCCCCTCATCTGAAATCGGCATTACAATCTTAGTTGCATTTGGATTCCACTTGTGGTCACGCTGAGTTGGTGGATTGCCTGGAACATTTCCAGCAGCATCCTTCCATGACAAACATGCCCATGTTGAACCTGGACCCCAAAATTCAGAGTAATATCCACCGTCAGAAGGAAGGTTAGTTGCTGCGCCACCATAAACAACTTCTGTTAATTTTCTAATCCCACCTGAATGGTCAGATGGATTCAGACCTAGTGCAGTTGGGCGGACATTACCACCTGAACCACCAGTTGCGTAAGCGGTTGAACAAGCGCCAGAACTAGCTGCACTCGGGGTGTTACCACTTAGAAGATACAATGTTTCGTAAACAGATATGTTCGCATCCATCAACATTGGTTTGATGCCTTGGAAGTAACCACCACTTGACCATTGACCACCATAAAACACAGTACACATGTCTCCCCATTCTTGGTACATTGAACCTGAAGTGTCAATTGGTGCTGCGAATTCCACCTTTCCACCACGTGTATCATCCCATACAATCTGTACGAAGTCGTTGGCGTCAACTGCTATGTCAGGGTGTCCCTTGTGGCCGATAATAGGTGTAAGTAGAGTATCATCAATTGCTGTTATTGCTTCTCTTGTGGAGAGGTCAATATCCAACATTGTGTAATATATCTGTGGTTGTTGGTAAAATTTGTCAAGTTGTTCGTATGAATCTTGCCAAACGATGTGGACTGAGCCAAGCGAGTCGAGTGCTATGGCTGGCCATCCTCTGTCTTGATTCCTTTGACTGACTATGAAATCGTCAACCATTGCTAGTGTTGCATCATCACCAGGTGAACCATCTTGTGGATGGAAAGACGGGTCTAGTAGAGTGTACATGATTGAATGTTGACCAGCAGTATTGGCCCAAGTAACGTGTACCATCCCAACATCATCTACAGCAATATCTGGGTTCCATGCACGGTGAGCACCGGTGTTGGAAATCTGAGTCGCAGAAATCACAGTTTGTGCTCTCGCATCCAACATTGTGTAATACAGATGTTGTGTGTTCCTACTCCATACAATGTGGATATTTCCATCCCCGTCTGAATCAACAGCCGCCATTCTATCATTCACTTGGCCACCATCAACCACTTGCACTGCATCTGTGATGACGACTTGGGCTGCTTCTGCATCTCCTATTGTTGGAGAATAGCCTGCCAAAAGACTGCTAATTACCATCAGCAAAACCATCATCATACTTTTATTTGTGTCATTCATTTTAATCGACTCCTTCAGTATCACTACTGCCTTAGTTCAAATGTCATTGATTTGGTACTTAACCGCGACGCTTTGCGGTCAAAAATTGAATTCTATTTTCTAGTATTAAATCTACAAGTGAAAGACAAAATTCAACCAACCAAAATTCAGCATTCATTGCCATTCAGATGGGTCAAATCCAGAGCCAAATGAACCACCTTCATCAGTAGAGACTACGTTGTCTCGTTGTGGTGGTAATCGTTGCACACCTTGCTGTTGTTGCCAATCATCAACTGGCCCGGGTTTTCCAACACCGGGGCCAAATGAATATTTTATTTCGTGGATTAATGCCAATTTTGTCAACCACAGATGACGAAGGGTTTGCATCAATTCATTTTGACTGAGACCATCTGTCCAAATCGGCTTACTTAGATTGAATGCTTGAAGGGGTCCGGGTGGACTTTCTGTCGAATTACGAACATGAAGAACCCAGTCAACCCCACTTCTTGTCAGATGGAGGCGACTTTCATGCAACCAACCTTCCCAACCAGAATCGTCTTCTCCGCCCCGATTAGTCATTGCATCCTGTTGACCTGCATCTACCTGAGTCACTGTTGAAACAACTACTAAATTACGCTGTTTTGGTGATGCTATGTTGAACACATGTCCGTGTGGTGTTGGTGGGTAACGAACCATCAAGTGGAAATCAGCCCGTTGGTCTGGCCGCTCTCTAACCTCTAGACCTTCACTAATTAGCCAATCTCGTATATTGGCCTCGTATTCTTCACTCATGAGCACCGTGAGGATGGCGCACTATTTTAGCACACCGAGCATTTCTGATAGTTCATCAAATTCGCCTCGAAGAGAATTCCAAGTTTCAGTACGGGACAATGAATAGGTCCGAATATTTCTCCTAATGGTGCAAGAAATTCTAAGGAAACACCTGCACAAAAATGTACTCACATCCGTAATAAACCAAAGAACTAGGAATAGAATTGGTACAGTAATATAACTAGGATATTCTAAGAAATATCCCGCCTTCAATATCAACAAAGCTGTACCAAAATGAATTAGAGGACGAAGAATAACTGTACCGAGCATCATCGCCATCATATGGAAAGTTGTTCTTTTATCTACAGCCTCACTATTGAACTTCGCAATGCCGTAACCAATAGTGGCCTGAATACCATTACCAAGAATTGTGAATGGTAACGCAATTACAATCAAAGGAGTAAGAACTAATGCCAACACAATATTTTTCAAATTTAGTTTTGCAGAGTCGGGGTGATATGCACGGGCATCCAATTCCATCTCATGGAGTGTATTAGCAGCATTACGTGCCTTCTTTGTCAATTTTGAAGTAGATGCTAAATCCTCTTCGCCACACTTTTCTGGACCTTGCCAGACTTTGTTGGATGAACCCCGCATCTTGTCACGAACGGCTCTTCCATGTACTACTTCTTCTTGCCATGTGATTAAGCGCTTCCCAGCTAAATCAGCAGTGATATGGCCAAGTAATAACCACGCTCTCCAAGTTTCAAGATCTGGCGCGTCTGGTGTTAAGCAACCCAACCTATCTCGCATCTCGTTTCGAACATTGATCGTTGTTTCTTTGTCTGGTTCAACCCACTCCCCGGCGAGTAATTTTTTACCATGATTTTTATCTGGAAGTTCTGGAAGTTGGATGGGTTCACCAAATTCAACGAATGCATCCGAAAACCACGCATGCGGGTCACGGAAAGTAAGACCTACTGGTAAAATAACTGGGACATCATTGCCAATTTCTCTAGCAAGTGCTGCTGCATTCAGGGCTGAGCGAACTGGACCTGTTCGTAAACGATGAATGTGCCAGTCACTATGGGAATGACCTTCTGGTAACAATATTGACGCTTGGCCATGGGCAAGTTTTGATGCTACTGTCAACATGCTTGAAGAATTAACTCGTCTCGCTGTTTCATCATCAACAAACCCTCTCAATCTCTCGGCTTGGCGAAGTAAGGGTTGGACACCAAGTCTTCTTCCCCACCATCCAATAATTGGGCCTGTTAAAATATCTTGTCGGCCAGCGAAAACATATGGTTTGTTTATTTTTAGGACAATCAAAAGTGGGTCTATCAAACCAGCAGTATGCCAAGCAACCGTAAGTACACCTGGACCATCCGTGGGGTCTTCACCGTGATAATGATACCAAGTTTTACTCATCACATGATCGTGGCCATAATCCATCATCTTGCGAATCATTGACCAGAAACTCGGAGATGTAAGGTTCGCATCAGAAAAATCCGGTTTATGGAATTTCAAAATGCGCTCAAGATTAACGTTGCTTGAACGCTTGGTAAGAGGCGGTAATTCGTCACCACGGTGGTCAACCTCCTCTTCCATAATCCTTCGGATATGGCATCAAACCATCAATTAGTCGGACAACTAATTTGACGATATTGCATCTGCAAGTTTTGCCAAAGCAGAATAATCTGGCTCGACTGAACCAATTGCAGGAGCGTTTGGAAACATGGCTAATACACTTCTTCCACCATCCCCATGTGTTCTAGGAATTACATGAATGTGAACATGGGGAATTTCCTGTCCGGCTTCTGGCCCATCGTGAACAACAATTGTGCAATCAGTGGTGCCAAAGTGATTACCCAACAATTCTGATACTGTTGCTACACCCTCCATCAAAGAATTTTGGCTCTCCCTACTCAAATCTCTAATCCTTTGTTTTTGCTCAACAGGTACTACAAGAGTGTGACCTTCTGCTCGTGGATTAATGTCAAGGAATGCAACCCAGGATTCGTGTTTAGCAATAAATGAGGCGGGAATTTCTCCGTCAATTATCTTTGAAAAAAGGCTGGGCTCCACTATTCACAACTCCCTGGTGGTGTCCACACGAATTCGATACCTTTGTGACTCGGCCCTTCCCAAGTGATACGATGACTCCCCCCTATCAATTCAATTGTACCATCTCCATCAATATCACCTGAATCAAAAGTCATAATATATCTCAAAATTTGGGTGGCTTCATGTCGAGTGAATTGTTCATTTCCATCGTTCTCTAGAATCACGATATCAACTCGATGCCAATCAGGGAAGAAGTCTGGAATCTGTAATGTTCCAACAACTATGTCAAGATCACCATCATAATCTATGTCAACCGCATGGCCGGTAAAAGCCCCCCACACATTGGTTAATTGATGGCGAGTGAATTGCCCTGAACCATCATTCTCAAGCCAATTTACTCCATGATATGTATGTGGATCTATCTCACCTGGTAAATCCATATCTAGAGTGTCTCCATTAGAATAAATGATGTCTGAATCTCCATCTTGGTCGAGGTCAACTACCTCTAAACCAGACATGCCGTAGAACGTTTCGTCTTCGTTAACTAGCGAATGTTTAGTGAAGTTTCCTGCCCCATTATTTCGGTAAATATTGATTTCTTCTGATACTTGGGAAAGAGAGACTGCGATATCTAAATCCCCATCCCCTTCAAGGTCAAATGGAAAGGCATGAATTACACCTGAACGCAAATCAATATTATGTCTAATCCAAGTATTGTTTTCACTTTGCTCTAACCAAAATAAACTACCCTCAAAATTTCCGAATTCACAAACTATCAAATCTAAATCACCGTCTTGGTCAAAATCACCAGATTCAGCACAGACTGTGCGGCCAATTTCTTCTATCAATATAATTGGTTCAAACTCTCCATCTGCAAGCCCTTTCAGCATCACAACTTTGCCAACTAATTCATCTGCAGGTGGGAGGATTCCTATGTCTGCAACAATAATATCCTTTAATCCATCATCATCTAAGTCAACAACGTGAGTCCTTACTGGAGCAATGAATCCTTGGTCAAACAATTGTTCAATACAACCATTTTCATCACAGATTGTTCTAGTGAATGTACCATCTAAGGGGTGGGTTGCAAAAATTTCATCCACCCCGTTACCATCTAAATCTGCTAATCTAATGTTTGCTGTTGTAACTCCCTCTGGGTCAGGCAGGTACTCAACCGTAGAAAGCCCCTCTTCGCATGGTTCTTCTGTTGGAGGTGAAACACAACCCGAAAAACAAACACTGAAAATTATCAGTGCGATAAGAATTGGATAGAGTCGCATAGTTGTGCCAAGTTGGCAGAGATGGTCAACGTTCCGGCCTATTTGAGGAGAGAAATTACTCATCACTACGCTGATGACTACCGCAAGATTCTGTTCGTGCGGTTGCTGACTCTACAGCATTTAGGGCGACTTTAACCATACCTTGGAGACGGAATACTTCAACTAATTCGGTGTTCATTACTGGGCTTTCGTCCGACAATGTGATTTGAGTTTCTACAAGTTCAGAAAGCCGTTGTGCTGCACTGCTCAATGAGGCGCCATCCCGACTAACTCCCATTGAATCTGACATGATTGAATTCAATTGGTTTGCAACTTGGCCTCTTGTCATTCCGCTCTCTGTTGTGGCTAATAATTTACCAAAGCGGGATGCTGCCGCTGACAAAGCGGAATCAATTGCATCAGAATCGGAAAATTGTGATTCGGCAGCATGGTCTGCCGCTGAAGCGCCTGCGTTGCATCCACCATCAAGGGAATCCAACAACCTGTTACCAACAGCCATATCAGCACCATGTAATCCACTGCAAGAACAATCTCCTGCAGCAAATAATCCAGTGTGAGAAGATACTGTTCCAGAATTTTCACAAGGCACACCGCCAATAGTGGTTGAAACCTGAGGTGAAATTGGAATCACTGTCTCGCTCATTTGACCACCTAGACGAGAAGATACTCTTTCAGATGTGTCTCCATACCAAACCGGGGTACCCCGAGTTAATACACGGGCGTCCAACACACACTGTTCTCCTGAATTTATCAGGGATTGTGAGGCTTCGGAAATACCTCCTTCGGATGAGAATTCAATATCGCTACCTGACGCAGAACGAACTGCTGCTCCATCATCAAGGATTGCAAATGGGAGTTGTAGACCATGCATTTCCATGCTAAGAGGATTCCATCCTACAAACTCAAGATTACTTAGAGAAACCCCTGCATCAGAGGCTAACCAAAGACCAGTTCCACCGCTACCTCCATTCCATGCTGATTCAAAACCGTCGGTTGCGAGGATTACTGATTTTGCCTTTAGTGCTACCATTTCACCCCGCTGCACATCCAAACTGATTAATCCGGTAACTGCATTTGATTCAGTTACTAGGGACAGAGATTGCATATCTCCTCTTCTAGAAATCCCTCGCTTCATGCACTGCTCTTCGAGAAGTAAGTACAATTCTCGCCCTGTGGTATCACCAGTTGTGGCAACTCTTGGTTGGCTGTGGCCTGGCCCTGAACTTAGTAGCGGTAATCCATTTTTCCCGCGGCGAAGAGTTAGCCCCCAACGCTCTAATTGGGCTAGATGGTCAAAGGCAGATGCTGTCCTGTGGCGGACTGTTGATTCATCACACTGACCTAATCCGACAGCAATTGTATCTTTTGCGTGCCCGTCAAAATTAGTTTCATCAAGTGATACTGCGAAGCCTTCAACAGATGTTGTTGCACCGCCTGAACCTATTGCACCTTCTTCTAAAATTGTGACTGATGCTCCCGCATCATTGGCCGCAATCGCGGCCCGTAATCCGGCTACCGTGCCGCCTACAACGACTACATCCCAGGCTTCCATCAAGGTCTCCCACTAGCAGCCGCATCATAAAGCCCGCGCCAAACGTCTCTACGAGACGTATTGAGATTAAGTATCAATTTTGTACGAGCGCGGCAGGATTTGAACCCGCGATCTGCGGCTTAGGAAGCCGCCGCCTTATCCAGCTGGGCCACGCGCCCAGCCAGTCGACCAGCCCGCCTTAGATGACGGTTGTGGCAATTAAGCCATCACCATACCATGCCGTAAGCCTGCTTCAGATACTTGATGTAGGAACCTTTCAAACTGAATCCTAGGGTATGAACTACGACCAAGGCGGGCATCACATTCTGCAAGATAGTTGAGAAGTTCTCCTTGTAATTCTGGTGGTAACATTAGACGCCCAGAAGTAATTACCCTGTGTAATTGTGATACAACATCATCCTTGTCCAAAGATAACTCCCCCATTAGGCGGTCAAGTTCTGCCATAGCACCAGATAATACCTTCTTTTTACGCCCGTATTCTGTCATCCAACGCCACTCAATAATGCGGCCACGCAAAGCCATTTCCACCATTAATCTCCCACCTTGAAGAGTTGATGCTGCTACCAACTTGTGAACCGATGCACGGTCGTTAATTTGACCAGTACGAGTCAGTAATTCTAGTGTGAACAACGCCTTTCTGAGATTACCTCCACTAACATGAATTATGTCACCAAGAATCCCTGGCGCGGGCTCTACCCTTTCCTTTGCTGATGTTTCTTTTAGAATTGATTCGATACGTTGGGGTTCAACTGATGCAATTCGAACATGTTTACTACGACTTCTAAGAGCATCCATAATCCTACTCGGTGCTCTAGCGGTGAAAATAAATCGAGATGTTGTAGATTCTGATTCCATCATTCTGCGCAGATATGGTTGTCGTTTCGGCCCGAGGTGGTCAGCATCTTCTATTATGATTAAACGACTAACTGGAGTAACCCCTTTTTCAGGCGGCGCTAATTCCATTCCTGCAGGTGGTGGGTCATCAATTTCTGATGTTTCCCACATTGACCTATCAAACGCCTCCAAACTTGTTCTACCTGCTAATGTGTCACTTGATTTTCTACCAGATGGCCGGAGAAAATCCTCAAATTTTTGCATTGCTCCTGTTGTTCCGACTAAATCTCTTGCTTGCAACACATGAGCCGTGGATTTCCAACCCGGCCCCAAAACTTGTCGCGCTACTAATCTCCAAGCCGCGGTTTTGCCAACCCCTGCTGGACCTGTGATCAACATATGTGGGGGGCTTCCTGAAAGACTAACTGTAGTAAGTGCACGACAAACATCTTTGGAAACAGCCAATTCATCGAACCGGCGAGGAGCGTGCTTCTCTAACCAACTCGGCATAGGACTAACCCAAGTGTTAGGCCCACAGTCTTTGAACTCAGCGATGGCAAAGGCAAGTTTGACTTAATTCATTAATCAATTATTGCTTCAACTTCAATTTCTAGCAACATCTCTGGATTGACTAATTC
>CAZXZO010000008.1:59138-60306 GCA_964645485.1 uncultured Candidatus Poseidoniales archaeon
CAGAACCCACTTTTATCGCTCTAGAATAGCCTGCTACTCGTTCAAATGGGGTGCCACTTGACACCAACTCACGCCTCACCATCAAAAGGTGAGGGTGTGTGACAATAGATGACCTTTGTCAATCTGCTTTGATCATTTTATACGCGCCTTCGCCGCCAGTTTCTGGATCTGTGCCAGAGCGACGCGGTTTGATAAAGATGCGAAATCCGCAACTGCGGCAAGAGACACCGTTCTTTTCTTGGCTAAATGCTTCTAAAGCACCGCACTTCAAGCAACGATAGAGAACTTCTGTTGGCAGGGCGTCAGCACCACATGCTTCGCAGTTAATCCACTGTGTCCACCCTTTTACGCGGTGGTTCTCTTTACAGTTGATGTTGATGCACCGGTAGGTGAACATTCGGTCGTCTAGAAAGGTGTAAACTCGTTCCATACGATGGCGGCGACCGGCCCGCCCTTTTTCAACCTCGCCCTTTAGATGTAAGGATTAATTACGCGATTTACGGCATATTTCAACAAAATTTTCCATTATTTTTGCTCCATATTCCGAATCATTTACTTCAGGGTGAAACTGTAGCCCGAAACGGGTGCAGTCAGTGTTTTCCATTGCTTGTACTTGACATGAAGGACTACTTGCCGTTATGAAAAATCCTTCTGGAACTATTGTTACTTCATCGTTGTGACTCTCCCACACAACTTGGCTTTCTGGGGTTTCTTGGAATAATGCCCCACCTCCCTCAATAAGAGTGATTTCCATTGCCCCGAATTCAGGTGTTTCTGCTTCTCCACAATCACCACCATAATGCCGTGCCATGAATTGATGGCCAGCACAAATTCCAAGGATTGGTAAATCAAGACCAAGGAGTTCTCCACAGTTTCCTAATTTTCCAGTCAAGCCCACTCGTGCAGCACCCCCTGAAAGGAGTAAACCGTCTAATTCTCTCAAGTCTTCACACAGTATATCATTAGGAATTATTTGTGTGTCCACACCAAGATAACGAAGCATTCTCCATTCTCGATGAGTCCACTGCCCGCCGTTGTCAACGACATCAATAACAAGAGGGTTGGCCATGGCTATCAGCCCATTGGCGCTTGCTTGAATTCAATGAACTTGCCGCTATCATTCTATGTCAGCGAGGCGAGTTAGGAATGAAATTTTCATGCTGTGTTC
>CAZXZO010000009.1:0-29511 GCA_964645485.1 uncultured Candidatus Poseidoniales archaeon
CTCTAACATGCCAAGCAACATCTATGTCCGGCCCAACCGCACTCTGGTATCTGACATTGAGTACAAACAGGTCGTGCTCCCCATTAGAATGGAACTCCCATTCTTCAATCGAGTCAGCAACCCCTGTCAAATTGTAGGTCTGGTTATCCCAAGTCTCCCCACCATCCCATGATACTTGATGAGTCAAAATCACTCCTTCTTTAGTAACACAGTGAAGTGCAGCAGAGGAATCAAAGGCACAGTATTCGCTTGGCAAACTATTTGCCTCAGCAGTTTCAGCTCTCCACCAGTTAAGAGAAGTGTCAAGCCATGCATCTCCTCCATCATCAAAGAAACTCGGGAAATAAAGCCCGCCCGAAGGAACGGGGAAAGCACGCATCTCCTTGTGTGGTTTGGTAAAATCCCAAGAGGCAGTCAAATTGTCAAATTTCAAATCAACAGTTTCAACATCAAGATTAGCATTCTTGTCTGGGAACTCGAAGTAGTAGTAGTTGAGCCCGTCTACACTGATTTGGCCACCGCGATTTGATGATTGGTGCCAGAAATTGCTGATTACTAGACTTGCCCAGTCACCACTACCAATGTTACTAGAGATTGGACCCACTACCTCAACCTGCCAAGAACGGTCATAGAATGGTTCAGTAAAACGATTGTAACACCAACCCCATGATTCACTATCAGCATCCCAGAGGAAGGCGTAGAACTGGTCGCCCCCACTGCTTGAAGGGTAAGGGAACCAACCCATTGAGATGATATCGCCAGTTGTGGTTTGCACAATACTACCTTCGCCAAGTCCTTCTTGACCAGGTACAGTCGGTTTTGGTGTTCTGCAACCAATTTGTGTGAACACAGTTGGCTTCCAGTCTTGCCATGTGAGGCCTCTATCTTCTGACCATGTTGGATATTCGCCACCGAAGTTGAGTAGCCAACCCCATTCGGTAGCGGCAAGATAGTGTTCACAACAATTGCCACCGTATGTCTTGTCAAAGACTCCCCAAGAAGCATTACCCCAGAGACTGCGGTTAATCCACTGCTCACCACTAGCATTCCATTCTCCAACACTGAGTGAAAGGTCTGGGCTTGCTACATCAAAATCTGCTGCTAAGTCAAGAGTTGTAGGGTCGTCAATGTAGGCGAATCCAGCCGACCAGTCGGGTGGTCCTGTTGAATCAATTGGGCTATCATCGCCACTTAAGCAACCGGCGAAAAGTTGAGTCAGAATGATCAGTGTAATGAGAGCGCTACGGATAACTACCCGCGGCACGGATGCTCTTTGGAAGCCACTCATCAATTAATCCGAGCCGCCCCGCCTATTTGTGACTGACGCGCGAATGCCTTTAGGCATTAAATGGAAATTCAAGGCATCTTTCAATCAAAGTTGGAAAAATAATAAGGCGGGCCCGCTTTTTTGGAAAGCGGGCCACAAGTTGATATACCCTCGCTATATGTACAACTATGGCGAAGAGTGTGACGAAGAAGGTGAGGATGGATTCTGAAATGCAAGCAGCCCTCGCTGAATTGGCGGCAGAAGAAGGCGTCAGCGAGGGCGAAATCATGCGTGACGCATTGCGTAAATTAATTCGATTATACAAGCGTAAGAAGAATATGCACCTGTTAATTGAACAAGCAATCGCGGTACCAGGTGATGACGTAACAATGAATTGGGGTTTGAAGAAATGAGAATTATACTAGATACAGGCGTACTATGGCGACCTGATGCAATTGAATTGGCTACAGGAAATTCACAAGATGTAATTTTACCAATTGTCGCTTTCATCGAACGCGCAAGGCAATACGTATCTAGAGGTTGGACAGTCAACGACCTTAGGATCACATTAGATGCCAATGATATAGAGATTGAGTCGCTGACTGAAATTGAAGCATTAAGGTACTCTACATCTATTGGTGATGATAGATGGGAGGCGCTTTCTCGTGATTCAATGATTGCCGGCCATATTAAGGAAACAGACGAGGTTTGGACGACAAATCCAAAAGATTTCTTGGAATTAGGTGTGCCTCCACACCAAGTTGTGGCAGTCCCTTGAATTGTGATGAATTTTGTAAGAGCGATTATGAAGTGGCGAGTACGGTGGTATTGACAATGAGAGGCCGACTGCTACCACTATTGCTCACAGGATTGATGCTAGCAGGGATGACACCCCTATCACCATCTAGTGTTGCCCACGTATCTGAGGATGCAGCACATGACCACATCATCATCACCGAAGTTTTAGTCAGTCCAAGCGGTGAAGATTACAACGGAACCGATTGGAATGGGGATGGTAGGTTCGGTTCATCTTCTGACCAATTCATTGAGTTGTGGAATCCAACTGATGAAACAGTAAACATCGGCGGGTGGTGGCTTGATGACGACCCTAATGGTGGCTCACCACCCTGCGCAATCGGCTGGAACACTAACCTCACACCTGATGAAAGAATTGTGTTTTACAGAGAAAAAACAGGTATTGAATTCAGCTACTTTGATGGCGATACAATTCAACTTACAAATCAATATGATGTAGTGATGGACAGTTATTCATTCGCTGAACTTGATTCAGATTACGATGTTTCGTATGGCAGATTTTCTGATGGCACTTGGGGCAAGGTAGGTAGCCCAACTCCTGGCTTAGCCAACGACCAAGAATGGCCTCAAGGAACTCACCGACAAGGCTCATGTTACACTCCGCGCGATCACATGCACGAAGGCGCGTATGTTTTGACTGGGAGAGTAGTTACTATGACCTCTGAACAAGGTGTGCTAAACGATGGACATATCTACATTGTTGATGGGACAATTGTCGAGGTTTGGAGTGGCCCTACACCCTCTCATCTCAATCTTGAAGGTGTGCCGGTTTACGAAACCGAAGGCACGATTTTCCCCGGTCTAATTGACATGCACAATCACTACCACTACAACTACCTACCACTATGGGATTACACCCCTGAAAACGGGCAATTTTACACAAATAGATACCAATGGAAGGATAATCAAAATTACAAGCCAGAAGTATCTTGGCCGAAAGTTTTCATGTTGCAAGGAGACCGCTGGGGTCTTCAAGATGAAGCGGTCAAATATGCTGAAGTGAAGTCTATTGTTGGTGGTACAACTGCCATCCAAGGTGGCCCATCAAGTTCAGATGATTCTTGGGACACCATCTTAGCGAGAAATATTGAGCACTACAATTTTGGTGAAGACAATATGAAAACTTGTGCCGTATGTGATGCCGCATACGACCCTGATTACGATGGTTCACATCTGATAGAAGACCATGAAGATGGTTCACTAGATGGATGGTTTGTCCACGTTTCAGAAGGCGTAGACGGCTCATCATTGAATGAATTTAAAATTCTCAAAGCCCAAGGATTATTGTTTAGAGAAACCATCCTAATTCATGGCGTTCCACTTCGTGAAAGTGAATTTGCCGATATGGCGGCAGTAGATGCTACTCTAGTCTGGTCGCCGACATCTAACTTGCTGCTTTATGGGGATACAGCGCGTCCAAACTTAGCAAAAGATGCTGGAGTGCGAATTACATTAGCGCCTGACTGGGGGCCGTCAGGAGCAAAGAACCCTCTTCATGAATTGAAGGTGGCTGATTGGTGGAATCAGAATAAAATGAGTGGGACTTTCACCGATTACGAACTTGTGCAAATGGTGACAAGTAACGCTGCAGATGCTATGAAGTGGGACAATTATGTTGGTAGAATCAAAAATGGATTGGAAGCAGATTTCCTAGTTGTTGATAATATTGCAGAAGACCCATATCGAACATTGATAGAAGCGATTGACCCTGATGTCAGATTAGTAACTGTTGGCGGGCTTCCAGTCTTTGGAGATGTAGACATGATGCAAAGTCTCAATGGCCAAGACTACGAAGTAGTAAATGGAGATGGATTCCAAAAAGCCGTTGACATCACCTATGACAGTACAGAAGATGGGGCGCGTACCTTCTCTTCACTTGAAGAAACTCTTGCAAAAGCAATGAAGTATGACAGGCAAGAAATGTTTGACGAGTGGGGCCAAAACACCCGTTCATGGGAGGAATTTAACTCATGGCTCGACCAGTCTTATTCAACATTAGATGCAATAACTCTTGACCCAATTTTTACCTACGGTGATGACCGTTACTTCGATGTGCTAAACCGCTCTACTCCCTTCAATAGCAAAGGTACAATTGACCTTTATACACGATACTACGATGTTGAATTTGATGCCAATGGCAATCGCAGTGAGACATTTATTCCGCCGGATACAGACCCAGTTATCCCAGACCCACCAGTCGATAACACAGGTAACGATACAAGCACAGCTCAATGTGCTGAAGGTGACTCAAAACTCGCAGACGATGGTTGTAACAACTGTGTTTGTGTAGATGAAAAGTGGGCCTGCACTGAGTTGGCTTGTGTTCAAGATGAATCCGAATTCTCAGACTCAGAAAGTAATCTCTTTGCGTCACTCCTTGACCCATCTTCACCTCTTTATTGGATAATGATGTTCGTTGCATTGTCGGTTATCCTAGGTTCAGGTGCTTCACTTTGGATGCTGGTTAGAAAACGCTGAAAGGATAGAATGGACTCGGTAATGATATGGCTAGTATTCAAGCCGACTCAGTAGAAGAATATCTCTCGAAATTACCTGAGAACCGAAAGGACTCCTTCTTGGAGGTTCGAAAGATGATAAATGACAATCTTTCAGATGGCTTCGTTGAATCAGTAAATTGGGGAATGTTATCTTATGAGATACCCTTGGAGGTTTACCCAGAGACCTACAATGGAGAACCCCTAATGTTCTGTGCCCTTGCGGCTCAAAAGCGTCATCTTTCTTTGTACATGATGTCAGTATATCAAAATCCTGAACAGCGTGAAATATTGCTGAATGCATTTGATGAATTGGGTGTTAAACCAAATATGGGTAAATCTTGTTTGCGTTTTACAAATGTCAAAAAAATACCTCTGCAGATTCTTGGTGAGTTAATTTCTGATTGTACGATGGAAGAATTCATCAAATCTTATGAAAAGGGCCGTTCCTCAGACGGATCTACTTGCTGAAACACCACAATAGATTGCGGCTCAATCAATTATTTCCCAAACCGGGCCATGTCCTGTGTCCTGAACAGTGACTCCAAGGGCCGCTAATTCATCACGGATTGCATCAGCGGCAGTCCAATCTTTTGCTTCCCTAGCCGCTGCCCGCTTGATGAGTAACTCTCCAACAATTGGTGCCAATTCAGTCCTTCTAGGGTCATCAGGTGGCCCCATCAGAGCCTCCTCACGATTGGGTAGAAGTCCAAGTGCATTGCCGGCAAATTCCTCTAACCATTCAACGGCATAATATCCGAATGCAACTCTGTCATCATCTTGCAAACCGGATTGCAGAGTACGTGAAATCTCACGAATGGCAGCGTTAATCTTTGCAAGTGCCTCACGGGTGTTGAAATCATCGTCCATCGCGATAGCACATTCTTCACCCAACTTTTCGAGCATCCCCAATGTGTGAGCCAATCCCTCACCCCCAAGTTCTGGCCTTGGTAATTTGACAATTTGGTTATGTTTGACCTCATCCCAAACTGTAAGTGCATCGTGATAAGCACCCTCCAATCTCGTTTGACTACGTTTCCCATCTTCGAGTAGTTGTTCTGAGAAATCAATTGGATTACGGTAATGTGCGTTCAGAAGTGCATGACGCAACACCAGCGGCTGGAAGTTTTGTAAGGCATCTGTAATCGTCCAGAAATTACCTAATGATTTCGACATTTTTTCACCATCTACGTTGACAAATCCGTTGTGCATCCAGTGATGAACTAGTGGTGAAGTCCCAGTACAACATTCTGATTGGAAGATTTCCGCTTCGTGGTGTGGGAATTGCAAATCTTCTCCACCTCCATGAATATCAAATTGCTCACCAAAGTACTGCAAACTCATGGCGCTGCATTCAATGTGCCACCCAGGCCTACCCGCTCCCCATGGACTCTCCCATTGCGGTTCACCGGGCTTAGCAATTTTCCATAATGCGAAATCCTTGTGGTCACGTTTTCCACTTCCAGTGCCTCCAACTCTTCCCCCAGCACCAGCCCGAACAGCCTCGATTTTTTGTCCAGTCAAAAGACCATATTTTTCTGGTGCCGATTCAACATGGAAGTAAACTCCGTCATCTCCGATGTAAGCATGTTCTTTTTCGATTAGGATTTCAATCATTGAAATTATTCCATCAATGGTTTCAGTAACTCTTGGATAATGGTCAGCACGCAAAACATTCAGAGCATCCATTGCAGAAAAATAATCTTCGATATTTCGCTCTGCTACCTCTGTAAAGTCAAGTCCTTCTTCGTTTGCGATATTGATTATTTTATCATCAACATCAGTGAAGTTCTGAACATAGGTGACGTCGTATCCTTTCGCTTCTAGCCAGCGATGAACAACATCGAATGAAACATAACAACGCGCGTGGCCAAGATGGGATGGTGAATATGGCGTGATTCCACAGACATACATACGAACCTTACCAGGCTCAATAGTCGTGAAATCGACTTTCTTGCGCCGGCTTGTATCATGTACTCTAAGTGCCATCCTACCATTCTCAGCGGGTCGCTCACAACACATGGTTTTAACCCCCTACGGCGAGCCATGTCTATGGTTACGGGGTCCAATAGGGGTTCTAGCGCTGTCAACATGCAAGGAAAAGTGGTGCTGATTACTGGTGCGACTAGGGGTATCGGTCGAAAAGTGGTGCATGGATTAGCACCATTCGGTGCAACGATGATTGTAGTTGGCAGAGACCAATCAAGAATTGATGAAGTAATTTCAGAGGCTAAGGCAATTGATGGGTGCGGTCCGATTTCGGGAGAACTCTGTAATCTGTTGGAGCAGGATGAAATCCGCGACCTCGCAAATCGGGTGAAGAGCCAGCACCCGCAACTTGACGTGTTAGTCAATAATGCTGGAGCGATTTTCACCAAGAAAATCAAGACATCAGCAGGCTTTGAGCGCACGTGGGCACTCAATCACAATGCGTACTTTTTGCTCACCAGTCTTCTCAAGGAGCAACTCCTTTCTTCTCCCGCAGCGCGGATCATTTCTACAGCCAGTGAAGCCCACAGGCCCGGCAAAATGAGGTGGGAGGATTTACAATATGACAATAGAAGAACCATAGGAGGTTGGTCTACTTACTGTCAATCAAAGTTGGCGAATATTCTTTTCACGAGAGAATTAGCACGCAAGTTGGAAGGAACCGATGTCACGGCAAATTGCATTCATCCAGGATTTGTAAACACAGGATTTTCTAGAAATAATGGTATCATTGGTCGATTGTTGATGCTCTTGACTTGGCCGGTTCAACGCCGTGATACCAAGGGTGCTGAAACTATCGTTTGGTTGGCCGCATCTGATGCTGCTCGCAAGCATAACGGAGATTATCTTTACAATCACAGACTTGGTAAATTATCAAAGGCTGCAAAAAGTAATGAAGATGCTGCTAAACTTTGGCGGCTATCTGAGCAAATGACCAACACCACTGATTTGTGGTGAGAGAAGTTCAGTTCTATTCTTCATTAGCTTCGCGTTGTTTTCGAAACCAAATAAATGATTGAACACAGAGATATGTGTAGATACTTCCCAGAACTAAGAGTAGGGTATGTGAACCGATGAGCAGATTACTACTCTCATCATTCATGAGAACCATAGGTAATCGCAATCCACCAAGAGCACAAAGTAGGCCAAACATGGCAGAGATGTGCATGAATGTCTTGCGCTTTTCTGGCTTTAAATTTGATAACAGACCCATAATTGCTATTGGTCCACCAACAAACATTGGAATCATTGCTGTCATACTTGCCATGTCGCTGATGACATAGGCGGCCAACCCCCACAGGGAGAAAACTAACCCAACAGCAATCGAAATTTCTGGCATGCTTTTACCGGCAAAGGTGTATGATTCTTCGGACATGACACCGGGTAGTGGCAATTAGTTTTGAAGGCGATGGTTGTAAGTTGCAATCCTTGTTGAATTAATGCTGATTATAATTTGTGAAAGCAAAGGTGTCTTCTAAACTAGTAATCATCTCAGTAAAGCGAAGCATGCTTCGCTCTAGCCTTAGCAACTTTGGGGCCTACAACCGCGACACAATACGGATTATTCGGGTTATTAGCGAAGTAATCATGGTGATAATCTTCAGCAATGTAAAGGCGCTCTAGTGGTGAGATTTCAGTGACAATTTCATCATCAAAATTTGCTTGACATTGTTCAATTACCTGTTCAGTAGTGATTCGCTGTTGCTCATCCTGATAAAAAATGACACTTCGATACTGCGTACCAATATCGGCGCCCTGACGGTTCAGTTGGGTTGGGTCGTGTAGTGTGAAAAACACCTCGAGAAGGGTTTTGAGGGGGATAACCTGTTCGTCAAATGTAACTCTCACAACCTCAGCATGGCCGGTATTTCCAGAGCACACTTGTTTGTAAGTTGGGTCTTTGGTTTCACCACCTGAGTAACCTGGGATGACCTCAGAAACTCCACGTAAATTCTTCAATCCACCTTCTACACACCAAAAGCAACCACCACCCGCTACTAGTTGTGCCATGAGGCTGGTTAGGGGAATTATGCTTTCAACTCATGCATTGGAGTTGTTATCTTAAAAGATGGGTGCAATTGTCAATTTTATTCGGCTGTAGCAGCAGTTGCATGGATTTCTTTGTCTTTGGCTTGCATCTGTTCCCATAGAAGTTCGGCAACATCCATCACTTCCATCTCTTTTCCAATTGATTTCAGTCCATCACCAACCATTACCGAACAGAATGGGCAACCTACTGCAACTGTATCACAACCGGTGTCAGCCAACTCTTTGGCGCGGATTTCATTGACACGTTTGTCAGGGTCTTCTTCTAACCACATCTGAGCGCCACCTGCGCCACAACAGAATGAATCTTGACCGTGACGTTCAGCCTCTACGTCTACCCCTCCAATTAGTTCACGTGGTTCTTCCAAAACACCACCGATACGACCGAGGTAACAAGGGTCATGGTAAGTGATATTTCGCTCACTCTCTTCCATTTGAGGCAACTTGCCTTCTTTCTGTAGGAGTGCTAGAATCTCGCTGTGGTGTAAAACTTCTAAATCTTCAGCGCCGAAATCCTTGTACTCTTTTCCTAGCGTGTGGAAGCAGTGTGGGCACGAAGCAATAATTCTCTTTACACCCATTTCTTGGAAAGTTGCAACATTCATTTCAGCCATCATCTGGAACAGGTATTCATTACCCATCCTGCGGGCAGGGTCACCTGAACACCCTTCTTCCATCCCGAGAATTCCAACATCTAATCCCGCTTCATTGAGTAAGGAAATGGTGGCGCGTGCAACCTTTTGATTTCTCTCATCAAATGATGCCGCACAACCAACGAAGTAGATGTATTCTGCTTTTTCACCGACTTTGATGTCTAATCCTTCAGCCCAATCAGCGCGTTCATGTGCACCAAATCCATATGGGTTGGAATTAGTTTCTAGATTTCCAAGAGCGACATTGAATTGCTCTGGATATTCCATTGCTTCCATCATCAAGTGGCGGCGCGCTTCAGTTAATTTTGGCACATGTTCAATGTAAACAGGACATGCATCAACGCATGCATGACAAGTAGTGCAAGCCCAAATTGCTTCGGGTGTGAAACGAGCAATAATACTCTCATCAGGTGTTTCACCTTTGAGTAGGATTGGTGCGTGTTCGTTGGCATAGTCTCTGACATTGTGAACAATTGTCATAGGGTTGAGAGACTTTCCAGATTCGTAAGCCGGACATACATCTTGACAACGAACGCAGGTGGTACAAGCCCAGCCATCTATCAGTTGGCGCCAAGTCAATTGGCTGTATTCACTTGCACCAAAGGTTTCAATCTCCAGTTCCTCAAGTGGTACCGCTTTACCAGTTTCAGAAATCGCCATTGGAAGCATCTTAGCCATCGGTTCAGTGTCGTGGAAAAACACATTTGGAAAAGCCATCACAAGGTGCATATGCTTGGATAGTGGGATGAGGATAAGGAATGATGAGATTGCTAACATGTGAGCCCAGTAGGCTCCAATCGCCACACTCGTAGAGAGTCCTAAAGTTGCAACCCAAGCGCCAATTGGTTCCCAAGTTTGAGAAGGTGACTCCATTGATTCAATTATGAATGAGGTACTTGTGATTGTGAAAATTAGGAATAATATGAAATTTCCTTCGAGTTGAGATTTTCCCTTCAATTTCTCAGGAGTAAAGACTGCTCTGCGTAGGAATGCGGCTACACATCCAATTAGAGCAATGAAATATCCAAATTCAACCATTCCATTCCACGGGCCAAGTAATGGGGCCGGGAGAATTTTTGTTGAGAAGAAATTGGCTGTTGCTAGGTCAAACATGTCACTTCCCAGCATCAAGAACCCCCAGAACATCATCACGTGCATTGTTCCTACAATTTTGTCCCGAAGCACCTTTTTTTGTCCTAGCCAGCCGCTTAGCACTTCTTTGGAACGTACTCCCCATGAGTCGAAACGGTTGTCACTAGCACCAACCATTACCAATCGAGTAGCCTTTTGGACTTGATATAGGAAAATTCCTAAGGAGCCTCCACCAATGAATAGGAGAATCATCCATCCAGGGATTCCCGAATAATTGAGTAATAGTGGATGTTCCATGTTCTCAACTCCGATTACCTGCTGGCCGGTTAGGACGAGGGGTGGTTTGGCCTTGAATCAATCGCCGCCACCCAATCGCTAATGGGCGCACCACTCATCGGCCTATCATGGTGACCGCTTCGGCCGCTGGCAAGGCGATACTATTCGGTGAGCACGCAGTTGTCTATGGCGAGCCAGCCCTTGCAGTGGCAATCGACGGGCGGGTCAGTGTAGCACTAGAGCCTTGTGAAGGTGGTTGGAAGATTGATGGACGTCCTTTGGATGGAAACCGCCACCCCCACATTGATTATTTGAAAGATGCAATTTTAGGCGATAATTCACAATCATTTTCTATTCAGGTTAACAGTGAGTTGTTCCCTGCTGCTGGACTTGGTTCGTCCGCAGCACTCTCATCTGCTTGTAGTGCGGCGATGCTGTCAACTATTGGGGAGCCATTAGACTCAGAGAAAATAGCCACCCTTTCTCACCTCGCTGAAGCTGCAGCTCAGGCCGGCAGAGCCTCACCAACCGATACATCTACGGCAACCCTTGGTGGTTGTGTACTTGTTTCTGACAAAAAAGAACAGTCGTGTGAGTGGCGTTACACACGAGGTTTGGATACACCAGAAGGTAGTAGGAAATGGGAAGTCCATTCCGTGAGTCTTCCTCCATCGGTTAGTGATTTGTGGCTTGTAGTGGGATACACTGGAATCCACTCGCCAACAGGTGACATGGTGGCAGGGTTAGCAGAATTATTAGCAAAAAACCCCGAAAAAATGTCAGACATATCTCGCATGGGTGAGGTTACTCGGTGTGGGGTAGATGCGCTTTCCAATGGTGATTATATCAGGGTAGGAGAACTAATGGATGAAGCCCACCAACTTCTCGCTGGTGTGGGTGTTTCATGCCAAGAACTAGATGACATGGTTCAGGTGGCTAGGAGATCATCGCTGGGGGCAAAAATGACAGGTGCTGGTGGCGGCGGATGCATGATTGCATTAACGACAAATCCCGAAGAGACTTCAGCCGCTCTCGTGATGCGTGGGGGGCGGGTATTAGTGACCCCGTTTGGAGCCCCTTGTGTGAGGATTGAATAATCCCGGTAAAATCGTTTTTTTAATTGGAAAATTGACGATTGCTTATGAAGTCGTCCGTCAACCCATTTATATAGGGTTGGTAGGTGGCCGCGCTCATGGTAAGTGATGAAGAACGCCTAACAGTTGTCAACGTAGTCGCCTCAACAAGGGTGGCAGAAGAATTGAATCTCCCGGACATAGCAATTCAACTAAATTGTGAATATGAACCCGAACAATTCCCTGGTGTGGTATACCGAGTAGTAGACCCAAAATTAGCAATCCTAATGTTCCGCTCTGGCCGCGCAGTTTGTACTGGTGGAAAGAACGAAGCAAACATCGAAACTGGTATTGAGAGGATGATTGGCGACCTTCGTGGCGCTGGCATCGAAACATGGGATTTGAAGGATGTTGAAATCGAAGTTCAGAACATGGTAGCAACCTACGCCCTCCATTATCCTGAAGATTACGATGGATTCGACAAGTGGGAGCCAACAAAAGCACTCGCAGGCGAGCCACGTAAATTGAACCTAAACAATTTGACATTCCACCTTCCATTCGACAAGGTTGAATACGAACCAGAACAATTCCCTGGTCTAATTTACCGACTCGATTACCCTAAAGTTGTCTGTTTGATTTTCGGTAGCGGTAAGATGGTTATTACTGGAGCTCGTCACAAGGACGAGATTCTTGAAGCAGTTCAAATCATCCAAGATGAATTGGCTGACTTACTCTGAGTCTGAATTGGATTAACAATTCTGCAGTAATGTAGGGGTCTTGCTGATAACTCAAGACCTACTCGGATAGCCATGGTGGAAGTGTCGCTTGCAGATGCTATTGAGGATCTTGATATTCCAAAAACCAACCTAGTTCTCGCTGAAATTGTGAAATGGTTTCACATCGGAATTGTATTGTTCACAGCAATCGGATGGATTTTACCATGGTCAGAGTCATGGATTTTATTACTAATTTTAGTTCCAGTGATGAAATTACATTGGATTACAAATAATGGAACCTGTGTTCTGACAAACCTAGAGGAGAAGTTACGAGGAAACCCGGATGCAGGCACTACTAATCAAGTTGGATTTGTGTTTCGTATAGTCCATTTCATTCTAGGGAAATATACTCCTGAACAACCTAAAGTAAACAATTTTATGGAATTTTGTATGTATATCGGGTGGTTCATAGCGGGTTACCGCTTATTCGCTATGTGAAGTGATTTTGATGAGGCCGATAGCGGCAAAAGTTGTGCGTTTTCTTCATCTCCTAATATTCATTTTCATAGCAGTCGGTTGGGCTCTGCCTTGGTGGCAAGTTTGGATGTTTCATGTTCCATTCGTAATTATTACGCGTATTCACTGGCGTCTAAATCAGCGCACCTGTATTTTCACAACTTGGGAGGTTCAACTCAAGGGTGAGGAACTTGTTGAGGAGCATGAAGAAGGCTGGTTTGTGAAGGAAGTTTTTGAGACAATCACTGGATGGCGGCCAGGTACAATATTCACACGTCGTCTGATGATTGTCTGGATGTATGGTGCGATGGCTCTTAGCATAGCAAGGTTATTCCAATATTTCAACTAAAATAACAGTTTTTCAACGGATTTGTTACCGCATCAATTTTTTTCCTTCGGACACTTTCAGGGGGACCTTTGATGAACATTACACAGTCTGCCCATTACATGGGCAGAGAAAATGTGTATGGTTTCCGATTGAATTCTGCCATAATTTTGACCTTCTTATTACTGGCATCTAGTATGTCCAATTTCAACTATATTGAGTTTGAACAGGATGAACTTTCCTCCTCTTCTTTCCTAGTATCTTCAAAAGCCTCAGGTGGAGATGTTGATGCACCTTCATGGCGAGTTGGTGATGTTTGGGTTTACGACGGATTCTTTGATGTCGCTGCTTTAATTGCTAGTTCAGGTCAGAGTTCTAACATCCAAACTTTAACTGGGGACCTTGATATGTGGATTGCAGACATCGTGACGATGTCAACAGAAAATCAGTCGACATTAGCATACAAAGTGCGTTCATCCGGGGAATTTAGAGCAAATGGAGTGTCACTTCAAGGTTTTACCGGCGACTTAATTGTAGATTATGATGGTACAGATTTTGTCCGGGTGAGCGACCTTGCAACAATTTCGATGCAGATGAATTTAGATGTGGTTTTTGACCATTGGCTTACCGATATTGATGTTGCAAATCTTCAGGTTATCAATTCCTACAGTCCTCCAAGAGAAGAGTATGATTTCCCACTTAGGGTGGGTGAGGCTTGGCATAATAATTACACACAAACAACCGATTGGTCTGGATCATCAGATTATTTTACTATACCTGATGACTCCTCATCTCAATCATCTAGTAATCATGGAGTAGTTGCACAAGGAAATCCAAATGTGCCGTATTCAGGATGCAGCAATTCTTTCAATGTCACCTCATTTGATTCAACTGGAGTGAATGTCACATCCTATCGATGGTGGTGTCCATCAGCGATGAATGATGCCCATCGCTATTTCCAAGATGACATTGGTTTTGAAATTGATTTCAAGTTGAAATCTTTCACTCCCCAATCCCGCGCCCTAAATTTGGACGTAGAGTTGGAAAGCCCAGCATGGGTTTTAGATTCGTCCCGGGGTGCTTGGGTGAATGTAACAAATTCAGCCGGTTCAGCAGTTTCAGGGCAAACATTGCAGTGGCGGTATGAAGCATCAGGGGATTCCCAATCTCTAACAACAGCAGCCAATGGCTCTGCTTTCATTGAATTCAATACAGGTAATGCAACCGACCCATCCCCTACAAATTTTGATTGGGCAAGCCACGGAATAATTGCTTGGGTGGCATCTTCAAAGGAAGTTGGTGTAGACACTTTCACTCTTGATGACTCAATTATCACATTAGATTACAGTCCTAATAGTGATGGGGTTTCTGTTGAAAGAACTAGAGATGGAACCACCGTTATTTTGAATCCTACAATAGGTTACAACGCGGTGCCTGGGGATTCACTCATATTTTCAATACCTGTTGAAAATCTTGGGATTTTGTCAGGGCCGGCAACAGAATTGTTAGTCACAGGCCCTGATGGGACTACCAGCCGTTCGCCAATTACGGCAATACCGGCATCGGGAACTGCTTGGGTTCAAGCCACTTGGGTTGTTCCGGCTTCTCAATCAGTTGGAATAGTCACACTTTCATTTGAGGTTGACCCAGATGGTTTGATGACTGGTGACCAGAATCAATCAAATGATGTTGACACTTTTGACTTGTTTATCGGTTCTCTTCCAACTGCTGATTTAATTCAACCGCCAGCAACAAAGACATTGTCAAAGATTAATTTCGATGGGAGAAATAGTGTTGACTTAGACGGCGGAATTCCAGTATGCACATTCGTGGTTGAAACAGGAATAGCAACCAATGAAACCTTTGAGGAAGATGATTGTTTACTTGAGAACATGAGTTGGCCAGATGATGGGATTTTCCGGGTTTGGTTAACAGTAACAGATGATGAAAATGATCAAGATTCAACGTTTATAGATGTTGAGATTCTTAATCGTGCACCTTGGGTCAATGTATCTACTCAGAACAATTTGCTTTCTATTCCGGTGGAATCTTCAGTGCTAT
Source organism: uncultured Candidatus Poseidoniales archaeon (assembly GCA_964645485.1). Taxonomy (GTDB): domain Archaea; phylum Thermoplasmatota; class Poseidoniia; order Poseidoniales; family Thalassarchaeaceae; genus MGIIb-Q1. The sequence goes on from CAZXZO010000009.1 coordinate 15,326, forward strand.
TTTTCGCCACAGATTCGGGCGACCTTGACACATTGAATAACGATGCTCCAGTTGACTTCCTTTGGCAGTTACCTACACGTTCTGATGGTGAACCTTATGCTTGTGAAAGCGGTGTTCTAGTATCGCCAACTTGTGAAGTAACCGTGAAAGAGGAGGGGATTTTCACCGCAGTTGTTTCAGTAGAGGATGATGACGGCGCAGTCACAGTTGGTGACTTCAATTTAGTCGTAACAAATATCGCACCAAGCGATGCTGAAATGAGTATGTGGGATGGAGATGTGGAGTTGACTGATGATAGAATACCTGCGATTTGGCAAGTAAATGAGGACCAAGAAGTCACTCTAAAAGGAACAGTCCATGATTCTCTTAATGATATGGATAGCCTTTCTTGGGGTTGGCAACCTGACCGCGACATTGACCCAAATTGGTATGTTGAGACAGTAGGTGAAACTTCCAACATCAATGTTAGTTGGACAGAGGCAGGGACTCATATCATCGCTATGGAAGTTCTTGATGATGATGGAGAAAGCAGTAATGTCGTCAATGGATGGGTTGATGTACGGAACGTACCACCTATCGTGCAGTCATTTGGAAATCAATTGCCAGTGGGGGAAGACAGGGAGTTTTCCCTAGTTGGTTCTTACACTGATACACTCTCGGACATTGATTCCTTAGTCGTTTGCTGGGATGTCAATTTTGAGATTGACCTTGACCAAAATGGCGATACACAAGACGATTGTGATTTTGTTGGTGACAGCATAACTCACCATTGGTCAACACCTGGAAATAAGACGATTAGGTTCCATGTCACAGATAATGATGGGGATTCGGACTTTGCGTTAGTCAATATTACAATCGTAAATCTACGTCCTCAGGCAGCAGTGTCAGTTGAGAAGGATAGCATCCTTGTTGGAGAGGAGTGGGTGGTTTGGACCAATGACACAACTGATTCAGAATCAGATATGGACCAATTAGTTTACAGTTGGGATTTAGATATTTATGTTGATGCAGATGATGACGGCAATCCAACAAATGACTTAGACATGATTACTGCGAATGGTGAGCCACTACGCTATGCATTTACAACTGAAGGAGTGAAGAACATTCGCCTGACTGTTTCAGATGAGAGCGCAACATCAACTGTTGATATTGTGGTGACCGTGGAACCAGACCCAGTCGGAGTATTGGGTTGGATTGATTCTAATACTGCTGGAGTCTCAAATGTGGTGGTTATTTTGGGCTTAGTTCTAGTAGCCCTGTTAGTTGTTCTTGGAGTTTCTATGGCTCGAAAGAAAGGAGGAAGGTCGGAACATGAATGGCTTTCTGGAGGTCCACTTTACGAGGACCCATCACCAACTTCTGCTCCTCCAACTTATGCTTTTGAGCCAGTGGCTGAACAGTCTCCTCCCACATTGATGCCTCAAACCTCTGAAGTGGGTGTTGGGGATATCTCTCAACCTGGCCAATTATTGGCTGCTGAACCAGTTTTGGAAGACCCACCAACTCAAACCGTTCAGGTTTTGACTCCAATTGCCGACTTATTAGTTTCAGACCCAGCAGGGCCACCAGTTCCAGCAACCGGTCTTCCAGAGGGTTGGACGATGGAGCAGTGGAACCATTATGGAGCCCAATGGCTAATCGACAATAGTTTTGAACAAGAGAAAAGTGCAAGCGTGGATTTTGATTTTGACCTTTGAGTCAATATATTTACTCAACATTCAAGACTAATTGTCCCTATGCGTATTTGCTCATGCAACCGTTATCTCCACTTTTGCCTCCGCCCCCACCTCTGATTATACCAGGTCAAGAGGTCGATAATCGGCAATCACCTTCTACACCCGATTCTTCGAGACCACACGAACATACTCAAGATTTTTTACCTCGAACAATTGGTGATGAAACTAGGGATGCATTTACTAAATTCAACCCATACAAATTAACACTTGTTGAGATGTTTTACCTAGGATTAATAGTCGTTGGAGCATTAATTTGGTTGATACAACTTTCACTCGATGAAAATTCTTTGGTGGCTTTTAGTACAGTAATAATTATTTATTTTTGCTTGTTTGTTTGGGGTGGTTTTATTGGTCGATTTTCTTGGAGTATGATGGCTAAGTGGTCGGTGAAGGGATGGCTGCTGAATGTATGGAAATCTCCACTTTTTCCCATCTTCAACATGAATGCATGTATGATTAGAATTGATTCATTTGTGATAGAAAATAAACCATCAGGTCTTTGGAATAATATCGTTTTCTCAATAAAGCAATCTTGGACTTCTTCATTATTTTTATTTTCTATACTGTTTTTGTTGATGCCAAATGACATTACTGATCCTTCGACATTTATCGGGCTGGCGGGGTTACTTTTGATATTCTCACCAATACTTAGTGCAATATTAGTCCCACTGTACATTTTTAGTGATTCATCTGTAGTAGAAGTAATACCCGGTCAAAGAGATTTTGCCCCCGTAGGAATGTCACTGCGCCAATCTTTGAGTCGATTAATTGGATATGGTTCCGTGATAATAGTACTTTCAAAATTTTATTCATTAACCAATTCTGTTGGATTTTTTGTCGCGCTAGGATTTCTTTCTGGTGAAACTATTATGATTTTGTCAGTGCTTGGAGTCACGGTTCTCGCTGCTGCCTTATCTTATCCGAACAAAATGCATTTGCAATGGGTGACTGAATTCAACAATCTTTGGTTTGAAGACCGCGACCCAGATCATACTTTTCACAGGATTGATGATAATGCTTACATCGTTATTCCTGATCATTTGCTTTATGATACGTTAACCCACCTCCGCAATACAAAAGGCTCTCATTTTGCCGATGCACCCGTTCAACACAATCACGCTAATCAGTACCAAGCACCCCATGCCCCTCCTCCTCCACCTTCGGGTGGCGTTGTATCACCTGTAATGGCAGGCCCCCTGGCATCTCCCACCGTGACTGCAGGCCCACTTGCTTCTCCAAATATCATCGCGGGTCCACAAACAGGACAACACAACCTCGGACCACCACCGCCTCCAAACCTTGATTCTCAACAATCTTGATGAGGGCATTATTGATGAAGGAAGAGCATTCTGCATCCTACATGAGCAACGCGAGAGTGGACACTTATCATCAGCCCGGACCGTTAGTAATATCTCTGATAATGTGTTTACTAATTGTTCTTGGAAGTTGGTCTGTTGCATTAACTTTTGAACCTGTTGAGACATTGGCAGATAATGAACAAGAAGCACAATCTGCAGTATCAAAATTATCTGAAGGCGATATTGATGTACAGGTTTTACATGTTGGAGACCGCTGGACTTATGATGGATTCTTTGATGTTGCAGAGATGATTACTAATGCCGGAGTTGAGACCGATGCTGCCGCCTTAACAGGTGAATTAGAAATGTGGGTTGATGATGTTCGTACCATAACCAGTAGTAACGGGGTGGATACTTCTGAAGACCATAATACCGTCGCATATCGAATAAAATCAGAGGGGCAATTCATCACAGAAAATGTTACTCTAACTGGAACTCTTGGTGATATCACGATTGATTACGATGCTACTGATTTAGTCCGTGCTAGTGATTTAGCTGTCTACAAGACTGTTACACACATGCATGTGAAATTTTGGCCTTTCGCATCATTCATTGATGTTGCAGATGTGACGACTACTCACACATACTACGAACCTGTAGAGGTTTACGATTTCCCACTAAGGGTGGGTGAAATCTGGACCAACGACTTCATCGATGTCGATTGGTGGGATGGTAGTTCAAACTTTTTTACAATTCCAGAAGATGAAGTTCTGAACATTGAAACGAATCATTCAGTTGTAAGTGTGGGCAATCCAAATGTGCCATATTCCGGTTGTGATAATTCCTACAACGTCTCAACTTTTGATGAGAACAATTCAGTTTCAGAATTCAGATGGTGGTGTCCTGCTGCCAAAGGAGACGCATGGAGACATTACAAAGATGGCATGGGCATTTATGTTGATTTTATTCTCAAAGACTTCCAGCCAGCAGGTTCTCCAATTGATTTGGAAGTTGAATTAGAATACCCAACATGGGCGCTGAATATGCAACTTGGTGTTTGGGTGAATGTTACTGATTCAAATGGTTCCCCGGTCCCATCTTATCCGTTTGTTTTACGTTATGAATACGAAAATTTGTGGATTGAGTTAACAACCGATTCAGCAGGTGTTGCTTACTATTCTCTAAACACAAGTGATCCAGAAGACGACACTCCATCAAATCACGATTACGCAAGCCACGGCTTAGTTGCCTATGACCCAGTAAACGAATATGTGGGGGTGGACACACTGACTTTAGACAATGAGTTGGTGGATTTGGATTATCGGCCACGGCCGGGAGGAATCTCCGTCTCAAGAGACCGCGGCACCGATAGTATGACTCTCAATCCGGTGTATGGATTCAATGCGATTCCGGGTGATGTTTTACACTTCACAATTCCAATTGAGAACAAGGGTACCAATGGTGGCCCTCAAACAGAGTTAGAGATGGTCGCTCCGGACGGAACTACAGAACGAGGAACAATTGCCTCTTTACCACCTGTAGGTGAAGATACCCTGTCATTTTCTTGGACGGTTCCAACTTCTCAAACACTAGGTAATGTTGATTTCACCTTTGAGGTAGATCCAGATGGACAGATGGTGAATGATGTCAACCAGAGCAATGATATGGCAACTTTTGAGATTTTCATTGGCAGTATTCCTGTTGTTGGATTGGCAGCGATAGCGCCGACTACAACTTACACAGAAATTTTGTTAGATGGAACTGGAAGCACTGATGCAGATGGTGGCACAATACACTGTTCATTTAGTGTAGAAGTTGAAGAAAACAAATTCCGAACATATGAAGAACCAGATTGTTTGATGTTGGTGAATTGGTCTGATGACGGAGTTTTCCATGTTGATTTGACAATCTCAGATGAAGAAAACGACAATGACCAAACTTCAATGAATATTGAAATTGTTAATCGTCCCGGTTGGTTGAACATCACTTCGCCCGAAACTGCAATTCTCTCTGAATCTAGTATTACTTTCAACGCTTTTGACAGTGGTGACCAAGATACACTAGACCAAAACGCACCTCTCACTTTGCTTTGGGACCCACCCCTGCGCTCTGACGGGGTTGCTTATGTTTGTGAAGAAGGACCTATCACAATGCAATGTACTGTTACTCCAGTGGAGGAAGGTGAATTCCTAATGCAAGTGCATGGTACTGATGATGATGGGGCAGTTACAACCGCTCAGTTTTCTCTCCAAGTGGACAACATTGCTCCTCGCGACCCGGTGATGACAATGTCGGGTGGAACTGCAGATAACGACCAACCTGCTCCAGCAATTTGGCAAGTTGATGAAGATCAACTTGTGACTTTGATTGGTAATGGTGTTGATACCATGAATGACCAAAATTCGCTCACATGGAATTGGAATCCAAGTAGCAACCACAATGCTACATGGGCTGAATCAACGGTTGGTAGTAATTCAGAGATTGAAGTAATTTGGACGGAATCGGGTAGTCACACCATTACTCTGCAGATTGTTGATGATGACGGATTGAACACAGAAACGATTCTTGGTACTGTGGTGGTGAATAATGTACCACCAACATCCGAACCGTTCACTGCCGGATTCCCAGTGGGTGAGGACCGTTTGTTCAATCTCACAGGGTTTTATTCAGATACTCCATCTGATGTTGATAGCCTGCAAGTTTGTTGGGATATCGACCTTGACAACGATGCAGACGATAATCTAGTCAACAATGATGATTGTGATTATACAGGCGATTCAATCAGCCATTCATGGCCTGAAGCAGGTGTCTATGAAATTAGATTCCATGTTACCGATGATGATGGCGATGTTGCAGAATCATTAGTTGAAGTGAATGTTGTAAACCTGCGTCCCAAAGCAGGATTAGAGGCTGAGAAAACTTCAGTATTAGTTGGTGAGGAAGTAGTCATTTGGACTACAGAGACAAGTGACACCGAATCTGATATGTCTTTACTGATGTTTATTTGGGATTTGGATATTAATACCGATTCTAATGGAGACGGAGACCCTGCCAATGATATGGACACTTTTACTTCAGCAACTAGCCCGTTGCGCCATACTTTTGACACACCTGGTGAGAAACACATACGCCTGACTGTTAATGATGAGGAACAAAGTTCCACCAAAGACATCATAATTTACGTGACTGAAGGTAACTCGGCTTTCCTAGGTATGATGGGTGAAACTGCTGGAGTCAGTAATATGTTGGTTGTACTGATCATCGTTATTGTGGCAATGGTCGCTGTCGGCGTGACTATGGCAAAGAAAGGCGGTGAAGATGAAATCAACTTCTTTGAAGGCGATACTTCAGAATCAGATTCCGCAGAATCAGAAGAAGAATGAAAACCATTCTTCCGAACAATAATTTTGCATCACCCTCAAAGGGTGTGAGGGTGGAGCACTTAGGGAAGCAACCGGGTTTGGTGACAAATTTGTCAAACATCTACTCCTTTTTTGGCCTCCCTGACCCTAACGAGAGTGAAGCAAGTGCAAATGAATTAGCTGACCGAGAAATAGAAGAAATACCGAGTATGGATACATCCGAAGTCGAGGTTCTAACAGGTGGTAAGTTCCACGATTTAGGTGAAAAAAAGTGGCAATTATGGACACATAGCAAATTACGAAGAGCCAATCGTGCGATTCGTTATATTGAGCCAGATGAGTTACATCGCCTTCCTGTACACGGAATTTCTCAACGCTTGGTTTCAGGAGACATGGTTGTGGTAGATTTGCGTGATCTCAAACATATGACTGCTCAACAAGATGCTTGCAGGAGAGAACTTGGAGGAATGTCAGAACGGCTTGGGGCTGCTGTGTTTTCCCTTGATAGCACCGAAACACTCCTGCTTGTACCTGGTGCAGGTTCTATTGTTGATACTACTTCTCATCACCTTGGTATCGATGATTGATTCCTAATTTGGTGTGAACCAATGGTTGAGGTCTCCTGCTTCAACCTCTTTCAAGGCATAATCTGTATAATCTCTGTAAGCGAGCCACTTTTCTAGCCCCTCAGGGTCATCAGCGGATTGAGTCTTTTTGGCAATGGTTTCATCAGCGTATTCAATACAACGACGTAGGAAATCAGCAACAGCGTCTTTTTTCTGTTGTTCATTCAATTCTTTTTCGCTCATCAATTCTCATCTCCTTCAATTATTATTCTACTTGCTTCGTATTCATCTCTACTCATCATATAACGTGCAGGATTTCCAGCCCATACTTGACCTGTTGGCACATCCTTTGTAGCAACCGATCCAGCGGCAATAACTGACCTTTCACCGATTGTAATTCCGGGTAACAGGGTTGCCCCTCCGCCAATAACTGCTCCATCCTTGACAATTACAGGGAGCCACTTTCTGCGGTCTTGACTTGGTGGGTGGCGGTCGTTTAGAAGCGTTGCATTTGGCCCGATAAAAACATCATCACCTAATTCACAGATAGATGCAACATACGCTCCTCCCTGGATTCTTACACGGTCACCCAATATCGCTTCACTTCCAACATGGGCTAGGGCGCCAACTGAACAATCAGAGCCAATAACAGCCTCATTTCCAATGTGGCAAGGTCCCCAAGCTACTGAACCGTTGCCTAGGTCATGGCGTTTACCGCTCAAATCCTCATTGTCCGCACTCACACTATCACCTGACTTACTGCTTACAGTCTCTTGATTCAAGCATTGCGTTTGAACAATGTGGCTAAAACAATCATTTTGAAAGGTATAAATCTAGGAATTTAGGTCATTCATGATTCTTTCAACATGGCCCTTGGCCTTTACTTTGTATCCAACCCAGGCCAAAGTCCCATCTTGATTGATAGCAAATGTAGAGCGGAGACTACCAAGAAATACCCGTCCGTAGAGTTTCTTCTCAGCCCATGTGCCGTATAGTTGATGTAATTCGGTTTCACTATCAACAATCAAATCGAAAGGAAGTCCATATTTATCAATGAATTTAGTATGGCTTTTTGCTGAATCCTTAGAGACTCCTATTACTCTCCAACCAGCCTCTTTCAAAGAATCAAAATTGTCACGGAAATCACATGCTTGAGTGGTGCAACCTGGAGTGCTATCACGTGGGTAGAAATACAGAATCACTCCACTTTCCTTTAGCATTTCAGAAAGTATTACTTCACTTCCATCAGTCAATATAGCGGTGAAGTCAGGAGCGATATCACCCTTGCTCAATTCGGTTTTCATGACCTGTGGTCAGGGATGTCATACTAATACTGATGCATCAAATCTAAAACATTTTTAGATCAAAGAACAAATAGGGCACTCCTCTAGATTATGCCCTCTTGCTGGGCAATATTCTCTGCCAAAAAAGATGATTTGTAAGTGCCTACGTTTCCACTCATCTTCGGGAAATAATGCTTTCAAATCACGCTCAACTTGCACAACATTCCTACCTTCGCTCAAGCCCCAACGCTTGGCTAATCTGTGAATATGTGTATCAACAGGAAAAGCAGGGACTCCAAACGCCTGTACCATCACTACGCTTGCAGTTTTATGACCGACTCCTGCTAATTCTTCAAGTTCCTCAAATGTGCGTGGAACCACACCTGAGTGTAAATCAATTAGTTGTTCAGCCATTTTTTTCAGGTTTTTTGCCTTGGTTGGTGCTAGTCCAATCTCGCGAATAATTTCACGTATTTCATCAACTTCTAGGTTAGCCATTTTTTCGGGGGTGTCTGCCCTATCAAAGAGGGATGGAGTAACTTGGTTGACCTTCTTATCGGTTGTTTGTGCTGATAGCATCACAGCCACAAGGAAGGTGTATGGGTCACGGTGGTCAAGAGGGATTGGTTGTTCAGGGTATAACTCATCAAGAATCTCCCCAATCCGCTGGTTCAATCTAGCATTCATATAATAAACTGTGCTTTTGAAAATCTTAATATAGATAGCGGAGAAGCAACGTCTATGGTTTGATTTATGAGGTATACTTCATTAATTATTTTAGTAATTCTATTTTCTCCAATGGTTTCGGCTGATGGCTTAGAGAATGAAACTCTGCCTTATGATAATTCTGTTGAAACTCCTGTTGATGAAGAATTTCAAATCCCTATTCCGGAGGACAATATTGGTTCATCTGATAGTATGGTATATAAGGTGATAATTTCTTATGAAGCATGCACATACATCTCTATTACTGAGTCACACTGTAATGATGCAACTCAATTAGTTGATTCACATGAGGAGGTGGTAGAATGGTACGTCCTCATCTTGTAATAAAATCGATGGCATTCATCATCGGACTAACATTATTTTTTTCAATTATCCATTCTCAGATTCTTCCCCGGTTTGAAGGTGAGCCTGAAATTTCTTATTCTAATCTAAATATCGTAATTGACCCTGAAATACAGGGGGCGAATTGGACTCTCGTTATTCCTGAGATTACCGCATCTCAATTAGGTGCTCCACCTAATAATTTTTCAATTTGGATGGAGATAATTGGCAATGATATTGGTTGGAATAAAGTTTTAGTCCCCCATGGGTCACAAACTGTCGTAGGTTATGAAATTAATTCCTCAAATATCAGCACTAACTATGTTCGTTCATTCTACTCTAGCCTTCCACCACCTATAATCAACTTTGAAGAAGTCACCGTGAATGATAATGGATATGTCCCATTCTTTCTTATTTCGAATGAAATCGAATATATTGACTTCCGATTCAAAATAAGAGGTGACATCGGCGTTAAAGAATGCTCAGATGGACCATTTCCAAGTCAGGATATGATTAGATTATCTGTTGGTTGGAATTATTTCATACCGCCAGAAACATATCAAAATAGTTATGATTGTCGCGAAGCATATTACCATATGTTGATAGAATATACATAATTATTCCAGTTCAACAGGGATATCGGTTTTCCAGCCGTAGATGCTAGCAGAGAGAATGATAGCGGCTGGAAGTATGTAACATGGAAACCACATCCAATCCGCCCAATCTTCATTGGCTCCTCCTAAAATAAGGAATAAAACTACGCCAATCAGCAGAGCGGGGAGAATCATGACTCCACCAAAGACCACCGCTCTTGCCGCTCCCATAATTCTTGGGCGGTAGCCGGATTGAATGAACTTTAGGCTTGAACATCAAGACAACATTGCTTCAATTTCTTCGCCAGTTTTACAGTTCAGTAAGTGTTGAGGTTCAAGCCAACCTTTGCGAGCGATTTGCACTCCAAACCACACATCTCTCAGACCTGATGTGTCGTGGGCATCGGGATTTATGCAGATTGGGACTCCTTGGTCTCTTGCAAATCGCAAAAACCGCCAATCTAAATCAAGTCGATATGGGCTAGCATTAATCTCAACGGATTTCAACTCACCTTCAGCATTCAATTCACCCATACGCCGTAAAACAGCATGTAAATCCACATCAAATCCATCTCGTCCTTGTAAAATTCGGCCAGTAGGATGGCCAAGAATTGTACAAGTTGGGTCCTCAATTGCTGTAATTAAAGCCTCAGTATTTGCCACTTCATCTCGACTTCTCCAAGTAGGTAACTGATGTACTGAGGCGACTACATGGCTAAGTTGTCTCCGTGTTTCGTCGTCATAATCTAGTGAACCATCTGGAAGAATATCACACTCAGCCCCATGCAATAATCGGAAGTCCTTACCCCCATCAGCCCAAACCTCATTGAGGGCTCTCATTGCTTCACCTTGTGCCAGCATATCTTCTGCATCAGCGCCAATTTGTCGCCCTCCAATATTGAGTATTTGTGAGTGGTCTGCAATCCCCAAGAATTGCCAGTCCATATCCATCGCAGCCCCAGCCATTTGCTCAAGAGTGGCCACTCCATCTGACAGAGTCGTGTGATTGTGGAAACATCCTTTCAAGTCAGTAGGCATTACTAGCCTAGGTAGTGTATTTGTCTCAGCCGCATCAACTTCTCCCATGTCTTCACGTAGTTCTGGAGGAACCCATGCAAGGCCTAAGTGTTGGTAAATTTCTTCTTCAGTTGTTGCTGGTAGCGAGAATTGTGCTGCTTCTAAACCTTTCATATCACCGGCTTTTTCCTCAGGAATTAACCCAAATTCGTTGAGGCGCAAGCCCATATTGATTGCTCTTTGCCGAAGAACAATGTTGTGCTCTTTGCTGCCAGTGAAGTATGCTAATGTGAATGCAAAAACTTCTGGTGGCACCAATCTAACTTGAGCGTCAATGGTTCCAGCGGATTCCATACTTGAGTAATCATCTCCACCAATTGCTGAAAATACTCCACTGTCAAGCGTGCCAAGGTCCATGTGTTGTTCAAGAATACTGGCTTCTAAAATGACACTCACTTTACTGTCACCCGCGCCCTTGACTTCTGCAATGTTTGGGGTGTTGAGGATTGCTTGTGTGACCGATTCAACATTTTCTGGCCGTACCGCGGCAACGATATCCAAGTCGCCAATTGTTTCTCGGCGCCGTCTAGCGCTACCTGCGAGTTGAGCGTGCTCAACTCCTTCAATTCGGGCTACTAGTGCCTCAAACGCTTCACCATAAAGTAGCCCGACATTTAGGCGGCGGCGACCTTGGAATCGAGCCAGCAAATCAATTCCATCTAGGATTTTTTGCTGGCTCTTTGCACCAAAACCATCGAGTTTCTCAACCCCACCTTCGTGGCAAACAGTTGAAAGTTCAGCGATGGAATCAATACCCAATTCATCGTGAAGTTGTTTGATTCGTTTTGGTCCAAGCCCAGGGATTGCCAGCATCTCAATCATTCCCGCAGGTGTATCATCATACAATTTCTGTAGGTCTCCCCAAGTCCCTTCACCAAGTGCTTCCCCAATCAGTGAAGCAATTCCTTTGCCGATTCCTTTGACATCAGTCATTGTTCCAGATTTGCTTAATTCCCACAAATCTTGTTCAAGTGATGCAATCGTTCGGCTGCCGTTTTCATATGCTCTAATCCGAAAAGGATTAGCATCTGTTAACTTTAGTAGAGTTGCGACTTGTTCTAGTACAGTAGCAACTTGAGCTTTGGAATAATGCGGTGGCTCATCGCGTCTGCTCTTTGGCAATGTCCACGACTTCATCGAGACCATGTTCTCCCCACTACGGTTGAGCAGGTCACCATGCTTGAACCCTCGCGCGGTTGAAGTGCTGACCCGTCTTCGCCACAACAATGGAGTTGGTCAGCCTTCTTGAATCGCTATCAGCGGTGACTTGCTCAGGATCCTTCCTAATTTGGATGAGTATAGGAACTCTATCTAGAACAGAAAAATCAGAAAAATTCGCTCAAAAGATTATGACAATTCTCTGCTTTGGGGCAGCAATCTCACTTTTCGGACTATATTTCGCTGGTGGCAACTTGTTTGGTTCAGCAAATTTTGCCAGGGTGTTAGCAGTTGTTTGTATTGCCGTTGGAGTCAGTGCAGGCATGAATATCAAAGGGCAAGATGTTCAAGGAGAATCCAATCCACACGATTTGATGAAAATGCGCCGTGAGTCAGAAGAAAATGAGTAACTTTCTCACTTTAGGTCAACACCAGGTCCTCTAGTATGTCCTACTTTTCCGGGTGGTCGTTTTTTACCGCTCTTCTTTTGTTTCTTCTTGGATTTACTATCTGTTTTAGCATCAATTGAGGCCTTCTCTTTGGCAACACTTTTTGCTTGTTTTGCCGTAACTTTCTGGCCTTTTCTTGTCACGATTTTCGGCTCTTCTTCAACCAACTCATCAGTCTGTGCTTTGCTAGTCCTGTGTTTTGGCGCGACTTTGAAATCAGTATCATCATCTTCTTGTTCATCTAATGAAGAATCCCAAGAATCACCTTCTATCTCAGATTCATCTAAGTTTTCATTTAAAACATTGAAAGCGTCATCTGGGGATGCAGGCATGTTGATTTCTCCAACCATAACCTCTACCATTCCATCAGCAAGAATTCTCCCCTCAGCGCCCTTTACGCCACGTTTTGGTTTTGTTTCAGGAACATTCGGGTCGCTTGCCATATCCTCTAATGAGAGTTCTTCAGGCTCTGGCTCAACCTCTTTTTCACGCTCTTCTTCATTGGTTGATTGTTTTTCCAACGTCTCGCGCTCGAGTTTTCGATTATGCAAAGAAGACTGAGTTCTTTTGCCAATTACGAAAAGGATTACTGGTCCTAAAACTAGTAGGACAAGGACTGATTGTACATTGAAATTATAACCGGTTTTAGTACTCATCCATGAGGCAAAAGAGTTTGCTTTCTCCCGAAATGGGTCTAAAGTTTCAGCCGGGTCAGCACTACTCGTCTGAGGGGTTGAAGTCTCAACAAGAACTCCCAATGAAACGGAGAAAATTGGCTTCGGGTCACTACTTTCATTGAAGTATAACAGTCCGCCACTTAAACCCGCAGAATTAGCCGTGAAATCCAGTCGCAATTCATTGCTATCCCCGCCGAATCCATGTTCTTCCAAGTCAATTTTTGTTGGTAATTCACCAATTGATATCCCTTCTTGTGCATCCCAGTCTGGTGTTAATCGGATAGGTACACGGCCCTCATTTTTCACGGTGCATAAAAAATGACTTGATTTGCCAATTGCTAAAGTGTGGTCGGGTGGATTACACCCTACTGACAGAATTGCTCTGTGAAGATTTGCATCATCAGGAAAATGGTCAATCAGAACAGCATCAAATGAACTAGTATCACCAAACCCATCACCATCTCGATCGGCCCATTGGGTTCTCTCATTTGGAAAAGCATCCGCGCCCTCAGCCGTACCCCATTCTTCGTCAGGGTCAGACCATCCATCACCATCAGTATCAGGGCAGCCGAATCTATCTTTGGTGGAATCGCCGTCAATTCCGGGGCAGTCATCATCTTGTGCGGCAATCACAGGTGATGTGAGGGATATGAGAGAGAAGGACAAGACTGCCGCCATCAAAATGGTGACAAAGCCACTTCGCATATTGTAAGGCTAGCCTATTTCCTCTATCAAGCCTCGCCGTAGGAGTTTTAGTTCCGCTCAACAAAAGGTGATTTGTGGGTCAAGAAAATGAATTACAAATTCGACACGAGTGAGTTGCGAATCCAGGGTTCATCAATGGGTTAGAATTTGAGATAAAATTCCGCCAGATTGAGTTGCGGTTTCAGGTTTCATTAAAGGAGGAAAATTAGGCTGAAAAATCAGCAAGATTGAGTGG
>CAZXZO010000009.1:29611-59353 GCA_964645485.1 uncultured Candidatus Poseidoniales archaeon
TTCAGGTTTCATTAAAGGAGGAAAATTAGGCTGAAAAATCAGCAAGATTGAGTGGCAAATTCAAGGTTCAATCTTTAATTTATCATCTATGAAAGCCCGCATATATTCGGGTAATTCACCATTGAGAAAAATGACATCATTCACTTCTTCAAGTTTCATCAAAGAGTAGTAAATTTGCATTGCAGTAGTGGGTGTTGCTGAACACCCAGTACAGCCACCTTCAAGGGATATTGAAATTATTCCATCAGTAGTTGAAACAACATTTACCACGCCATCATGGGCATCTAATACCGCTTGAATAGGCCCCACAGATGCTAGAATTTTCTCCCGCTCTATTTCAGCCATCTATCCGCCTCACATTGCCCACTACGCCCGCCCTCTTTCAACCATCCCTTGGTGGTGATTATCAAAATCCATTTTTTGGGCTTGAAAATTGTTTCACTGGAAAGTTGTTCTTAGGAATCATTGATGACAAACATGCTCTACGATTGGAACATGGCAAGAGGTCTTAGCGTCGCCCTTCTTGATCTCCTAGTTGAGCGTGCCGAATTTGGACATGGAGGTAATGTGGAGATACTTTTACCCCTTGCTGAAAGATTTTCAACACTAGAGGTATTACTCCTGACCCCTCAATTTCAGTCTGCGGATGTTGATGAGCGTGCAAATCAAAAAGCAGGTACTGGATTGGTTCAATTGGTCAGAGAAGACGTTCCAACTTGGGATGATGTTTTTCCTTTCGTCACTTCTCCTACAGATATTGACCTTCAACAGGTGAGTTCGGGAGAAGTCACAATGCAGAGGGTTGCTTTGCCTTCAGCCGGCACTGACACTGTGGCAAAATGGCTTACTGCCAACTCAGTCGATGTCGTAATCTGTACCGGCAGCAGAAGAAATGTATCGATGTGGGAGCCATGGATGGAAGGTGCAGCCAGTTTATTGCGGGCCGCGGTATCATTGAAATTACCAACTCTTGGAATCTGTTTTGGTCACCAACTCTTGTGTAAAGCACTTGGTGGTGATGTGGTTAGAGCACAATCGCGGACAGATTTAGTAGTTGAATTGCAGTTAAGTGGGGATGGTAACCAAGACGAGATATTTGCGGGGCTCGGCACTCCAATTTGTCTATTCACTCACCAAGACCATGTGGAGGAACTTCCTAAACAAGCGGTGGTGTTAGGTTCTACTAGTCACAATTCATTGGCAAGTGTGAGAATTTTAGATGAACAAAATGAGCCACTTCCCATTTGGGGTTTGCAATTTCACCCAGAGGCTACAAAGAATCGGATAGAGCGTTCCGTTGGTCTTGGCCATATTTCAGCCGAAGAGGCAAAGTCGTTTGAAAGAGAACATGATGGGGCAGCAATTCTATCCAATTTTGCCTCTGTAGTGGCTAAAATCCACACATAATTGATAAAATCGGCTGAGATTCCGCTGTCTCTAAGAGGCAGTCACAGATGAGTTAAGTGGATATCGCTTATATGGTGACCTCAGGTCGGCGGGCCAATCAATCAGGTGATATGATGGATGGAACACAAGTAGGATTAATTGGAATAGCCGCTGGAATAGTTGGTTTAGTAATTGCAGCAATGCTGTATAAGAAGGTTGACTCAATCAAAATTGAGAACGAGACGGTGGCAAAAATCACCCAACGTATTCAAGATGGTGCAATGGCTTTCTTGTTTGCAGAATACCGTATGTTATCGATATTCATCGTCGTAGTTGCAGTGCTTCTGTATGCTGGTGGTTCAGTAAACGATGATTTAGGAATGAATACAATGATTGCATTCATTATCGGCGCACTTTGTAGTGTGGCTGCTGGATTTAGCGGAATGAAATCTGCAACATCTGCTAACGGCCGAACTGCACAAGCAGCGGCAGATGGCGGGCAGGCTGCTGCCCTCCAGACTTCATACAACGGTGGGGCTGTGATGGGACTTGCAGTAGGGGGTCTTGGCCTTGCCGGAATTTCATTGATGTACTACTTTACAGAAACAAATTTCCTTACTGTTGGCAACATTGCTGGCTTCGGAATGGGTGCTTCAAGCATCGCTCTCTTCGCCCGTGTGGGTGGTGGAATATACACTAAGGCTGCTGACGTTGGTGCTGACCTAGTCGGAAAAGTCGAAGCAGGAATTCCTGAGGATGACCCAAGAAACCCTGGTGTAATTGCAGACAATGTTGGCGACAATGTTGGTGACGTTGCTGGAATGGGTGCAGACATCTTTGAGTCCTTTGTTGGCTCAATCATCGCAGCCATGGTAATCGCTGCAGCAAGCGCTAATCTTGGTGCAGATTATCTAATGATTCCAATTGCTCTAGCAGTAGTAGGTTACATCGCTTCAATCGTTGGAGTATTTTCAATGTCAGCCATGAAAAATATGGATGCAGCAGCGGCTCTTCGTAATACCACCTTTATTGCCGCTATACTCTTCCTAGTAGGCGGATATTTCGCTCTCGATTATCTCAATCTACCTACAACACCGATTTGGGCCGTAGCAATTGGTTCTCTTGTGGGTATAATGATTGGACTTGTTACAGAGTACTACACTGGAATAGAGCCAGTGTTTGGAATTAATGTAAAGGCAATCCCTTACATCGGTGAAGCATCAAAGACAGGCAGTGCAACAAACGCAATTGCTGGTTTGGCTGTAGGAATGCAATCTGTATTCGTGCCAGTTTTGTTGATGGCTGTTGGAATATTCGGTGCCAACCAAGTGATGGGTGGCGGAGATGCAGGACTTTACGGAATCGCAATGGCTGCTATGGGAATGCTAGGTACAGTTGGCGTGACTATGACAGTTGATGCATACGGGCCAGTCGCTGACAATGCGGGTGGAATCTCAGAGATGTCAGGTCTTGGCAAGGATGTCCGCGACATCACAGATGGACTTGACTCAATTGGAAACACAACTGCAGCAATCGGCAAAGGATTCGCAATTGGCAGTGCAGCTCTGACTGCATTAGCACTCTTCGCTGCTTTCCAGACAAGTGCTGGTTTGACGCCTGCCGACCTTTCACTTTCAGAACCAATGGTAGTAATTGGTTTGTTGATTGGTGGCGCGCTTCCATTCGTGGTTGCTTCTATGACCATGAAGTCAGTCGGCCGTGCTGCTGAAGAAATGATTACTGAAATCCGCCGACAATTCAGAGAAATCGATGGTCTTTTGGAAGGTAAAGAAGGTGTTGAGCCTGACAGCGCAACTTGCGTTGATATCTCGACCAAGGCTGCGCTACGAGAGATGGTCGCTCCAGGAGTAGTAGCAATTGCTAGCCCAGTTATCATTGGGTTCCTACTAGGTGCATCAGCACTTGGTGGAATGCTAGCCGGTGCAACAGCAACCGGTGTTCTAATGGCGCTATTCATGGCTAACGCTGGTGGCGCATGGGACAATGCAAAGAAAGCAATTGAACAAGGTGAAATTGATGGTGCAAAGAAGGGAGACGATGCTCACAACGCAGCAGTTGTTGGTGACACAATCGGAGACCCATTCAAGGACACAAGCGGACCTTCCCTAAACATTCTAATCAAGTTGATGTCAATCGTTTCAGTTGTCATCGCAGGAATGCTTGGAAGCGGCTGGTTGAACGGCTTGTTTTAGGCTGAATCCAATCATTGAGTTCGCACAAACGGGAATTCGCTTCAACGCGAATAGCCGATGGCCTATTGAAAGAGGGACTAACACGAGGAATTGAAGAACATGGCTCAGAGGTCAGCAGTCGGTTTCGCACTTCTCCTCTTGCTAACTTCTTTGTCTGGTTGTCTAGGTGGAGGTAGTGACTCTTCTGACTTGTTAGGAGAAGATGATCCATTCAATGTTCCAACGTGGAATATTGCTGATTGGTGGTTGTACACATTTTCGACTCCAACATTCAGTGATGATACAACTCGGTTGGTTGTAGCAGAAGATGATGCCGAAGGTGATACTGCCTATATGTTGGCAATTTCAAATCGGGTTGAAGCCCGCCGCCACGCAGTGCTCAATCACAACCCATTTCTTGGCAGAATAACTCATGATAATTTAAGCGCATTTGAGGATGGGGAAGCCAGAGATGTCTTCAAATTCCCATTTCAAAAGCATGATAGTTGGCAATTCACATTGTTTGCAACAGAATGGACTGCTCAAGTAATTGAAGTACATCTAGAGAATAATGGTGTCACCAGCAATAGAATTGCAGTCATCACAGCATCTGGGGCCGACGGTTCATCCCTTGCCTACATTTTTGATGAGAGCGCAGGATTTCTTCGCACACTCATATGGACAGATTCTAGTGGAATTGACCAACTCAATATCCAATTAGCAACTTTTGGTTCAGGCCATGAAGGCGAAGTCTGGTTCATTCGTGGAGGCGATTTATTTTCCAAGGATTACACTTTGAGTGGCGGAGCAGACGCTGATGTTGAAGACTCATTTTTCGTAAGTGACCACCCAAGTGGGGAAGATTGGGATGAGATGATTTACTGGCTCAACGCGCGCATGGGTTCAGGAACTTCTTCTGGGACTCTTAGTCTTAGAGACCATTTCTCGGCAACTGTTCTGTTTCGTGAATGGGGCCCTGGTGCGGAGGATGAGGGGCAACTAGGGACAATTCCTTACCCAAGTGGTGAGTACACATTGACCATAACACAGAGCGGAAATTCTGACATTTCCTTAATTGTCGCCGGTGCCATTTCCTATTCTTGGACACTCTAGGTGATTCCATGACCGGGCATTTCGTGATGTTACACGGGATGACAGGTTCAGCAGAAAAGATGAGACCACTGGCTGAAAAATTCTGCCCGCCGGGTTGGGATGTGTTGGTTCTTGATGCTCCATTACCCCACCCGCGCGGCGGTTTTGCGTGGTGGATAAGAGATACTCTTCCAACTGAAAATCTGGATGAAGAGACGATTTCACAATTGCAGGCATCTGTTGACTTTGTTGTCGATAACCTGCCTGCTCATGGTCCATTAATTGTCGGTGGGTTTTCACAAGGTGGCGCAGTTGCTCAAGAATTGTTATTGACCGAAGTCGCGCAAAGGATTGTTGGTGTTGTAGTGCTTGGAAGCAAGGCAGCAAGACCACTTATCTTACTCGAGAAATTATGTGAGTTGCCTCCTCAACATATGTTTTCCATGCATGGGGAGCGAGATTCAATCGTGCCCGTTGAGGAGGCAGAAGAATATGTTAGACTGTACCAAGAAGCAGGTTGGGATGTCACAACAGTGAGGCATCATAAAGGCCACATGGTTGACCTTGGTAGTGAAGATGAACTTCACAATTGGTTGAGAGAAAAAGTTGCTTGACCTGTTTCAAAGGTATCCTTGGAGTTGGTCAGCACCGCCAACAAACACCGGTTCATCGCCACGCACATCCCAAATTGCAGGAACAGTGCGGTGACCTGTCATTTCTACGACTTTCATCTGTAAGTTCGGATTATTTTCTACATTGTGCTCTTCAAATGAGAGTTTTTTTGCCCCTAGTAAATTCTTAGCTTTCGTACAGTAGGGACACCAATTTGAGGTGAACATCACAAAGTCCTTCTTACATCGCTTGAGTACTCTATTGACTGGCATATTATCAAGCGAATGCCCGACCTTCATCAATGCTTGTTTGAAAGTGCACTTGATTATTTAGAGCATCAACCAAGTTGAATGGAAGTATCTTCAACTGGTTCCATGATGTTTTCTTGGCCTGTGTCAAGAAGGAATGACCCATCTTCTTGCATCCACCATCTTTGACCATCTGGTAGGAGATACCATGTTACTCCTGTTGAGGTGTCGTACGTACCTCCACTTGGGAGTTGTTCATGGTTTGCCACATAGGTGTGGATGGGTGCTTGCTCAATTTCACTTATGGATTCAGCAGTTGGGACGTTTTCAGAATCACCTATTTGGTGTTCAGTGACGTTTTGGTCGCCAAGTTCTTCAGTTTCAAATTCATCATCTTCCCCCGGAACATTTGATTTGAACATCAGATAGAGTCCTATTGCTGCTAGGCCTGCAAGCAGTAATGCAAAGAGGACAATCATTGCAACTCCGCCAGTGCTTGCTCCGCCTGAGTTGACGCCGGTGTTGGATGAGTTATCATCAACTGTAGGTGAGTTTGGATTTTGGGGGGGTTCAATTGTTAGATTGCTAATTGATTGTAAGCCAACATTATCTGTTACTCTGACAAAGAGGTCAACATCACTCCAGTTTGACCAAATAATTGCCCCGTTGGAGGGATATTCCTGCCAACTTAAATTATCCCAAGCCCATTCAATTGAGGAGATACCACTTCCGTCTCCATCATTCAACTGCAAACTAACTTCCAGTACAGGCGGGCCAGCATATTGGGCACCCAATTGGGTAATTGAAACAGTTGGGGCAGTTCTATCAATTCTCACCCACATCGCATCTGCATCGGATGGGTTTCCTACAACATCCAACGCCCTGACTTCAATCGAATGGCGGCCATCAGTGAGTGAAGTGACATTTAGAGAAGTTGAGGTGTTTGTGATATCAGACCACAATCCGCCAGCCCAGCGAATTTGATAGTGAGAAAATCCTGAGCCACCATTATCTGTCACTGCGCTCCAAGAGATTTCGACTTCTGAGCCTCCAACCCATTCTGTCAACTCTGTGAATGTTGGTTTTTCTGGGGGTTCTAAGTCTGGGACCTCAGTCGCGTTTACCGTGAGGATTTTCAGTGTGTATGCTCCTCCAGTTTCAGTCTGTATCTTTGAAATACGGATGTGGTAAATTCGTGATGTGTTACTCAAATCATCATTTGTCAATTGGAGGCTAACCCTTGAGGTGCCCGAATCTAATGTGCCATTATCAACTGAATTTGTGCCGTTTAACAGTTCAATCGTTAAGGGGTGGCCATCATTTTCAATTGAAACACCTAGGCGTTTTCCACCATGAAGGACGACTGCAAACCAATCGTGATTATCGCCATCCATCAGACAGCCTTCAATTGTCATGGATTCAACATCAATTCCAAGTTGAGTTGCAGATGCACGGGCTGCTGGCGCATCTGAGGTGCCATTGCCATCTGTTGCTGGGTTAATGCAACCTCCAGTTGTTTCATCAATAGGGTCAGGTGCATCTTCACTCACCACCAAAGGATTTGCTGAGATAGCGATGTTGTTACCTTCTTCATCTTCTTGATGCTGGTCACTGGTATCGACCTTTAGAATCGCCCACCACGTTCCTTCATCATCATCTGAAAGTTGTACTTGAGTATCATCTTGAGTGGAGGTGCTGGGCCCAAGATTGGTTATGGAATATGAGGTAATAAGGCGGTCATTGCTATCCCAAACATTGTTTTGTGAAAGCCAAATTTCAACATCAAAACTTGCTTGTTCAACACCTAAGTTTTGCATCTCCCACTGTAAGGTGATGGTTTGTCCGGGCTCAGCAGAAGTTGGACCAGTGATCCATTTCGCCAATAAATCGTTAGAAGGATTAGTTACCTCAAAAGAAGTTCCAAATCCTTCATTGTCACTCTCATCTGACTCAGAGATAGCATTTGCATAGTCTACAATTGCCATAATACGATACGACCCAGAAGGAGATGTCGGGAGTTGGACAGTTCTAGTGATTTCAACATTTGACCCAGATGCAAGCGATGTGATATTCAAGGTTTCTAGCAAATAATCAGGTTGACCGGCAGGATCCAAGATTTCAGCAAAAAGCGCTAATTGATGTCTACCAACGTTTGCTCCGCCAGCGTTTTCAACAACCACTGAAATTTCCACAGACTGCCCAAGCATAGTTGGGCCAGGGTTGCTAACAGAAATTATCCTCAAATTTGCCTGTAAAATACAAACTTGATTAGATGCGGCAAGGCTATTGTCATTTTCATTTAATTCAACAACTACATCATTCATGTCGACAATGATGCCGTAATACCAGCAACCTGAACCAATGTTAGAAGGAATGGTGACGTCCAAAGTGTCGCTGATGGTAGAACTCGCACCAATACTTGTGATAGTTGCAGCCCCAAGGTGGGTGTCAGTTGTGTCAATTGTTGGATTGGAAGAAAGGAACAAATCGATTGGGAAATTCCCTGCTTCACCCATGCCTGAGTTTTCAAATGAATAAGACAAGGTCACTGTTTGCCCGGGTAAAACTGAGGTAGGCCCACTGAGCGAAGTTGGCGTGAGGTCAGGAGTACAATCGAGCACCGTTAATTGTTGAGATGAAGTGTCAAAAATGTTATTGTTCTCATCAGATTCAGAAATTTGATAATATGAATCAACAAATACAGACGCATAATAATTGCCTGAAGTCATTGATGCAGGAATAGGCCCACTAACCTGTAAATTGTAAGATGATACACTACCACTTCCACTAGCATGGCCAATACTTGTCCAAGAACCAGCGGCACCTGTTTGTGAGAAAAGGACTTCAAAATAATGTGAGCCTGCATTGACATTGCCTTGATTTGAAACACCTACATTGACAGTTACAAATTCCTCTGTACAGATTGTCGAGGTCGAGGAGTCAACTGAGATAGAGTCGGCGCGGAGGTCAGGAGTAGCAACTGTGATTGATATTGAATTACCAGCAATTGCGTTGTTGTTCTCATCTCCTTCGGTCACATAATCAGAGGTGTCAGCAATAATTCCCCAGTAATAATTTTGATTTGAGAGGCTGCTTGGAATTGTAACACTAAGTTGGCCGCTTCTGTAGGAACCCCCATTTATGGAGGAGGCATAATTTGACGAACCTAGAACCGTATCAGAGGATGTGATAGTTGCATCAGTAGAAAGGTATGCTTTCCAATAAAACCAACCCGATGAATCATCTCCATCATTGTCAATTCTCCAATTGAGATTTACCGTATCTCCAGTGTATGCTGATGTTGGGCCACTTGGGTTATCAGGGACTAAATCTGCCTGCTCTTCAACGTCAAGGCGTCCAGTATCAGCGACGACGTTGTTTGTTTCGTCAAGTTCAGTCACTGAGTTTCGGTTGTCAGCAATCATGCCAAGATAGTAGTATCCTGGATTGATACCGGTTGGAATCTGAACGCTGTATTTGGTTCCTGAACTGTAGTATCCTGAAGAGATGCTGCTCTGGCTAAATTCGTCAACATAGACATCATTAGTTGTGATGGTCGTATCTGTAGATAAGTAGAGTTTCCAATGGAATGAACCGGTGTAATCATGCCCATCGTTTTCAATTCTGTAGGTTACTGAAATCGTATCCCCCATTACTACTGAACTTGTTGATGTCCCAACGCTATCTGCAACAACGTCTGCCAAATCATCTTCGATGGTAATTTGGGTACTGCAAGTGTAGGCATTATTTGTTTCACTCTGCTCATCAACATCTGTTCTTACATCAATTAAGAATCCCCAATAGTATGTGCCAGGGTTCATTGAACTAGGGATGCGGTTAGTGGTGCTTAGGGTGTCAGTGCTGTAACTTCCCCCGCTAATACTAGATTCGTACTGGTCACTACCAACCTGCTCATCATTGCTGGTTATGGTGCTGTCAGTACTGAGGTACATTGCCCAATAAAAAGTCCCCGAGTTTGCAATATAGCTACCACCGGGGTCATTGTCAAATCCGACAGTTATCGTAGAATCAATATTGTCTCCAACAACTCCTGTTGAGGGTGCCGTGCAACTTCTTCCAGTAAGGTCTGGCGCCTCATCAATAGTTACTCTTCCATCATCGTCATAGTTGTTATTTTCATTAGTTTCACTGATTTGATTATTGATGTCAGCAAGTGCTCCTACATAATATCGTCCGCCATTTATTGTTGTTGGAATCTGCACAGTTTTGTACATTGTTGAAGTAGTATATCCTGAGGACATCGTGGACCTTGACCAAGTTCCCAATTCAATATCACTGGTAGTGATTGTTGAATCTGTTGAGAGGTATATCCCCCAATAGAAAGAACCGCTAGTTGAGGCAGTTCCTTGGTTCTCTATCCTAACACTAACACTCTTTGAGTCACCAGCATCAGCGCTTGACCAACTAGCGTAAATATAGTCGATAACTAGGTCTGAATTACCTCTGCCTGAGGTGGCATCAAGGTTGTGAAGTTCAGTTTGTATTTGGTCCACTTCTAAGGTAGTTTCATCACTGTTTTGGATGGTAGGGGCAGGGATATAACTCGCTAACATTAGAGCGAGAAAGAGTGTTCCTGCGAAGGTTGCAATCCTAGTGGCCGCCAATGCCTCACCTCATTAGCCGTCAACATATGGCGGTGATGAAGGTTGTTATCATTGTGAATAGGCCTACGGCCAATTCACCCATTTCCAATAATAGTAATCCTTCTCCTGTTAAGGAGTGGTAAATTGGCTAGTCGACTCATCCCACCAAATGCCATTGGCGTTTTCTGCAGTAAGTCGCCAATAGTAATCTGTTGCCGGGAATAATCCATTCAATGGATGGCTATTTCCGCCAACACTCAAATTGCTTCCAATTGAGTCACAGAAGTCCCAATTTCCTCGAACGACTCCACCATCGGCTTGACCCCAACACAACTTCCAAGTTGTATTAGTTCCGTTATCATAAACCATCCAGTCTATGTCAGCCTTTGTGGTAGTGATATTGCTTGTCACCTCATATCGCGTTTCAGGGTCATATTCATTCACCCATCCTCGTAGTGGGTCGGTTGACCAAACAGGTAAGTGATCAACTGCATTTTGTGTAGGCTCAGTAATTGGGAATCCCCATGCGGCAAGGAATGAAGTCATGTTGTAACCCGTTTTGATTGAAATCCATTTTGCATATTCATTGAATTCAGCGGAGTCTCCAGACGGTTGAGTTGTCAGATTGTAATAGTACTCCTCATAAGCGGCAGTAATTGGCTCCCAGCCAAATTCTTCATAGATTTGGAGATAAGTTTCTAACGCCGTCCAAACACTCCATTGGGAGATTTGTGAACCACCTGAAAAATAGGTTTCAACTCGATTTATCATGCTCTGGGTGTTTAACGCACCATGTCCTGCCCTCAGGTCTTTTCCAACCAAATCAGTCATCAGTTTCACTGAATAGAGATTACACGTTGTTTCAGTAGTTCCGGGGAGAGTAGACGACATCCATTGGTGATTATGTCCCAATTCGTGGAACATCCCCCAATCTCCATTTGCTCGCATCGCGCTTCCGTTTACCACTCCCGCAACACTTGCTGTGTGGGCCATAAAGGGATATCCTGAATGCATCCATCCGGCTGAAATTTGTACATCAAATACAGCTCTTTCAACACGAGGCCATGGCGTGAATCCACTGAGGTTGTGTTCCATTTGCAGGGCTTCATCCCAGAAATCCATGGTTTCGTTAGGGCGGTCAAGATTTCTGATGTAAGATGATGGCACCGTGAGAATGAACCAATCTGATTCTAGTTCAGCAATTGGAGCGGGTGAATGCCGAGTAACCATTTTCCAATCATGGACGCTTGTTACTCCATGGATATATCGCGGCATATCAACAGCATTTTCGATTATGATATTGAAGTCTCCAAAGGTAGAACCCGGCGGAATCGTCACATAAATCGGTCCACCAAACGAATTACCAACTTGCATTGAAGAGTTTTTAATTGACCAGCCACGAGTGATTTTTGGGTGCCTATCAAGGCTTGTTTTTCCCCACAATGAATCTGCATGAGCACCTATCAGAATTGAAGCGCCTTGATTCACCATTGATTGAGGGATTGTGATGTTGATTACTTCTCCAGCAGGGGCATACATGCCTGTTGTCATCCACCCTGCTGACCTAGCATTTGCATATCCGAATTGACTTGGTAATCCGGCAAAAGTCCCGTTAATTTGTACCGTCCGAAGTGGCCTTGGAGCGGTTGAATTTACTGAGCCTGGAAACGAGATATGTGAAGGGTGAGGTTCTAGTTCATGGGCAGGTAATTTGAGCATTAATTGTTCTTGAATATTGAGAATTAAATCATCAACTTCATCAGCATTCATGGTATATTTGTTATTTGAGTCAATATGAATCCATCCGGTGTCATTACTCATTTTTCGTAAAGAATCCCATACTCCAGTGTAATCAAGAGGTAGATTGGAGACACAAAGTGAAACTGTTTTAGCACCTATGGTAGCATCATTCTGGGTCATCATTTGAGTGCCATCTACGTGGTCAACGATTAGAGGAAGTGCACCATGTAACCGGTATAAGTCGCCCCATTCATTGGTATTCACCCCAAAGGTGGCAGAACCCGATGAGGTCGATATAAACAGACCAGTAGATTTTGCTATTTTATTGCCTGGATAATTGTGTGCAGCATCACTATTTGAGTACGACCAATACCATGCGTGTCCACCCATGATTAATCCACCACCATCTTCTAACCAGTTTGTTATGGCGAGATTTTCGCTGTCAGAATATGAGTTCCAGAATTCAGTCACAAAACAATCCAAGTTCACTAAGTCTGCAGGTGTGGCACTAGTTACTACGGCGTAGCCTTCTCCCAGCAATGTATTCTGCCAGCCGTTGAATGATGATTCTAATCCAACGGTTTTACCGTTGCCATCGCAAACCCAATCCAAAGCATTGAGGCTGAGATTGGCGCGACTATCGCCTCCTGTCCTTGCAACCATCGTTTCATGCCCGTAACCGACAATTCTTCCTTTACCGGCGTGGGAAGCAGCAGAAATGGGCCGGTTATCCCAGTCAATTCCTAGACTAAACGACCATTCTCCAATTGGTAGAATTAGTGAGGGCCAAGCGCCACCATAATCGACACTTCCAACTGGTCGCTTGACAAGGTCAAGGTGGTCTTGTTCCAAATCGTGAATGGCGAAGGTGAGGTTAGTCTCAAACGAACCTCCTGAATTGTTCGCCCAAATAGTGTGGGTTGTCCATGCATGGCGAGATAGGTTAACTCCGTCTCTTCCAATAGGTGAACCAAAGATAGTGCCGTTTGTGGGGGATAAGAATAACCCGCCTGGGAGTTCTGGTTCGATTGCCCAAGTGTCGATGGTCGGTCCGGTATTGATTGGGGAAATTGAAACGGATTTATTTGCTGCTAGAATCTGTTCTAATCCTCCTTGCCATGAGATGTTATCTGGTGTCATGTTGGCGATTCTGATGTTTAACCAAGATTCGAATGAGCCACCTGAATTGTTGGCCCAGATTGTATAGTTAATCCATTGCGTGATTTCGTCAGCACTGCCGCTTAGTGTGCCGTTTTGGGGGTTAAGTTGAAGTCCGGTTGGAAGAGGTGGTTCAATACTCCAAGAAACAGCAGTGCCTCCGCTTGTTGTTGGTGTGACATTCAGCGTTGATACACCAAATACTAGGTCAAAATCTTGACTACCGTAATCAATTGATTCAACTGATTTGTCATTGACTGTTATTTGCAAAACTTTTGCCGCGTAGCCCCCTGAATTATTGGCATAAATTATGTGTGGCAAGCGCTGATGAAGAACATCGGGAGTCCCATAAATTCGTCCCGTGACAGGTGAAATGTTTAGGCCAGAAGGAAGAGGTGGGTCAACCTCCCAACTCAAGACATCTCCTCCATTGTGACTAGGGTTCATGTCGTTCATTTGCTCACCAAGTGTCAGAATCAAATCTTCGTCGAGATAGGTGATGGAATTAGGTGCTTGGTCATGAACAGTGATTGTAATCTCAGTTGAATCACTTCCTCCATCGTTACTAGCCGTGATACTGTAAGTTGTGGCTGGCATGAGGGTAGTGGGTGCACCAACAATCGCGCCATCATCACGTAATTCAAGTCCCGGAGGCATTGGCGGCTTTGATTCCCAAGAGGTCGGCTCACCCCGCTCATAATTAGCGAAAATAGTGAATGGGTCGCCTTTTGTTAGGATGTGGGTTGATGGTTGGTAGGCTAAAGAAGAAGGTGCCATATCTGTAACAATAATCTCGAGTGAGAGATTGGTTGAACCACCCTTGTTGGTTACTTCCACATTACATGATGTGATGCCAATTTCGTTGGCGATGATGATCCAGGCGGGTTCGTTTTCCCTCAGGCCTGGCCGTAATTGAGCGGCGGAATCTGAGCAGTCAATTTTGAAGTCAAATTTAGAATCACCGTCAAAACTCCAGTTAAGGCCAGTGATTGAGCCGAGTGAAACTTGTATTGAATCTGTTTCAAAAGACGCATTGCTTGGCGGCGTGATATTGTCACAAGCGATTACAACAGACAAGTCTTCTCCAAAGATTGCCCGCTGATTGTCAGCACAAATAATCGGCTGGGTTTTGTTTCCTTCATCAATTGGTT
Source organism: uncultured Candidatus Poseidoniales archaeon (assembly GCA_964645485.1). Lineage (GTDB taxonomy): Archaea > Thermoplasmatota > Poseidoniia > Poseidoniales > Thalassarchaeaceae > MGIIb-Q1. The sequence continues at coordinate 43,795 of CAZXZO010000009.1, forward strand.
CTGTTGGTGTATTATTTCCGTCATCAGGTGGCGGCGAATCAGGTGCTCGGTTAATCAAATAGAATCCAGCACCTCCCAAACTAACTAGCAAAAGTAGTGCAGAAATAGCAATTGCTAGCCCTGCATTTTTGTCTGCCATTGTAAATGGCAGTAGTGATTAGGTCAATATGATGTCGCCCTATCGGACATTGACGAAAGATGCGTGTGGCAGTGACGGGAGCGGCCGGATTAATCGGCGGAGTGGTATTTGACAGACTAGTTGGGGAAGGCCACGACGTCATTGGGATAGACCGCCCACATAGTGATTGGATGGACGCAGGTAGGAATACCGATGATGCAAGCGCTCCAAGTCGCGTAACTCATCACTTTGATTTAGCAGAAGCAACTGATTCAGAATGGCAGATGATGCTTGCAGATTGCGAAGTAGCAGTCCATTTAGCGGCAGATGCAAATCCTTCCAACAGCGATGAGAGTATGTTGAGAAACAACATCTTGGTGACGACTAATTTCATGCGCAATGCCAAGGAATCTGGTGTGCGCAGAGTGGTGTTATCTTCATCAGGCCTTACTCAAGTGGGTCTTGAGGCTGAACTTTTGCTGGGGGGCTCTCTTGAAGGGCAACTTATCGGGGTAAAGCACAGGACTTCTACCACTAGCACCTATGGTGAGACAAAGGTATTCGTCGAACGACTCGGCCAGTATTACTCCAGCGGGCTTGGGATGGAATGCATAGTCGTAAGAATTGGTACGGTAATTCCGTCTGAGTCTGAGCATTGGGAAAGAGGCGGCAGGCTACAAGCAACCGCGTTTTTACAAGCAGATGTTGCTAACTTCTTTAGCGCCGCGGTAGAAGCAGATTTCTCGTCGTGGGATTCACAATCTTGTGAAGGCCACCCTAACATTCCTGGCTATCTTTTGACTGCGGCTCAATCCGATTCGCCTGCTCGATTTGTTGACCTAGAACCTGGAATTTCGGCGCTTGGTTGGAGTCCAATAGAATGGCCAAGTGGGCCGGAGCACCTTCAATGAATTCGTGGCTTATTTGGTGAGATAATGAAAGGCCCATTGACACTTGGAATTGATGTTGGAACTAGTGCTACAAAAGTGCTACTGCTAGACAATTCAAGGGAATGGGAAATGGCTTCATGGCCTACTTCTGAGGGCCTGTGGGAGAATCTTCTGAATTGGCTTGATGAGCGTGGGGAATCCGTAGTCAGAGTCGGTATCACAGGGCATGGTCCATCTGCAATTGTAATCCGAAATGGAGAAGCCGTTGGTTCCAAAATTTCCTGGTTTGATGATTTTGTAGAGGGATGTGAACGTGAGGTCGATAATGACCACATTTTGACAGGAAATAGAGCATGGGTTCCATCTCGTTTAGCCCAGTGGGAAAAACAGAACGGACCGCTAAGTGATGGTGTTCCTGTGCAACTCAAAGACCTGCTCAACTGGCAATTAACCGGGGTGGTTGGCCGTGATACTCGCTCGATGCGTGGGTATTCTGGAGAGGGGAATTTCTTCCTTCCCAATGAGATAATCGGACTTGTCAACAAGGCTGGCTCAAAGATTTCTGGAATCTGTGTTGGTGCTGAGGTGATTTGTGGATGTGATGATTTGACTGCTGGCGTAATCGGTTTGAAATCCAAGCCGGGAGATTTGTTTAATCTCGCAAATACCAGTGAACATATTGGCTTAGTAGGCGGTCAGCCGATGGAAGGATTCAGTTGGTTGCCCGAAGTGGGTAAATTGCCAGCACTTTGCTATTTGTCAACATCAACCGGTGGAAGCACACTGGCAAAAAAATTCAATGTTCAACCGAGTGCAGAAGCGGTAAAAAGGTTCATTTCCCAATTGGAAAATGAAAAAACCCAAGGAAATGACCAATTAAATCAGGATTCCAAAGACGACTCAAACCTTGGCCCGGGTTGGGCGGCGATTAAGGAACTGAATCAGCCTATAGATGAGGTTCGAAATATGTTCCCTAACCATGAGATGTTGATTGGTGGCGGCTTGGCATTAATCCCTCAAGTCGTTGAATCAAGGAAGGCAACACTTCGTGCAGGACAAGAGGTCAGTGTTTTGGGTGTGGCTAAACTAGCCCAACCTCCTTTGGCGGTAATTTTTGGTGCAGGTAAAGTAGGCCGAGGTTTTCTCGGTCAACTACTGCTAAGAGCAGGTTGGCGAATTCACTTTGTTGACTCTAATTTAGAGTTGGTAAAGGCACTTGAGGAGGGCACTTACACAATCAGCAATTTAGCCACTGGCGAAGTTGAGGTGATTTCAGATTATACAGTTTCAACCGATGAGTGGCGGCTGGAAGAGGCTTCTCTAATTCTTACATCATTAGGTGCTAATGGGTTAGCAAATTGGGCCCAATCAGTATCGGATTTAGATAAAGATATTGACATTATTTTGGCAGAAAACCATCCCGCTCCGGCTAAACTTGTGAGAGAACACATCAGTAGTTCAAGAGTTGGGGTTGCTCAAGCACAGGTACTGCGTTCTTGTATTGAACCAACAGAAGAACAGATTGCGAGTCATGGGCCTCTAACAGTACAAGTCCAAGATCATTGGACATTACCACTGGATGCGGATGCACTTATTCATCCTGAATTAGTCTCAAGTGTTGGGGGATTTGAAGCAAAACCTAACTTTTCAGTAGAATTAACAAGAAAATTGTATACCTATAATGCGATAAATGCAGCAGTGTGTTATCTAGGGGCACAGAGAGGATATGTTTGGCTGAGCGATGCCGCAAATGATTCTGAAATTTCTGAGATAGCAAATCAAGTTGGGGTGGAGGCGTCAGCCGCACTAATTGGGGAGTTTGGCTTTGATGAGGGTGAACAGCGTGATTGGTCAAGTCGTGCTTTAGCAAAATATCAGGATGTCACCATTCGTGACCCGATTGAGAGAAATGCTCGTGACCCGATTCGAAAATTGGGTTTGCATGACCGAATCTTGGGACCTATCCATTTGTGTATCAAACATGGTTTGCCTCATGATGCCTTAATTCAGACAATGGAGAGTGCTCTTTCATACAGAGAACCAAGCGATTCTGCTGCGATGCAATTGGTGAAGTATGTCGAAGATTTTGGTGCTTGGGGTGCGCTCCAAACCATCGCTTCTGGAGTCGATGAATCTCTTGCCAATTACATTGGTTAGTGATTTTTACAGGTTTGCTCAATAGAATTGATAGGCAGACCGGTTAAACGAGCAACATGGCGAGGAAGAGACGGGTGAAGAAAAACGGGCCGGCCGGCCCTCAAAGTGGACCACCATCAGGCCCACCAAGTGGCCCACCATCCGGCCCTCCATCTAGTGGTCCACCCGGCTCTGCAAGAAAGGGTCCGCCATCATCTTCTCGAGGCCCCCCGGGCTCGTCGCCTAGGCCTCCAGGGTCTGGCTCAAGTGGTCCTCCAAGTTCGATGCCACCAATGAGTGGTGGGCCACCTTCAATGCCTCCTCCTGGCCCACCTGCAAGCACAGTTCCAATTGAGCCTGAGGATGAAGAATTCAATTCCGAAGAAGAAAGTGATGAGGATTCAACTCAGCATGCAGAAGAATCCGAAGCATCCGATGAATCAGCAGATGAGGAAGAAATTGATTCAGATGATGAGGAAAGTGACGCCGAAAGTGCAGAATCTATTGAAATGGATGATGCATTAGCAATGGTGAGTTCAACACCCTCACCTGAATCATCTCCAATGCCACCAATGGGGCCACCTAGTGGGCCTCCTTCTGGGCCGCCATCAGGACCTCCAGCCGGGCCACCCTCGGGACCGCCTTCCGGACCACCAAGTGATCCACCCGCAGGCCCAAGCGGCCCTCCTCAAGCAGTTGACATGGCCGCTGCATTCGGGGCAATCGGTATGACTCCGCTTGGTGCAGATGGAGACTCAGCAGCCGAGGATTCTGATGATGAATCAGAGGCAGAGGCAGAAGCAGAGGCAGAGGCAGAAGCAGAGGCCGCACCGGAAGTAGAAGCGGACGTAGAAGCAGAATCACAAGATGAACCTGAGGCGATAGAAGCGGATTTAGCCGGCCCAACAATTGAGCATATTCAAGCGGACCCACGCGACGAAATCGAGGTTGAAGTAGTAGAAATTGGCGAATTATCACCTCTGCGAAAACCACTACGAAACCCCGAGCCACCCGCCCCTGAGCCAGACCTTGGGACCCCTGTATTGGAGGCGGCAAGCGACATGGGAGAATCAAAGTTAGTTGGTCACATCGTACCCCACACACATTGGGACCGAGCCTGGTATTTACCTTTCCAGCAGTTCCGCTACAAACTAGTTGAGATGGTCGATGACCTGCTTGATTTAATGGAAACAAATCCAGAATCTTTCCCCACTTTTGAGTTAGATGGCCAAACCGTCGTCATTGAGGATTACTTGGAAGTTCGCCCAGAAAATCGTGAAAGATTGATTTCACTGGTGGAATCGGGCCGACTCTCAATCGGCCCTTGGTATGTACTTCCTGATGAATACATAGTTGGTGGCGAGGCATTAGTTCGCAACTTGATAGCCGGGAAGCGTGTCGCATCCGCACATGGTGGATGCTCAACTGTCGGTTATGTTCCCGACCCATTTGGACACGTTGGACAATTGCCCGCAGTCCTGCAAGGATGCGGGCTTGACACTTTCATCTTCACCCGTGGAGCAGGTCCTTGGGTAGCAGAAGAGGCCAAGGGAATTTTCTATTGGCAAGCGGCTGATGGAGAAACCGAAGTGTTAGCAATCAAACAGGTTCCAGATTATCCTAATCTGATGGCTTGGGGATTTGAAGACCGGCCATTAGACAAGAAAAGTTCACCAAATGTCAATGTTGATACTGCAATGGCGAAGATGGAAAGACTCCTTGAAATGCACAAGAAAACATACTTGTGGCGACCAACTGATTTGTTGTTTGGTCAAGGCAGTGACCACACTCTGCCACAAACAACTTTGCCGAAATTGATAACCGCAGCAAACGACCATTTCGGCAACAAAATCCAATTCAAACATTCATCATTCTCACAATTCACAAATGATTTGAAATCATGGATTGGGCGCAAGAAAATTTACCGTTATCAAGGTGAACTCCACGATGGTTGGGACCGCAATATTCTGTCGGGAGTATTCAGTGCGAGGCTATACTTGAAGCGTCTCAATGACCAAACTATGCGGGCTTTGACAGACCGTGTTGAACCACTCAGTGCCGCGGCACGTGCGTATGGTGGAAGGGATAGACAGGCAAGGCTCAACTTGGCTTGGCGAGAGGTGTTACGGGCTCATCCTCACGATGATGTGTGTGGATGTTCTGTTGATTCAGTACACGACGATAATGAGGTGTTTTTGAAACATGCACAACAAATTTCAATGATGCTAGTTGATGATGCTGCAGAAGATCTGAGAGGTGCCTTTAATCTGCATCACGTTGACCGTGATGCGGTTCCAGTATTATTGCATAACCCGCTTCCAGTTGCTTGGTCTGGGACTCTGCCGATTGACATGGCATTGCCGGCTTATCGGTGCTATTTGGAGGCTGGAAAGACACTGAAAATTGAATTATCGAAGCCGGTTGATGGATGCATTTTGCAGACCATGGCTACTTTGTCTGAGCCGCAATTTGGATTGCATGAACACCCTGACCGCACTATCAATGTTGAATTGCCAAGAGTTCAGGGTGCAGTCTTAGTTCACAATCTTCCACCGGGAATTCATGTGGCTCATGTTTTGCCGGGTACGGGCAGTCAGAACTTGCCGGCAAAACCAGTCAAGACAGGCGGGCGCCAAGGGCGCACCGACTGGATGGAAAACGGCCTTGTCAGAGTGCAATTTGGTAGAGATGGCCGTTTTGATGTAATTGATGCCGCGACCAAGCGAACTTACACCGGCTTAGGCAGATTAGAAGATTCTGAAGATGCCGGAGATTCATACGATTGGTCGGCCGGTGGGAAACCGGTAGAGGTTGGCACCGGCCGCGGCTCAAAAATGGAAAAGCGAGTGCTGCCAGTTGACCGAAGAATATACGATATGGATGAAGCCGATAAACGAGCGACATCTGTTACATTAATGATGGAAAATGCGTGGCTCACTACAGTGTTGGTGCAATCGCATTGGTCACTTCCATTAGCATTTGATAATGATACTCAAAAACGGACCACTGAAGAGGAGTGGGTGACGGTTGAACACTATGTGACATTGCGCTCGGGCTCGAAGGTTGTGGAGATTGAAACGATGGTCAATAATACGTGTGAGGACCACAGGTTGAGGGTCTGTTTACCCACCGGTTTGAACCCCAAGAAGGTGTGGTGTGGAGGGGCGTTTGACGTGCTCTCAAGAAATACTAGTTTGCCTCACGTGGAGGAGTGGGAACAACCAACGGTGCCAACTCAACATTTCAGTCAGTTTGTATCTATGCAAGACCGGCTTGGCGGCTTGGCAGTGATTGTGCCGGGCTCCAACGAATATGAGGTTGCCAAGACTGATGGTAAGGATGGACTGGATTTACGAATCACGATGCTGAGAGCGACTGGCTGGTTGAGTCGGGATGGATTTGCCAGCCGGCGAAATCGTGCTGGACCTTGTTATCCAGCTCCTGGCGCTCAGTGCCAAGGTCAATCATGGATGCGTTGGGGAATATTGCCTTACGAAGGTATGTGGGCACAAGCAGGTGTGCACGAATCGGCAGAGAAATTTGCCGCTAATGCGACTCTGTTGCCTGCACATGGGAAGCCGCAACTCAACGGCTTCTTTGATGACCCGTTGTCAAAAGGAATCCGAGGGCGCTCAGCCGCGCCGGTCAGATTTGTTGGGGATGGGCCGCGGCCGATTTTATCAGCATGTAAGCCGGCCGAGGATGGTGAGGGAACTGTAATCAGGATTCACAATCCAACAAAATACGAGTGGAACGGTAGAATCGAGACAGATTTACCTTTGTTTGAATGTAACGAATGCGACATGATGGAAAATGCTGGCAAAGCGGTTGACATCAGTGACCAAGGATGGGAAGTCAGCATTGGGGCAAAGAAAATTGTAACTTTCCGCTTCAAGTAGGCAGGTGAAATAATGGTTGCCAACTCAATGATAATAATTGGCTGGCTGTTGATTGCAGTCATCGGAGTCGGTATTGAATTGTTTAGACATCGAAGAAAAAAACAGCGGATAGCTACTGAAATGATTTCAAACCCTCTCATTGGTCAGTCATTCACGGTTATACAGTGTGTTCGTTGCCAGCATAAGTTTGAGATTTCTAAATCCGAGATGGCCTCACTTGAGTCTGGAAATGACCAGTTTGTGTCTTGCCCAAACTGTGGTAAGTAAATTTACCCACAATTCACTTTTCCTGCTATTCAATTGCTGGCGAAAAGTGAATGGTAGATGCCCGGATTGCATCGCGAAGCAAGGAGAAGAAAGTACAACTTTGCAAGATTGATTAAATTTAAAAAACTTGTTCGCAACTGGATTGATGAAGGGATAAATTCACCAATATTTGTTATGGGATTATTTTGTTTGAAAAACCTACAAATATGCAGATAAAGGGCAGAGCGGTACAAAAATATGAATTGGCATGAAGTTATCAAACAGGTTATATTAGTCATTGAGATAGCGAAGTTCATGGCCAAGAGTGTGTGGTTGACGATAATATTGATTTTGTTTCAATTTGTTATAATTTCAGAAATGGCTTTAGTGGATTTGAATGAGAAACCGATTGAACTTGAAACTTTAGATTCAGAATTACTTTTCTCTTCAAATACCCTCCAAGCGAGTGGATTTGTGAATGGTACTTATTCAATGAATCCTCATGAGGTGGCCCTCGTTTGAATTCAAGATCTAATTTGGGTCTATTCTTTTTTTTGATTTTGATAATTGGAATGCTAATTGGAGCAATTCCGATAAAGGTATGGGGTGAGGGAACTACTGACAATGGTGATTTTACTCCACAAGAATATTATGCAAATAATTTGAATATTTATTCTAAGTATTCACCGGCAATAATCAACCATGTCTACCCTACCGAAGACGGGGGTGAGTTGCTCTACATCGCGGCATATACTGGATTCAATTTCAGTGGGTCTTTGGTAGTTCCCGATAGTAATCCAGGTGGATTGTACTTGGCAAAAGTCAATGCAAACGGAGAAGATGAATGGGTGACTTTACTCACAAACCAATTTGACGAATTCGGGGTTTTCTTTGGAGAAGGGGGAATTGTCACTCATCCCACACAAGGAATTGTTGTGACAGGTTCAGATTATACAGTAAATGGGATGTTCAGGGGAGGTAGCCATATCAGTTTGGTAACTTGGGATGGTCAGTTGAAATGGACAATAGACTCTTCTTTTGGGCAAAGGTTTGTCACGGTGGACATTCAAGATGAGTTCGTCACTATCTTAGGTAGAACTGGATTATTCGACACAGCGTCGAATTGGTTACCGCCAATCACGCCACCTCTTCCAACTCTGAAATCTGCTTCATTATTGAGGTATGATATGGATGGGAATTTAATTGCAAACGTAACCTTTGCGATTATTCGAACAGGTTCATGGTTTGGTTCGATGGATGATACATTGGTATTTCCATTTGGTGAAAACGAGTATCTGATTGACACAAGAGATTGTTGGAAAGCAACCAATGATTGTTTGGTAATCGATGATAGAAATGACCAAAATGAGCCGTCACTCATCTCCAATAACACTGAGTTAGTACGAATCAGGTTTGAAGATACGGATGGTCTCTTCATCTCGGATTTTTCCGAGACAGAATGTGAAACCAATTTTACAGAGATGACTTTGAGGTGCTCAGATGCTAAGTTCGAGTCACATATTGAAGAGTTGACCGGCAGACCAGGATATGACGGTCAAAGCGAGTTTGTTCGGCGGGAACTTTCTGAGGAATGGTTCAATAAAGTGACTATTCCTTGGATAAATGAGAGATTGACAATTGACAGAGTCTTCTTCGGGAATGATTCATCTCCATTCGATTTTCTCTTAACCATGACTTGTAGGGCGGAATGGGGTGGAGAGGTGGATGATTGCCAATTGGGCGAGCGATTTCAGTTCAACCAATTAATTGTTGACCACACTGTCGTAGGTGTGCTCAAGGATGGAAATTTTACCCCGATAACTCTCTATGGATATCCCGATTTGTGGACAAGAGGGGTGGTATTCTCAGTATTTTCAATTGAACAAGTCAATTCAACTACATACCTAATCCACGGCACACATTCCGGTTCAAATTTGTCAATACTTGGTCAGTTGTGGACTCCAGTAGACCCGGGCCCTGTTCGTTCATTTCGATTCCATGTTAATTTTGACCCAATTGTGAATGAGGAAGTTGAGCCTGTAATCCCAATAATCCCCGAAAATAATTCTACTGCTCCAATTATTGAGCCAGAAATTGAAATTCCGTGTGAAGAATGGACAAATGAGAGTAATTGCGCAATTCAAGAACCCATAGTTGAGCCTGAGTTGGAAGAAGAGGAGGGTGACAACCTGAGTTTGACAAATGAGCCCAGCCAAAACAATGACTCAGATGGAATCCCCCTCGTAATCGTTGCAGGGGCTGGTATTCTCAGTTTAGGAGTAATTATTTCTCGTAAAAGGGAATTAATCGCAGGTTTGTTCGGTGGTGGTCTGCTAGGGGTAATAGGCTCCAGAGCGCGAAAATATACTCCCGGTGTCAGGACATTAATCATTGATTTAATCACTTTTGAGCCGGGAATTCATCAGAGTGAAATTTGTAGACGGTTAAATTTGAGTAGTTCTCAGATTCAACATCATACTGAAATTTTGTTGCAAGAGGGTAGCATCCATCGACAAAAAAGTGGACGGAGGGTAACTTATTTCCCAATTAGTTTTGATGCCGAATTGAATGAAGAAAAGGTTTTGATTCCTACGGCTAGGGAAAATAATCTCGACACAAGAGAGAAATTGATTTTATTGTTGCAAGAGAGTGAAAATCAGGGTGGATTTACTCAGCGTTTATTCGCTGAAAAACTAGAATGTAGTCAACCAAATATCAATAAACATTTACAACGTTTACAAGATGAAGGAATAGCTAACAAACTTGAGAAGGTATGGGGTTTGACAGAAATTGGCAGCGATTTAGCCGAAGAAATAAAAGAAGAGCATCATCTAGTTGAGGACATTCTCAATTAAGGAGAAATAATCCTTGAACTATCCTCCGCCCCATTATACTATTTATTTTACATATAATCTTGCGAAAAGTGAATGGTAGATGCCGGCACTCGCAACAATTGGAAGTGGCTTCGGTGGTAGCGGATGATGTGTTATGGCGATATTTTTCTCCTGATTACGTAACTGCTCGTCAGCGTTTCCTTGACGCTGCTGAGAAGGCAGGAGCGAAAATCACATCCTTGCCGATTTCCGTACGCGGCCCTTCTGATGAAAACCTTACAATCGATATTGCCTATATTGGTGGAGAGAAACCCTCACGAATGCTCATTCACACAAGTGGGGTGCATGGGGTTGAAGGATTTCCGGGGAGCGCAAATCAGGTTAGGATGTTAGAGCGTTTTTCAGCAGGAGAATTACAGATTCCTGATGATACAGGTTTGGTGGTAGCACATTCAATCAATCCTCATGGATTTGCTTGGCTAAGAAGAGTAAACGAAAATAATGCTGATTTGAATCGAAATTTTCTACCACCAGGGGAGCCTTACGTGGGCGAGCCTGAAAGGTACCATGAATTGGATGGCTTCCTAAATCCACGCTCTTACAAATCAACTTTTGACATGTTCACATTGAGGGCAGCATGGGTGATGCTAAAAATGGGATTCAATATTGCCAAGCAAACTATTGCTGAGGGTCAGTTCGAACGGCCAAAGTCGATGAATTATGGTGGCCACCAAATGTGTGAGGGGCCAAAACTTTGGTTAGAATATTTGTCAGGTGTGCTACCGAGTGTTAAGCGGGCAGTATGGCTTGATTTTCACACCGGATTGGGGCCATTTGGTGTTGATTCCTTACTTGTCTCAAATGAATTAGGTGAGGAGGCTTTCACGTCTCTCACTGCACGTTATGGCTCAAGAATTCAACCATTAGACCCAGACGCTGGTGTTGCTTACCGTATACGCGGTGGAATGCTCGAAGGATTATCTGCACGATTTACTGATATTGATTGGACATTGATTACCCAAGAGTTTGGAACTTACAAACCAGTCAAGGTGATCAAGACATTACGCGCTGAGAATAGAATGACTCAATGGTCGAATATAGGGAAGCGCGAAAAACTTCACTCGAAAGAGCGCCTAAGATTGGTGGAAATCTTCAGTCCTAATTCCGATAAATGGCGAGGAATGATAATGGATAGAGGCCAAGCGCTGATTGATGATGCTTTGGCTGATCTCAGCGATTGAGTTATTCGTGACACTTCTTTATTCACCATCGTTCCAATCTTTACTAATATGAGGCAGATATGAGAAACAGTCATGAATGCAATATTGAAGTGTGTTATGATTAGTTTTATTGTGGCGTTAATGGTATTGACGATCGGCAGTGAAAATGTAGATGCTGAAAGCCATCCCGAAGCAGATTGGCATTATTCAGAATGTGATGATTTCCCAAGACTGTTGATAAACTATTCAATTTCAAATGGGTTACTAAGTTTTAACTTAGATCAATGTCAACAAGAATATATTGAATACGACTCCTTGATTCTCGTTGATACTTTAACAGGTGATACAGTAGTACATCTTGATGTTCAAGAAACACAATTTCAGGTGAACACAAATAATGTTTACAGAGTTTGTCCAGGATTTTACCAATCAATTGAGGAGGGTCAACAACCGTTGTATTGTTCGTATCCGTTTAGTGCAAACTCATTAAGTTATGGACATCATTCTGGAACGTGCTCCGGAATGGACTTCAATAGAATTGAAACACTGAATAGTTTACCAACTTCTTCAACTATCTCTACTTTATGGGGAACTCATTGTTTTGCACCATTGTACGAGGATTACCAATCTAGTATTATGGATTGGAATCATGATTGGCTAGACTCAACATGCCAGCCATTTGCGCAATTGGGTTGTTCTGAAAAATGGAATGCCGAAATTGAGGTACTTTCTTATGGTTATGGGAATTCAGGGTTCAACCAAGTTGAACATTACTCCAATAAAAACACAGATACTTTATTTGATGATTCAGCAAGCGACAATCAACCATTAAGTTGGGACTCGGGCCCTCATTACTTGAATCAATATGGAGAAATTGGTCGTTGGCAGAGTGCAATAATGACAAGTGAATATTTCAATGGGATTGTTTGGTTTCAAGATGCATATCAATTTAATTTCTTAGATAGGGCCCCACTTTTTGATATGGCCTTCCACCCAAATGTGGCGCCATCAACTTACGTTAATACACCTTCATTAGAAAATTTGTACATGACCGGTTCAACCGATTATTTATGCCAATTTGTTGAACCGTTCGTTGTAACGGATGGATTTGATAACTCTATTTTAAGAGGAAAAGGCTCATCGACTATATCTTGGAACTTGTACAATTCTGAAGAACAGTTTTCAATCGAATTTTCCAAACCTTCAGTTTGTAGAACCCGTTACCGATGGGTTCAAATTGACGTGTCTTGGGATATTGATTACTACGACGGTAATGGATTCTCTAATCTCCTATCCTCATCAAATAGTTACAATTGTGGTTTCTCGCAAAATTCTTGTATTTATGTAGAGCCAACTTTAGTTTTAGGAGGGGGGATACAGCCGATATCCAGCCAATCAGGTACTGTAGTAACCTTCAATTCAGGTGGGGCACCTGTATATGATGTGGAGATTACAATTGATGCTTATCTTCGCCAATGGATAATTGGTACCTATAACCATGTTCTATTAGACCACGAGCAAGCAATATTAGGTTCTCAGGTGATGATTCTTTGAAAACTGGAGTAGTTGTTCTTTTACTCGCAATCACCATTGCTGGAATTGGTGCCGTTCTATTCTTCTCATCTTATCCCAATCAACAGGTTTTCCCTGGTAAAGACCATAATGATGGGGTACTTAGGGAAGGAGTGTTTCAGAGATGTTTTGATGCAAATGAAAGTCGACCAGAATTTCTTTATTTTACAACCTGGAAATATTCAACCAGTAGTTATCTTCCAATGGGTTATAGAGGGTATCTAGTCACAAATAATAGTTCCTTAACTGACAATGAAGAACTTGTAGTTAGAGGTGCGGGACGCGCCGGAACCCATGACAAATTAAAAATTGTAGAAGGCGAGATAACACAATACGAGAAGGCAAGTCCATATCTTGGTTCAAAATCTGATTTGGAAGAATATAATCATAGAAGTATTATTAGCATCCCGGATGAAAATCATTTTTGCCTTAGTATATGGGTTGTAGGGGGAAAAACGTCGATGGTGGAAAATATAACAACAGGTTGGGAAAAATTGGCGGATCTTCACATTGAATACTTTGATTATCAAGTTAATCAAGGAAATCTGACATGGGATAGAAGGATTTCTGTAGGGGATAATGGGGTCGTTGGATTCCCGGACAATCTTGGTAATGTGACATATTTATTCACTACATCAGAGTACACACCTGGTTGTATTGAAAGGCTGAATACTTCTGGGAGTTCGGACCAATATTGTTCTCCTAATTATGATAAGTTTGAAGGTGGTGAACTTTATACAGGTGTATTCTATCATTCAACGAATAATCATCCCACTTTGATAGATCTCAATCATAGTGGTGACTGGAGACCCTATGTGGTTTGGTACGATTCAAATCAATGTGCTGAAGGTAGGTGTACCGGAGAAGCACTTTCCGATATTAATTATCTTGAAAATAACCCATTTATGATTGCATTAATAATAAGTTCTCTTTCAGTCACGACATTTGTCGGTTTAATTGTAATTGATCAGCCAAGTAGGGTTGGTTTATTTAGCCGAATTTCAAAACTTGCTTTCATTGGTATTGTCGGCAAATCTGAGACAGCAAAAGGCCGAGAAATAAGAATGGTTATTGAAGAATTTATTCTGAATCACCCTGGTACGTTTTACAACGAGATTGTAGGATTACTTGGATTGGGAATGGGACAAGCGAGTTATCACCTTCATAAATTGGAAACTTTCGGTTTAATCTGGTCTCAAAGATTTGGCCGTCGTTTATGTTACTTTTCTTCCACTATCCCTAAATCCGGTGAAGCAGTAGACGACATTCTTCTATTATGTGAAATGAAAGAAATCGATCGTTCAATTATCCAATTCACTCGCGAATCAGGCCCAATAGAAAGTCGTCAAGTCGACCTTGCGAAGTTACTGAATGTCAGTCAACCAACAATTAGTAGGTCATTAGAAAGGTTAGAGGGATGGAAATTAATTGAGTTGGAATCGGTTAATTCTCACTTTTTCAGATTAGGACTATCAGAACAGGGTAATTCGTTTGTGAAATTTCTTAATCCAATTAACTGAATTCGAGCAGTAATTCTTCAGTTGGCCTTAACAATCTGTTTATCCATCGGGTTGATGGGATGAGTCGTATCCGGGAGGGTATGGCTCGCAAGGTAGTGGCTCGTGCTCCGGTGCGGATTGACTTCGCTGGCGGTTGGACTGATGTTTCTCCGTACACGCACGATGTAGGTGGCGAGGTTGTCAATCTAGCCATCAATAAATACGCTACTGCCACGCTAGAAGTTGACGATGAGGGGATACTCTCGGTCTCTTACACCTGTGAGGTTCCGGTGGGCTCGGGCTTGGGGACTACCGGTGCAATCAATGTGGCATTGATGGGTGCTATCAGCGCTATGGAAACTGATGATACCGGGCGTAAGGCATTAGCAGAACAGGCATTCCAATTTGAGTCACTTTTAGGAAACAAAGGCGGACGTCAAGACCAGTGGGCAGCATCACATGGCGGCTGGAATCATCTGATGTTCATGCAGGATGATGTTGAGGAGATGCCGCTCGCTCCACTAGCATCAGCGACAAAATGGTTGCAGCGTCAGTTGATTGTTGTGAACTCAAATATTGCTCATGTTTCTGGCGATTTACACAAGAATATCTGGGGGAGATATGCGGATGGTGACGAGGAAGTTATAGAGGGTTTGATGGCGATTCGATTGGCGGCACGTGGCATGGCGAAGGGCATTCAGCAGGACAGGCGTGACGAGGTAATTCACGCACTTCACGAGGTGTGTCGAGGGGTTGACCTGCTTGATTTGGGGCTTCACGAACCGTTCCGTGGGGTGCTTGACCCATTACTTGCTAGCAAGGATGTATTGGCTTGGAAGGCGGTTGGCGCCGGTGGCGGCGGATGTGCGATGCTGTTGTGCAATCTTGGTCGCAGAGAAGCGGTTGAAACTGCTTGTGAAGCGGCCGGATGGAGTCTTGTTGATTGGGCCGCAGATACCGAAGGCCTACAAATCACCGTTGAAGAATGAGTTTTCTCGGATTTTAGTAAGGGTTGCATCACTGCCAACTGAGGCAATCAATTTTGGTAACAAAAACCGTGTAAATCCAACCCTTCTTAATCAGTAGGATTACTGCCAACTGAGGCAATCAATTTTGGTAACAAAAACCGTGTAAATCCAACCCTT
>CAZXZO010000010.1:0-57226 GCA_964645485.1 uncultured Candidatus Poseidoniales archaeon
ATGATTGAAGCGTTTGTGGTATTTGCAAAAACCTGAACTCCTGGGTCTATCGTTAGCCTTACCCCCTGTTGTACAGAAACAGGACTGTTGAGGTAGTAGGGCGAGTTTGCAGAAGTCCACGTAGTATTGAATGAGATTACTGTTCCCACATTTGTACTCATGCGCGGAGATTCTAATTCTAATTCAGGAGAAATATCACCCGAATATTCTTCTTCAAAATTAATCATCTCAGACCATGAAATTGTAATCATTGAGAAACAAACTAGGATTAGTAATAATTTGCTCACTTTCTTATTTGTTGACATTGGATTCACCCTTTTTTTCAAATGACTATGAAACCATTAAGGTCGCAGTTCTATCAAACCAGACAGTGTATCTCATATCAAATATTCCCCGGTCAATAATTGAAACAATGTTGATTGGTTTTTTCTGAGTTCAATTTTGTTTTTTGGTAAATCTTGGAATAGTGGGGTTTTCATGCACTCCCTGTGTCGGCCCGACTGTGAACCGAGCACGCCCTTGCGCATACCTTCTGGTCTTGGTGATGGTTTTACCCCTGATTGGGACAATACAACCTGCTGAAAATCCCCTCAAAGAATCAACTTACTCGGCTCAGATTCTTACTACCGGCCAAACCTTGGAAATACCTGAGCAAATAGCGATGCCAACATTTGGTGTGTCGCAGTGGTGGGAATACACAACTCTTGACTTAAATCGTAATGGAATTCATGATTCTCTTGAAACCGCGATTGGACCAGTAAATGTGGGTCTCTCGTATGACCATACACCCACGTCAATTGATGAAGAAAGAGTTGAAGCACTTGGGCATTCTGTAAATCTACTTTTACACTCTGTTGACGCTTTACTTATTGGCACTGTAAACGCTTCTGATGTTTGGGCATTAGCCCAACTTGAAGGCGTAGTGATGGTAGAGAGGTACGGCGTTCTTACATTCTATGGTGATATTCAAACACCTGCGGTGAAAGCGCGCAATTCGTCATATTATCCCGTGGGTGCATGGGATTTGGGAGTTAGTGGTGATGGAGTAAATATCGCCTTGACTGATACGGGTGTTGACAGTGAACACCCCGGTTTAGAGGGCAAGCACATTGCTGGCTACGATGCAGTATGTTTCATGCATACTGACCCAACATGTGCTCCTACTGCAAGAGAAACCGATGGCTCGTTCGACCCTGATGATGGGAATCAACATGGTACAGCATGTATGGGGATGGCTGCAGCAACTGGTTTGGAGGCAGATGGTACTCAGTCAGAATATTATGGCAGTGCACCTGATGCGACACTGGTTGATGTGCGCATCGGAACCGATGCAGGAGCAGGACCATTTGAGAATTATATCTTGGAGCAAGAATTCTATGAATCTGCCATGAATGGTGTACAATGGATTATTGATAATCGCGATACCGCATGGCAAGGTGTTGATGAGAAGTACTACGGGATAGACATTATTTCCTTATCTTGGGGAATAACCAGTCATGAAGGTGGCGGCTCAGATGGCGAAGATATGCATAGCCGCATTCTCAACGAAGCGGTTGATGCTGGAGTTACTCCCAGCGTCGCGGCTGGTAATGATGGGCCAAATAATGACGGCCTTTCTGGAATGGGGTCTTCAAGTCTTTCAATCACAGTAGGGGCAACTGATGACATCAACACAATCAACCGAGAGGATGACATCGTTGCAGGGTATTCAAGTCGTGGACCACGAAGAGATAATGGGGATAGTAACCCGTACAACGAACTAAAGCCAGAAATTAGTGCGCCTGGAACAAACATCATTCAAGCAGAAGGATGTGTAACTTCTGGAGGTTGCACGAATTTCCTAGGAATTGGTGATGCTAGTGATAACACATACACCGGCCGTGGTTCAGGGACATCATATGCGACTCCATCGGTTACCGGTATCATCGCTTTGGTTATGGAGGCAAATCCTGACCTCGACCCCTTACAAATCAAAGAAGTTCTCAAGCAGACTGCAGAACGCAGAGGTCCAGCATCAGTACCTGATGTTGACCCATACTGGAATCGAGATTTTGGATACGGTATGGTTGACGCTTACGAAGCAGTCAAATTGGCTCAACATTTGAACCAGACCGAGCAATCTGCTAACATCGACCCATATTTGCAAAATCACCTTCTTGATTACAATGTGACAGGGTCAACTGGGACCATAGTTGGTCATTCATGGGGTCAGCAAGGCGTTGTGGAACGTGTAGAATTTCGCATTGGTGAAGGTGAATGGAGTGAAGCAACTTACGAAATTGCAGAAAATCTATCAGCTGGTGAATCGTTTAACTGGACTGTGGTTTTGAATTTAGATGGCCTAAGTAATGGCAATCAAACCGTTGAAATCCGTTCAGTATCAGGAGAGATGACATCTCTTCCAGTTCTAGTCACAGTAGAGGGAACAGGTCTTGGAATGGAGGCAGCAAGTGGAAGCGTTGTTGTGTACGCACTTGGGTTGGCAATACTTGTGATGTTACTAGCCGCAGTTATCGGGTGGAGAATGCATAGTGTAAGTAGTGAATTGTCAAAGGATTCAGAAAATCTCAACCAATCTGTAATGGATGCTGAACTCGTAGTTAGCAGAGATAATTCTCCAACCGACAATTTTGAGTCACTCACAGTCGCTGAGTTGAAGGATTTGTTACAACAAAAAGGTCTCCCAAAGAGTGGTAACAAACAGAATTTGGTTGACCGGCTTCGAGATAACTGATTTTTGGGTCTCTCAGTTTTGAGATTCATAACATGGTATTGATAATCTCGGCACCGGTCGGTCGGCTATGGCCGAGTTTAGCGAGCGAGCAAAAGCCATCCAGCCAACTGGAGTTCGCAAGATGTTTGACTTGGCTGGCAAGGACTCTATCCACCTAGGTCTAGGGGAGCCAGATTTCCAACCGCCAGATATCGCTATAGAGGCATTTTACCAAGCCATGAAAGATGGTCACAACAAGTATACTACTACTGCAGGACTAGCAGAACTCAGAGCAGAAATAGCAAGTTTGTGGACTCACTTAGAGCCAGGACTTACCGAGGATGATGTTTGTGTTACCATGTCGGGCACCAATGCATTACTCTCTCTATCGCTTTGTTTCTTGAATCAAGGAGATAAAATTCTCCTGCCGGACCCCTCTTTCCCACTGTACGGACCACACGCAACTATCACGGGTGCAGAACCACTGTTTTACCCATGCACATTTGAAAATGAGTTTGTACCGACAATCGATTCTCTTGAAGCACTAATTGATGAGAACACGAAGGCTATTATCTACAACTTTCCTAGCAATCCAACTGGAGCAACAATCACAATTGAACAGCGTGATGAATTACTAGAATTTGCTAGGCGTCATGACTTGTGGCTGATTACCGACGAAGTTTATGACAGGATAATCTATGATCAGCCCCATGTCTCCTTTTTGGGTGGAGGATATGACAAAGTTGTGATGATTCAATCGTTTTCTAAGACCTTTGCAATGACTGGATGGCGGATTGGATACATTCTTTCTAGCAATCAAGAAATAATGAACCAAGCCAAAAAAATGCAGTATTATGTTACTGCTTGTTCAACCGATGCAATGCAGTATGGGGTATTAGCCGCGCTTGAAAAGGCAGCCCATTACCCAACTGAAATGCGAGATGCATTTTGGCAACGGCGTGACTTGATTTGCCAACGATTGAATGCAATGGAAGGAGTTTCCTGCCATATTCCCGAGGGTGCATTCTATGTTTTTCCTAAATTTGATTTTCCAGGGTGGACCAGTGTTGATGTTGCTCTAGAGATTCTCAAAGAAGGGGTTGTTTGCTCTCCTGGCTCGGCGTTCGGGGTTGCTGGTGAAGGGCACCTCCGATTTGCCTATACAATTGGGGTTGAGAAAATTGAAGCAGCAATGGATATTGTTGAATCAGTGTTGGCTCGAATCAAAGATTCACCGCCACCAAAAGATGAAACCGAATTTTAGGTGATTTTTTGATTTCAAGTATTATTCAAATCTTTTCAGGACTAATTTTTGCATTATTTTTACCACGTCTACCTTTGATGATTTTACCTAGATTAAATGTGATGGATGGCCAATTAGCACCTTTTCCAATGCCACAACCAATTGACAAACATTTGATTTCTCAGATGTTGATAATGAGTACTTTATGGAAACTCTCTTTCCTATTTGCTCTTATCCCATTGGCAATTGGATTCCTTATCCTGACATCGTTCGCTTCGCCAATTGCATTTGGATTATTCATTGGTGCTGGATGGGCGATATTAGCTAGACTGATTCCAACACACGGTTTTTCTTTTCCAAACACCCCTTACTCGACAGAGTTAATCCATGAGTTGAATGAAATTCGAATTAATGAACCAACCTGTTGCAGTTCACCAGAGATTTCTTGGGAGACAATTTCAGTTAGGTGTCAAAATTGTAGTGCATCGCATTTGGACAGAGCACGACCAGATTTGGGCAGACTAAGAAACGATGGATTTCTTGGTAGATTGAGGTTGCTTTTCTTGGATGGACATCCAATCATCAACAATCCTCAAGATGATTCAGAATGAAAAAATGTAGAGATGTTAATCATCATCGTTTGAAAATGACTCAATTGTGTCTCTCGCTTTAGCAAGAGCGGACAGCATCTCACCTTTGTTGCCCTTGACAAGATTTGGTTCATCATTTTCATGTGTATTGTCGAGTTCACCGTTCTCATCATTCTGTTGCGAATCGTCGTCCTCCACACCATCTTCGGAATCAATTTCTGAACCATCTGTGAGAAGAAGTTGGTCCGAATCCTCCAAATCTTCCCATTGTGACTCGATATTTACTAGCCAATCAGGTAGGTCATGTCGGCCACCACCTAGAACAGCCATGGTTGTAAAAGTGGCTAGAGGGAGAACTGCTAGAGCAACTAGCATATCAAGAAAGGAAGTTTCAGGAACTTCGACACTGACTGGAAGAAATGCCTCAATAATGCTTTTTTCAAGGGCTATTTGTTGCCACTGAGAGACATCTGGTTGAATTAGGTCGAAGGCAAACCCAACGATTATCCTACCAACCAGCCACAGAATTAACACAGGAAACATCCAGTTTATTTTTGTCACTGTAACTAGAAATCTCCTAGCAGTTGATGCTGCACCCACAAATCTTTGGGCAAACTTAGGAAAACTTCTCAGTATTAATGCTAAAGACACAAGATATCCAACCATTGATAATTCAAGAAGTCGATTAGGAACTAACCACTCTGAAGGAATGAATTTTAACATCAAAAGTGGACTGATAGCAAGTAAAATCTGAAGCGGCGCAGCCAGCATTTGCAAACCGCCGTGAACCTCTAATAAAGTGCGATCACCTTCTATCATTTCCCGGTTCACAATCTTCATCATTTTTCCAGATGGGGAACTTAACAGATGAGTTCTCGCCCGGTCAACCATTGCCGCGTCCTTCACTAATCGGCTTGCGCCTAGAACTGGCATCCAACCACCCTTGTCAGCGACTGAAATAGGCATCCAACCTCCTACAACTAAAGCAAGAACAAGTGAAAGTATTCCATATCCTAGTGAACCACTAAGAATCCACGGAATGAGGTCGACTCGGAGAAGAGCCCTTTCACCAAGAATTCCGCCGAAATCAATGAAATACGTCGCTGAAAATGCGATGGCAGGTGCGAGTAAAACTTGACCACACACAATAATGGTGAGCCAAAACCTCTCGAGGAGCGTGCTCCTTTTCTCTGCCACGCTCCCACCCACTCTCACTTTGAGCCATATTCTCTTCGCTACAACAGTGCCGAAAAGGCTGATATTTCAACAACCAGTTTTACGCCAAATAGGTGGGGAAATGCCACATCTGTCCTAGACAGATGCCAATCAACCTTTTTATCTCGATTCGGTTGGGACCACTGTTGATGCGAATGAGCCGGCTGAAATCCGTTACCCTTACTCTGTTGTTAGTTGCTACATTAATCGCGCCGATTTCAGCAAATGTAGGCGCCTCAGGCCCAAAATCAATGGTTGATTTTACAATTGAAGATATTTCCATAGGGAATACTTCGGTAGTCGCGTTTCAATGGGAGCAACCAGACGGCACTCAGATGGATTATTTCTTGAAAGAATCTGTTTTACCTATCCAAGTGACCTTCAAACAGGCTGGTTCTTCACTACAGACAACATCAGCAACAGGTTACATCGAAGTTTGGCACCCTGTTGGTGTTAAAGTCGCAGAATGGAATTATTCTCTATCTCTTTCTGGTGGACAATCAGTTATTCACGAAGTTGTTTGGACTGCCGAAGCGGCTCACAGTCAACTCGATGATAATGGAACTTTGAGTGGTGGATACATAATCAAAGGTGTAGTTGATGCTGGAATAGCAGAAGGTGATACCTCAAACGATGTTACAGAAGAACATGTCCCAATCGCTATTTTCTTTGATGATATGGATAGAGGCATGTGCGGAGATAATGATGGTGATAGTTCAATGGACTGTCCCGGTGCAACTTACAATTCACCTACATTTGCGTCAGTAGGTCTTGACACTAATGGCCAAACAGATGGGCATGGTCCATGGCAGATGGACAATTCTTCGGGTTTTGTTGGCACAAAACACTGGCGACATTCGGTTCCCGGTCAAGACTATGTCAGTAATGGTAATGACCACATTATTTGGGGTTGGTTCATTCCCGGAGGGGCGACTTGTGAGGACCCTGGTCATGGACTAGGTTGGGGTGTAACCGCAAACGAACTAAATGGGTTGTACGCTGCTCCATTCTGCAAAGTTTCACTTACAGGTGGCAATTACATTTCAATGCAACTGGCCACTCAAGCATGGGGAAGTTTAGGCCTCGGCAATGACGAAGTTTCCATAGAAGCAACTTCTGCAGGTGCAGTCATTGCCACCAAGAATTTGTCAGAGTCTGGAATTAGTGGTGCTACAGATGATTGGACCCCTGTAATTTGGGATGTGGGTGCGAACACAAGCACTCAGGTTTTCAGTTTGAGTTACCATTTCCAGAGTGATAATTCAGGTGCTTCGCCAGGTTTCCATATTGATCAATTTGCATTATTTGGAATTGAGAAAGTTCAAGAATACACAATAACAGTAGAATGTGATAATCCAGAAACTGGATATCTTGTAATTCCTGCAGACCCAATGCCGCCTTCTCTTTACTGTACTTTGACTAACAACGGCTACCGAGAAAAGGCATTGCAAATCCTTTCTTTAATAGATAATGAAACATGGATGAATCAGTATTCACCAATTCGAATTGACTCAAACAATATCAATGACCATGATTACAGTGTACCATTAAATCCAATAGGATTCAATGAAACTACCGAGTTCTGGGTGAATCTAACAATCCCGCCAGGGTCAAATGTAGAACAACTTGAGTGGAATGTTTCACTGTTAGATTACTATACAGGTGAAGCAAAAGAGATTATTTCCATACCTCTTTCAGTAGACGCGTCGTATTCTGTTGATGTTACACATTATAGCCCAAGTGAAGTGCCAAACATTGCCCCTGATGAGTCAGGACTTGTCAAATTTAGACTTTCTAACACTGGGAATCAAATGGCGTATTGGAATCTAAATGCTTTCTTCAATCGTAGCGAGTGGGGTAGTTCACATTACAGATTCTTAGATGCAGATGTAAATGGAACCGAAATCACCTTCATGCAGTTGGCGAAGGGTGAAGACCGAGATTTCTGGGCAGAATTCACAACTCCTTCAATGCTTTCACCAGGCCTTACAGAAGTGACAATTCTAGCCGCAGGACAATCTCCTGCAACTGCTCAACAGACAAAGAAAATTAGCATTAACACTCCTCAAATCAACGATTTAACCATGGTTGCCTCTGAATTACAGATTACAGCGGAAGCAGATGGAAGAACAAGGATTGTTGAGATTGAATTGACAAATAATGGTAACGCGCCAGAACGATTTGACTTGACATTAACTGCCGATTGGCGACTTGATGCCACACTAAGCCAACCAATAACTGAAGAAATTGGAGCCAATGGAGACAGTTCAACAATCCTCCTTGTCATGCCCATGCCCTACGGAATTAGGCCAGATACATATTTCCTAACTGCTCGGGCTTCATCTCAGGATAATCCACAATTCTTCAAATTAGTACAGGTTGAATTAACCGTTGAGCCAACATATCTTATCGATGTCGAAGATGTTGATATGAGTGGGCAGACATTCCAAGGCGGTGCTGATGTAAAGACGATTTCATTTGAAGTCACAAATAACGGTAATGATTATGATGAATTTACAATTGATATTGATGCTCCTGCTGGAATGAACGCAGAAGTAATTCAGAGTGACCAATATAATCCCGATAATCCACCTTCTGTGGCCCAAGGTGCATCGGTGAATATTACCGTTGAATATTCATTTGACATTGGAACAAATGGCCTTCTCGAGATGGTTGTTACAGCCCATTCAATTCAATCAGGAGGGTCTGCTGGTGGGGCAGGTTCTGCAACTTTCCAAGTTGGTAGCCAAGGGTGGATTGATTTAACTGCTGGTTCGATAGTTTCCCTTGATTCTGAGGGCTGGGTACTAGCCAACTTGACGATTCACAACCGGCATCCAACAAACTCACAATTCATTCGCCTTGATGTAGACCCAGGCAATGCCAGACAATTCTCTTCAGTGCGTGTACAAAGCGAAGATTCATCTTTCGTTCTTGACCCTGATGCGAAGAGATCTGCGGCAATCAAATTTTCACTAACAGAAACTCAATTCTTGAACTTACCAGAGGATGAAATATTGTTTAATATCACAGTCATTGCAACTGGTGACGATGATGTTTCTGAAACCATCGTCCAAGTCAGGGTGATTAGAGAATCTTCAACCGGGGTGAATGCAGAAGCAGAAGGCGGAATTGGGATTGTTAATATCATTGCATTTATTCTTGGAGGAATTGTAGTAATTGCTTTGATTGTAGTTCTGATTAAGGTCGTATTATCAACAAACCGTGAAGAAGATGAGATTCTTTCTCTAGAGGGATATCAACGCCAATTAGAGGAAACATACGGCAGCATGCCTGCTGCTCCTGACGTCCCCGTTGGTGGAGGCGGAGCGCCATCACTACCAGTTACCGACGAAGTCGCAAATTCTGCCTATGGAGGCGCAGCCGATATCTTTGAGCAACAAATGACAGTTACTCCCGCTGGTAGTCCACCTGCCGGCAGCCCACCTGCACCAGCGCCTGCAAGCGTCGAATCGGTACCCGCAGGTGCACCTCCTTTACCACCGGGTGGATTACCTGATGGTTGGGACATGACTCAATGGGCACATTATGGTGAACAGTACCTAGAACAGAAAGGGCTCAAGTGAATTCCCGGTTCAAATTGAAACGCCAATAGAAGTGAAATTGACGATTTTGGCCGTAATGGCTGATTCCACTAGGTTTCGTTAACCATCAAGTGAGCGGTTGCCCTTAAGAGGGAGGCGCGGGTCGCAAGCCCGCCCCATAGGGGCGAATATACCGGAAGTGGTTGAAGTGTACAATGGACAAGCACCAATTTTCATTCTCAAAGACGGAACTGACAGAGTTAGAGGCAAAAGCGCTCAAAGCAACAATATCGCTGCTGCAAAGGCGGTTGCGGATGCAGTTCGTTCTACTCTTGGACCAAAAGGTATGGATAAGATGTTAGTCGATAGTATGGGGGATGTTGTAATCACCAATGATGGTGCTACAATTCTAAAGGAGATGGATATAGAACATCCGGCAGCTAAGATGATTATTGAAGTTGCAAAAACTCAGGAGCAACATTGCTACGATGGTACAACTAGTGCGGTAGTAATCGCAGGTGAGTTACTCAAACGAAGTGAGGACCTAATTGACCAGAATGTTCACCCTACGGTGATATGCCACGGTTTTAGATTGGCGGCAGAACGAGCAGTTGAACTTCTTGAGAGTCACTCTATTTCCGTTGAGGAAGAAGACACTCTAGCAGAGGTTGCGAAGACTGCTCTTACCGGGAAGAGTGCAGAAGCAGTGAAGTCATTCTTGGCTGATATTTGTGTAAAAGCCGTGAAATCTGTTGGTAGAGAAGATGATGGAGAGAGAGCGGTATCATTAGACGATATCAAAGTAGAAAAGCGCCAAGGCGGTTCAATCAAAGCGAGCACCTTAGTTGATGGAATTATCTTGGACAAAGAGCGAGTTCACCCTGGAATGCCAAGAGCGGTATCCGATGCAAAAATTGCTTTAGTGAACAGCGCAATTGAAGTGAAGAAAACCGAAGTTGATGCAAAAATTCAGATTACAGACCCTAGTATGTTAGCAAAATTCTTGGAAGAGGAAGAGAACTATCTGAAAGGATTGGTCGAAAAGTTGCAAAACTCTGGAGCAAATGTGCTAGTTTGCCAAAAGGGAATTGATGACATCGCACAACACTATCTCGCTAAGGCTGGGTTGTTTGCTGTCCGCAGAGCCAAAAAGAGTGACATGGAAGCACTATCAAAGGCAACTGGCGGACGTATTGTTACCAATATTGATGACCTTGCTGAAGGAGATCTTGGAAGTTCAGCCAAAGTAGAGGAGCGCAAAATTGGCGACTCAGATATGGTATTCATCACAGGCTGCCCAGAAGCAAAGAGTGTGTCTGTTTTACTCCGAGGTGGAACAGAGCATGTTGTTGACGAAGTACGTCGAGCATTTGACGATGCAATCGGTGTAATTAGTGTGGCTTGGGAAGATGGTTCCGTGCTCACTGGCGGTGGCAGTGTTCTTGCAGCATTGAGTCGTGATTTGCGGATATATGCCGAAGGAATTGGCGGTCGCGAACAGATGGCAATTGAGGCATTTGCTGGTGCTCTTGAGGTAATTCCTCGTACACTTGCAGAAAACGCTGGTCTTGACCCGGTAAACACAATCATCGAGTTACGCAAGGCCCACGCTGAAGGAAAATCAACATTCGGCGTTAATGTATTCGAAGGGGGAGTCATGGATATGCAAGTTGCCCAAGTTGTTGAACCAACAAGGGTTGTTGAGCAAGCAATTCAAAGTGCTACAGAAACTGCAGTAATGATTCTAAGAATTGATGATGTCATATCATCCAAAGCCGTCTCAGGTGGCGGAATGGATGGCATGGATTTTGACATGTGAAGCAGGTACAATCCGCCATCACAGATTGATTGCCGCTTACTCATTTGAGTAGAATTAGGCAGAATGTCAGATGCAGTCTGCGCGGTATATTCAATAATCGACCTACGGTCGAGCAAATCACACAGCCTAGGCTGTGAAGGTGTCAACATGTCTGAAGTCGTAGTTTGGATTGCTGATGGCTGCATCACCTGTGATGCTTGTGAGGAAGAGTATCCAGAAGTTTTCAAGGTAACAGATGATACTTGTTACATCACAGCAGATTCTAGAACTGATGGTGGATTTGACACCAATGAAGGAACTAAATCTTCACTGAAATCTGGTTTGGATTTAGAGGCAATCCAGGATGCTGCAAGCGGATGCCCGGTTGACGTAATCATGGTTGAAGTGGGCAGCAGTGGAGATTCCGCCTCCGAAGCCACAGCAGAGGAACCAACAGCGGAGGCGGCAGAACCAGTCGAAGCAGCCCCGGCTGCAGTTGAAGCATCAATGGATGGCGACCGGTCTTTACTCGTATTATCTGGTTCACAATCAGGTAACTCAGAAGCAATAGCAGCGAAGGCTGGCAAATTAGCCGATATTTATTCATTAGAAGCAACTGTCAAAGGAATGGATGAAGTCCAAATCGGTGATTTAGCAGCATATCAGCGAATACTCGTCATTTGCAGTACTTGGGGTGAAGGCGAAATGCCAGATAATGCCGAAGATCTGTGGAATGCGGCGAATGCAGATGGTGCACCGTCACTCTCTGGAAGCCACTTTTCTGTCTGCTCTTTAGGTGATACATCGTACGAATTCTTCTGTCAATCAGGAATTGATTGGGATGGATGGTTCGAAAAGGTAGGTTCCAACAGAATCACTCCGAGAGTTGATTGTGATGTTGATTATGATGCGATGGCAGATGCTTGGTTATCAGATGCATTGGCACACATGGGTGCAGTTGATGGGGAAGGCAACTTCAACGAAGAGATGGTAGCATCTCTCAAAGAAAAGGCAGCAGGCGGTTCTAAGAAAGCAGCAGCCGGCTCAGCATTTGACATTCCTGATTTGGTAGGACAAGAAATCCAAGTTAACGCTAGAGTCTACAGGTACGACCCAGAATCCGGCCAATCTGGCCATGATGTTTGGCGCTGCGCAGTACCAGGAAGCGTTAGCGTACTGGAGTTACTCCGTTTGCTCAAAGCGACTGAAGATGGTAGTCTAACTTTCCGTGATGGCAATGCAGATGACCCAACTACTGCAATTTCAGCAAATGGCAGGAATATTTTGCCAGGTAGAGTAGCAATCTCAGAAATTGTCAGAGATAAAGATGGCGAATCGTCACTTCGAATCGACCCGCTCTCTGGATTTGATGTAATACGTGACTTAGCCGTTGACCACTCGGATTATCATATTCATCTAGCTAATGCAAAGCCTTGGATGCACGCGTCCACCCGTGAGGGAACCAAGGTTTCTCAAGGGATAATTGGCACAATGGATGCTTTTGCGGCAGAAACAATTCATCATGCATCAGATTTCCCAAGTTGCCAGTTACTTCACGCTTCAAGTGACACAGTTCCTCACAACCGTTCATACG
Source organism: uncultured Candidatus Poseidoniales archaeon (assembly GCA_964645485.1). Taxonomy (GTDB): domain Archaea; phylum Thermoplasmatota; class Poseidoniia; order Poseidoniales; family Thalassarchaeaceae; genus MGIIb-Q1. The sequence goes on from CAZXZO010000010.1 coordinate 12,699, forward strand.
TTGGGCCAGCAGTTATCGCTCGTCTTTGGGCTCGCTTCAATGACCCACGAACATCACAAAAAGGAAAAGATGGGTATTTAGCAACAATTCAATCTGAAAATGGAATCAAGGCTGAGGCTGATTTGAGTTCAGTCTACAAATCAGGAAGGGCTTGGAATGGGGCTGGGGCAAGTTTGTTAGAAGCAAAAAGGAAAACCCTGCAAGATGATGGTTTTACAGGCCGACATGGCAAGCACGTTTGGTGGTTCTCTGAAACAGTGAAACTCTCGGGTAGACTTAACGAGACCGTTTTGGCAGGTGCTACACTCGGTCCATTTGGTATGGCGAAAAACGCTATCTCCGGTGTGCTCCCTAGGATGTTGTTAGGATTCACTAGAACAGGTGGTCCTATGATTAGAGATTTACAGGCCTTGGCTGCTCCACCCGCTAGCGTTGGAAAGATGCCTAAAATGATTAATTCTTCAGTAGATGACCATCATGAGGTGGTTGCTATCTTCAATAAATTCGACAGGAGGTTCTGAAATGGCAAAAAATAGATATGCATATTTCCCCGGATGTGTGACTCTTAATTCTGCTAGAGAAGTACAAGATGCAATGCTTGCATTGGCGCGTGCTTTAGATATTGAGTTAGTTCCTTTGAATGGTGCTTCATGCTGTGGTGCGGGAGTTATCAAGCAAGCAAATTGGGAACTACAAATTGCCCTAAATGCAAGAACATTTGCACAGGCTGAATCCCAAGGTTTGGATGTACTTACTCCTTGTGCTAGTTGCCAAGGCAACATGTCTGAGGATTTCACCAAGTTGTCCACAGATGCGGATTTGCGCGAGCGTGTGAATGAACAATTGGAATCAATTTGTGGGCTTCGCTTTGAGGGCACAATGAAGATGCGCCACCTGCTTCATGTGCTGGTTGAAGATATTGGCTTAGATGTTGTTTCAGCTGCGGTGAAAAACCCGATTGATTTCCCAGTGGCAGGTTACTATGGGTCAGTAATGCAACAAGATGGTGCTTGTGGGGATGACGATATTTATGACCCACATTATTTCGAAGATTTGATTGAAGCCTTGGGCGGCCAAGCAGTAAATTATGATAGTAAAGCAAAAAGTGTGGGATTCCCATCTTTATTGTCTGAGGAATCTAGTGCAATGAAAATGACTGCATCAGTACTTTCGGATGCAAAAAGTGAGGGTGCTCGAATAATGGCATCCGCTTGCCCACTTTCTCACATTAATCTTGATTCCTACCAAGTAAAGGCTGGACGAGTGTCTGGTAGTGATGTTGACATGCCAGCAATTCATTTGCCTGAGTTAATTGCCTTTGCTCTTGGAGCATACAACGACCGGTATGCTCAGTTGCGAACAAGAGTTCTCGTTATGGGTAATTGAGAGAAGTTGATTTCTCTAATCTCGCAACACTTCTAGGATTGATTTAGCACTTGCTGGCCCAATTCCAGAGACTTGACAAAGTTCTGCTTCATCTGCTTTAGTCAGAGCCTCTATAGATTTGAAATGGTCTAAAAGGCGTTTTGCAGTTGTTGGCCCAATATTTGGCAGAGATTCGAGAAGGTGAAGTTTATTCGTCTGTTTTTGTTGTTCATCACGAGTGTCTAATGCACCCACTTTTGAAGCATCTAAAATGACTCTTTGTTCGGTTTGAAGGCCTGTATCAATCACAATTTCTGCTGCATCAATTGATGTTTTTTCATCCAATCTAGACCCACCAGGGCCTTGATTTTCAAACCAAAGATTTGTCGTGTTTTCTTCATCACCAATTTTCATTCTCTCTCTTGCTTCTTTCGTCAAGGCGCCTAACAATGCTTGTTCACGGCGTGCGGCTATGATTAGAAATCGCGCAGTTTCTTCACCATCTTGAGTTGTTACAACTGGTAGGCCGAGGTCAATCGTCAAGGTTGCTAAGGCACCCATCAATGCATTATTGTGAACTGCTCTCTGTGTGAAGAGTCCTCCACCTTCAATCAATAATAATGGCCGAGGGGCTGCTCCAATCAATCGGTGTGCTTGTTCAAGCAACCTGCCATCCAAGAGGGAATCAACAAAATCTCTCACACGCTTTCTCTCAACAAGTACTCTGTCTCCTATTTGGAAATCACCAATGGCTAATGTTTTGACATCAACATCAACTCCTTGTAGTCTCAGAGTTGCAGCAATTGTGGTGTTCAGTTCACGGTGGTCGACTACAATCCGACAGGGGATATCAAATTCGTGGGCTAAGGGGTCAACAGCTTCTGTGGTTAATGCTTGAACTATATCTTCTGCTGCTCTCACTGCTAGTTTAGCAATATTTTCGTCAATATCCAATTCTCGCTCATCAAGATCAGACTCGCCTTGGTCATTTTTCATGGCATTTGTCGGAGCAGATGATGGAAATGAGTCAAGTCCGGTTTGCCCCCTTGGGCGTAGCCTTGAAGGCTCATTTTTGTATTTATTATCTTTATTTTGTTGTATTTTATCATCATCTGTTTCTGGAATTTCACCTTCTACGGTTGTACTAACACGGGATGTCTTCTCACCTAATGTAGGTGCTAAGCGCTGCATTTCTGAGACCATAAATGCATGGGCGGAGCCAATTATCTCGTTTTGTCTGACTTTGAATGACCTCAATAATTCAACTGGATTGTCATCAACTGGGCGCCCCATATTTCTTCGAACCCTATCAATTGCGTGTTTCATCTTTTTTTCACGAAAAAGGGCAGAGGCCCTGGCGCCTTCATCTCTAGTGTTCCTTGCGATTAAGACGTGAACAGTGCCTGAACGATGCCTTCCTGTTCTTCCGCGCCTCTGGATTGTACGGATTTCACTCCCAACTGGTTCATAAAAAACCACAAGATCTGCTCTTGGCACATCCAATCCCTCTTCTCCTACTGATGTCGCAACTAGAACGTTACATTCCCCTTCTCTGAATCTTTGTAAGCCCTCAAGTTGGGCTTTTTGTGTCATTCCAGCACTCCCATCTCGGCTTGCCTGTCCAACAAATCGTTCTGGTATCGCCAGTCTAGATTCATCTAACCGTTTCACGATTTCATTGACAGTGTCACGGAAGTGAGCAAAGACGATGACGCGGCTTTCAGGGTGAGCGTTTAACTGGTCTAATACCAAATTTACAGTTGTTCCAACCTTTTCATGTAACTCGGGACTTACCTTCAGATTTTCAAACAATTCTGTTATTCGGCCGTCATTGAAGAATGCAGCCGCGCCCTTATCACCACCTTCACCCGAATTTTTTACTCGGCTTAGATATTCTCTTGATGCGGCAACGCCTTGGCTGAGAAGATAACCGATTAGATTCAGAAGTCTTTGCCCCTGAGCACATTGCCTCGCGGCATTGTATGCCAACCCCTCTCCTCTGACAATTGCTCCTTGAATTCGGCCACGTGTTTCATTCAATTGGCTGCTTGTTGGTCTTCCAGAGTGTACATGGTATCCCAATCTTCTAAGTTGGTCAACAAGATGGTCTAGCCACATTTGCAGTGGTGCTGCCATCAATTTCAACCCATCATCAACATCAACAAATACCTCCTTTACTTGTAATCCTGCAGCATATGGTGCTAACAGTGCGTTTTCAGCAGAGCGAGAGTGAATGCGGGTCAAGCCTAGTCGGGTACAAACTTCCTCAACTTGTTCACGAGTCGAGCCAGGACTAGCAGTTGCACCTAGAATTAACGGCTTTTCAGCAAATTGTAGATACAAATCCCCTACTTCTGCAGATGAGTGTTTCCCAGTTGAATGATGCGCTTCATCCGCTACTAAGATGGTTACATCTGCAAGGTCAATTGAACCTCGGTTTACATCATTTCGAATGACGTGAGGAGTTGCGACAATAATTTCCGCGGCTGCCCAACGTTTCTGGCGTTTACGCCAATCTATAGAGCCAGTCATAGAGGTTATGGAATCATCTGTTTCCTGATTTGTTATTACTCTTTTTAAATCTCCCAAATGCTGATTTACCAAGGCATTTGTTGGAGCGATAATCAATGCTCTTCCTCCTTCTGTATGGAGTCTTTCAGCAATTACCATCCATTCAATTGGAGTTTTCCCAAGAGCCGTAGGTAATACCAACAATGTCGGTGCACCTAAACAATCTGCTACCGCTTCAATTTGATATCCCCTCGCTTCTACTGACTCTGCAGTCAGGCGAGGATGCTCAATAAAAGCGGCCATGAACATCAATCCCACAGGTCACGGTTCTAAATGATTCTCACGTTTTATAAGAATTGAGTCTATGAAATCATATGAAAAATGGTGTCTAATTCATTCACAAATTTGATATCATTAATGGATGACCAAATAGCACTAAAACCATTGCATGAGGTCTTATTCTCCTCATTCCCCGATAGGTGGGGTTCATATATGGTAGGTCGGTCGGCGAGACGCTCACATAGTGAGGTACCAGACACAGAGGGCTATGCAACAAGCAACCCACAACTCGGAAAATCAGTTCAGAAATCCGAATCGTGTCACGGTGGCTCCTTTGCTTTGAGAGCCGGCATTGTGCCGCTTCGGCGGGTTACTTTGTCGCAATATACCACCGAAAAGAGGAGGAAACCCAAATGGGAGACAGACACAAACCCAAGCGAGGAAGCATGGCTTTTGGCCCGCGTAAGCGAGCCCGTCGACAGACCGGTCGAGTCAAATCTTGGCCTAGTAACAGTAACGGGGAAGTCAAAATTCAAGGGTTCGCTGGTTACAAAGCAGGAATGAGTCACGTTTTGATTCGTGATGAAAATCCTGGAAGCCCAAGTGCAGGACAAGAAATCAGGAAGGCAGTTACAATCGTTGAAACTCCACCATTACAGATTCTAGGTATCCGTGCATACCACCAAACATACTACGGCAAGCAAACTGCTGGAGAGGCGTGGGCTTCTGGCGAAGAAATCGCAGAAGCACAACCTAACCTCGTTCGCAGAGTACCGGCTCGTAACACTCACGATACTGGAGAGCACATCACTGCTCTGAAGGAAATGGCAGAAAAAGGCAAACTATGCGAAGTTCGCTTAATTGTCTCAACTCAGCCTTCTAAGGTTAAGTCAATTCCAACTAAGACTCCAAACATCATGGAACTTGGTCTAAACGGTAGTGATATCACTAGCCGTATTGCATGGGCCGAAGAAAGACTCGGTCAAACACTGAAAGTTTCAGATGTATTCTCAAATGGTAATGATCTCGATGTTATTGCAGTCACCAAAGGAAAAGGTTGGCAAGGTTCAATCAAGCGCTGGGGAATTAAACTCCTAAGCCACAAGAACAGCAAGCGTCGCCGTCAAGGTGGAAATATGGGTGACTTCGGAACAGGATATGTTCGAAAGACAATCCGTCAAGCAGGTCAAACTGGTTACCACCAGCGTACAGAGTACAACAAGAAAGTAATTCGCATATCTTCTCCTGATGAAGATGAGGTCACCCCAGATGGTGGTTTCCTAAGATATGGTGAAGTTACCAACGATTACATCATTGTTCAAGGCAGTCTTCCAGGCCCATCAAAGCGCCTTCTAAGATTCCGTGAATCAGTTCGTCCACGTAAGACACAGGATCCTGTAGACATTACCTACGTCAGTACATCAAGCAAGCAGGGGGTCTGAAGATGAAGGTTAAGATGATGAATCTGGTCAACACGGTAGACCAAGAAGAGTTTGAAGCAGGTCTACTCTCAGAACATTATTCTGTTGCTGCAAAGGAAGGAAAAGCAATTGAATTGCCGGACTGCTTCTCAGCCGATATCAGAGTTCAAGTTGTGCGCGATGCAGTTCAGTCAGCTCGTGCTAACCGCCGCCAGCCATATGGGCACAATCGCCACGAAGGTCGTCGAAACCCGCAAGCGGGTATGAAACACAGCGTTGAATGGTGGGGTAAGGGAAGAGGTGTTTCCCGTATTATGAGAAAGACTGGTCAAAGTACTGGTGCAGAAAACCCTCACACACGTGGTGGTCGTAGAGCACATGGTCCAAAGGTCGAGAAAGACTGGACAATGAAAGTTAACTCAAAAGTTCGCAAGCAAGCTCGTAATTCTGCGATTGCAGCCACCGCCAATGGAGAAACAGTGGCTAACCGTGGTCACCGCTTTACAGAAGATGTAAAATTCCCTGTAATCATTGACGGATATTCCGAAGAACGTGATGGCAAGAAAGAGAAGTACGATGTTGAAAGCATCCCACTAACCTATTCCACACGCAAGTTCATTGCAATGATGGAAGGCCTAGGTCTTGGAGCAGATTTGAACCGTGCAAAGAATGGACGAAACATTCGTGCTGGTAAGGGTAAGATGCGTGGCCGTCGTCGCCGAACACCAAAGTCAATTTTACTTGTAGTCGGACAACGAGATGGGCTAGCAAAGGCTGCTAGCAATGTTTCTGGTGTTGATGTTGTGGCTGCTAAGGACCTCTCAGCAGAGGACTTGGCACCTGGTGGAGACATGGGTCGCCTCACCGTTTGGACTAAGTCAGCTATTGAGGCACTGGAGTGATTGAAATGGATCCATACAAAGTTATCGTAATGCCTTGGATTACTGAGAAAACTCTTGAGGCTCGTCGAGTAGCAGATGTTGAAGAAGGATACTTTGAGAACAACAATCGTCTCGAATTTATTGTTCACGCTGATGCAACTAAGGCTGATATCAAGGAGGCTGTTGAGCGCCTGTTTGAAGTCAAGGTAGCAAAGGTAAACACGCGTATTTCCAAGATTGGCAAGCATGCCAGCGTCAAGATGGCGCCAGGATATGATGCGGATGTAGCAGCACAGAAGTTGAGTGCTTTCTGATTAAGGTGGTGAAGAAATGGGAAAACGTATACGTGCACAACGCAGAGGTTCAAGCCCGAAAAACAGGGTTTCTAGTCATCGCTTCCCGGGTGCTTCACGCATTCCGCGTGGAGTTGAGGAAGTGGCTACAGTGATGGAGTTAGTTCACAGCCCAGTTCACACAGCCCCTCTAGTAAGAGTCCGTTTTGAAGATGGAAGTGAAACTCACTTGGTTGCAACTGAAGGGATTGCAGTCGGCCAAGAAATCGCAATGGGTGGCAATGTCTCACTAAAGCCAGGAAATATCACAGAACTTGGTCAAATTCCAGAAGGAACACCAATCAACAATGTGGAACTACGTCCCGGTGATGGAGGCCGAATTGCCCGCAGTGGCGGAAATTCAGCAATTCTAGAGACCCGAATGGGTGACAGAGTCAGAATTCGAATGCCTTCAGGTACTCTGAAGGATTTGCCAGCAAAATGCCGAGCAGCTATTGGTATCCTTGCTGGACATGGCCGCTCAGAAAAGCCTCTGATGAAGGCTGGAGCGGCCCATTACAAGGCAAAGGCTCGTGGTAAACTCTACCCAACAGTTAGTGGTGTGGCAATGAATCCAGTTGACCACCCGCACGGTGGTGGTAACCATCAGGCAGTTCACGGACCAAATTCAATTGCGCGCACAGCACCACCCGGACAGAAGGTTGGACACATTGCGCCAAGTCGCACTGGAAAGATGCGAGGGAAAAAGAAGGAGTGATGATTCATGGCACGAAGAAAGAGCAAGGGATTCCGCAAGCCAAAGGCGGTCCGCCGTGCAGCAAGGAAGAGAAAGATGGGTGTGGCGGAACGCCGAAAGCGAGAGTTCACCTATCGTGGTTACACAATTCCAGAGTTGCAGCAAATGCCACTCTACCCGCCTGAGGATGGGTCGGACCAAGTTAGTATCATTGAGTTGGTACCTTCACGTGTTCGCCGTTCTCTTGACCGTGGTCTTCCACGTGAATGTGAACATTTCTTGGATAGAATTACAGAAGCAGAAGCAGGTCAGGTAGTTCGTACACATCGTAGAGATATGCCAGTTCTACCAGTTATGGTTGGTAAGTCAATTGGTATCTACAATGGCAGAGATTTCGTTAATCTCGAAGTTCAGCCTGAGATGCTTGGTCATTATCTAGGCGAGTTTGCATTAACTCGCCGTAAGCCTGTACACACAGGCCCTGGTGTTGGTGCTACCCGGTCAAGTAAGCACGTGGCATTGAAGTGAGGTGAAAAGGATGAGCAGAGATAGAAGTAAACCACAATCTGGCTACACCCAGTTTTTGACAGGTAATCGCCTAGCAACAGCACGTGTGACTGATGTAGATGTACATCACAAGCACTGTGTCCAAATCGCTCGAAAACTGAAGGGTATGTATGCCGGTTCAGCAATTGAGTTCTTAGAAGATGTAATCGCTAAGAAAAAGGCAGTTCCCTATGTTGTCCGTTCCCGCAAAGGCCGCGGTGGTAACACTATGGCTGGGCACCGAAAAGGAAAGATGGGTCCAGGACGATACCCAAGAAATGCTTCTCAAGTTTACATTAAATTAATTCAAAGTGCTATGGACAATGCTCGTCAACATCACGAAGATATTGAGGCAGAAGAGATGCTAATCACTCATCTAGCAGCACACCGTGGACAGATTGCTCGACACCAGCGCCCACGTGCGCGTGGACGCGCAACAGCATCTAATCATTACAAGGTAAATCTTGAATTGTTCCTTGAATACTTTGGCGACGAAGATGCAGATGATGATGGAGATTTCTGAGGTGACATAAATAATGGCAAAAGTAAATCAAATTCGTCATTTCGTTGATCGTAATGTAGAGCGGCAGTTAGTGCGTGAATATCTCCTAAAGGAGACAGAGCGCGCTGGCTTTGGTGGATTACACTTTGAGCGCGCTTTTGATAATACATCAATTTGCACAAAGGTAACTTTGCAGGCAGAAAGAGTTGGTATGGTTATCGGCCGCCGTGGAAAAGTCATCAATGAACTACAACGCCGTATCCGCACAGACTTCAATTTAGAAAATCCAAAATTACAGGTTGAAGAAATTGAGAATCCAGCACTAAACGCTCAAGTTATGGCAAGCAAGTTGGCTAGTGCTCTAGAGCGAGGTTGGTACTTCCGCCGAGCAGGTCACAGCAGTGTTCTCAATGTTATTGAGGCTGGTGCAAAAGGTTGCTTAATCATCATTGCAGGTAAATTAACAGGTTCACGACACCGTACTGAGAAGTTCCTCAAGGGGCACATCAAGTATTGTGGAGAGACCGCACTTACACACATGGATGTTGGTCAAGCTACTGCAGTTGTAAAACTTGGAACAATTGGTTGCACTGTTGCAATCATGAAGCCGGGCACAAAATTACCGCATGAAGTGGACATCATCAGCAGAATTGATGCTGGTCTAGGGCCGTACATCGCTCCTACAATGGCAGGAACAGAAGGCACTGAAGATATCATCGAAGAATCACTTACCGAAGAAGAAGCAGCCGAAGAATTGGCATCTCTTGAAAAATTGCAAGAAGAACAAGAAGCAGTTAGTGAAGATTCGTCAGATGACGATGCTGGTGAAGAATCAGAATCAGAAGCCGAATCAGAACCAGAAGCGGAGGAAGAACCTGCAGAAGCAGAGTCAAGCGATGCTGAATCATCTGAAGAAGAGGAGGCGGTTGAATGACCCATCTATCTGCTCGTGAAATTGACAATATGTCTCTTGAGGCGCGCAAGAAGCGCCTAAATGAACTGCAGGAGGAAATGCTTCTCCTGCGCTCTGAACAAGCACTTGGTGGTTCAGCAAGTAATCCTGGCGCATACAAACAAGTGAAGAGAAGCATCGCTCGTCTAAAAACAAAGATGCTAGAAACAAGACAGGAGTAGGAAATTAATGGCAAGTATATGCAATCTATGCGGCCTCCCTGAAGAATTATGTATCTGTCAAGAAATAGCAAAGGAGCAACAAAAAGCAATAATTTCAACTGTTAGAAGGAGGTATGGTAAGATGGTCACAATAGTAGAAGGAATCGAAGATACTGCTATTGATATCAATAAACTTGCCAAGACTCTGAAGTCCTCATGTGCTAGTGGTGGCACAGTGAAAGGGAGAGTCATCGAACTTCAAGGGGACCACAAGAAAAGGGTCGCAAAAGTACTAACTCAAAATGGATATCAAGTGGAGGTGCGATGAATGGAACACTGGCATTCATCATGGTTAGCGCGCACTCTTGAGGTAGTATCATCCACTGATCCTAGTTTAGTAGGTCGCTCAGGTATTGTGGTTAGTGAATCTCTGAATACAGTTACAGTTGAAGAGCATGATGGAATGTCCATCTTTGCCAAAAATACAATCGATTTTACAATTGACAACAGTGAACCTGTTGTTGGGTCTATGGTCTGTCAAAGGCCAGAAGACAGAATTCAAAGAAAATACAGGAGGAACTGAAATGCGAGACATCGGTATTGACGTGATAGAGCCAAAGGGCGAATGGGATGGCGATGCAAATTGCCCATTCTATGGAAGTTTGAGGGTTCGTGGCCAGATTATTGAAGGGACTGTGTCAAGAGTTGGCATGTTGCAAACTATAGTGGTAGAGCGACAACACACTCGGCACATGAAGAAATTCGAAAGAATAGAGAAGAGAACCCGCCGTTATTCAGCTCACTTACCAAGTTGCATTGGGGATGTCAATGTTGGAGATGCTGTACGAATAATGGAGTGTCGACCAATTTCCAAGACAGTGACTTTCTGTGTTATTGAGAGAGGTGATTCAGAATGAAGGGAATTTCAAGTCGCGTGACACGCGGTTTACCAACCGAGTCAAAAATGAACTGCATTGATAACAGCGGAGCAAAGATTGTTCAGTTGATTTCAGTGTTAAATCTCGGTGGGGTTGCTAGGAGATACCCATCTGCTGGAGTTGGTGACATGATTAACGTCACAGTCCGAAGAGGAACTCCAGAACGTCGCCGCCAAGTATTCCGAGCAGTCGTTGTCCGTCAGAAGCGGGCATACTCTCGTTCAGATGGCACACGTGTTCAATTCGAAGATAACGCCTGTGTGCTTGTATCCAACGAGCGTGGAGAATTGATTGGAACTGATATCAAGGGACCTGTTTCCCGTGAATCAGCAGAAAGATGGCCGAGGATCGCAGCAACTGCGAAACAGATTGTTTGAGGTGATATGATGAGTAGTACGAAACCAAACAAGCAGCGAAAGAACGCAGCAAACGCGCCAATTCACACTCGGCGCAAGCGCATACGCGCCCGTTGCCTAGACCCAGCATTCCCTAATGTCCGTAACGTCACTATTCGAGTTGGTGACATTGTCTCTGTGCACAGAGGCGATTGGGGTAACCCAGGTCACGACAAGGATGAGGGTGGCAAGCGTCTAGGTGGTGCTCGCGGAAAAGAAGGAATCCAAGCCAACGTGATTGGTGTCGATGTAAAGACTGGCCGTATTTTTGTTGAAGGCGTGAGCCATTCAACTGCTGAAAGTAAGGCTGAGGGTATTCCACTACATGCATCTAATGTCGTTGTCACTAAAATTGATGATGGCGATGTTGTACGCTTGAAGAAATTAGAAGAGCGAAACGGAGGCGATGAATAATGAGTGCAAATCACAAGAAGCGATTGGCAATGCCTCGAAGTTGGGCTGGAGCAAGAAAAACAACTGTTTGGATTTCAAAGCCAGACCCTTGTGGTCACCCAATTGACCTTTGTATGTCATTGACAGTTGTTGTCCGTGACGAACTTGGCCTTGCCCAGACCAAGCGTGAAGTCAAGCGAATGCTTGCAACTCGCAAAGTAATGGTTGACGGCAAAGTTCCAAAGAGTGCTGACCGTGGTGTTGGACTAATGGATGTCCTTACAATTGGTGATCAAAACTACCGTTGTATGCTTGACCAAAATGGGAAACTACGATACCCTCAAATTTCAGCAGAGGATGCAAAATCCAAGGTTTGCAGAGTGAATGGAAAGAACACAGTTCGTGGAGGAATTACCCAATATAACCTACACGATGGAAGAAACATTCAGTCCGATGAAGCAAATCTCTACAAGACCGGTGACAGCCTAGTAATTTCATTACCGGACCAGGAAATAATCTCACATGTACCATTCGCTGATGGTACTAACGCCTACTTAGTTGGTGGCAGCCACGTAGGAACAGTCACTGCAATTGAGAGTTTAGCTGTCAAGCGCTCAAGCATGGAAAACGAAGTATCATTCTCAGATTTCGGAACCGTTGAGAGAAATGTCTTCGTAATTGGTGACACAAATTTACCGGAGGTGGGTGAATGAGCAGCGCAAACCCAATGTTAGAACCTCGAATTACTAAGGTAACTTGCCATATTGGTGTGGGTGAAGGCGGTTCAAGATTACAACTTGCAGAGCAAGTTCTGTCTTTGATTACTGATGGAAATCCAGTTCGAACAATTGGAAAGACAACAAACCGTGAATTGAAAATTCGTGAAGGTGCTCCAATTGGATGTAAGGTTACACTACGCAATCCTGAGAAGATTAAGAAATTCCTTGAGGATGCTTTCTGGGTTCGTGAAAAGACTCTACCTGCTTACAATATAGATATGCAAGGAAATCTTTCCTTTGGAATCGCAGATTACACAGATTTCCCTGAAATGAAATATGATCCAGATATTGGAATCTTTGGTATGGACATTAATGTCGTACTTGAGAGGCCAGGCCACAGGATTAGCCGGCGCCGACGTTTGAAGGCAAAGGTCCCAATCTGTCACCGTGTTACACGTGCAGAAGGACAGGCTTGGTTCAAGGAACAGTTCGGACTAACACTACTGGAGGAGTGAAGATGGGAAAAGATGCAGGAATTCGAATTGGTCGTGAGTCCGGATGCCGCAGGTGTGGCAGGAAAAGAGGAATGATTCGTAGACATGGTCTCAGACTATGTCGTCAATGCTTCCGGGATATCGCTCCGGAAATAGGATTCAAAAAGTACAGTTGAGGAGGGATGAAGATATGCAATTTGACCCATTAAATGACGCGTTTGTAAGCATTTTCAATGCTGAGCAAGCCGGACACTACGAAGTTACAGTAAAGCCAGCCAGTAATCTGCTCGGAAGCCTTCTTGGCATTATGTCTGAGCGTGGTTACATTGGCGAGTATGAAAAGATAGAGAATGGTCGCGGAGGCGGTTACAGGATTGAGTTAGTTGGTGCAATCAACAACTGTGGTGTAATCAAGCCACGCCATGCTGTGAAGTGGGCAGAATTCGATAAGTGGGAGTCAAGATACCTTCCTGCTCAAGATTTCGGCCTTCTCCTGATGACTACAAATCAAGGTGTAATGCACCATTATGATGCAAAGGAGGGTTCAATCGGAGGCCGCTTGTTGGCCTACGTGTTCTGAGGTGATTACTATGGTGAAATTAGATCAAATCCTTCATCAAATACCTCTCAAAGAAGGGGTTTCAGCAACAATTGAAGATTCAACTCTGACTTTGACAGGCCCAAATGGGTCAGTTTCTCGAGAGTACACCCACACCAAAGTGAATGTTTCTCTAGATGGTGATAATGTAGTGGTTCAATGCGAATTACCACGGCGCAAAGAAAAGGCGATATGTGGTACCTGGAAGGCTCACATCAACAACATGATGACTGGTGTTACAGACGGTTTTGAGTATCGACTCAAGGCAGTTTACTCTCACTTTCCAATGACTATGTCCGTAAATGGTTCATCATTTGAAATCAAGAATTTATTTGGTGAAAAAGTTCCTAGGGTTTCTGACCTAAAGTGGACACCCACAGAAGTTCAAGTCAAGGTTGAGAACAAAAGTGATGTTATTGTTTCAGGCGTTGACCGAGAAAAGGTTGGCCAAACTGCTGCAATAATTGAGCGGTCGTGTAAGATACGCCACCGTGACCGCAGAATTTTCCAAGATGGAGTATACATTGTCTCGAAGGGGGCAAACTGAGGAGGTGTGATGAATGTCTGAATATAGTGATATGACAGTTGCAGAACTGAAAGAGTTGCTAAAGGAAGCTGGATTGCCTGTTTCAGGTAAGAAGGCGGACTTGATTGCTCGATTAGAAGAAGGTGCAGATGATTCTACCGAAGAGGTTGAAGAAATTGCAACTGAATCTGTTGACGAAGTCTCGGAAGATGTTGATGACGATGTCGATGATGACGATGACGACGACTTCGATGACTTTGATGAGGAGTGGGACGATGAAGAGATGATTCACGTTGCACGACAAAAGCCAGAATTGGATGATGCAACAAGAGAAGCGTTAGCAACTCGTAGTGCACAAAGTAAGAAACAACCAGCATTCCGCCGTCAAGAGTGGTATCGATACAAGCGATTGTCTAGAACTGGATGGCGAAAGCCGAAAGGTATGGACAGTAAGCAACGAAAAAACAAGAAATGGCGTACTCCAATGGCTAGAGTAGGTTTTGGAAAGGTTGCAGAAGTACGCGGTCTTCACCCATCTGGATTTAGCGAAATCATGGTCCACCGACCTGATGACCTTGACCAAATCGACCCTAAAGTTGAAGCAGCAAGAATTGGCAAGCGAGTAGGTAACCGAAAGCGTGCAGCAATTCACGAAAAGGCAGATGAATTAGGAATTCGAGTCTTGAACCGAAGGAGGAATATCTGATGCAGTTGAGTAACCAGAAGAGATTAGCAGCGGAGATCCTTTCGGGACAACTAGGCCAAGAAGTTGGTTTAAACCGAGTTTGGATTAACGATAACTACCTAGAACAGGTTAGTAGTGCTGTCCAAAAAGAAGACATTCGTGAATTGATTGAAATGGGCTACATCAAGGCAAAGCCAGTCCAAGGCACTAGCCGTGTACGCGCTAACAAAGCCGCTGCTCAAAGGGCAAAAGGACGACGCAAGGGTCAAGGTAAGAGAAGTGGTACCTCAAACGCACGTTTCCCAAGGAAGCAACGCTGGATGCGAACTATTCGTTCACAGCGCCGAGTTCTCAAAGAGATGCGAGAAGATGGAACAATAGAAGCGAGTCAATACCGCTACTACTATCGTAAGGCAAAGGGTAACTCCTACCGAAGTATTGCTCACATGAAGACTAACATGAAACTCGATGGCGTCAAAGTAAGAGGTGATGAATAATGGCACACGGAAAGAATCAGAGACGCAAATACGCTCGCCGTGAACACGGATTGACAGATTACCGTCGTCGACTCAAATTACTACGAGGAGGCCAGCCAAGAGCTGTGGTTCGAATAACCAATACTCAAGTGATTTGCCAATTAGTTGCTTACGAGCCTAATGGTGACAAAGTAATTGCTGCAACAACCGGTGCATCAATTGTCTCAGATTTCAAGTGGCCAAAGGATGCATCTCGAAAATCAGTTCCTGCATGTTACATTGCTGGAATGGCATTAGCCAAGCAAGCAACCGCTGCCGGTCATGGGGTCGCGGTTCTTGATATCGGACTAAGTGCATCAACCAAAGGCAACAGAGTGTTCGCCGCTCTCAAAGGAATGGTAGATGGTGGACTTGAAATTCCACATGGCGAAGAAATTTTACCAGATGATGACAGAATAGCAGGTAATCACATTTCTGACAAACTTGCAAAATCTGTAGAAGCCAGCAAGAAAGCAATCGAGGGGGCCTGAATAGATGGAAGAACAACAACCAGCACCTGACACCGCCGAAGTAGCACCTGGTCTAGCACTTGCATACACTCCTGAACCAGAAGTTGAGCAAGGCCGTCATCGCCGCCGCAAGGGTGGTTATGATGCAATGGCTAATCTCCGCTCATGGACTCCAAAAACTCGTTTGGGCCGAATGGTCAGAAACGGTGAGGTTACAACTTTTGAGCAAGCAATGAACAGTCGCCTGCCAATTCGTGAGGTTGAAATTGTTGATGCATTACTTCCAGGTTTGGAAGATGAAGTCATCAACGTCAACATGATTCAGCGAATGACTGACAGTGGGCGAAGAGTTCGATTCAATGTCATGGCTGCAGTTGGTAACAACAACGGCTATGTTGGTCTTGGAATGGTCAAAGGTAAGGAAGTTGCAGCAACTATTCGCAAAGCGATTAATAATGCTAAACTCAACATCATCCAAGTAATGCGTGGTAACGGTTCTTGGGAATCTGGTGGTGGTGCAGGTTCTAGTGTTCCATTCAAGATTACAGGCCGAGCAGGATCAACAAGAGTGACTCTAATCCCAGCACCTGCGGGTAAGGGTCTAGTCATCGGTTCAAAGGGAAAGGTCGTTCTTCGCTTAGCGGGAGTTACCGATATCTACTCACGAACCCACGGACAAACTCGAACAACAATCAATTTCGCTCGTGCAACGTACAATGCACTACAAAACCTCAACAAATCCAAGGTTAGTGCTGACCAAAAGAAGAAATTATTCATGTCAACAGGTAGGGTGAACGAATGACTTGGTTAGTAATTAGAGTTCGTTCCAACATTGGTATTGAGCGTTCAATCAAGAAAACAATGACTCACCTAAATTTGACGCGAGTGAATCATGCTGTTCTCATCCCTGAGAATGATGTTTATGCTGGCATGCTTCAGAAGGCTAAGGATTACGTCACTTGGGGACAAGTAGATGAAACAACAATCGCTAATCTCATCTCAGAAAGAGGACGATTGATGGGTGATAAGCCCATCACTGATGCTGTAGTAAAATCAGAGACTGATTTCAAGAATATCAAAGAATTTGCAGCATCGATAGTTGCTGGCGAGTCATCAACAAAAACAATCGCTGACATGAAGCCAGTGTTCAGACTTCACCCACCTAGAGGAGCAAAAGGATGGGGTGGAATCAAGCGTCACTTCACAGTTGGTGGGGCATTAGGATATCGCGGTGAGGCAATAGTTGACCTTGCTGGGAGAATGATTTGAGGAGTTGAGAATTATGCCATCACGAACAAATAAATTCCGAGGACGAAGTCGTTACCATGGTCGAGGCAAGAAAGCCGGACGTGGAGCAGGTAAGAGAGGCGGGCGTGGAAACGCAGGTCTCAACAAACATCGTGTAATGACTCGAATTAAGTATATGCCAAATCACTGGGGAATGCAAGGATTCAACCGCGACCCTTCTTTGTGCACAGTCCATGTAACAGTAAATGTTAGCCAACTTTCAGATATGGCTGATGATGATGGAAATGTAAACTTAGGTGATTATCAAATTGACAAGTTGTTAGGAAGTGGCCAAGTTAACCAAGCAATCTCAGTAACTGTAGAGCATGCAAGTGCGAAAGCGATTGAGAAGATAGAGGCAGCTGGTGGTTCAGTCACCCTTTCTGGCGATGATGACGACGAGTGGGAAGACGAGTGAAAGCCGTCTAATAAGAAGAAACTCTGAAATGATGAAATGGAAGGCGTGAGAAAATATGGCAGTACGTAAGCCCTCAGCATTCGGCATAACTGCCGTATCAGTCATTTACTTCGGTGCTCTTTTTTGGTGGAAGAAGGATGACCTTCTTGGCGCTGATAGAGATGCAATGGTTTACGCTGCGCAAATGATTGTTGTAGCAGTGGCATACGTTGCTTGGGTCTTGTGGGCTATTCAAAAAGACCTTCCTGATAGCATTAAACAAATCAAATTCATAGGTTCAACTGCTAAGTTCCTGATGTGGCTTGCTATGATGGCGGGCTTTTTCTTCTGGGCACTACAAGATGACTCTCAAGTTGGATTCCTATTCGTTGGAATTGGTATACTTGGATTAGGCGCGGCATTAGCATTAGCCTGTCTAGTTTACACGGGAGAAGAAAGTAGTCGGCTTTACGCACTCAAGCGATTTGTCGATGTTTACCCATCAATTACCAAGCCGGATGGTCACGTCCGCTTCAACCAAAAATTGATGACGACAACAATCGCGCTCATTCTCTATTTCATGATGACTAATGTCATGATTTGGGGATTAGCTGATTCCACTATGGATATCTTCTCTTCCTTCCGAGCAATTATGGCTGGTGCATCTGGTTCAATCATGCACTTGGGTATTGGTCCAATCGTTACTGCATCAATTGTCATGCAGTTGTTCGCGGGTGCAAAAATCATCAATCTTGACTTACAAGATTCCGAGGACAAGCAACTGTACCAAGGAGTTCAGAAGATTCTCGTTCTATTGATGATCCCTATCGAATCTATCCCACAAGTTTACGGGTTCCTTGACCCTCACGAGAACATCGTTGCGATGTTTGGTTTGGGTTGGTCAAATGCACTAATTGTGTCACAACTATTCATTGGTTCCTACCTTGTATTCTTGATGGATGAACTGGTCAGTAAGTGGGGTATTGGGTCTGGTATTTCGCTATTCATTGCTGCTGGTGTGGCACAATCAACTTTCGTTGGTACTCTTTCACCACTGCCGGTTTCACCAGGGGCTTACAGCATTCAGAATCCGCCCTCTGGGGTCTTGCCAATGATATTCTATACCCTCAGAACTGCAACTAATTCAGAGTTAGTTTCGCAGAATGGATTTGAGTTGATATTGCTTAATCACGCGAATCCGCTGATAGCGTTATTCTCGTCGATTATTGTATTCTTGGTTGTGGCTTATGCCGAATCGAGTAAATTGGAATTGCCACTGACACACGGAAAAGTCAGAGGGCATCGCGGAAAGTACCCGATTCGTTTGGTATATGCGAGTAACATTCCGGTTATTTTGATGGCTGCATTGCTTGCAAACCTCAATATGTTCACTCTACTGTTCTGGAGCCACCCTGTGCTCTCTACGGTGCCACTGTTAGGTGCTAATGGGGCGTGGAGCATTGCACCGTGGCTGGGTTCATATGAAGTCGGTTCAACAGTTGCTTCTGATGGATTTGCTTGGTATGCCTCTATGGTAAGCGGTGTGCAGTCCTGGCTGTTACCGCTGCTAGATCAACGAGGTGATGGCTTTGGTCACGAACTGTGGCAAATTATGCTACACGTATTCACCTACGTATTTGTGATGACACTCGGGTCCATGGTGTTCGCGAAATTTTGGATTGAAACTACTAACATGTCAGCCAAAGATGTGGCTAAACAAATTGAAAGGACGGGTATGCAAATTCCCGGATTCCGGAAAAATCCGGTGGTTTTGGAGCGCATTTTGGAGCGATATATCCCTCCTGTTACACTGTTTTCGGGGGCTTTCGTCGGGTTGTTGGCAGCAGGAGCTGACTTGCTAGGCACGGTCGGAAATGCATCAGGAACAGGTTTGCTCTTGACCGTAGGTATCATTCTCAGAACTTATGAACAAATCCAGAAGGAACAAGCGATGGAAATGCACCCGTTCATGAGAGAATTCTTCGGCGCCGAATGAGGCCCTAGTCATCAATGAAGGCGGCTGTTCTCTTTTTTGGAACGGCGAAGCGTGCGGATTTATTTCTAATTATATCGAGCACGCACGGTCTGCCAAATGACAGGCCGAACCGTGCCAATTCTATCGTCGCTGATATCTCGCAACTTCATTCGGTACCTCAGAAATAAAGTGATTTTTGATACACAAAATCGCTTCCGCCGACTATTTGAAAACGGATTGATATGAATGGGTTTTGCTAATCATGAACCCTGTTTTCATCATTATTCCAGGGGCGAAAATATCACTAGGAACCAGGTTAATTTAGTGATTTTATTTGGTCAGATTTCCGGCAAATTTAGTGGTTATAATTAGGCAAAATTATTGCTGTATTTAGTGTGATATTTCTCTTCGATTTTAACCACGAAAAACTAAATTTCTGGCTTCATCTTCCATATACTTATTTTCACCTCATATCAGATAAAAAACGTGGTACTGCATTACATTGACGTCTTGTCTCAAAACTGGTCCGATGAGTCATGTTGATATAGGGACGGCAGGTCGGCGGGATGCTACAACAATGCACGGCGTTGGTGTCTGAGTTCAGGAATGGGCAATGAAGAACACCATCTCGCATACGCTGTAGCCGAGGTAATGCAACCGCGAGCTTGGCTTGTGGTGAAGAGGTGATACATGTAATGACACACAATGATGTGTGCAAAGGAACAAATAAGGTGCAAAATAACCTTGTCAAAACCAATAAGTAACAGTTAGCGAACCAAGTCTCCTAGGGATTGAAAAGATTGAAAGTCGGTTTCGGCCGACATGAAATCCGGTTGATCCTGCCGGAGGCGACCGCTATTGGAGTTCGATTAAGCCATGCGAGTCTAGAGGCTTCGGCCTCGGCGTACCGCTCAGTAACACGTGGATAACCTGCCCTGTTCAGGGGGATAACCTCGCGAAAGTGAGAATAATACCCCATAGTTCACCATGCCTGGAACGGTTGGTGGATGAAAGCTCAGGCGGAACAGGATGGGTCTGCGGCGTATCAGGTAGTAGGGGGTGTAATGGACCTCCTAGCCCTCGACGCGTACGGGTTGTGGGAGCAATCGCCCGGAGATGGATTCTGAGACACGAATCCAGACCCTACGGGGTGCAGCAGGCGCGAAAACTTGACAATGCGAGAAATCGTGATCAGGGAACTCCAATTGTCCCCGTTTTTACGGGGTTCTGAATTGACTCTAAACAGGTCGAGTAATAGGGGCGGGAAATATCGGTGCCAGCCGCCGCGGTAATACCGAAGCCCCAAGTGGTCGTCGTTCTTATTGGGCCTAAAACGTCCGTAGCCGGTTTGGTACATTCGTGGGTAAATCAGACAGCTTAACTGTTTGAATTCTGCGAGCACGGCCAAACTTGAGACCGGGAGAGGTGTAGGGTACCTGCGGGGTAGGGGTAAAATCCTGTCATCCCGTAGGGACCACCAGTTGCGAAGGCTCTACACTAGAACGGATCTGACGGTCAGGGACGAAGCCTAGGGGCACGAACCGGATTAGATACCCGGGTAGTCCTAGGTGTAAACGCTGTGGACTTGGTGTTGGGGATTCTCCGAGGATCCTCAGTGCCGAAGCGAAGGTGATAAGTCCACTGCCTGGGGAGTACGGTCGCAAGGCTGAAACTTAAAGGAATTGGCGGGGGAGCACTGCAACGAGAGGAGCGTGCGGTTTAATTGGATTCAACGCCGGAAAACTCACCAAAGCCGACTGTTATATGAAGACCAGCGTAACGAGCTTGTCGGATTTTCAGAGAGGTAGTGCATGGCCGTCGTCAGTTCGTACCGTAAGGCGTTCTGTTAAGTCAGATAACGAACGAGACCCCCATCGTCATTTGCTAACCCTTTCTCCGGAAAGGGCGCACTATGGCGAGACCGCTGGCGTGAAGTCAGAGGAAGGCGGGGGCAACGGTAGGTCAGTATGCTCCGAATGCTTTGGGCTACACGCGCGCTACAAAGGACGGGACAATGGGCAGCTACTCCGAGAGGAGATGCTATCCCGAAACCCGTTCGTAGTTCGGATCGTGGGCTGTAACTCGCCCTCGTGAAGCTGGATTTCGTAGTAATCGCGTCTCAAAATGGCGCGGTGAATATGCCCCTGCTCCTTGCACACACCGCCCGTCAAACCATCTTAGTTAGGGGTGGGTGAGGCTACCTTTTATTGGGGTATTCGAGCCTGCCTTTGACAAGGAGGGTTAAGTCGTAACAAGGTACCTGTAGGGGAACCTGCAGGTGGATCACCTCCTAAGAACCTCGAAAACGCGGAGGGCAGGGTGCTTCGGCACCCTGTCTTCCCAACTTTTTTTTCAATTGGAAAAGCTGACGCAGAAGGGCTGCATAACAAAGCATTCGGATGTGCATTGCAACATGGTGTTACCATAGGCTACGAACCCGCCTAAAACAATTCACTTTCACCGATCGATAATGGTTTAGCCATAGAAAAGTGAAGAATTATATTCCAGATAAAATTCATTTCTTTTGAAGATTTCATCAACTTAATATATTAAATGTAAAGTAGAAAAAATATGAACAAGATGTTTCACCCAATTATTTTAACAATAATTCTCATTATCACTAATTTGGATGTGAATATGTTTCTTGAACCTAATGAATTGGAGATTCGCCAGCAATTCAATTACAACAATGATTGGAATTTAGGAAATATCTCTGAAACTGATGAGGTTTCCCAACTCACTCCATCTACTCTATATTATAATGGATATGATTCTTCTTGGTTAGAATCATTGAGAACTAATGCACAATCTGGAAAAGTTGTAATTATCGTGAATGATAATTGGACATTAGCATTATCTTCCACCCAAGTTCACCCGATTAGTGGCATATGGAATTCTGATGGTAATTTAGAAAGTGACACATTTTCTAACATTGAATTATACTCATTCGTATCTGTGAATCTTCCAATGGTGAATGGGAATCCTGCAAAAGCAACGTTGTTATGTGTTATTGAAAATACTATTTTATGTAAATTTACAGTTCATCAATTATGGGATGTTGAATCTAATTTATACCGTCACGACATAATCATCTCTGAAGGAATAGAAGAAATTAACTCTACTTTTATATTTCAAGAGTTTTGGCTAGATCAGGTGCCTATCCCTGTAATTAATTGGGATTTGATCCAAAGTGAAGAAGTAAACTGTTTCGAGACCGTCTCTGCTAGTGAGGTTACGTGGGTTGAAGCAGACGGAAATAATGAATGGGCAACTGATTGGAGATCAATAATGTGGACTGATGATGATGCATTGTCTCTAATTGATTTTGATACAATGGTGTTAACTGATGAAAATATGCCAGAATTTGAACCATCTTGTATTTCAGAATACCCTGATATTCTTGATAATGTCTTTGAAGGTACTTCAATTTATATGCCACTTCTACGTGTATTAATTAAGATATCACCTGAAATAAGTTTTAGATATACAAACGGGGATGCTTGGGGGACAATTACTGATCTTTACTACCTTGCCGACTGGTTCTATTACAAAGGAATTGAAGTAGAATTTGCAGTTCACCTAACATCATTATCATTTTCCGCTACAGACTATCTAGGTAGAGAGAGAACAGCAACATGCAAAAGTCAGCCTTCTTTTCTATATAAAGAAATTTTACCAACTCTAGATGATTGGGCTGGGAATTCAAACAGGTATCCTTCAAATGGTCATCGAAAACATAATCAATTCTACGATTCTTTCATCTACTTAATTGAACAAGATGAGTACGATCGACCTAATAGTCATGCCTCGGGGTGTATTGGCCAAGCTTATGCTGGTGAACATAAATCAAGTTCGTCTGTACAATGGACAGTTTGGTATGAAGAGCAGAATGATCAGATTTCCCCTAATATAATTGGTCCAATCAGTGATTCAAAATCTAATTGGCAGAGGTCATACAACTTTGCTCATGAAATTCTACATTCACTAGTTCAAAGACAAGGTTTCCTGAGCGGGAGAGATCCTCTACACGATGATGCTCATTATCAATCCGATCCGTGTTCGCAACATACAGTTGGAGATTCGCGAAATGCATGCTGGGCTTCTCCATTAAATAATGAGAGATATGGTTTCACGACTACAACAAATATTATCGCACTTTCAAATGCAATCGCTTGGCTTCCTTATGTTAGGATTAAAAACTTTGGAGTTGGCCAAATTGAAAACACAGTCCACGGATTCAAAATAACTGAGAATCATATTGATATAAGCCTGTCAACGATCACTATTGGAAGCCTTAATTTTGGCGTCGAACATCGAGTCGGACATCCGCTTTGGAGGTACTATTATAGAATCCAAGAAATAACTTTGAACTCCTGTACCGGTATTATTCACGAATTATTTGTTGGGGTCCGTGCCTCGGATGTAGTAGGTGGCCAATCATCAAGCTGGACACACGAAGATTTATGGCTTGGATATCAGCGTGATGGAGCTAAGGAGTATATTGGAAATGTTGAACAATTTCCTTATGGCTGTCAGGATCATTCAGAACAAATTGATTGGAGATTTGACAGTGGGTATATGATGACTGGTTGTGGCGAGGTTTCGCTTGTTCCAGATAATTCAAAGTACTGTGCCGATAAATATGATAGCAATGGAAATCTAATCGGATTAAAAACTCCATTGAGAGGATTCCCTGAAATTAACTCATATTTCATGAAGGATTTTGATGGAACTCCCATCTCCGGTAATGGTTATGGCATACAGGAAGTAATTGTATGGCCTGCTTACAGAATTCAAGATAATGGCCCAATTTATGGTTACTACGAGTGGAGTTCAATTACTTGGCAACAAGTAGAAAGATCGAGTGGTTATAACCCGTTGGTGTCTCAGCCATTAGTTGGTCAATTTGGGCCAGGTGGAAACACTATTGGAGACTAACTTAATGGATTTAAAAAAGATACTATATAATAGGTGAATCAATAAAATGTCCAAGAAATTGTATTCCGCTATTGTCGCAACAATTATCTTAATTCCAAGCATGTATTTTTTGATGTATTCACATCATGTTGATATACAAATTAAAATTCAAACCAAATCAGAAATCGGAAGCGATTGGGAAATTTGGTACGGTTTACCTAACTACACATTTTCTGATGATGACATTCACCCGCTAATAAAAAAATTAGCCAACGATAACCCTCGGTACTTATCAATTCAACAAAGCGAAGGTCAAAATTATTTGATCATCTCAGCAAAAGAATCTATGAACGAAACTTGGATTATACAAGGTAAGCGGAGCATAATAGGCCGAGCTGTTGAAACTAATGAATTTAATTGGAGTTCAGATGATATTCGATTGTTAGATGGGTATGATTATCATACACGTTCATGGAATGAGCCTAGTTTCATTGTTTCAAACGAAACTGACATCCTCATAGATGTTGAAATTAAATTAATTGCAATTGACCCTCGCTTTCATTGCAAACGAATGGTAAGTGGGACTTATGCTGAGTTCAATTCAGAGACTTCTTCTGTTCATTATTACGCGGAGGGTGGTTGCGGATAATTAGAACATTCAAAAATACCATTACAACGATATTATGGCTAGTGAAGCAAACCTTAAGGCAACCGGATGTTCTTGATATGAGTCGCTTGGAAAGAAACTCCTCACCACTTGCTGCCAAGTCGGTATTCCAGACCAGCTTCATGTTGTTGACGCTGATGACTTGAACCTCAGTCACGTCACCTGCTCCGACCCACATAGACTCAACGCCGTTGTGGGCGGAGAGTGTAGGTGCGAATTCTGAGTGGATTCAAGTCACTATGTTCAATACACCACTCGGGAGATGCGAGGTCTGTAGAACTTGGTAGATGTCAGTGGGGGGGAGTTTTTTTTCATGGAGGGCGCGGCAAAAACCGAGTTACCCATGCCGAGCAGGGGGGCGACTAGCCTAGTGAATACGTGTATGGTCCGCCCGTCAAACCATCTTAGTTAGGGGTGGGTGAGGCTACCTTTTATTGGGGTATTCGAGCCTGCCTTTGACAAGGAGGGTTAAGTCGTAACAAGGTACCTGTAGGGGAACCTGCAGGTGGATCACCTCCTAAGAACCTCGAAAACGCGGAGGGCAGGGTGCTTCGGCACCCTGTCTTCCCAACTTTTTTTTTTAATTATTCAAGCCGCATTGAGCGTAGCATCTATCTTGCTGAACAAAAAAACCACAATTTCAACATTTTTTTTAATTATTCAAGCCGCATTGAGCGTAGCATCTATCTTGCTGAACAAAAAAACCACAATTTCAACATTTTTTTTTCAAATCTGCAATCACAATCAGCGCAGCAAGTCTCTTGGTGGCTAGAAAAACCACTTTTTTTTCGCTAATTTTCAACTCCAGCGTAGACACTTCCCCCAATCAGAGGACGACAGGTGTCACTCTCAAAGGAAGGCCAATTTGGTGAGCCATAACCAGATGATTCCTGTTGTGATATTGCTTGAAATCCATAATTTTGACCTGCGCATAATCTTGTTAGGCCCAAGGATTTGGTGCGCGTGTGCTATTCTAAACACCACGTATAGTGAAGCGAGTCCGACTAATATCTCATCAACAAGATTGAGCGACATAGCAGCAAGGCAACCAGCAAAGAAGATTAACGGAGTTTGAAACAGATTGTCAACCAAGTCATCGGCTTGTTTCATCTTGCGTGGGGGCTCTCCCACTTGTTTGGTCTTGAAGTAAAGTGGATTCAATCCCTCTTCTCGAACTGCCCACTCTCGCCTCAACCTCATCACAATAATTGCGTAACCCGTTAGAGCGACTTGTGCGAGCATTGGTAGAAGAAGGTAATGTGTTTCCATAAATATTCCATTATGGCTGACGGTTATTTATTACTCCTAATTTGGTTGCAATCAGATTTATTCAAGTTTATCAAGCCTTTACAACGAATCAAGTTAATTTTTTTTTAGATAATCTTTGTTGATTACTAAGTTGTTTGGTTTGAGTTATTTTTCTCATCAATTCCCTAGTGGACATCTATTCTTTGAATCATTTTTTTAGATAATCTTTGTTGATTCCGAAGATGTTTGGTTTGAGTTATTTTTCTCATCAATTCCCTAGTGGACATCTATTCTTTGAATCATTTTTTTAGATACTCTTTGTTGATTCCGAAGATGTTTGGTTAGAGTTATTTTTCTCATCAATTCCCTTGTGAACATCTATCATTTGAATCAATTTTTATAAAAAACCAAGTGATTCTGAAATTATTTTTTTGAGTAAATTTCCTGGAATCTGAGGCTAACCAATATCCATCTAATTTTGATTTGAAAATCGCTCTCATCTGGGCCAAAACCAAAGTGTTTTCATCAGCAACATTTTTTCTTTTTTTCTTTTAATTTAGTAAAGCCTTAATTTTTTTGTCAATAAATGCCGTCAATACATTAATACCCCTTATTGTATCATCAAAGTTTCATGGACGGAAGTAAGTTTCGAACGGCTTGTATTGTGACCGCATTGTTGACGCTGAGTATGATTTCAGCAATTCCAACAGCAGCGGCAGAAGGAAATGATTCAATATCTTGGGGTGTTGAATATGAATGGGAAAATCTGAATGCTGACATTGAGGCGATGACTGGATTGCCATATAATGACATTATTCAAGACATAGAAGATTCAGCAGATTATGGTGGGTTTAACCTCACTATTTTGAATATTTACAGTGGTAGCACATCATTTTATGTTGAGCAGTGGGACGATTCTACCGAACAACAAATCACAGATAACAGTGGAGATACTCACACTGTGTCAACCAGAGTTACAGAAATCACGCTACGTCATGGAATGTTGTATGATGCAGGATTTATGGTGGATTGGGATGATACTACTGTAATGGGTGCACCTTCAATGGATGTTGTACTTTCTGCCGATTATGAAACAATTGTTGTGATGGACTTAGTGTACACAGAATATGTGACTTCGGACATGATGTTGGTAGGTTCCGACCTCGATGGTTCTGCAAATTGGGGAATTGGAGCAGGAATGGGACTCTATACTGATATTTCGGGTAATGGTGACTCATTTGAGATGGACCTTAATGCTGGAATTGATTTGGGATGGGCTGCTGATTCCATTAGCAGTGAATGGCGTCTTGAACACCCTAGTAATGTTCTCAACATGATGAATAATGGTAATGATTTTGACTGGGAATGTGAAGCAACTTGTGGTAAAATCACTGGTTCTTATGCAACTACACAATCATATGACCTTTCTCTCACTGGTCTACCAATGGATGAATTTGGATTTGAAGCAGATGCTTTAGATTTACAGATTTCAGATGCAATACCAGATGCAGGTACTTTTGATTCAGATGACGATGACTGGATGATGGAAGATGGATTGAGTTTTGAAATGGGATATTCATTCGGTGACCAGCAAACAATAACAATTGATGACGGAGGTACTACCACTACTGCGACAGAAGTTATGATTGATCCGTATCCACCAGGGATGAGCCTAATGCTTGGCTATTCCTTAGGAAATGCAGTTAGGGGAAGTGGTGACCAAACCACTGCTGCTGAAGCAATGATGGAGGCGTTTGAAGGTTGGACTGAAGATGCTGAGGAAACTGTTGTGTTTGACACATTCACTTGTGATGATGGTGAAGAAATCCCTCGAGATTATGTAAATGATGGCGAAGATGATTGCGCTGACGGCTCTGATGAAGGTGTAGATGAAGAGGACTTAGTATCAGAATTGGAGGAATTAGCAATGAATATTTATGGTGCTTTTGAAGAGTCTGACTTCGCCAAGAATTTGGAATCAGTTGGAGAGCGACTAGAGTTTGAGATGGAAAAATATGAAGATGTTGAATTTGAGTTCCCATATGTTGATGGCGATTATGCCGCTTTGTGGAGCAATGAACATTCACGATTTGTTGGGTTCCAACTTCTTGGAGAAACCGAGAGTGGTAATGTGTACTCAGTTCTAGGACCTGAGACATCAGCCTACAACAATAATCCACCAGTTGACATTCATCTAGAATATTTGGTTGGTGCTGCTGCTGATGAAGCAGAGGATGCTGCTGAAACCGCTGACACAATCGAGGAATTGGCTCCAGTTGCTGCTCATGATGTTTCGGCAATCGTAGCCGCTCTAGGTGTACACGCGCCTGAGAGTATGATAGTTGAGCCGCCTGCTGATGAAGCAGAGGATGTTGCTGAAACCAGTGTGGAAGAATCAGAATCTGATGGTATGTTTGGATTACCAGGTCCTGGTTTCATCTCTGTAGTATTCGTAGTGATTGGAGCGGCAATGGTGGCAAGAATCATGCCGCGCCGTCAAGAATGAATTACCACGAGTGGAATCAATGCGGAGTGAACATGTGCGCCAAGGCGTAGTAGCGGCAGCAGTAGCGCTGCTTGGGATGATCTTGGTTCAAGGGGTATGGTACGAAGTATCAGCCCGTGGTACCTATGTAGAGGGCCTTAGCCGTGAACCAACTATTTGGGCAAATTATACCCTTGATTCACAACAAGAAAATATTGGCATTGAAATAACCAATGCTACACCGCTTATTTTTTATTTAAGCAGCCGGGAAAACATTGTTGTTGAAGAAAATAAGACTACTGAACCTAAAGTAGATGATACTAATAATTTAGATGATACTAGAAATTTAGTTGAAAAAGCAGTTATTCTCACAGTCGCTTTTTTTGCCCTCGGAGCCTTTAGAAGATGGTTTTCGTGGCTGGGCTATGGTATGTGGGGATTTACCGCATTCCTGCTCATAGTAATGGTTCCAATGAGTCTGTTCGGGGGTTATTCTGATGATTCTGGGCCAGAGGCTAGAGGGGCACTAGAAACTGGAGATGAGGCAGAGGAGGGGCAATTCGCGCATTCAACATTTGACTCTACATTATCGCTTCATTCCACTGGGATAATTTTTGGTTTTGATTCCTCAGGATATGACCTTGGTTTGGTTAATGAATCACAAAGAGATGCTGTGAAGGAAAATCCGCCAAGTGAAGGGGATGATGGGGCTGAATCCTTCATTCGTTTTGCGGGCACGGTTGCAATAAGTGTGGGTGATGGAATAATTACTTGGTTGGTTGCCCCCTCGATCCCATTACTTTTCCACTTCTTAGGATCTAAAAAAGAAGATTATGATGAAGCAATCAAACTGTCCGAGATGGATGAGTCTGAGTAAATTTTCAAAACGAACTCTTTTTCAGACATCATTATAACAAAATAAATGATTATCTTCATTAGGACACTTTTTCATCTCATGTCGTATCGACGTAACTATGACTCTTACAGACTCGGCTCTAGAGTACTGGGAAATTATAGACGCGATGGATTGGTGGATTCGATTAATAATCGGTCTTTCTTGCTCAATTATTGCCGGTGCTGCAGTGCAAATGATTGCCAAAGGCCCTGTTGTCAAGTTGATATCAAAAAGCGACAATAAATACGATGATACGATTTTTGACCTTGCAACCCCACTCATCAACGTAGGCGTTGTTTTGGGTGGCTTGTGGATCACTATTATGTGGGTATTTGAAAGTGATTCCTCAAATAGTATGATGTTTGCTAAATTGATAGTAATAATTCTTGTCTACATGTTTGCTCGTTTTGCAGTTCAAATAGTTGAATTGTTCGTGCCAGTCTTAATCGAAAACCTGAATAAAAGGGCAGATATGGACCTTGGAGGGGTTGAATCATTAATTTTCTCTGGGATGAAAATTGCAATATGGGTTGGGGCAGCAATGGTTATTTTCGCCCAATTAAACATTGACATCACCGGTATACTTGCTTCAGCAACTATCATTTCTCTTGTTGTTGGAATGGCTCTGAAGGAGACTGCATCAAATTTAGTATCGGGAATGATGATGGTCATGGACAAGCCATTTGAGGTTGGTGATAAAGTAACTGTGATGGGTGTGACAGGCAAGGTAGTTGATGTGGGAATAATGTCTACAAAAATAAAAACTGGTCAAGAGCACCAGGTGGTTATTCCAAACAAGAGTATTAGCGGCAAAGAAGTGATCAATTTCGCCAAGGGCGGGCCCGAAGATTCTCCAAAAAGAGTAAATTTGCGGCTAGATATTGGAGTTGGGTACGATGAAGAACCAGCACACATCAAACAGATGTTACTTGATGTAGTTCGCGAATGTGATTACATAATTGACGAGCCCGCGCCAACTGCACTTTTCCGTGATATGTTAGATTCAGCCTTGTTGTTCAGATTGAATTGCTGGGTGAGAGATTACTCAGATGAATGGGTTGCTCGAGATTGGATTCTTACAAGAGTCCTTGAGAGGTGTATTGACGAAGATATTGATATTCCGTATCCACATATGCAGTTGAAGTATGACCCAGCATCAGTAGTTGAGGAGAAAGCCGCAAAGAATGCTGCAGAGGAAGAGAAGAAATCTGCTGAAAAGGAGAGAATCAAGGCTGAGGCACGGGTCAAAGAAGAGGCAGAGTCTACTGCTAGGATGAATGCACGTATGGAAATTCGCGCCCGAATTGAGGAATTGAATGCGGCCCTTGAGGAAGAAGATTCCGAAAGTTCAGAAGAATCTGAAGAGGACGTCAGTCAGAATCGTATTGATATTCTAGCCGAATTAGAAGAATTAGAAAGTAAACTTGAGGAAGCAAGCGGCGATGATGATGATTGAAATTATCCAATGATTATTCAATCCAATGAGCCAGTTTGTCAACCAGCCTCTCACGGAAAGTGAGAAGTTGTAGTTTGGGACCATCAATTGTCACAGTTACTGTTGACCCTCGGGTGAAGTGCCATTCATCCCATCCGTCTGGGACACAAAATCCCCTATGCATATCCGAATTAATTACTGTGGGTTGATTTGTCCAGGCAAAGTAGGAACCATCTTCTCTTCTTTCATCACGAGGTAAATCTCGAGCACAGAATAAGTAATGGTCGTGAATCATTTCAGGGTCAAACTTCATTCCCTCTATCACACAAATATGACGGAACCATGCGCCCTGACCAACAAATGTAGAGAATAACAGGCCTGAAGAGCGTTGCATCAAATCCACTTTATCGTGGTTTTCGTCAGCATCCCGTTTGAGTCGATAGCGACTTGGTTGATACTGGTGAGTATTGGCGATTAGGAGGTCGTTAAGAGCGGGGTCACAAGTGATACGATTACCGCTGGTAGTGACAATTTCTGCGGATAATCTCGGTAGTAAATTGACTATGGCATCACCATCCAATGCAGTGCGTAAATCACTAGCAAAAGTTGTTGAATCACTACCCATGAAGAATCCAAATGAACCATTGGGGTCATCATCCATTGGATGGCTGTTAACTCCCAATATTTGGGTGTCAGCATCAACATTATGAGCAATTGAGGTCAAAGTTCCGTCTCCGCCTACAACAATAACTAGGTCGCGGCCAACGAAATCAGATCTCTTCACTGCTTCTCTTGGCACTAGTTCGTAAGATGTGCCACGTTCTTCATTCAAACCGTCCAAATCGCTTTTCAGTGATGCGATTGACAGGTCGTGGACCTCTTCAAAATTCTTTTTGTAAACAACTAGAATGTCGGCGCCCATACCTTACACCCCCTTCGTGCTTCGCTTGGCCGGTGGCTCTCTTGTCTTTAGAGGCGTTGTAGGCTAAAGTATGAAAAAGGTGGACTTTCCCGTTTAAATTCATGAAGAGAGTGTTAATGCTAATTGTCGCAGCCAATCTTCTTTTTGCTGGGTGCATTTTTGATTCTCAGCGAATAGATGATGGTGGAATCGTAATTGATGGCGGAGGAAGCGATGCTTCTGCAATGTCTGGTGAACAGGTATCAGCGTATCTTAGCGATGAAACGAACATGAATATTACCGCAATAGCAGAAGCAGAAGATAAAATTACCATCGAACTGTATTCAAAGGATTTGGAAGAAGGCGAATTGTTGGAAATGACATTTACAATAGGTAAGGATGATATTTCTCAATTATCAAATACGGGCCTAGCAATTCAATCAGGAATGATGGCTCTTGAATACAGAGTGATTCAAGGTGCTTCAACAGATGTCAACATTATGGTAGGAAATCAGTGGTTTCATGCACGTGATATGGTGCCAGAATACATCGACCCATTTGTTGAGTTAGCAACTGAGGAAAATGATGAGGCTGATGATGAAGATGGAAGTGATGATGGCCTAGGTGATTTAACCCCTGATTTTGGTGTATTAGATATGGACTTATCAGACATGACTTGGACTGTAACAGTGGATGTTCCATCTACTCAACAGGTAGCAACATCCTCTAATGATACTCACAGTTTTATGGTTGAATTCCTTGAATTTCCCCCACGCTTGCATCAATTAGAGGTGAATTCTCACGACGGCAATCAAGCGATGAAATTGTCAATTGATTGGGGAGATGATGCGGCATTAACTGTGCAGGATACCTATCCAAAGACATCAGTGGATATCCAATTAGATGAAGAAACTGAAAGAGGCGAAATTGAGGGAGAGTTCACCTGTGAAAATGGTAACACTATCCCTTGGAGTTGGGTCAATGACAATTGGGATGATTGTGGTGATAATAGTGATGAAGGAGTTGAGGAATCAGAAATTCCAGATTCCGTTTTCGAATTTTCAGGTGAAGTCAACAGTGACCATGAGCATGAAGTCCTAGTAGGTGACATTGAATTGAGGATTGGCTCAGAAGATAGTGAAACAGAAGAGTTCAATTATTCACTTTCAATGAATTTGGACACTGGACCAGTAAACTTGACCGATGAAGATGGTTCTTGGTGGGCCATAGAGTGGCAAGATTCTGACGCAGATGGTTTTGTTTCTGCGGGCGATGAGTACTCAGTTCGGACTAACAGTACAAGCGCCTCAGACCTTGAGGTTCGGTTCTATGACAATTGGTCAGAAAGTTACGAGGGGGGGCCATTACCTGGGTTTGAAGTACTCCTATTACTGGGTGCTTTGGTGCTCGCTTCGCTGCGAAGAAATGCCTTAGTTATTTGAGCCGGTTAATCCATTTGTTATTGCAGACAATGTAAGAACTGTTACTGATGCAACAACTAGCCATGAAAAAATAATGAACATTGCTGGTGTGTCTTGTATTGCAGGCAACAATAAGACAATCGATGTAGCCACACCTACTCCGGTAGTTGCTTGTAATCTAAATGAAAGAGGTAATTTTTCAAATGAGCCAACTCTTGAAAGTTGAGATATCACAACATATCCCCAAATCATTGCTCCTATTATCCAAATAAATGGTTCAAGGGGGTAATTTTGAATGAATAGGTCGTTTTTAACTGAATAACTGGATAATAAACTCAAACTGAAAGCCCATATTACTGCAAATCCAATAAGGCTGTATGTTTGTCTTAAGGTCGCAACGAATCCAATGTTTTCAGGTGGAATGTTATTTTCAAGTGGTTGTTCCAAATCTGAAACAAGGTTATCTGTGAAATGACTCATTTCATCTATTAGTGACTCTTGTTCTTTTTGTTTAATTTCTAGAGTCGCTATGCGGTGCCGCATTAATTCTACATCGTCATGATTGAGATTCTCAATTTCTTCATCTTCAGCTAATAATAAATCAACTTCTTTAGCCATCTTATCTAACATCTTCTTTTTACGCCGCTCGGCCATGGAATCTTTTGCTTGAGTTGCTGCTTGTTTCGAAGCATCAGACAACTGTTTTGTAGCACCTGCAATTGAGGAACCCATTTCTTTAGTCAGTATCATTCCACGTTCTGTTAGATTAGCCCATTTTTCTTTCAGAGAAATTTGCTCTCCAGTGTCCAATCCCTCTGACATAGCCTTACGCAGTTTTCCAAATAGTATGAAGGTGATGGCGAATTGTTACGCCGTTTTTGGGCCAATCAATTGTTGCCAAAAGCAAATTTTCACTTTTTTAAGAACAATTCCTTTGCTTCAGTGCAGTGTTTTATCCAGG
The DNA here is from genome assembly GCA_964645485.1 of uncultured Candidatus Poseidoniales archaeon. Classification (GTDB taxonomy): domain Archaea; phylum Thermoplasmatota; class Poseidoniia; order Poseidoniales; family Thalassarchaeaceae; genus MGIIb-Q1. The sequence continues at coordinate 46,668 of CAZXZO010000010.1, forward strand.
TTTCACTATTCTTCGCAAGGATTAGCACTTGTTTTTCCATGATTGCCCCATTTGTTAAGACGTGAGGCTCACCTTCCCCACTCTTGACCAACTCTTGCACCCTCTCTTTTGGCATTGTGAGAACAAGGTCACCCTTCGAAAACATAGCAAACATCTTCTTCCCGACTTTCATGCCTTGGGCCCCTTTTCCTTTATTCACAATCACATCTGGGACATTCTCAAAGTGCTCCTTAACTTCTGCATAAACATCTGTCATGCCACTCGCAGTTTTGTTAATTGTATGAACGTAATGGCAATTTGTACAGAATTTGTTTTGGAAATTTACTCGGTATCATCGCTTCATGTCTTAGATGAAATGCGACAACAATTCACAATCGTTCTTCCTAGTTTTTTGATTGACGAGTTTTTCTGATGAGAATTGGCCTAAGTGAACGTAGTATTCATCTGTAATCCATTATCAAATTGATAAAATAAAAATTTTTAAATAACATGGTCGCGATTAACTTTTCATGAAGATACAGTTTTTTTTTGCTATTGTGATTTTGATTAGCAGTATTCCAATGCTTTCATCTGCGGAGGGTTCGGATGTTGTATCTACGCGGACTTTTCAAGGTACGATATTCAACGAATTTGGGCCCGTAGCTTTTGCAGAAATAGAGGTTGAAAATGTTGACAGGCAAACAGTTACTCAAGTCACGTCAGATGCTTTTGGTGCTTATTCTGAAGAAATCAGTTCCGCTGACAATGACATGATCATTATTAGAGGAACTTGGATAAATGAAACCGGTAAAAGATTTTCTTCGACGGATTGTAGATTGACCCCCCCAGGTTCCCAACAATATGTTAATCTGCTTCTTACCTCTAATCCGATGGAATATGCAACTGTTGAATGGCGAAATCAAGGGGGCGGTCCCTTAGATTATACTGTACATGCTTATGTTGAAGACGGACTTGCCAAATCACAACCTTCAGAACAAATCCTTCGAATATCAGACGTAAATGAAGATGCAATCATTAGATTACACTGGGATGGATATGATGAACAGGCTATAGAGTGTCAAAGGAAATTAGTTCTTGAATATTCAGTGAGATTGGCCGTTCAAAAGGTACCAGAGCAGTGGGTCATTTATGACGTATTTGACAATATTTCATACCCTGACCCGGATTATCCACTAATAAATTCAACCTTTTGTTCTGACCCACCGCCTCCGCCTACTCCACCTAAGAAGGTGAAGAAGGATCCCGATATTGATGTTAGAATTCCTGCTCCAGGGGAGTACATCATTGAACAGTATCATATCATTGCAGAAGTCAGTTTGACTATGCATTACATGAAAATGATGGTTGATGGGAACTGGAATATTACTGGGTGGGAAACAATCGAATCAGAGATTTTTTATGCCAAGGACCCTGATTGCGGAAGTGAGACATGTAGTAATTTGCTGACGATAATTTGGGGGGATCCACCCATCTGATTGTGTAGGTTTTTTTTATGCAAAATCAACTTCCACAAGCACTATTGTTGAGTTCAATTTTGTTGATATCAGGATGCCTCGGAATAGTTGAAAGTGATGGGGCAGGAGACCATTCTTTTGTGATTCAAGAAGAATATATTTTCATTAATAGTGATGGGAACAATTCTGTAAAATTCCTTGAATCCTCAAACTCAGAACAAATTGTGCTAGCGGGAGAACTGTGCATTGATGTTGATAAGGAATGTGAAGTGAATGTGTCAGATATTGAAACATTCTCATCTAATTTTCACGAGAATTGGTTCGTGGCAGGGGCCGAATCTAAACAGATGAAGATATCTTGGTTCAATCATCTAAGTAGTGATAGTTTAATGAAATTAACAGGCATTGCGACTTCTCAAGAAGAAATTCTACTATCTGGTTGGTTTTATTCAAATTTATATCTAGATTCAAATATTATTGCTACAGGAAATTATCTGAAACAGAGTTTTATCCTTCATTTTTCAATAGATGGAAACATTGAATATATTGATACGGAATTTCCTCAAAATTTTGAAATCCAAGGCATTCATTTTGGAAATGATGACTTATTGAAGATGTTCGGACGTTGGCATTCTATTGGCGGTACAAATAATTCATCAACCCCACAAAGTTATGCTTCATTGTATAGGATGTCTAGTGTCGGCAATTGGACTGAATTATTTTCCATTGAGTCGGATGAGAGGCCTAGATTTAGTACCTTTTCTTACAATAAAGAATATAGTTGGTATACAATTTTCCCGTGCCAAAATTTTGGACCTTGTTCTACATCTTTAGATGGGGTGGGACTGGATATTCCGAAGTATGGGGAAACTGTCATTCATATTTTATTGAAAGATGAACTATTGGTTAATTTATCACTCGTCACAAGTAGTTATAGTCAAGGCACATTCTTCCATTTGTTTAATGACAATCAAAATGGAACTGGGACATTATTTGGTTGGATTGGCCCAAGTTCAATAGTAGGTGGAATGGAATTGCCATTTTCAACTCAAGCGATATCTCATGATGAATTTGCAACTTTTTCAAATCCAACCGTTATTGCAGATCATTTGATTTCAGATGTTATAATCATAGATGGTGTAATGTACTATTCATCTCAAATCACAACCAATGGAATTCCTGTTGCTAATCAGTTTGTTGCAACTGTTGATGATTCAAAAATTAGTGTCTTGGAAATTAATGGTGTAGATACTGTAGTAATTAATGCAATTTTTTATGAAAATGATGCCTTATTTGTTTCAGCTAGTATCTGTCATCAACTGTCCCAACGATGTGAATTGAAGAAACCGTTGATGCAACAACCCATGCCATTACTCGGCAATTCAGCGATTATTTTCAAGTACTCTCGTTGATTTTTCATGGGAATCGCTGATACATTGAAGATGTATGGCTTAAACACATCAATTGTTGAGAATTGACTTTGGAGGATGAGATGTGACTTATCAGCGGACTGGATTAGATGCGGCGGCTAATGCATTGCAAGAAATGGCTAATGGGGGCGAAGTTGTCAACCTAATTTTGGCTCGCCGCGATTCAGATTCAGAAGATTTGGAGGCTCTATGTGACCAGGCTTCATCACTTGGGATTGAGGTGATCGAAGTATCGGATAATGACATTTCAAGAATGGCAGTAGGTGTCGTTGTTGGGACAGATATTCCTGAGGCTCTTGCACTGGTGGGGCGCAACCCGAACGGGTCACTTGAGGAAGTGCTTGAGCGTGGCGGATTAGTCTGGTTATTGCATGGAATAACTTACACAGGTAACGCAGGTTTTTCAATTAGGACTGCTGAAATCAGCGGCGCAGACGCAGTGATTATTGACGCTGATTTCGTTCATGATGAAAGGCGGAACGCCGAGCGCCAATCGGTGCGCGCACACCGATTTATTCCAACAATTTGGGAAAAATCTGAAACCGCTATCAAGCAGGCAAAGGATGCCGGTTTCAGAGTTCTAGCAATCGAAGATGTTGGCGATGTTGAGCCATGGGATTGCGACTTAACCGGCAATGTCCTTTGTATTGTAGGCAGTGAAAGGCATGGTATTCCTGACTGGATTTTGGCAGAATCTGATGCAGTCGTCCGACTTCCAATGATTGGCTTTGTGCCGTCATATAATCTTCAAGTTGCGGTTTCAGTAGTTGCATTAGAAGCACTCCGGCAACGCCGAGTCTGACTTCTACGCAGATAACAACACACAGTGCTATGAGGATGTCCTTATTGGCAACTCACATGAGCGAGTCACCGCTATCGGAAAAACCAGAAGAATCCGGAGTCTGCAAGTCTTTGGGCATCACCTATGGCAAGTTTGGAGCCGGAAAGGCAGAGATTCATTGTACGGTTGGGTCTAAACACACAAACAAGGGGGGTGTGGCTCACGGGGCGCTTTTCACTACCATTCTTGACACGGCTCTAGGTGGGGCACTGGTCTCCACTTTACGCAAGGAGGAATGGTGCGCGACGGCACAACTCTCGGTGTCGTTTCTCGAGGCAGGGCAAGTCGGGACTAACCTCACAGGCAAGGGTAGGGTCATTCGTCGGGGGAAGGGCATAGCACATTTAGCTGGCGAAGTGGTTGATGAAGCCGGCGTTGTTTATGCAACTGCGACTGGGACTTGGGCGATTTTTGCTGATAAGCCGGCGAAATTTTCAGAATAATATTCTATTTGTCAGGATTAATTTTGCTTTTTTTTAGAAAGTCTGAATAAGTATGGAATTCTACATTGAGGCATGGCAGCGGCAGAACGTGGCTCGTTCATGTGGGGTATTGTATCAATAACCCAAATTTTCTTGGCAATCAAATTGATGGATGATTTAGATGCCTGGTTAACTACTTTGATTGGCGCCTCTGGTGCTGCTTGTGTCATGATTGCAATTGTTGTGTTCAGAGAAGAGCAACGAAATTTACTACTAACCCCTATGAAGAAATTACAGAAAGAGGTACATCAAGAACAAATGGCCAAACAAGGAAAGGGTACTTGGATTGGAATCGCTATATGGGTCGTAGCAATGATTTTTGGTGCCATCACTCTGTGAGTTGAATATATGTTCGACGATGGTTCTGATGAATTGTTAGGAGGCCTTTGGCCTTTCATGAAACGGGTACTAATTTTGTTCATGCCTGTTTGGATTTTCTTGATTTGTTGGAGTATGGACATAAATTTGTTTATTTCAGCAATTATTGCAGGGGCATCATTGTCAATTATTCAGGTTTTTGAGAAAATGAAGTTGAAACGACATTTAGAATCAAAATAAGTCGGAGAAAGTGTCATTAAGTGAGGCACTGAGGGTGTGAATGGGTGGTCTCATCGGTATTGTTGATTGGGTGATGGAAATTGTTGGTGTATCTACACCATCGACTCTTGAATTGATTTTTTTGATGAGTGCATTTCTAGGGACTGCGTTTTTCCTAGTTCTGATGGTTTTGATGTTGCTGGGTGATATCGTAGGCGGCGTGTTTGATTCCGTTCTAGATACAGATTTCAGTATGGATTCTGACCTTTCCTTTGAATTATTCAGTATCCAAGGTTTAGCGGCAGCGATTATGATGTTTGGATACGTTGGTATGTTTACAATCAAAGCCACAGATACCGAAGTCTATGCAGTCATTGCAGGTGGCTTGGCCGCTATGATTTCCATGTATGGTGTTGGTTTGATGCTCAAAGGGATTTCAGATCTTCAAGTAGATGGGACGATGAAGTATGAAGATGCAATCGGCCAACGCGGTGAAGTTTATTCGCGAATTAAACCTGATGAAACAGGACAAGTATCTGTCGCTGTAGATGGGACATTGCGCACACTAAAGGGGCGCAGCAAAGACAAAACCCAATTATTAGATAGTGGCGATTTTATCCGAGTAGTAGATGTAATAGGTTCAACATTGATTGTTGAATCATTAGATATTAATGAAGTAACAGAAGAGGAGTAGTGGAAAATATGACAGATCATACAGGTGCAGGCGCTTGGGGCGTAATGATAATATTTGGAATTTTAATTTTGATGGCATTCATGTTCATCATGTTGGTGACACGATACAAGCGTTGTGCATCTGACGAAATCCTCGTTGTGTTTGGTCGCGTGAAGGGATCAAGGGCCTCTAGATGTATTCATGGGGGTGCTACATTTGTTGTACCGCTGTTTCAGGATTACAAGAAACTCAGTCTAGTTCCGATGACTATTCAGATTAATTTGACCAACGCACTATCACTACAGAATATTCGTATTCACGTTCCTTCAACCTTTACTGTTGGTATTAGTACAGACCCGGTCCTCATGAACAACGCTGCAGAGCGCTTGCTTCACTTGAACAAGGCACAAATCGAAGAAATGGCTTCTGAGATTATTTTTGGTCAACTTCGATTGACGGTTGCATCACTCACTATTGAGCAGATTAACCAAGACCGCGACAACTTCCTTGAGTCCATCCGCACAAACGTTGGCCATGAATTGCACAAGTTGGGTTTGGAACTAATTAACGTGAACATCACCGATATTACTGATGACTCAGAGTACATTGACAGCATTGGTATGAAGGCTGCAGCTACTGCAGTAAACGCTGCAAAGGCAGATGTTGCCATCGCAGACCGTGATGGTGCAATTGGTTCCGCAGAAGCAAACCGTGCTCGTGACATCCAGGTTGCTGAGAACGCTGCAGAAGCCGAGAAGGGAATGAAGGCTGCTAGAGCAGACCAGCGTATTTTCGTTCAAGGCCAAGAAGCACTGGCTATTGAGGGTGAGAACACCTCAAAGGCTAACATTGCAGAATACAATGCTGGTTTAGCAGAGAAAGAAGCAGAAGCAATGCGTCGTGCAGAAGTTGCTCGAAGAACTGCTGAAATGGAAGTTCAGAAAGCGCAGTATAATCTTGAGCAAGAGCGTCTGAAAGCAGAAGAAATCGTTCGTGAAGAGATTGCTAAGACCCAGATTGAAATCGCTGCAGAGGCTGAGGCAGAGCGCCAACGCCGTATTGCACGGGGTGAAGCAGATGCAATTCTTGCTAGATATACCGCAGAAGCAGAAGGTGTGCAGAAGGTTTTGGAAGCAAAAGCAACTGGTTACAAGAGTTTAGTCGCTGGCGCAGGTGGAGACCCGAAGGCTGCAGCAACACTACTCATGGTTGAGAAGATTGAGTCCATGGTTGATGCACAGGTCGAAGCAATCAAGAATCTAAAGATTGACAACATCACAGTTTGGGATTCAGGCGGCGATGGAGATGGGAGTTCAACATCTAACTTCATCAGCAGTCTTGTGAAGAGCCTACCACCTATCCACGATGTGGCTGCCAATGCAGGAGTTGATCTTCCTGAGTATCTAGGTACTGTTTCAGAGAAAGAAGATTCTGAATAATTTTCAGATGATGAAGATGCCCAGGTAATCGAACTGGACTAAGCGAATAAAATCAGTTAGGAACCCGGTCGCTGGAAGTTTGATGCAAAGAGCGAGCATTACTAACAGCAATTATCAGTTTAGATGCTCGTGCCACCGGTGTAAATCATTGATTTGCTAACATTTCCTGTGTTAGTGCTGGCACTCATTCACCAAACGATTGAAGTTGGGTTGGCATTCGCCCCACCATGCGTGCACGTGTGTTTGCGATGTTAGTCATCCTCACGATGATTGCGCCAACTCTTTCTGGCTGTTTTGGAAAAGATGAACCTCTCGAGGAGAAAGAAGAATCTGTTTTTGATTTTGACCAACCAATTGCAAACAATACATTCTATCATTTTGCAAACTGGACTAATGCTTTGGACATGTCTGCAGACCAACTAAACTTGTCAACCAACATGACTCCATTTTGGTCTCTAGGGACCTATTACGGGACTGGTTTTGACACCTTTGAGCCAACTATTGGAATTACTTCATCTGGTACAATTGTATTCACTAATCACAACGGTTTAGGGATGGGCACACACATTATTCGTAGTCAAGACCAAGGCCAAAATTGGGAAGATGTCGGGCCATTTTTGACAGGCGCTACAGGTCAAGTTGCGAACTCTAACGACCCGTATGTGTACGTTGACCCGTGGACTGACCGCATCATGAAATTCGATATGCATGCTTTAGCAGTGATGTTTGTTGAATGGTCTGATAATGAAGGAGAAAGTTGGAGTTTACCTTTCCCCGCTACTGGAGTTTACACACCTCAAGACCACCAATCAATTGCTTCAGTTCCTCCCGGTCCTGATTTTTCGGGGCCACTTTTGCATGAAACAATCTACGTTTTCTGCATTAATACAGGTGCACAAGGTCCAATTGGGGCTTTTTGTGATACTTCACTAGACGGTGGGATGACTTGGGAAGGCCAAGTGCCTGGTTGGCCAAATGGTGTGACACAATGCGCTGGCTTGCACGGCCATTTGGTTGGTGCGGATGATGGCGCTATCTACCGTGGAAATCCATCTTGTGATGGACCTGCTGCTTACCGCTCTACTGACGGTGGCCGCACTTGGAGTGAACATACCATTGACACACAACATCAATCACGTGGGCATGAAATAGCGCTTGGGACTGATGAAGCAAGCAATGTTCACGCACTATGGGTGGCGACAGATGATTTGCCTTACTATTCATTTTCATCTGACAGGGGTGAGACTTGGAGCACTCCTTTGATGGTCGCACCACCGGGTGTGAACTATACTGGATTTCCAACAATTGCAGGTGGTGCAGATGGGCGAGTTGTGTTTGGCTACATAGGTGAGTCAAATCACTCAGAATGGTCTGGTTATATGGGAATAATTACAGATGCTTATTCTGAGAACCCTCTAATTACAACAGTTGCAGTAAATGAGAAATGGGATTATCTCGATGAAACCGAGGATTGCGGTTCAGTTCGTTGTGGTGGATTTGGGGATTTCATTGATGTTGTAATTGATTCAGAGGGCAGGCCTTGGATTGCATTGGCTCATAATATCTACAACGACGAAGCAATAATTGGAACTTTAACAGCAGGCCCCGCTCTCCGCGGGCCATTACAACCTTTGACTGAATTGCCATTAGGTGGGCCTGAAACTCTCAAGATGTAGTCAGGATGGACTACATTGTGTCTGTCTTGATTACAAAATTTACCACCAGTATCCGACTTAACTTTATTTTTTTATTCAATTTGATTATATGCTCTACTTAATGCCGATAGTTCAGGTGGTATGAACCGTCCATTGGGTCCACGAAAAGAACATTGGTTCATTACGGAAAAGAATTGAAGATGGAACTTGAAATAATAATTGCAATTTTGCTAATTTTGATGACTGCATTCCTTTTTGCTCCACTTGGATTGGGCGGAGGCGTACTATATGTGCCAATTTTCCTATTTTTGCTTGAGTGGGATATTCACCTCGCTCTGGTTTCTTCACTAATACTCGTATGGATGGTGTCTCTGGGCAGTAGAACTGCTCATTCAGGTGGCGGATATACTGTGGCTAGTGTTGGTAAAAAGGGAACGAATGCGGCTTTGGTTGGTGCGGTTTTTGGTACAATTGTTGCGGCATTTTTCATCAATCTGCTCGGCGATATGTCAATTAAAATCGGCGCGACTTTTCTTTTAATTTGGGTTTTATATTCTACAATAAAGAAATTGACAGCAGAGTTGAATGGCAATGGGAATGGCGAATTTGAACCTCCTGAGGTTGAAGGTAAAATCTTGAACTTCTACCGGGCTGGTTGTTTTGGTGGAGGTGCGGCTTCTGGATTACTAGGGATTGGAGGTGGGGCAATCTTTGTCACTCTACACCGTTCAGCGCTTAAGTATAAGCAACATCAAGCAGCAGGGACATCTTACATCATTGAGACATGGATGGTACCAATCGCCATTATATCTCATTTAGTAATTGATGGCTCAGGCACTGCTTTGATCGAGACACTTGGATATTATCTAATCTTGATTTGTCTTTCAGTTGCTGGAACAGCATGGGTAGGCGCCAAAGTTGCAATCAAGATGCTTCCCCAAAGGGTGTTAACATACCCGTTTATTCTAGCAGTATCAGTCAGTCTAGTCAGGTACCTAAGAGATATCAAAGATATGATTCTATTATAACAAAGTCAAAGGATCCATTCCTTTCTATAGGGATTTACCCCTCAAATATTATGCCAATCAATATCTCATTTGTTGTTCAAAAATTCAACTTTCAAAGTTTCCTCAATCGGCTTTGACCTGTTTTACTAATGAATCTAAATCGACATCTACGTCTTCTAATCCCCAATCTAAAGCGCTCCAACCACGCTCATGAAGATAGTACAGAGCCATCTTGGTCAAGACCTCAATGCTTGCAATTCCAAATCCAACAGTCCAACTACCGGTTATGATTCTTGCAATAATAATGGTATCCGTTGTGGCGATAAATCTCCATGTCAGCGTCTTCACTAGGCTCCGCTTTTTACCTGCGTGCCCTGTCCCTTCGATGTGCTCGGTGATTACGGGTTCTGTCATGTTATCAAAATTCTATGCAGGTCCCTTGTTGTTAACTCCTCCTATAGACGAGGAAAAAGGAAAGATGGTCAAATTGACTCTATGAGAACTGCAATCCCTTGTCCACCACCGATACAGGCAGTTGCAATGCCGTAACGACCACCTCTTCGCTTTAGTTCAAGAGCAAGCGTGAGGACGAGGCGAGTTCCAGTAGCCGCAAGTGGATGGCCAAGTCCAACAGCCCCACCATTGACATTGACTTTGTTCACATCTATTCCGAGATCTTTCATACAGGCAACAGCTTGACCAGCAAAGGCCTCGTTTATTTCCCACAAATCAATATCATCAACAGTCATGCCTGCTTTTTCTAGGGCTTTGAGACTACTAGGGACTGGGCCATATGCCATGATTGCTGGCTCTAAACCAACAATTCCCCATGATACGATGCGTGCGAGAGGTTGGTCTCCATCAGATTTAGCACGGCTGGCTGACTTGATGACTACAGCAGCCGCCCCGTCAACAACACCGGATGCATTCCCAGCAGTAACGAGTGAATTTGGACCGAAGTGTGTTCTTAGTCCTGATAGTGTTTCAACATTGGTTCATTACTGAAGAATGATTTTGGGAATTGAATATTAATCCTGAACC
>CAZXZO010000011.1:0-55983 GCA_964645485.1 uncultured Candidatus Poseidoniales archaeon
TGCCACCGGGAATGATGCCGCCAGGAGGAATGCCACCGGGAATGATGCCGCCAGGAGGAATGCCACCGGGAATGATGCCTCCGGGGGGAATGCCACCAGGAATGATGCCGCCAGGAATGATGCCGCCGGGGGGAATGCCACCAGGAATGATGCCGCCAGGAGGAATGCCACCGGGACCTATGCCACCGGGAATGATGCCGCCGGGAGGAATGCCACCTTCCGCTGGCCCACCACACGGCCCACCACAAGGTCCACCTCAAGGTCCACCACAGGGACCACCCCAAGGACCCCCTCAAGGACCGCCACAAGGCTTGGGTACTAAGGAAAAAACCGATGGGGCGAATGCTGAGTGAACCAAGAATTGGGGAATTATAGTCATTCCAAACCAATCTATGATGAATTAGAAGGCCGATTCAAAATATTGAGAATCGTTGCGTTCATGAGATGGATAACTCTTCTTGTTGGCCCAGTTGCGATATTGATAGACGACTACATTCAACCTTGGCTTTTAGAACAAGGATTGCCATCAATTTTAACGATGGAAGATCTGAGTAAATTTCTTTTCTTAGAAATCTTAGGTCTTTCAAGATATATTGATGAGGAACAATTTCTAGCCCTATATCACCACGTGAACATAGTCTCATGCGCACTTTTCGTAGTGTTTGTTTGTTGGGTAATAATTGCTAAGAAAAGGGCAGTCGTTGCAGCTCGTGACTTGACACTCATGGAAGAAAAAATGAGGGGGAATATTTGAGATGGGAGAATACCTCTTAGAAATTTGTAGCGGACGGGCTGCTTGGACAGTTCAACCTTCTTCTTCTGAGCCAATTGAATTGGCTGAGGTTGCTGAAAAAATAATTGCTTCAGGCTGGGAATGCACCCTTCAAAATCGATTATGTTACACTTTTTCAGGATCTGTCAATTTGACACTCTTTCCGAGTGGAAAATTAATGATTAAAACATCAGACCAGGAAATTGCTGACGAAATTGCTAAAACACATGTTGAAATTTGGCTCTGTTGAAATCTCTTGTTCAACGGTTTGTTTGAAGAGGGGGTGCCACGACGGTCGCCTGTTATGAGCGGGGATGACTCTCATTGGCAAGCCTTGGTTAATCAGGTCAATCTCGGATTGCCGATTGTTTATCCAACTCCAAATTTACCTGCTCTTGGTTGCAAACCAACTTCCGATGCTTTAGATGAATTATTTAGATTAAAACAAAGAGGAGATGACATGGTTGTATCTCTCGCTGTTGCTGATTTAGAACAAGCGAGTGGAATTGTTAAGATTCCAGAACAAGCAAGAAACTTGTTCGAATATTTTCAGCCCTCCACATTGACTCTAATCTTACCAGCACTCAAAACTCTTGACAAGAGAGTTGGAGGTGATTCCATAGCCATCCGAATCATTGCAACAGGAATTAGTTCTAAACTTCTCAGGGAAGTTGGGCCACTTACTGCCACGAGTGCTAACATTAGTGGAGAGGTTCCTCTTGCAGATTGTCAGAAGTCTGCTGAGGCATTGGGGATGGGACAGGATGCATTTATCCCTGGAACTTGTTCAAATGAACCACCCACTACCTTGATACGGTGTGATGACTACGCCACCCTCATATCGGGTGAGCAATTACAGGTTCTCAGAGAGGGTATCATAAGTCAAAAGGAGGTGAATAGGTGGTCCATGAAGAAGATCTGAAAATTTGGCGCGATGCTGGGCATGTTGCTAACAGAGCATTACAAGCCATCAAAGATGAGATTAAGCCAGGCGTCAGTTGGAATAATGTCATTGAATCCGCAGAGCGATACATTCGCCGCCATGGAGGCAAAGCGGCCTTCCCAACTACTATCGCTGTGAATGATATTGCAGCCCATTTCACAACAGATCACAATGAAAATAACCCACCTGGTTGGGAACAAGAAATGGTCTTCAAGAAAGGAGATTTAGTTAAACTAGATATCGGGGTCCATGTAAAGGGCGCAATTGGTGATAATGCTCTTACACTAGAGGTAGGAAATAGCAACAATCACACCGACCAAATAAAGGCTTCAATAGAGGCTAGGGATGCATCAATCGAGAAGATGCACCCCGGCACACCTTGGCACGAAGTGGGGGCCGCTGCACAACAAGCACAAACAGATGCTGGGTTCACACCCATCAGTAATCTCTGCGGCCATCAACTTGAATCTTTCAATTTACACGCAGGAACATCTGTACCTTCCTACGCTTGTGGTGTAGATAATCCATCATTCAAAGGAGAAGTTCCCCTCGGTGGGATTTTTGCAGTTGAACCATTCAACACCACTGGTGAACAGGGATTAATTGAGAATGTCCCGCCTAGAAACTCAAGCAATATTTGGAGAATCACCGGTGATATTTCGGTCAAGAAGGCTTTGGCAAAAAACAAATTGAAACCATTAGGCGCAACAATGGCAAGGTATCTCGAAGAACGATATCACCAGTTACCATTTGCTGAAAGATGGGCTTTTCCTTTACTAAAAAAGCCGTTTCCTAATGAAAATGAAGAAAGCCTACAAAGCAAATGGGATGCGTTGACAAAAAAATTAATCAACATCAGATTCCTTGAAACTTACCACATGTTGAAATGTGCTGATGGCGGATTAATCAGTCAATATGAGCATACGGTATGGATTGCTCCTGGCGGGGCTGAAATCCTTACAATTCAATAAGTTATATTCCCAAAATAACAGCCTCACAATGGTGAAATCGGAATATCTACTATTGAAAACGATTTTATGCCATCACCCCAAGGGCTATTGTGAACAGGGCCGTTGAGTGTTCTTCGTCGAGTGTGCATCCCATCCCCTCTACGTATACCTCTCTCCCTGTTCACCTTTCAGTTTAGACGGATGGGCTGAGCCATACATTTTAGCCACCTGGCAACTTAATCTTCATTAGAAATAAATAATTCGTGAGTGAAAGCCTACAAAATAATTGTACTAGTGGGAGGATGTTATATTTTCAGCCGTGATACTCTAAATTACCATATAACATTAGACCAGTGGTGCGTTTAGGAATGGGCGTCTCGCGATTCAATCCGGCAGTTACCTTAATATCAATAGGCGTCATAGGCGAAGTTACCCCCGCTGGGGGAATGAGGACTAAAAATGATGAAGAACGAGAAGAATGAGCAGGCAGTCAGCCCGGTTATCGCAACCATCCTAATGGTAGCAATCACCGTCGTGTTGGCCGGAGTACTGTACGTGTGGGCAAACAGCCTAGCAAGCGAGGGAACAGATACCTCAGCTAGCACACTGAACACCTACACAGCAGATGACGCAGATGACGCAGCAAACGATGCAGCTGGTGGAGCAGACACACTGATCCGCATGCAGATGACTGGTAAGGATGACCTAGCATGGTCATTCGTTAAGGTCACACTAAGTGTCGGTGACAACATCTACACATGCAGCGTAACAGCAGGCGATGACTGTACTATCAGCCAATCCGCTGGCAGTAACGACAACGCATGGGAACCTGGGGAGTACATCTTCCTAAGTGAAGGAACAGCAGAAATCTGCAGTGCACAAGGCTGTGACGTCGGTATCTCCGTAACAAACGGTGGCCACACAGTTGCTGGTGATACCAGCCAGATGGTTAACTGAGCGCTGAAAAGCTGTTCAAGTAGAAAACACAAGTAATGCAAACACGGTCCTCGTTGGGTCGCCTTCGGGCGGGTCAACGAGGGCCATTTTTTTTTGGAAAAATTTCACACACTAGTGGATTGATGCTGTGTGCTCAAGTCTTGAATCGTGTATTTTGTAATGGTTCAATTGTTCACTGTAATTGGTCATAACGATGAATTGATTCTCGAATCTCCTGAATAGGTTTCCATATATGTGACTTCAAACGGAATACAATCCTAAGATGTACCCACACAAGAATAGCCATTGAATGAATAAAAGAAGTTAACGCGTTCATAGGCCGCATGTGTTTTGTCCTTAAGACCAGAACAGAAATTGGAGGGGAAAGTGCTACAAGGAGCAGAGACAAATTTAGTAACGCAACACTGAGAGTGAAAACAGTCCATTGCTGTAGATTTAGAGCCACAGACAATAGTGCGCCAACACCACATGCTAGAGATGCGATAACAAGGGCTGGCATTTTGATATGTACGTAAAACAGAGTTCGCATTGTCATTCGCATTGGTGCTCCCATTTTCTTTGAGAACATTAAATCTGAATTGCGCCAAAGATGACGCACGAGCCCTTGGGCTCGCCGCATCCTTTGGCTATGAATCGCCCCAAGTGAATGGGGCACGGCTTCATAAAAATGTAAATCAGGATCATGGATTGCTCGCAAACCCTGGCGGCGGGCTTCAACTGCTAGTTGGGAATCGTCTGCGTTGGAATCTGCTACAACACCTGCGTTGATTGCTTTACGACTGTAAGCGGCAAGAGAGCCCTCAAAAATAGGTGTTGAATCTAAACGACTTTCCGCTTCTCTGACACGGTTGTAGTAAGAACGATACGCATTAGATTTTAACATCGGTTTGCCATGTTCATCAATTGGTTGCTGCTGCCCACAAACTGCGCCAATTTCTGGATTCAAAAACCAACGCCCAATTCTCTCCAAAGAATTCACCGCCAAGCGTGAGTCTGCATCAGTCAGAACTACCACTTCACTTTCAGCATGGGATTCAGCTAAGCCTAGATTTACTGCTGCAGATTTTCCAGCAACACTAGTTGTTGAGAGAAGTCGGACAAGTGGTCCAAACTCGGGGGCATTAGAAATCCAATCTTCAACAACATGCATGGTTCTATCAGATGAGCCTGTGTCGATTACTAAAACCTCAAGTAACTCTCTTGGGTATTGTTTACTCGCTAAGTCTGACAATTTACCTGCAATTACCAATTCTTCATCGCGCACACATATAATCACAGTCATTCTAGGGAGTGGTGCCTCAACTTGTTGTGGAAATGTCGGTAATGCGTGCTTAGTAAGCCATTTTCGAGAAAACCAATCTTGTAGAAGCAAAGGCAAAATAGCGACAGAACCGAGGCCAATTTCTGCCATAATCAGCCATTCGGTTGGTGTCATTCTATAAACTCCTAAATCGAATTTTCATAAAGTTCTGCCCACTGTTTACCTAGTTTTTCTGGCGTCTGAGAGGTGACAGAGTCGGGGCCGGCGGCAGCCATTTTTTCCCAACAATTAGAATCATTGAGTACATCCTCAATGGTATCAGCCCATTCATTAGTTTCTAAATTTTCAACGATGACCCCACCATCACCCAATATTCCTTGACAAGAAGGAGAAGCCATCACTGGTAAGCCACATGAAAGGGCTTCCATGGCTGCCACCGGCATTCCCTCGTAATCTGATGGTATCAACAGTAGACCTGCGGTTGTAAGTAACTCATCTTTCTGCTCACCAGACAACCAGCCTCGGGCATGTATTCCTTGCTCCCCGCCCAACTCCCCAACCCACTTATGGTTAGGTGAAACTCCTGAAAGGTGAAGATTTACATCGTGACCACGGGTTCGCAATTCTTGTGTGACTTTAATTGCCAATTGATGGCCTTTGATAGGTGAAGGACGGGCAAGCAATATCATCAGTTTTGGGTCACGGTTTGATGTTTTTATCCTCCTTATTGGAGGGGCAGGAGAGCCGATAACCTGCAATTTTTCCAAACCTATTTCCTTTTTATGACGGGGGGTTAGGGCAACGGGTGTTACTAAGGGGTGGGATGAAATCTTAAAAAAATCAGTTTTAACAGCGTTTGAATTTTGTAGAAATCTGTTGAAATTTCCAGCGTGGATTTGTAATATAACTGGTACCTTTGCATTAATGCACATTTTTGTTGCTCGAATTTTTCTCCACCATGAGTAACTGGTAGCAGTGTGGATGTGGACAACATCGGGTGGGTCATTTTTTAGTCTAGATTTCAGTTCTTTCTTAGCCTTGCACCAGGCATTGATTTTTGCTACTGGTGAACCATCAACATGAGTGTTGATTGATTCAGTAATCCAATCTACTGGAGGATGTTTCAGATGATGCCTTATTGTCGCCTGCATGCCACCTCGACTTTCAACTGGTCCGACATGTAAGACTCGCTTCAACCCGACCACCTTTGATGTGGGAGAGATGGAGCAACGATATAGGAGTCGGCATTTCGGGCAAATGTGAAACTTCTCTGGGTGACAGCAAAGCGGCTTGGCAAAGACCTTGCCAGCACTACTCAATTAGCAGTCACAAAGTCGTTGGCCGAGCGCGGTTGGGAAATCACAATCGTTGCACCAAAAGGTATTGTATCTCAGGAAAGTAGTGTCTCAAATGAATTTGGAGGTGGAGAAACAAGCCCCATTCATACTTTTTTCGAAGTAAAAAGGTCTCCAAAACCAGGGTTGGGTTGGCTAACCTTCGCCAAGAGTTTGAAAGGTCAGTTACCAGATGTCTTGAACGGACAAGATTTTGATGTTGCGTTAGTGGAATGGCAGGCGGTGGCAGGGTCGCATAAGGCACTAACCCAAGCCAATATTCCATGGCTACTTGTAGACAGAAGCCCACCGGTTTTCCGCTCTTTAGTTGGACGACTTCAATGGTTTGAATATCGCCGAGCATACAAATTGGCCCACAAGAATAGAGTTGCAGGTTTGGTGCCAAACTCACAAGCAATGACTGATTGGCTTCGTCAGCAAAACCGAATTATTGAACCTGTGACCATACTAGAAGCAGGGGTTGATGTTGCAAGATTTGAACCTTCAATATTTGAAGGGAAACCTACAATTGTTCACCACGGACAACTCGATAAAGAAAGAAAAATAATGCGATTAGTTGAGATTGGCTCACTCATTGCTGAAAGAGGAATTGATTTCGAAATGAAAATTGCTGGGACTGGTAATTGTTTATCAAAATTACAAAAAAAAGCCGCCCAACATAAATGGTTGGAGGTTTTAGGGCCTTTATCATCAGACCAAATACCGCAATTTCTCAAACGCGGCCACCTGGCTTTATTCCCTCTCCCTGATGGTGAAATATGGAGTTTAGCAAGCCCGCTGAAAGTACGTGAATGGGCTGCTGCTGGCTTGCCGATGATTCTCTCAGACATCCCTCCACACCGCTCAATTGGAGATGGTAATTGGGTATATCTTGTTGACCATGATGCACCATTGGAGAACTGGGTTAACCAAGTAGAAGAATTACTGAAAGCAGATCTTGTTAGCATTGGAAAAGAGGCTAGAATTGCCGCTGAAAATGAGTTTGATTGGAAACGAACCACTGAATCTCTTCACCTGAAACTTTCTGAATTGGCGGGTCTTTGAATGACTGAGAAAGAAGAGTTTCCTGAACGAAAAGTTGCACCTCATAGGGACACACTTTGGTTGTCTGGGGCTGATGCGAGTAACCTAGTGTTTGGAGTCATAATCCATGTAGTGTTGACGAGAGCACTTCTTAGCGATGACTATGGAACATTCGTGTTACTGCTCGACTTTTTCCACGTTTGTGTTATTCTTGTAGACCTTGGACTCCCCACCCTTATTGCACGTGATGGTGGTAGACTTGGTAGTAAGTTAAGTGACCTAACTGGGAGAGTAGTTTCTTTTCAATTTCCACTAATGATAATGCTTGGGTTAACCGGTGCTTATGTTGGCGTGATGTTGTTTGGAGGCTGGTTGGTGCCAGCGTTTCTTCTCGCCATCGCTGCTGGACTTCAGGTTGTCACCTATTCTCTAAGGGCTGGGATGCGTTCACTTGGTGAAGCGAGATGGGAAGCAATTGTTCGGGTTGTTGATAGAGGCGTTGTCGCCTTTCTAATGATAAGTTGGGCAAATGGTACTGTTGAACAATTTGCCCAAGCAACTCTGTTTGGACCAATTGTTGCCTTTGCAATCACCTTGATAGTTTGGCTTCGAAAAATCAAACCTCGTTTGCAAGAAGCAAAACAACCACTGCCTGAAATCTACGGCATGAATATGAAAGAGTTAGTTAACAGTGGATTGCCGTTCCTGTTTGCATCTGCAGCCTTAGTTATCAATGTAAGAATAGAGAAATTGTTGTTAGGAATGTTAGCGACTCCAGAGGATGTGGCTGTATTCCAAATTGCTTGGCTTGGCTTTATTGCTGGATATGGCCCAATCCTTTCACTGAGGGCTGTTTTGTTATCATGGTTTGGCGAGGTTCGAGATGACTTGGAAAAATTGACTCACCGCTACAAGAGGGCTTTGTTTGCTTGTGCAATCTTAAGCCCAATCGGTGCTGGAATTGGAATTATAATCGGTCCATTCGCATTTGAAAATCTGTTCCCAGATTACGCCAATGTGGTGTCCAAACCATTTCTTGGATTTCTATTTGCTTGGGTTTTTCATGCAATGGCAAGTCCATCTCTTTCTTTAATCCAAGTAAGTGAAAAACCTTGGAACTACACTAGGATTCTCTGGGTTGGAATTGTAGCAAGCGTTGTCGCTTCCTTCTATCTAATTCCTACTCAACCTAGTGCAGTAGTTGGAGCAACTATTGCCGCGGCTTTTGCCTCTCTAGTCGTCTTGGCTTTAGCCTACACTGGAGCGGGAATAGAAAAACTGGAGTCCAAGACGCTGAATGATTGAGTTCACTCCACAATCGGTTTTGAATTAAGCGCCTTCAGCAAGCATTTCTTGAAGTTCGCCTGATTCAAACATCTCTAGAGCAATATCCGAGCCACCGATAAGTTCGCCATCAATGAAACATTGTGGCATTGTTGGCCAATCTGACCAGTCACAAACTGATGGAATTGCTCTTGGGTCGGATAGGATATTGACGGAGACAAATGGCATCTCCAATTGTTGAAACACCATTGCAGCGCGAGCGGAAAAACCACATTGTGGTTGTTCTGGTGTTCCCTTCATGAAAAGAACTAATCTGTTCCCATCAACAATTTCCTGTAATTCATCTGCTGTCCAATTAAATTCTGTCATCTTTATTCCTCCTTATTCGTCCGTCGAACTTGTAAGCCAACGAATTTGGTTCTCTTTGCTTCATGTGGTGAAAATGGTTGGTCCCCACTACTCTGTTCCGCCTCATCGGGTGTTTGGCATTTTAGATCAAGAGCGTGTACATAATTAGTCTGGATGTGTGGCTTAAAGTGCTGGATAATTGGTTTCTGTCTTTTGAATGAACGTACTCCTTCAAATCCAATGTCAACAATTCGTACGAACCAGTGGTCACCACCACCCGTTGTATCAGTGGCTTCAACATCGGCGTCTGGATAGACCACTTTGACCTGTTCAACCATCCACTCGGCGGTAGGCATTGATTCATTGGCCGCGTTAAACCATTTTCAACCCTCGTGTTGAGGACTCTTGCACTAACCTAGAGTGAAGAATTGATTTCTGCAAGGTTTTCAGCGATAGTTCCTTTATCATTTATCAGACCTGAACCAACTACTGCCGCCTCAATACCCCATTCTGCAACTTCTGCAATATTGTGTGCTTTGATGCCACCGTCAATCATTAATTTCGTTGCTCTACCGCCTCGTGAAATTTGTTCATCAACCGCCGCTCTAAGGCTGCGCACCTTATCTTCTACTTCGGGCATGAAAGATTGGCCACCCTTCCCGGGGACCACTGACATGACAAGCACAAGGTCAAGTTCGGGGAGAAGAGGTAGGACATCCTCAAGAGTTGTTGCTGGGTTCAGCACAAGACCGGCCTGACAGCCAGCATCGTGCAAATTTGTGATTAGTTTTGGGAAATCATCAACGGCTTCGATGTGAGCTATCACTAAGTCAACACCAGCATCGACATACTGCATCCAGGTATCGGCAGCATTTGTTACCATTAGATGGCAATCAAGGAATATATCGCTGCCAACCCGCTTCCTAATGGATGAAATTAATGCTGGACCAAAAGTGATGGTTTTGTTTACAACCCAGTTACCATCCATCACATCGAGATGTATCCATTCAATTCCGGCTGCAACTGCGTCATCAACTACTTTTCCTAGAGCACAATAATCAGCGGTCAAAATACTTGGACATACAATCACGACCTTCCCCTCAATCTACCCGAGAGGCAAGGGGTTCTCAATCCTTCACATTGAAGACGGCAAGTTCAAAGACCTCCGCACGTGGGGGAAGGTTGCACAGGAGATATTGACATGGCAGGGGCAATTGTAGAAGCATCAGACGCAACTTTTGATACGGTAACAACAGAAAATGAATGGGTTTTGGTTGATTTTTGGGCACCTTGGTGTGGCCCATGCAAAATGATTGCTCCCGTATTAGAACAAATTGCTGGTGAAAGGGATACCCTTACCATCGCAAAGGTCAACGTTGACAATAATCCAAATTCACCTGGGAAGTTTGGAGTCAGAGGTATTCCAACTCTCGTCTTATTCCATAATGGCAATGCGGTTGACCAAGCAACTGGAGCGATGCAAAAAGGTGGATTTGACGATTGGTTAAACCGACACATGAACTGAATAGTTCATTCTTAGGTCTCTTTCATCGCGGTTGTGAGGGCTTTTCTGCGCTCATCCATTGACTCTCCGACTTCACGCAACAATCTCTCACGGATTGCTTCGTGTAACCATAATCCATCTGCTAATTCAACAATAATTCCACGACTCAATAATTCAGAAGGCGGAGTACCATTTACTCCCGCAGCCAATGCTAATGTCGACCAAGGGATTGGCCTTTCTGCAGCCGCTAAATAACCCAATAAATCACGATGTTCTTCTGGAAGCACTTGCAATATTTCCTCATCAAGGAATCTCAGCCAATCACCGTGTACAACATCGCCGTACATCTCCAATAATTCAACGGCTAAAGGATGCCCGCCTGTCATTTTGTGAACCTCTTTTGGCTCTGGTGGTGATGGTACGTCAAATTTAGCAATCCACTGTTCCACTTCTTTCAAACTAAGTCCTCTAAGAGGTAATTCTGAAACTAAACCACGAGTGTGAACATCACGACGGTCGTAGAACGAGAGGGCGGTACGAGAGATTAGTAACATCCTCAGAGGAGTTTGGTCGGCAACTTGTAACAGCGAACCCAAGAGGTGTGCTGAGTCAACTTCAACATTGTGTACATCATCCAATACGAGCAAAATATACGGAGGTTTGTCGCTCTTCTCCTCTAGTTTTTCAAACACTTTTTCCCTCAATTTTTCCGGGTCCGTGAGATAGGCAGTGAGGCGACGGCGGTACATGTCAATGTCGAATTTACCACTTGGCGACATTGGCAACGATTCGAGGATGCGGTAAGGGTCCCAACTCAAACTTCCTTTTGATTCAATACCAAGACGGTGAAGTATGCTAGTCGCAATTCCAATCGCTGTGTCCCACGGTTGACAAGGATAGTACATCACTCTGAGGTTTGGCTCATCATCAAGACGTTGATTTAGCCAATGAGAAACAAGGGTTGTTTTGCCACATCCTGCAATGCCACTTACCACAAGAGTTGGCTCGCGCCCCTCATACCAAGCATCCAGTGCAACTCTCTCATCGCTTCTGCCGTGAACTGCACGTGTTTTTGGTGCTCTAACGTGGTAGGTTGAATGTGCGCCTGCCAAAATTTGCAATCGACCTGGTGGAGGTTTGTCGTCGCCTTTTTCAATACGGCCAAGACGAATGTCACCATACTGTAACATTCCTTCAGCGATTACCATCATCAGCACTTGTAATAGTGTGAGATTACTGTCTAATCTATCAGCAGCCTCGCCTGCTTCCACCTCCAGCATTTTCCCATCACTGCCTCTGATTAGAACGCTAGTCTTCTTGATTTGTGGTAATCTTTTATTGATTTCTTCTCGGCCATTTTCTGTTAATTGCCATGTTTTTTGGCGACGTGCTTCTCCACGAATTTGACGGGTGTGCTCACTTACGAAGCCTTGCTTCAATAACGGCCGCATTGCTCTGCTAACATTTGGTGGATGAAGACCACAAGATTCTGCGATGCCCGGGCGAGTGACTGGGGCGGTCACTATGAAGTGGTCAGCCTGATGGTCATTCTCTAACAAGTGAAGCAACACGCGGTCATTAACCGAGAGGGACACGCGTAGTGGAGTCTCTGTCATCTATAATCGCTGTGGCTATTGTCCCCATTGAAGCATTCGCCTCTCTGATGCAATTTCAAATGATGCAATAATAGCAGGTTGCAAAGTAATTTCTCAGTGATTTCTTTTGATGCGCGAACGCCATAAGGCCTTTTTATGATTGCAGGTCCGGATACCATGGCAAAAAGTGGCATCGTGAATCTGCGCTATCATGCAATCATGATTTCACTCACTATGATTCTTGTATTATTCAGCCCAATGGTGACTGCGTTTGACACTGATGGAGATGGTGTTGATGACAGTACAGATGATTGTCCCTTAGCATATGGAAACAGCACCGTTGACAGAGATGGATGCCCGGATGCAGATGGTGATGGAACAAGTGACATCAATGACCCTTGGGTGATTCAACCGGGTGGATTTCTACAAGATAGCCGCCAATCTTCAAGTGATAACCAATATGTTTCATTATTCAATTTTGATGGAAGCAAATACTTGACAACAGAAGATACCGGAGGATGGGGTAATCCAAATGGCTGGTTAAGAATTTGGGATACAACAACAAAAACGAATATTAAATCAGTTGAATTTAGTGGAGATTTCATTCACGATGCTGATTGGTCTCAGGATGGAATGTACGTGGCTGCTGTCACCGACAACGATGAGTTGTTTGTTTACTACTCAAGTAACGTTACACCTCTATTCTCTGTTAGTACAGATGTTGGTAGTGGCGACCAACCTAACGAAGTGGCGTTTAGCCCGGACGGAACTATGATTGCTGTAGTAGTTGGAAGATCTGGAAATGGTGCTACAAATGGAGAAGTACAGATTTACAATTCAATGAATGGCTCGGCAATAACCGCATTTGACCCGGGTGCTGATAGCAGGTTCTATTCTGTAGATTGGAGTCCTGATGGTAGTAGAATCCTAATCGGTGGAAGAGAAGATGTTTACATTTACAATACAGGAAATTGGAATGTCAACCGTACAATCAATTCCAATCGCGGGTCAAACAACGCAGTTGCTTGGTCACCTGATGGAAACACAGTTGCTACTTGTGAGGCTTGGGAAGGGTCTGGGGCTAGAGTGAGATTATACGATGTAGCCAGTGGTTTACAAAATTGGAAATATGATACATCTACATCCTGTCTTGATATTGAATATTCACCCGATGGCACTCAAGTAGTTGCCACACACTCATATTACCAATCAGATGGAGCTAGTCTTAGAGTATTCGAAGTCGATGCGAATTCTCCAACTATTATTGACACAATGTCAGCACCGCGACCTGGTAGTTGTAATGCCGGCGGCGGAGGAAACAACTGTGGCACCATTTACGGAGTTAGTTGGCATCCAGATGGTGATTATATCATCTCAGCACATGGCAGAAATGACGAGGGGATTTACCATTGGATAGTTGACCCCGATATTGATAATGATGGAGTTCTAAACGTTGATGATGCGTTCCCTGAAGACCCTACACAATGGAATGATTCAGATAACGATGGGTTCGGGGATAACCCAGCACCTGCTACTGAACCTGATGCCTGCCCAGACATACCGGGAACTTCTACTGAAGACCGATATGGCTGTCCTGATACAGATGGTGATGGGTGGTCTGATTTGAATGATGATTATCCAAACGATGAGTATCAATGGGCAGACGCTGATGGGGATGGACATCCAGACAATATCGAGGATACTCGAGACCCGAATCCACACGGCACAGTAGACCGATTACCAAACAATCCAACCCAATGGAATGATACTGACCTCGATGGATATGGTGATAATTTCGCTAATGCATCTTGGGTTGCAATCCGACCGGCTGAATGGCCTGGTATTCTAATTACCACAATGACTCCAATGCAATTGAATGACATTGATGTTTTCCCTACTGATGATGAGCAGTGGAATGACAGTGATGGGGATTGGGTTGGAGATGAACAATTTACTAGTCGCTCTGATGGCTGTATCTACATTTATGGTGATTCAATTTGGGACAGGTTGGCATGTTATGACACTGATGGAGATGGATGGTCAGACCCTGATGACAATTGGCCTGCTTGCAGAGAAGGGGCTGGAACTGGTGATGCTTTCATCAATGATCCAAGCCAATGGTGTGATGCTGATGGTGATGGATTTGGAGATAATGCAAGCGGAACTGATGGTGATGCCTGTCCTGGATTTAGAGGAAACTCCTCGATTGACCGAGTCGGTTGTAAAGACTCGGATGGAGATGGATATTCAGATGCTGGTGACCCATTCCCGGGCGATAAAACTCAATGGGTAGACCGGGATGGAGACGGTTGTGGTGATAACAGCCTCGGAAATAATCCTGACCTTTTCCCCGATGATTCATCACAATGTGGTGACCGAGATGAAGATGGATATGGGGATTACCCTGTTGGAGAAAATGGAGATTGGTTCCCAGACCAAATTACTCAATGGTATGACTTTGATGGTGATGGTTATGGTGACAATTTTGGCAATGCTTCATGGGTTATCGACCGAAATCAATCGTGGCCTGGTATCTACGTAGAAAATGCGTACGAACCTGATTTGTGTCCAACCGAATACGGGCAAATGGAAGGAGAAACTACTCGTGGTTGCCCAGACACTGACCAAGATGGTGTTGCTGATAATGAAGACGATTATCCCGAGGACCCAATGCGTTCATCCGACCGTGATGGAGATGGATATGCTGATGACCCTCTAGCAGCACAAAAAGATGATTGCCCAGACACTTTTGGTACTAGTTACAAAGGAAATACCTACGGTTGTATTGACTCAGATGGTGATGGCTGGGCAGACAGTAGAGATGAATTCCCTGAAATTTCCAGCCAATGGAAAGATTCCGATGATGATGGTTACGGCGATAATTGGGGTAATTCAACTTGGAACCATAGTCGAGAATTGAATTGGCCTGGTGATTTCATTGTTGATGCTGAAATGGCGGATGCGTTCCCTACTGATATTACTCAGTGGAATGATACAGATGGCGATGGATGGGGGGATAATCCAAATGGTACCGACCCTGATGATTTCCCACTCATTCCTTCGCAGTATAAAGACAGTGACAAAGACGGGTATGGCGACAACACTACTCGTGATGCTTTCCAACCAGATGAGTGCAGGTCGAAATTTGGAACATCTTGGGAAGACCGATTTGGCTGTGTTGATACTGATGGAGATGGCTGGTCTGATATCGCTGACATCTGTATCTATGATCCAAATGTGTGGGAGGCACCTGGCGTTTGTGAAATAACAGAAGCTGAAACTGGTGTTTCTATTTCTGACAAAAAAATGTCTATCGGAGAATTGGGCACATACATTCTGGGTGGTTTAGGAGTAGTTCTTCTTTTAGCCATCCTAGTTGCGATGGTTGCACGTCAAGCAGCCCGGCGTAGTGGACAATTGATGCGTCAAAATGTTGCCTTACAAGAGCAAATATTCGACGAAGAAGAAACTCGTCGAGAAGAATGGATTGAATATTATCTAGGCCAAGGAGACTTAGAGAAAGCCAGAGAACTTGGGTGGGTGGAGAAGGCTGATTGGCAACTTCATCAAGAAGCCGAAGAGAAGCAGGCTGTTGAAGCAATTGAGGCATTACCTGACGCATTAAACCTTGATGACTTGCTTTGAAACCAATCTTCAAGCACAATTGCTATGCCTAATCTCCTAGTCCAACACACTAGGAGGCTGATGCTTGGACCCGTTTGACACAAGACCTGCTCCAGCAACTATGGAGGCTAGATTGCGAGCACTTCTCTCTTCAATGCACAGTGCAATCTTAGAGATTGATGCTCAGGGTGGACTTGTACATGCGAATCGGGCGGCACAAATTATGCTCCCCAATCTGCCGCCAACACCGGCACCACCAGAGTGGATTCACGAGTTTGAAGACGAGCACATTTTCCGTGATAGCCATGGTGCACCAATGCAGTCCACCGAAGGTCCTCTTCTAGAAGCACTGAGAACAGGAGAAGCGCAACGTGATTGGCAATTTAGTATTGAATTTTTGAATGGAAGAATTCTGTATCTGATTGGTGCTGCTGAACCACTATTCGGCACAGATGGCCGCCTTAGTGGTGTAGTGTGTTCATATCAGGATATTACGGAATTGATTGGATTACAACACGCACTTGAAGAACAACTCACTGAGACAAAAAATGCGGCTCAGGAATTACGACTAACTCATGGCGAACTATCGCGCGCGCACAATCTGCAAGCAGGATTCATCGCAAACTTCAGCCACGATTTACGGACCCCTCTTTCGGGTGTTCTAGGGTTTGCGGATTTACTTGATATCTCGCCTAATCTCGATGCTGAAGAAAAGGAATTTTTGACGGAAATCATCGATGCAGGGGATTCTCTGAGGATGATGATTGATTCTGTTATCACCTACTCTAACATTATCTCTGGGACTGTTCGGATTACCTCGGAATGGCACGATATTGACAATGTGGTTGAAAAATCATGTGAGGCGGCTAGGAAAGTATGCACACGAAGAGGACTTGAGTTCCATATGGAAATGGTTGGAGCACCAGAAAAAATGTGTATTGATGAGATGAGAATTCAAGAGATCCTCGAACAACTATTGGATAATGCTGTGAAGTTCACAGAAAAAGGTCACATAACCATCAAAGTGAGTAGTATTGCCGATAATGTATTGTTTGAAATCTCAGATACAGGACCTGGAATTTCTCATGAAGCTGAGATGAGATTGTACGAACCATACTCAAAGGCGCTTGTCAAAGATGGGCAACTTAGGCGCGGGGTTGGTCTAGGTCTTACACTTGTAAAAGCACTTTGTGATTTGATGCACGGCAAAGTTGACTACTCAACCTCTGCACAAGGAACTACATTCAGAGTGCAGTTCCCATTGATTTATACACCGGTGTTATCTTAATATTGAATTGATGAGATTTTCAATCGCATTAAGAAAATGGGTCATACCTGTCTTCTTTTGATGAACCGTTTAAAAGCTCTCAACAAAATTTTTGCAAGTTGAATTGGGTTTGAGTCTAAAAGAGGAAGGATTTGTTTTGCTACATTCTCATTTAGCCATGTCATCATCAAACCGCAAAAAATCAAGTTCCTCAAACTTAACCAAGGAAGGTGAATTCAGTGCCAAATTATGCTGCAATGCCTGAGATAAACTAACCCAATTTCGTTCAGTCCCGTCTATCCACTCGTAATTATGCCCTGGAATCAGTCGCCAATCACTAGGCAACCCTTTGAGAATCTCCTTAGCATGGGTGACACTTCTCCACTGAGATTGTGAATCCCCTCCGGGTAAATCAACTCTCCCAGAGCGTTGGGTGAACAGTAAATCGCCGGCGTGAAAAATCCCATGACCATGGAAGGTGAGGTGACCTGGCGCATGACCGGGTGTGTGAGTGACTTCGAGAGTAATACCTCCTGCATTCCACTGCTTTCTAGAATGTACTGGATGATTCCAAGTATGTGTGAAATCTATGTGACGAAATAATACTCGCCCAAGTAAGTTAGGATAGTTGGATTCAACATGTCCCCACAACTCAATTTCAGGGTTGGATTTCATGATTTTTTTTACCCCTGATGTGTGGTCTCTATGGGTGTGGGTTAGAATGATGTGGGTGGGTGATAAACCTTCATTTTCAAGGGCTGACAGCCACTTATTAGCAGAGTATGGGTCAACAATTACAACTGTATTTGTGGCTCTGTTGATGAACGCGGTATTGACATTTCCAAATGGTCCTTGCTGGCTTACCCAAACCTCAATTCCATCGTCTTCTATTCGACGGTCGAACTCGCCCTTCGCTAACATCAAATTCATGCGAAGGGGGAGGTGGAATTGAAATTACTGATTTTTGCCCTCAGGGCGGGTCTTAAGTGTGAGTGGGTTTGTCGCCTCTATAAGAGGCGGTAGTATGGGGGGACGTAATTCTGACAGCAGATTGCTCATAATTGCGCTTGCTTTTATTCTACTCGCTCCACTTGCGATAAGTTCTGCAAGCGCGGATTCAGAGGATATTGAATTAGTGATTTCTATTTCTGAGCCAACAACCGGAGCAGATTGGTATGATGGCGGCGAATCCCTTTCAATCTCGATTTCTGTAAAGAATTCTGGTGCAACTACTCAATCAATTGAGTACAATCCGTCGTGCCCTGTTGACATTGAAATTTTTGACAATAATGATGAATCATTCACAACCCTACGTGAGCACAGAGTTTGCCTTGAACAACGTCGAGCAATTGACATACCTGCTGGACAAACAAGAAGCCTTGATTCATTTGATTGGCAATGGCAAAACGCATCTGGGGCAGTCATTAGCAGTGGTGATATTACGGTTGATTTCAACTTTGAGTCAGGTTTAGCAACTCATGTACAACCTATACAATTCCAGCGCAGTCCTGTGTTAATTGAAGACTTGGTATTACAAGTTAACACTGCCCTACCTATTAGTGGCGGCCTAGATTATTTGTCCGGAGAGAGCGTTTATTCTCATGTTTCACTAACCAATAGTGGCACCAACCCGATAGCTGTTGACGCCGATGAAGGTTGTATGGTTACGATTCAAGTTAACTCAATAGCGACATCAAATCCACCTTCAATGACTGACTTGAGTTGTAGTTCCGGGACTACACTTGGAATCGGTGAATCGGTTCCTTTGGGTTGGCTTATTTGGGACTTTACTTCGGAAGGTGAGCAACTTGAGGCCGGGCTATGGACGGTTGAAATTGCAACGACTGGATTGAGTGGTTTGGCAAGTTCCTTTGATGCTACATTAGCAAGCAGTGAGACTAGGCCCGAGGCTTTAGTTGAGGTTGCAGTTAGTTTACTCGGTGATGATGAACAAGATGGAATCATTACCGAAACCGATAATATTCAAGTAAAAACTGAGTTAGTGAATTCAGCCGATGTGCCTGCTGAGTTACAATTCAACAGTAGTTGTCTAGTTCAAATCCAATTAATTTCCGAAGAAGGAATGATAACCAAGGATTCAAGATTGAATGAAAACTGTGAAACCGAATTTTCTGAATTAAAAATTGATCCTAATAGCCAGTTTATGATTGACCAGAGAATATGGTCGATGAATGCAGACAGTAATTGTGAACTCAATGATGGCTCTTATTTGATGTTGGTAACAATGCCTGAATATGGAATTACTACTGAATATCTAATTGATTACGATGGCAGCGATAGCGGACCTGCTTGTTTAGCATCTATGCAAGACACTAGCCTAGCCCAATTCAGAGTAACTGAATTAATCACTAACAATCCTAGGACATTCGAAGAATCAATTACTTTCCAAATCCAACTAGAAAACCAAGTTGACTTGGATATCCATTGGCCTCAAGAATGTCACTTAGCCTTCACTCTACAAAGAATTGGTGATTCCCAACCCCATCAAATATGGAATGAACAGTGTGGGGAAGCGGCTGGGGTTGTAGAGACAATTGCCGCTGGAAATGGCATACCATTTGACCCATTTACAATTGAGTTTGGTGAACTGAACCAAGGGACATGGTCTATTTTCATAGAGACCACTGGTACACCTAAATTCACAACACAATTAGCCCATACTTGGAACCCGCCTGTCATTGAAGAAGAGCAGAATTCCGAAGATGAAACTGTCAGCGAAGTTGCAGATGAAACAATCGTTCAAGAAGATGCTATTCTAATGAGTTGGATGGCAGAAGGTAATTGGCAATATGTCACAACTGATTTTGGTGGATGCTGGATTCTAATTGATGTTGATGGAAATGAACACGCTTTCTCATCTTCCCTGGTAAATGACTGGAAACCACTTCCAAATCACAGAGGAGCATATTGGGTTGAGGAAACTGTCGACACATCAACTGCTTGCTCAAGTTGGGAATCTCACATCGTTGTAGTTGACGTGCTAGGTGAAGCGCAAAGCGCTCCAGCAGAAACTAACTCTGACAATGAGGTGGCATCTGAAACCCCAGTAATTTCTATTCCTACTGCAGCACCAACAATCGTCGCTTTGGTTGCATCAACTAGTTTACTCGCACTAATTGCTGGCGCTTTGACTCAAGTTGAGTGGATTCGACTTCCAGCAACAAAGTATGGCCTGGCTCTTCTAGGAATGGTTCGCAGGACCAAGGAATCAGGTGGAGAGTACCAGAGAGGTAGAATTGTTGCCTACATTGAATTGCACAGAGGTATTCACTTCAGGGCGTTACTTGGGGCATTAGAAATGTCGAATGGGCAACTGACCCACCATCTTTCGGTCTTGGAATCTGATGAAAGAGTTTGGCGGCGAAAGGATGGGCGTAAAGTAAGATATTACCCCGCTTCCATTGACTCAAGAACTGAGGATGATGATTTGCCAGTTCCAGTATTAACTCCCGACCCGAACAGTCTACAGGGGAAAATTCTGCAAATCCTTGACATTCACGAAAATGAAATCCTAAATCTTTCACAGAAAGAATTGTCTGACAAATTGGAAACCAGCCAGCAATTGGTATCATACCATCTCAAATCATTAGAAGATTGGGGCCTAGTTGAGAAAGAGAGAGTTGCCATGCGTTATCGATACCGATTGACTGACCGAGCACTGATTCTGCTGAACTCTAGCGACTTCCCATCTTTACTTGATGAGGTATGATAATTCCGTTCCTTTGATAGCGGACGGTTGATTCGGCCATTCAATAACGAATGTTGATGTCGTTGACGGGTTGATTGTATGGAGGAGGTATTCTCGCCTGCAAACATTGAACAGAAATGGCAAAAGAGATGGTTTGATGAAGAGATTTTCATTGCTCCAGTAGAGGCTGAAAAACCTAAATTCTACTGCTTAGAAATGTATCCATATCCATCTGGGAAAATGCATATTGGCCATGTAAGAAACTATTCGATTGGAGATGCTGTTGCTCGTTATCGACGGGCAAGAGGATTCAATGTCATCTACCCAATGGGTTTCGATTCTTTTGGAATGCCTGCTGAAAATGCTGCAATAAAAGAAGGTGGCCACCCAAGAGATATCACAGACCGAAATATCGCTAGCATCAAATCTGACTTCCAGCAAATGGGATTTTCACACGATTGGAATCGTCAAGTTATGAGTCATGACCCTAATTATTATCGATGGAACCAATGGTTTTTTCTGAAATTTTACGAGAGTGGATTGGCATACCGAACTTTTGCCAATGTCAACTGGTGTGAACAGTGTAACACCGTTTTAGCAAACGAACAAGTGCATAATGGGAGGTGCTGGAGATGTTCGAGTGAAGTTGCTCAAAGAGACATGGACCAATGGTTTTTGAAAATCACGGACTATGCCCAAGAACTGCTTGACTCACTAGAGGAAATACAATTCCCTAACCATGTTAAAGCACTACAAAAAGACTGGATGGGTCGTTCAGAAGGTGCACAGATTAAGTTCAAAGTGGAAGATGATGATGCTCTTGAAATAGAAGCATTTACCACTCGGCCTGATACTATTTTTGGTGTGACATTTGTAACTCTGGCTCCTGAAAATCCTCTATGTGGTGCCTTGGTTGAAGGACACGAAAATGAACAGGCATGGCGGGAAATGGAGAAGGAAGCAAAGCAACTTTCCGACATGGATAGAGGCATGTTGAAGAAGAAAAAGGGTGTATTTCTTGGCCGCCATGCTATTAATCCCCTGAGTGGAGAGAAAATACCAATTTATGCTGGTAATTTCGTTATCGCTTCATATGGCACGGGCTCAGTAATGGCCGTACCTGGTCATGACCAACGCGACTTTGACTTCGCCACTGAGCACAACCTACCGATTACACGCGTTTTGTTAGAAGATGGGGCTGACAACGATGCCCCACTTACCCAAGCCTTCGAAGGCTATGGAAAAATGACAAATTCCGCCCGAGATGGGTTTGATGGTTTGAGCGGAGATGAGGCTAAGAGGGCTGTCATTGATGCACTCGAGAGTGAAGATTCAGGGCACGGGATGGTTCAATGGAAAATTCGTGACTGGTTGATTTCAAGGCAGAGGTATTGGGGTACTCCAATCCCTATAATCCACTGTGAAGAGTGCGGTGCTGTCCCCGTTCGAGAAGATGAATTGCCTGTTATGTTACCAGATGATGTTGTCTTTAGTGGAACGGGAAATCCAATGGAAACATCGGAATCATTCCTCAATGTGAATTGTCCAACCTGTGGAATTCCGGCTCGGAGAGAAACCGACACAATGGATACATTTGTGGATTCTTCTTGGTATTTTATGCGCTACACCGACGCGCAAAACTCTGAATCATGTTTTAGTGAAGCAGCAGCAGATTACTGGATGAATGTTGACTTTTATTGTGGTGGAATTGAACACGCACAAATGCACTTAATCTACG
The DNA here is from genome assembly GCA_964645485.1 of uncultured Candidatus Poseidoniales archaeon. Lineage (GTDB taxonomy): Archaea > Thermoplasmatota > Poseidoniia > Poseidoniales > Thalassarchaeaceae > MGIIb-Q1. The sequence continues at coordinate 22,331 of CAZXZO010000011.1, forward strand.
CTAGATTTTGGACTAAAGCATTGAGAGATATGGGGTTGCATCGTTTTGATGAACCATTTGAGGAATTATTATGCCAAGGAATGGTTAATGCCCAAGCACCATTTTGTGCTCCTTGTAACATAACTCACCCTGTAAGTGAAAGAGGTAATGCTTGCCCTTATTGTTCTGGTGAGTTGACAGAGCGCAGTGCCAAAATGAGTAAATCTCTGGGCAATACTGTCGGACCAGTTTCAATGATTGAACAATATGGTGCAGACACTGTGAGATTGTTCATTTTGTTTGCAGCCCAGCCCACGGCTGGAATGGATTGGTCTGATAGCGGGGTGGAATCTTGTTTCAAACAGATGAAAGCGATTTGGAATTTGAGCCGTGAAATGTTATCATGGGGAAACGATGATTCACCAATTGATGATTGGTTGAGAACCCAATTTGAAACACGTACAACTGAATGGGTTTCAGCAATGGAATCCGTTGATTTACGGGCTGGAGTCATGCTAAGTCATTATGACATTTATTCCGACCTTGTTTGGTACCAACGACGTGGTGGGTGTAATAGTGAGTTGGCCAGAACACTACTACTCGATTGGGCTAAAATGATGCATCCTGCGACCCCTCATCTTGCTGAAGAACTTTGGGAGTTAGCAGGAGGTGAAGGCCTGGTTGCCATCCAAACACTCGGGTTTGATGAGCATGCAAATGGGGAGACTGAGGGGATAAATCCAGTCTTGGCTCGTGAAATTTTCTTGCAATCTGTTCTAGATCAGGCTCGCCAAATGAAAGGTTTAGCACAACGACATCTTGAGGATGATGCAACATCTGTTACCTTCCAAATCGCTGAGGATTGGAAAGGACAACTAGTTCGGACGGGTATTGAATTACTAGAGAATGAGTTCCCAATGAAAGGCGCGATGGGCGAGATTATGTCACGACCTTTTACCCAAGAAGGAGAAGTGAGAGGACAAGTTCCTGGGGCTTGGAAACGAATAATGAAACAATTGTACAAATGGTCGCCAACCGAGAGAAGTGTGTTGAAAGTTAACCTTGATGAAGTACAAATCCTAACTGATGCTGAGGAATTCATTAGCAACGAGTTAGGTATTCAAGAGATTCATATTTACCGTGCTGGCGACGGCGAGGATGTTGGTGGGAAAGCGAAATTTGCTTACCCGTCAGAGCCGGGTATTGCCTATCTCTGATTCTGTAACATAGCCCCTTGATTGAGCCGGAGGTTGAAAAGGGAGGGGCTTCTCGCTTAGCATAAGTGAACAGAAGTAACGAACAAGACGACAACCACCGACCGAAGAAAAACAACCGTGATAAGAAGCAGAGCGGCGATTCCAAAAAAGGAAACAAGAAAAGTCGCTCAAATTCTCGCCGAGGCGGTAGTGGTGGTGGGCAGAATAGCCAATCAACTGCCCGAATTAAAGAAGCAAAGGAACGGGCTGAGGCTAGATTTTCCGTCAATCCTAAACCATTGGGTTTTCCTGAAGAATTGGAAGCCCCAAGTAAGGTGTCAGTTCAATGGGAGACTACTCCAATAAAACAACGCACAGAACGTCAAGCTTGTGATTTAGTAATGATTCCAGGTGAATGGGGATTCCTAGATGATGATGCTGTGGATGGGATGGGCGAGCGCTTGGAAAAGCATAACATGAGTGTTGACCAAGGTCTATCATTGCGCAAAGCATTGATGCAAGAGAAGGCCGTTTACGGCCATTATAAAATGATGAATAAGTCAAAAACGTTCCATAAAAGATATGAAAATGGTGAAAGTATTCTACAACTCTCAAGACAATTTGACTTTCCGCCGGTTGCGATATTTAGAGCAATACTCACTGCCCGTGGGTGGTCAAAAGTGAAGATTCGAGACTCTCTAAGAGCGCCTGATAGATTGCTTTCAAAACGCGATGCTGCAGAGTTTCATGAAGCGGAAGAAAAAGACCGCGTGACAAATGTCGACCAAGGTGAAACTGCAGTACGAGCAGATTTGTTTGAGGATGTTGTTGGCAATTACCTCGACACTTTAGGTATCAAATACCGCCGCCAAGAAGAGTTGCTAAGTGAGCAACAAAAAGAACATGGTAGGCCACTGAATACTCCAGATTTTCTAATAATGGATGATTTGAAGGTTAATGGTAAGTCGATTGCTTGGATTGACGCTAAGAATTTCTATGGTGCAAACGTATCATTTGCTAAGAAGAAAACTAAGAAACAAATGAATCGATATATCGATGAATGGGGTTCAGGTGCAATCGTTTACCGGCATGGATTCTGTGAGGCAATGAAAATTCCCGGGGTCTTAATGTTAGATGAAACACCCCTAGATATCACTATCATGTATGATGAGTGATGGGGAATTATCTCAGCGACGTTTCTGATAATGAAACCTCAATTGATTTCAATCCCATCAAATTAAACTGTTCAATCATGTTTAACATCTCATCGTTATTGAATCCTGATTCAAGTGATGTTGGTAAAATAACAAGGCTTTCTCCAAGCATGCAAAGATGTGGTGAGGCTGATGTGCCAGCGAGTGAAATCGCCTCGCTTGCAATCTGTAACAGTTCGGCTCTGCCTGCATCCGATGCCAACTGTGAGTTTGTTGCAAAGGCAGTAGAGGCAGCAAGGATTTCTGCCCAGCGCGTTTCGTCCCAATCACCTGTTTTCAAGCCAGATAATTGTTCTTCTCCGCTCTTGCGAATACGCGTTTTCCAACCTTCATCATCAATGTATGAGGATGTGTGACGTGTGGTTCTGTCTCGCCACGCTACTAACATTTTGAGGTCTTGATGCCAGCCGTCTACTACTCCTGAACCCCCCAATTTTTCGCTCACTCGCGGGCATCCTGGTTCTCTTCTGAGGTCTATTCCCCCAGCCCATAGTGCAGATATGTCACCGAGTCCACCTGAGAGTATACGCTCGACCAAATGTGCTACATGAAAGGATTGAGAATGTGCGACTTGTTCTTCTACACCCAATGCTCTCTGTAAAGCAAGGGCAGTGGCCAAGGCACCAGCGGCTGAGAGGCCAAACCCCTGTTGTTGGGGTAATCCACAACTCTGTTGAATTTGCCAATTATAATCTAAAACTGAAGGTACTAATTGAGAAAGTGTGTCAATTACTGTCTGCTGAAGGATTAAACTCTGGTCTTGAGATTTCTCAATGATTTTACCCGAACCTAATTCACCAATCACGGTTATCTGGCATGTTGGCTGCGCCGAGTCAATACAAAGCCCGATTCCCCGGCTACCTTGATTGATTAATTCAGTAGCATCGTCCTGTACACTGAAAATTAGAGTAATGTGTCCCGATGAAGCGGCTTGCCCTGTAATCTCGGTCATCGTCAATCACCCCGTAAGGGTAATTTGGCTTGGTCTTACCGACTCTCAAAGAGATTCTGCGAAGTCACTTGATAGTGATTCAAAGCGACCCGCTAATTCCTTACAGGCTTGATCTAAGCAAGTGCGGGCTGTCATTGAACCATCAGTCTCGAACTGGAAAATATATTCTCCTTCAACATCCTCTAAAGTAATCGCATCATTGAATTCTGCTTCTAAATCAGTTCCACTTCCAACATGGTTGAGGTCGTTTCTGAGCAAATCTACCTTATCGATATCATCGAGAATTCCATCTTTATTGAAATCCTTAGCAGTGATATTCAAATTAAGATCAAAAAGCATCTTTGAGCGTGTCTTAACGTTCATTTTCCCGTTCTGACGTGAGTGGAATGTCACACCAGATACTGGTGAGTACTTGGCATGGTCTCTACCTCTACCCATTATTGCATAGAAGTATGCATGAAGCACTTGTCCTTCGAATAATTTTGTTAAAGGAATGGAACCATAGGCTTCTGGGATTTCTAATCGGCGGTCACCAATCACGTTTAACTCTGAAGCAACAACACTTCTTCCACCCGCTTCACCGCTAGATGAAATCGTGTAGATAATCTGACATGAAGGGCAGCCACGTTGATCAACTACCATGTCTTTACAATCAGGACATTCGTCTTGGAAGTAAAAGTCATCATGGAAGGTTGGGATTGGAAGCATTGAGAATCTATGTGCGAGTTGTTCATCACTGATCGCATAATTTGACTCAAATAATTCGCCAGTCTCTTCATCTTTGAAAACACCGAGTTCAACTCTCATTTGGTCAATGGCGAATTTTGGTACATCAGCAATCATAGTCCTGCGTAGGGAATTTACGAATGCTCGGTTAACTCCTGAAAAGAGAATCCTTAGTGAAGTATCTGTTTCTGAAAGAACTTTTAATTTTACCATCTTTAATACACCTCTGAATCAAACCCTTCGGCCTCTACGACCGCCCTTTCGCTTTGTACCATCATGTGGACGTGGGGTACAATCCTCTATTCTAGCAACTTGAATGCCAGCACGTGTCAGGCTTCTGACTGCCTGTTGTGCTCCTGGACCTGTGTTTGGGCTCTTGTTTCCACCTTGGCCACGGTATCGAACAATTGCTTGTGAGAATCCTTTGTCTTGGATAGATTCTGCAATTCGTTCTGCAGCTCTAATTGCTGCAAACTGACTGCCCTTGTCGCTACCTTTCTTGGTTACTTGGCCACCGCTACACTTAGCAATGGTTTCTGCACCTGTTTGGTCAGTGGCAGTCATGAGAATATTGTTGTAAGAACTGTAAATATTGATGATACACTTACGAGACATCAGGATTCACCTCCGCTAACATCATCTGCACTTGGAGCCGCATCAGCGGCTTCAGCAATTTGTTGAACTTCTTCTGCGGTTGGAACTCCATCTTCTAATTCCAAACTATCACCATCCTCATTTTCATAAGTCGCTTGTGAACGGATTTCAGTGATGCCTACTCGGATTGGGTGGTTTTCACCAGTTGCAATACCACTCTTTTTGCTATCACCAGTTCTCTTTGCTGAGTCGTGAAGAGATGATTGGATACTGTATTGAAGTGTGTCTTCCTCTTCTCGAGTAATTGTATATCCAGGCACTGTCATTACTTGCTCGCCAACTGAAATGTGGCCATGAATTAGTAATTGTCTTGCTTGCTTCATGCTTGAAGCGAATCCCTTGTAGTATACTTGTGATTGTAGGCGGCGAGCCAACACGTGCTCTACATTAAGACGAAGAATATCGTCAAGAGTTGCGCCTTCAGGAAGCATTCCTCGGCGATGTAGTGAAGTAATCAAATCAGCCTTCTCTCGGGAGATGTGGTCATCTCCTGAATCGGTTGTCGCAATCAACTTCATTGCGTTTGAGCGCCATCGGCGCAACTTACTGCGAGCCTTCCAGATTTCTCTGTGGTTACGCAAACCATAGTTGAAAATGAGGGTGCGTTCCTCATCAATCCTCTCGGACTGCCATGGGTGTTTGGGGCCTTGCCATACTCTTCGACTAAACTTTGGATGTCCCATACTTCACACCTCACTTCTTCCTCTGAACACCGAGTGTCAAACCACTACGGTTGTTCGAACGTGTTCTTTGTCCTCTCACCCTGCCACCGAGTGCGTGGCGAACACCACGGTAACTCTTGACTGCACGATGTCGGTCAATATCTTCCTTCTGGACCATCTTCACATCTTGTGAAAACAAATGAAGTTCATCACCTGAATGTAAGTCTCTCTGACGGTTTAACATCCAGAGTGGGACTGCGGTCGGGTAATTTTCAATCGCTTCCTTCAATGAATCAATCTCTTCATCTGAAAGGAGACCGCCCATTTTCTTTGCATCTATATTGGCTAAACCACACAATGCAGTTGCAGTTCTCTGACCAACTCCATCAATTGAAGTCAGGCCCAAGCCAATCGGTTTCATTCCATCAACATCAGCCATTGCTAATCTCAGAATATATCTGAAATCGTCGCCTAACTGACTCTCGTCTATTTTTGCCATTATTCGGTTCCCCCGAGTACACCGGTTACCCAGTGGCTACTATGTAGCGGCTCCGCGACTTACCCCCCCTATAAAAAAGGGACTATTTTACCAGAATGAAAATATCGTTGAAATGACCAAATTAGGCTTAATTTTAAGGTTCTTTACAGATAAACCAAGCAGGTCCATCAATTGTTTCAACATCAGCAAGGAAACCCGGTTTTCCACGTGGATAATCCTTCAATCCATGGTCTAATTTACCCTGGAGTTTGGGTTGGGCAGAGGGTTCAATTTTACATCTTAATGTGAGTTTGGAGAGGTATGCGAAATTTGCGGATACAAGAATTGGAGAGATATTCTCAACCGTTGGTTCAACCTTCAACCGACTCATGACTTGACCAGTTGTTGAGACAAATGCACTCACTAATGACTTCTCCATTTGGATTGGTTCGCTAGAGAGCAACATAGGCCTACGTCCAGAAATTCTAACCCAATCTCTCGTGGACTCAGAAGGTAAGGCTTCGCGTAACCATTGGGCTTGAAGTCCTGATGATAAGAGAGCAGAATCAACTATTGTTAACCACTCTCCGGTCTTAGGAACAACCAAAGATGAGCGCTTCGCTTCTGTTGCCCGGCCTGCAAAACTAACGACAGAACCGTCTGAAAGTAATCTAAGCATTCTAGCAGGTGTTGCCGGTTCTGCGGCTGCACCAAACCAAATTGTCAAACGGTCAATTCTACCACGACCAGTTGAAACCCATTCCCAGGTGATTGGTGAGTCAGGCCAATGTGATAGAAGTAGTTCTTCAATTTCACTTTGTTGAGTATCTAATAGCCTAGGTGAAAGGTCGATGATAATCGCTGGACCCCGATTACCCAACACAAGATGGGGAGACCATTTGTTTAGCAAAGTTGAGATTGGTGGTTGCATTTCATCAAGAGAGTGATTCTGTGTATCTAGAGGCCTAGCTGGATCTACATGCAATACTGCAATTACCCGGTCTGACAAGTCAATTTCTGCTAGGGCTGCAGTAGCATCGGTTCCGTCTCCAACCAATACGAAACTATCTGCAGTCCATTCACTATTACTTCCCTCAGCCACGATTTGCCCGTTTGCTGCGGAAAGAACTGCTGAATCTGCATCAAGTTCAATCCCAAGTCCTGCTCTTTCCAACACCGAACAATAAGCAAAAAGTTGTGACCCAGAACCACAAGCAGGGTCGAGAAGTATCCCTTTACCCAGCCGGCAATCAGCCAACTGCTCGGCTCTAGTTAAACAAACTGACCAAGGTGTTGAAAGCCGTTTCATTCGAGGAGTCTGATACAAATGTGGGTCACTTGATGTTGATTTTTCCTCTATTTTGCCAAGTGGCGAAATCACTTCTGCGAACCCTAGAATATCGGGGGAAATAGGTAAAACTGTGTGAGTTGGCATCACGCACCAAATTATACGACTGCTGCTGCTGTTATTCGCTTTTCTATTCAAGCAAATAATTCGTTTATACTCAATTCAAAGCGTAACCATTGATTGTTAGCCGGCTCCCTGTCAGGTCTATCCTTGTAAGCAAGTTCAGGTGGAAGTATCACCGTATGAGTTGTTCCATCTCCAATTACACATCTTAGAACACCACAATCAAGGCCAATTACACCCCAATGAAATCCTTTGATGTAACATGCACTTGGAGCACCTGCTTCACAAGTTGGTTCAGAGCCTGCGGTTACAGGTAGGTCACCCTCGTCAAGTTTTTCCTCAGTATCATCAATCCAAACTTGGTAATGAACCGTCATCCTATCACCATAATCGGTGTGTAAAGCCCAATCATCACCTGCTAGAAGTCTCACTTCTAATTGCACTTCTGAACCTTCAACTGTTGGGTGTGAAACTGTAACCAAAAATACTTCTTCTTCAATCTCAGAATCTAATGTTAAAACTAGTAATTCTGCTGAATCTCCATCAATCGTGAGTAATCCGCTTGATGGCTCACTTACTGAAACTGAATCACTATCAACAGTGACTTGCAAATCAAGACTTGTATTTCCGGCGTTATTGACCGCAACTACTGCAGTGTCACCTACACCCTGATGGCGCCATTCACAAGAGACTTCACCGGGTAACCAAAACGGTTCATCTTGGGCAGAGAGATTTTCTGGCCAATCCCATGCATCATCTTTAGGCTCGCATGTATCGAATAACAACATTGCTTCCCAAGTCCAGCGCCCATCTTCTTGAAGAGATGTTTCGTCAACGGTAACAAAAGCCCCATCCATTTGTCCAAGGAACGCGTAAGCACCCCACCCAACCCAGATAATTGAAATTAAAAGCATGGCAATAGTGCCTAAAGAAGCCAAAATTGCTGCCCTTGGAATTGTCATCTCATTGAGCCCTAAAGGAACCGGCGGATCCTCAGGCTCATCGCTTATCCACGGACCAGACACAACACACCCTGTAGGCCACCTCAAATCAAGATATGGACTGATTGACTGCTTCAATCAATGGCCATTTGACCCTCATGTTTCTGTCCAAGCCAAGCGATTATACCCAATTCAAGCCCTAATGCAATACCCATCAATAATAGTGAATTTGTATTGATTGCGCCACCAGCGGCCAATGCGGCTGCTACTAGTGCTAGAACTAAGTCTGCTGCACCCCACACCCGAAGTGAACGGCGTAATTGGAGTATCCCAGTTACCCAAATAGTTAGAGAAAGGGTGAGTAAAGAGATAACCAAAAATGCACTTATTCCGGTAAGTAATAGAACACCTAATGGTAATAGGAGATGGGCATCCCAAGACCATGTAGAACTCCAACCAGGCTTTCGCATTGGTACACTTAACACTAAACACACCAGTGAAATTAAACCTAGAATAATCATCAGATGTGGAATGAAATCAATTAATCCGTCAAACCAACTTGCTAGCGAACGTGCCGCTATAACCGTACTAAGGACGATGATTCCAACTGCTGCTGGTTGTTGCCACTGAATTGAACGGCGCAAGCCCAGTAAAATCGCGATGAGTGCTACTGGACCGATTGATAGCATAGCCACTGAAACTACCCAGCCACCTCTACCGGCTGCGCCGTGGAAATCTGGAAGTTCATGTCGTCTCCTAACAGCCTCTATCCAATCCCATCCAAGAACACAAGCGAGCAACACCCCTTCGACTAACAACCATGGAATTGTGTATGACAGAGTCGTTCCACCTTCCATAGGTGTGAATGGGTCTGTCAATACCGGCATCGGCATGGTTCCAGCCATCATTGCGCCGGCAATTCGAGATACCAGAAGGGTTGCAACATACCACTCAATTGCCGCTGGAATTCGATGTACCAAGTCCTTACGACCTGTTAGTGAAATGCCAATGATTAGCAATACTATGATTGCAAAAACTGCAAAATCTAACTGATTACCTAGCGACGCTCCTGCTGCTAATCTGCCAGTAACGTGCATCAAAGTTAAACCAGCAATTGTCGCAGCGAATGGAGTTTCAATTCCAAGTACATCTGGCAAACTCAAATCATTACTGCTCGCCCGCCAACGTGATATACCGATGAGTACTAATGAAATCGCACCGCTAACCACTAAAATTCCGGCAGATGCGGAACCAAAACTCCACACAGTATATACTCCAAACAGAATAATGCTAGCAATGAATGCAAGCACGATCACAGGTTTATGGTGAATGTCACCATACAACATCTCTTCACGAGATAACTCACCCTTTCTCTTAGAACGCTTACGCATTCTTTCAGCCTGCATATACAACTCAGGAGCAACCGTCTTGATTGCCCCTACTGATTTTGCTTGTGACATGTGTTCAATTGATATGTCACTTCCAGCGGCTGCTGCAGCTGCCTCTTCTGAATCAAAATGATAAGTTTTTGATGGTTCACTAGATATTAACTCGGGTTTCTCAGAAATAGCCGCTTCCTGTTCACCACGGACTACTAAAGGCGCAGAAGGTGAAGACGCACCCGATGTCAGAGCGAGAGGTTCTGGTTGGAACAGAGAGGGTAATGCCCCACTTGCCTCCAATGAACGTTGAACTTCGTCAATCCGTTGCATTCTACTTCTCCTCTCATCTCTGGCTCCAACCGCCTTTAGTTCAGCGCGTAACTCACCTTGAGCCGCTAACCAAATTGCCGAACCTATGAACAATAGAGCAGAGAGTGAAAGTTGGACAAATGTCATTCCTTCCGCTGCCATAGCCCAAACAGTTGCTATCAACATTAATGCTGAAGATGCTGCTGGTTTGAGCAATTTCTCCATTTTTGCGGCCCTTGGTAGATAGAGTGCGAGCGTCAAAAACACTGAGAGAAGAATTATCCAACCTGTGCCCTCAACTGGCAATAATTGCTCCCCTTCCAACAAAGAAGTGGTTCTCTGGTCGAGTGAGAATATCACTGTTTGAGCAGTTAAGAATCCCATCAAGAGGCTGAGAATATCCTCGACTTCGATATTTTTGCTAAACAGCACTAAGGAGCCAAGACCTCCTACCATCATCAGCATCCAAGCGGCATCAAGTCCGTTACGCCATTGTAGCAGCAAAGTAGTGATTCCAAACAACACCATCAAAGTGCGAGGATTATCTTGATGCTCACCTCGACATTCTGCAAAGATATTGATTGCTAATACGACTGCTAAACCAAAAATCAAGCCATAACCTGAAACATCTGTTCCACGGGAGACTACAATCCAAATTAGAAGTGAGAGAATAAACCCGATATTCCACAACTTCAACAAACCGCTATCACGTAATCTAGCACCAACTTCAGAAAGACCGACTAGACGAGCGGCTAGATTTACCCCTGATTCTCCAAGTGCTCTATTGACAGGGTACTGTAATATTGTCACTAGAACAAGATATGCAACCAAATAATTGCCATCCCATCCAACTACGCCTGCTGCTAATTCCCAAGATTGATTTGCGGCGTTGAAGGTTTGGGCACCCATTGCCCAAAATGAAATGAACAGAACCCACAACCATGGTGCGAGTATTGTTACACCTGCGAGAGAAGGGGATTTTCTCAATAAGGCTAAGACGGCTGTTCCAAGGTGAATTCCCCCAAGTGCGATGAACAAAACCAGCGCTCCATCACCGCCCTGAGAAGAAGGTGTGGCCGGAATTAAAATCGTCATTAAGAGAATCAAAACGAGGCTTCCACCCCACAACACATGGTCGCTTACTAGGGATTGGTTTGATAGTAGTATGAATGCGGTAAGGATTGCCGCCCCAACTGCGAATACATCGTATGCCCCGATTCCAAATGGTGCTGTGAAGGATGCTGAAATCTGAATGATTAGAAGCAAAATTAGTGCCGGCAATGCGGTAGCAAGTGGAGTGAGAACTCGGCTTTTGGGAACATTCCTTACTACCAAATATGAGCCGCCAAAACAAGCAAGGAGCATCATAATCAGTGCAAGCGCATAGGAAGTTTCTGCTCTATTTGCTGAAATTGCAAGTAATGCACCAATCATTCCTAATCCAATTGAAACTGACCATAATCCAGGTCTGCCAAGTCCAACCAATTGTAATCCATCGGAAAACCAATTTTTCTCGGCTGAAAACCTTGCCGCCATTACCGCATTTACGGCATTGATACCTCCAAGCAGAAGGAATAGTAGCAACAAATCGTCAAATGGGACGATTTCTAGAGCGCCAATTTTCCAATTATTACTGAAAGCGTGCAATCCAATCCACAAATTAGAGGCTGCGATTCCAAGTGAGGCAAGATTGCCGCTTTTACGATGCCATGCTAAACCATGTAGCAAGATGGTGGCAACAATGATCCCCGCTGCAACACCAATTTGCCCATACACCGCTCCAGCACCAGAGCCTATTGCGAGCAGAACTAATGTTGCTTGAGCGGCAATTGCATCTTCATCATGATGATAAGATATCCAGACATTCAGTCCGACCAATCCAAGCAATACTGCGCCTAACATTGTAGGGTCGAGCGGGAAAACACCCCACAACTCCCAGTGTCCTAGGTCAATTGCTAACCCATACAAGAGTTTCATAGTGATAATTACCCAAGTAATTCCAAGCATCCTCATCGCGGGGTCAGGAATCCATCGCTCACCTAATACAAAACCAAGAGTTGCCAAACCGAGTAAACCGATTAGACCAATCATTGGGTCAAGAGTAGTTCCTACTAACCAACCTACTAGAGAATAAACGATAATCATGCCAACCATGATACCCCAGTGAAGGCGCTTTTCCCCCGTCGTTGCCAACTCAGTAATACTGTCCATTTCTGCTTCTAATTGAACGGTGCCATCTCGTTGTACATCACCCGGTCTAGGACCATCTACAAATGGGTCGAAAATATCACCCATTGCTTCGTCGACAACTTCCTTTTCTGGTTGTTCTGTTTGGGGTGACGGAAGTTGGTTTGTTTCCTCAACGATGTCTTGGCTAAGGAAGCTGGATAAATCTAGGCCACCGCCCATGTCAAAGGCTCGTTTTCGGATGACTGAGTCATCCTCATCAGCCGGTTCGTCTCCCATCTAAATCTCTCAGAACGGACCTTATCCATCAAGGTCGCCCTTGGCTGGAATACTGAAATTATGGTTTTTTACTACATGCATTCGTTCCGTAGCATTCTAAGAGGTCCTGCGACCCGCCCCCAATATGACGACCCTCATCCGAGAGGATGGCGCTCCTCCGGGACCTGTCGGCCTAGGTGCACATGGATTAACACCAACAGGGTATATTCACTGGAATAACGACGTCACAAATTTAATTGAAAAATCCGTGAAAAGAGAGGAGGGAGTTCTCAGTGCACATGGTGTACTCATCACTGAAACGGGGGAGCGAACTGGTCGCTCTCCAAATGACAAATTTATCGTTAGAGAAGAATTAGTTGAAGATAATGTTTGGTGGGGGGATGTGAATACCCCGACCACACGAGATGTCTTTGATAATCTACGGCAAAAAGTTCGTACTTATCTGAACTCAAAGCCAGAGTTATTTGTCCAAGATTTGTATGCAGGAGCTGATGAAAACCAGCGACTTCCAATCCGAGTTATTACAGAAAATGCTTGGCATGCTGCTTTTTCCCGTAATATGTTTCTAAGGCCAAGTCAAGAACAGATCGAATCACATTTTCCTGAGTTCACAATTTTTCATGCGCCTAACTTTTTGGCTGATGCTGAGATTGATGGCATTAATTCGGGAGTTTTTGTAATCGTCTGCTTTTCTGAGAAGCAGGTGATTATTGGTGGAACTAAGTATGCTGGAGAAATTAAAAAATCAATTTTCTCGGTAATGAACTATATTCTTCCAACCCAAGGGCAATTACCTATGCATTGCTCTGCCAATGTTGGACAAGAAGATGACTGTGCAGTATTCTTCGGACTTTCAGGTACAGGTAAAACCACACTATCTGCAGACCCAAATAGACCTCTGATTGGTGATGATGAACACGGCTGGAACCATGATGGTGTATTCAACTTTGAAGGGGGTTGTTACGCCAAAATGATTGACCTATCTGAGCAAGATGAGCCTGAAATCTTTGCAACTACAAGAATGCCGGGAACAATTCTTGAGAATGTCATTTTGGATGGTAATGGTGTACCAGATTTCAATGACACATCTTTGACCCAAAATACTCGAGGATCTTATCCTCTTGAAGCGATTGAAAATCGAGTCATGGAAAGCAGAGGAGGTCAACCAAAAAATGTAGTCTTTCTCACCTGTGATGCTTTTGGAGTTCTTCCTCCAATCTCAAGGCTAACACCCGACCAAGCCGCATATCATTTCATTTCGGGTTACACCGCTAAGGTGGCGGGAACTGAAATTGGTGTTGTTGAACCTCAAGCAACTTTCTCCGCTTGTTTTGGCGCACCTTTCATGCCTATGCACCCTAGCGTCTATGCCAACTTATTGTCTAAGAAAGTTGCAGAAAACAACGCTTCATGCTGGTTACTGAATACCGGTTGGGTCGCAGGTGGATATGGAAATAGTGACCGAATCAAAATCAGGTGGACTAGAGCACTTCTCAATGCGGCATTGGATGGGACACTCAATAATACAGAATTTGTGTCTGACCAACGTTTTGGTTTTGAAATCCCTTCTTCATGTGAAGGTGTACCAAGTGAAATACTCAATCCTAAAACAACTTGGAAGGATGAGGCGGAATTCGAAGCAGTAGCCGATAAGTTGGCATTAATGTTCCAAGACAACTTCAAACAGTTCGCGTCTGGATGCAGTGATACGGTTTTGGATTCTGCTCCTCAAGTATTAACCGAGTGAAAGCATCAAGCCTGTTGAGGGTCTCGGCCTTTCATGGCAGTGCCTCTAGCCAGCCTCACCAGCCCAAGTCTATGGCCGAGTATGGTGAATCGAAATGAGTACTCTGGGTACATTCCAAAACTACCGGAACAAGATGAACCGGTTTGGCTGATTTTAGATCCATCTCACGAAGATTCTCTGAATAATCAACTGGAATCTTTACTTGAACAGTATGGCCACGTAATTCCCGATTTACCTGATTCAGTTTCGGTCGATGATTCAAAAGGCCCTATATGCATAGATGATAGAGCGAGTATTGGGGAGTGTGTCCGAATAGAAGGACCGTGTTATATTGGTCCAAATGCAGAAGTTCGCCATGGCGCATATATTCGCCCTTACACATGGTTGTGCTGTGGTTCAGTTGTGGGACACGCTTCGGAGGTCAAACATTCACTACTACTTCCTGGTGCAAAAGCTCCTCACTTCAATTATGTCGGTGACTCAATATTAGGCAAAGATGTGAATCTTGGTGCTGGATGTAAGTTGTCTAATCTACGAAATGACGGGCGCTCAGTTCTTGTTCGAGGTCTTGAAGAAGGAATTGTTGACAGTGGATTAAGGAAATTTGGGGCTATTCTTGGAGATGGTGTTGCAATTGGTTGTAACGCCGTTTCTAATCCTGGAGTAATAATTGGAACCAACTCAAACATATGGCCAAATGTCAATGTCAGTGGAGTATTTGATAGTGATTCAACCATTAGGGAGTGAGCCAAAATGATTGGCCAGAGATTGCACGGTACTGACGGGATTCGCGGTTTAATTTCAGATTGTAGTGAGTCTGAAAATCCAATTGAAAAATTGATTTTACAACGTGAAATTTCACCATCATTAATGCAAGTTATTGGCTTTGCAACTGGCTCGGTCATCGGGGCAGGTGAGGGTGGAGCAGAACCACCACTTGTGGTAATTGGTTGGGACCGCAGGAGTGGAAACGACAAACTGGTGTCATCACTAAGTTTGGGTCTTAGGGAAGCAGGCTGTATAACCCAATTAGTTGGTGAATTACCGACACCTGGGTTACTCCATTGTTTGCTATTGCTAGATGCTGATGCTGGAATGATGGTAACAGCAAGTCACAACCCGGCTACTGATTCAGGGGTGAAATTGTTTGATAAGAATGGATTCAAATCGATGCCACCTTTGGAAGACTTGATTTCAGCCCATGCTTGGGATTATGTTTCTACGCTTTCAACAATTCAATCTATCCAACCATCTGATTCCCAAGAATTGCCTCTATTCGATGGACTGAAAGCCTATCGGAGGCATTTGAAAAAATGGTTGGGGATTCTTTCCAAAACGCTTGGAATTGATGTTGGTTCACTGGACGCCAATATATCTCCAAACGGATTAATCCTAGATTGTTCAGGCGGGGCCAGCACTGATTGGTTTGGTTTTGGACTTGTTAGACGTGGCCTTGAATGTGAAGAAATCTCATCTGTGGAACAGCCAATAAATCACAATTGTGGCGCGGGGGAATTTAGTTCCACAGATAATTGGAATATTGCTGAACTTTTAGAAACTGAACATTCCCATCTGATGCTTATTGAAATCTCAGAACGGCTCAAAGAAAATGATGGAATGCCACCATGGAGTCAAGGCCAGTTAATTGGTGCTGCATTAGATGGTGACGGTGATCGTTGCCTTCTTATTGAAGGTACAAAAAACGGAATCAAAATTGTTGATGGAGACCAGATGGCATTTGATTGGCTCCACTCCCTAAAAAAGTCAGGATTTTCACAGTTGAAATTAGCCCACAGTATTGAGTCAGACCTCTGTCTACCAGCGACTTGCAATGAATTAGAGATTGAGACAACCCAAACCGCCATTGGTGACCGCTGGTTATCTGATGCCTTGCGGAAAAAAAATGATTCGAACAATCAATTCGTGAATGCTGATGAGATGCCTTCAATCTGTGGATGCGAAGACTCTGGGCACCTCGTTATGCCTACACCTCACCCAACAAAACCGGGCCACTGGGGGCTTGCGGGAGACGGTGCTGCAACTCTGCTTGCTCAACTTTTTGCTCGTGCGAAACTTGGCTCTGACCGAGTGGAAGTAGCACGTGGTTGGAAAACTAGGGTTGGGATTAAGGGCACTGACCGTACCCTGTGGGATGGGACAAACGAGTTATCCAACATGGTAGAGAATTTGGTTTCAAAGGAGTTTGGTGAAGGAGTATTACATCGCCAGAAAATTGTTGGTGAGGCAAATCTCTTGTTGCTGAGTGGTAATCAAGATGGTGTCGACATCAGTATTGGCATTCGAAATTCTGGAACCGAAGCAAAAACTTCCATCACAGCGCGCACATCTGATGATGGGTTGGAACTATCTAAAGTTACAAGTGAAATTGTCGATTTGCTCAAGTTACACCTAACCGATTAACTAGAGGATGAACTTTGGTAAGTGACGTGCGACAATTGCATGGCTTATCACGCCAATCAAGACACCTTCGTGGTCTACAACAGCCATCTGATTGATATCGTGGGTAATCATCAATGCTGCTGCTTTGAGAAGGGGAGTCCGGCTTGATACTTGCATCGGCGGTTGGGAAATTAGTTGGCTTGCTTCGACAGCTTGCATCCACGCTAGGTCACGGTTTACCCGCTTTCTTTGAATCAATTTTAGCATATCAACAGCGTGAATTCGCCCTACTGGAATTCCTAAATCGTCTACCAAGAAAAGATGGTCCCAATCTCGTGATGTCAGAGTAGTCAATACTCTATCCATCGTAACTGTGGAAGATAGTACTCTCGCTCTCTTCATGACTTGACCGCAAGTTACCTTACGTGCAGCATTTGTCTTCACTGCATCTGGCTTATTTGATTTTGCAGATCGCCCGAATATGCCCGACATTTTACCCACTCCTGAAGCCGGCCGGCTGGCCCACCCTATTTGAATCAAATGTCTTGCTGAGATGGGGTGAATTTCAAATTAACAACGTTGCATAACCTTGAGATAGGGAGAACACGGCCGATTAAACGATGACACAGTTGAGCAACAGTGTTCTGAGTGAATTAGCGAACATGGATGAATACGACCGAATGCTCGCCCTTGACCGAATTGCTCGCCAACATAACTTGACAGTAGCACAAGTAGAAGAGCAGGTAAAATCATTCCAGCAAGGTGGTAGTTCACAACCAAGCATGAGCATCGTTGAAGACTATGCAACACCTAACCAAACCGAAGAGCAAGCACCTGTGGGCCACCAACCGAACTATATTGAAAACGCACACCAATATCGAGTGCGGTACGACCCTAGTCACGAAGGTCAATCCCGCCAGTCTAGCGTAGAACAGGCAATCCTTTGCCCGCACTGTAGTGCACCATTGGGAATCCCCGCTGTTCGTCCAATCAAGGTAACTTGTCCGAATTGTATGAATGAAGCGATGTTCGAAAATTGACAAGCGTTCCATCCAACTCCCAACTTGCCAAAGCCTCAAAAGCCACAGCATCGAACGAAGGTTCATGCATATCATGACCAAGATTACCCTCGGATTGGGAGTTGCATTGCTAATTGGCAGTGTCATTCTGGCAGTTGCAGGCGGAGGCTCAACTGTTTCTGACATCGCAGAGAACCCTAATGGCATGGAAGTTTGGAGTGGTACATCCCCAGATACTTATTCAGGAAATTTCGAAGTGATGAACGTCTACCTAATTTTTGTTGAAGAGGGAGAGACTGTTGATGTCACCCTTGTAGGTGGGGATGATGAGAATCGCTTCATCCCTTGTGAAGAGGAGCCCAATGACTGTGGCTACTATAATTGGCCAGGCCACACATATGCCGGTCAGATTTCAGTGTATACCCCGGGTACTTGGGAAGTAGAGTTTACTGGCTCTGGATCAGTTGTTGTAACTGAGATGGCAGTTGATTTCGGTGGTGTCATGAGTATATTTGGTGGGATGATGGGCTTTTGTTGTTCATTTTGTCTAATCGGATTAGGTGTGGTTTTCATCTTTACACTCAAAGATAACAAAGTCCCCCAAGGAGTGATGATGGTCCAGCAAGCAGATGGTACCGTGCAACCGGTGGCGGGAATGCAACAACCAGGAGCAGGAGCACCAATGGTGGGTGGAGCGGTTCATCCAGCCTTCGCTACTCAGCAGCCAGCAGCACAACCTGTCCAACAACAAACTGTGCCACAAGGTCAAATTCTTCCGCCCATGGGTGGACAGCAACCACCAAACCAAGGATTCTGATTAGATACCCCAGTAACTTCCAGAAGGTTCCTGACGGCTAATTGAATTGACAACTCCTTTGACCGCCCAGAATAAAACCAAGGCTCCGATTGCTTGATCCCAATCTTGCCAAAGTGTTGTTGGGTTCAGAGCATAAGTTTGGTTGAGTACTTCCAATGCCATCCTTAAGCCAGCACTACACAGTGTCCAAATAACAATTCCAAAAGCAATGATTTGGACTGTTCTTCCACTGAATGTACCTTTTTTCATCTTCAAAACTAGTAAAGAAAGAGCTAATGTGAGGAACGCCAATACAATCCAAGTTATCGCACCTTGTAAAACTAGAAGAATAATTTCAAGTCCACCGGGCGGCTCTGTCAATGCCATATTGGTTGAATAAACCCGTAAACCTTCGGCAATTGCGAAGATAAAGAAGAACACCATGGAGAACCATAATATCGACGAGACAAAGGCAGCATCGGCATTTTCTCTCATATCTCTCATTATACGATTAAGATGTTGTTCCGCACCTAACCCTTTAGCCATCAAATATACACCGATGAGTAATGGCATCATTCCGATAATGACTCCACCGTTTGGAAGAATCAATCCAAGACCAATCATCATTAGGAAAATTGACAGAGGGACTAGAAGTTTCATGCGCCACTTCTCATCTTCGATAGCCTTAGCGATGTAGTAGTAAGTGCCCTCAATCCCCTTTGACTGGCGCACAATAATTTTCTGGACATGGTCAATATGTAGTCTTGATTGAATAATTGGAAGTATACTTTCATCTTCTGCTCCATCAGTAACCATCACACCACGGTCTGGTTGAAATTTCTCAATTACTTCTTCCAGTTGCTTAGCAATCGCTCGGTCCGAACGGACTCCGACTCGTTCATCACCAGTGAGGACCGCAATTTCAACTGCATCGTTTGATTCGCCACTTTCTTTCAATTGGTCGTGAAGGTGAAGACCACCAAGAATAGCGTTGGTATCACTCTCTTCTGGGTCGGCAATTCCGAGCCTAAGTGCGGCCGTTAAAACCTCTTTACGACCTACTATTGGGCCGCGGATTCCAGCCTTCTTTCCTAAGTCATCATCGCGGTCAACAGAGAGGACTAGAGTTCTCGTCATACTTGCTCACCTGACCTTTCCCGATGTGGCTGGGGTGTTACTCCACTATGAATCATTGTCCCCTTCTTCCCCTTTAGCACCATTGGTTTGCTTGTTTTCTGTTGTTTGGGGGTTTACTGCTTGTTCAGGGGGTGTGTCACGGGCCCTTCGACGCTGTTGCGCACGTACATATTTGAGAGGATGGGTCATCCATTCTAAGTTACACAGGGAATCACTGATTGTGCCTTGTGAGACTGGGCATCGAGCGTGCAATTTCAAAGTGTTACATTTCTCTGGCGTATATTCGCCCTCGTATAGATGACCTAATTGATACTTCGTTGTGCCCTCGTTGTAGTCGGGCGCATTGACAAAAAATGAGGCTGCTTCATCAATTGAGAGACCTAGGGCTCGGCTCATGTTTGCTAAGAATCGCCGGCCTGCGTGGTTGACATTTTCACCTTGTGCAAGGTCAGCAATTGCTGATGTCATGCATGGCGGCCAATCGCCTTCATGGGCTGCTGCAACCTTGATTTCTTGGCCCTTACTTAGCTGTAGTTCAGCTACCATTTTACCAACCGGGTCGGCAAATTTTGCCGCGAATTCATCATCCATTTTTTCCATGTTTTGTTGACATCTTTCAATTAATACTTGACGTATTCTCTCTTTCAAGAGGCGGGCCAATCGTTGCTGTGAGGATTCGGATTTGGAGGCACACATTGTTATCCAACCTGCACTGATTGGACGGTTGATCATGCGCCAATAACTACCTGTAATTCGCGGTGAAAGTTCAATAAAATCAGTCATTGGGATCTCATAGATGAGAGTTGATGATTTGGCTGCGTGGATGGATACCCCTGCTACCGATTGTACGTGAGCACGGACATCGGAAAGGTATGTGTTAGTAATTAACTCAAATGTTTGCTCATCAATGGTATCACCAAGTAACTTGTCAGCCCTACTAGCTTCACCTTCTACCCAACGCTTCACTAGTCGTTCGTCAAAGGATGCACATACCACTAACATCGCATAGTAAAATCCCAAACCTTCTACCATCTGACCATAGGGTTCATGGATATCGTGCCTAGTTGTTGAAGAAACACCTTCAGAGAGGTTAATGGATTCCAACATTCTGTGGACACCACGGACACGAATCGGTTCAACCCACTCGCCTTCAATCAATGTATCAAGGTCAATATTATTGTCTGCTAAAAGAGATTTCAACCACTCCTCACCTTGGGGGAGAAAAGGGAATCTAGCCAGTAAACTTGGAGATTCGATGGTCGGGAAGCGGCGCGGGAGTGGCATGAGCGAACTGTGATGCTTCGCTCGGGTTCTTGAACTCTCAGTTTGACGGAGGACTGGAGGGGGAGCCATGGGGACACCACAGAACACTGGATTAGAGGCAGTGAACCCCGCCTTAGTTAGCATTCAGGACGAAGTGCGGATTGCATTTGGCTGGGATTTAAAATTTGACCAACAATCAGCGATAGCACTGCAACAATCTTGCTTGGGTTTTGATTCTGTCAACTGTGCTCCTGATAGGCTAATTTCTATTCTTCAAGATGCAGATGAAATCGTTATTTTAGGCGCTGCTGTGGAACCCGATGACCTGCTTTCGGTTAGTGAAAATTGTCATTTCGTGGCTGCTGACGGAAGTGTGGGGGTGTTCGATGAATTACCTCCACAACTCTCTCAATCGATGTGGGACCGTCTTGTCTTGGTTGTTTCAGATGGTGATGGGGGAGATGCAATTGTACGGGCGAGTGAACAAAAAATTCCTTTTGCTCTACATGCGCATGGAGATAACCAACAGGAGTGGCAAGACCTTCTCCCTATTCTAAAACAAAATTGCCCTAGCCTTATCCTGACTCATCAATGCCCCGAGTCAATTGAAGGAATGTACAATCCAGGTGGATTCACAGATGGTGATAGAGCCGCGTGTATAGTGGCCGCGTGTGGAATTCCAAAAAGCAAAATGAGACTAATTGGTTTTCGAAGTGATAAGATAGGGCGCTGGACTGGTGTTACTGACCCAGTGCGCAAACTGCGGAAACTGAAATGGATGGAAGCGGTCCTCGACATCTTGAGGGGGGCGTCTTTTTGATAGAGAAGAGTACGAAAAAAATTGATCCAAGTGCCCCTATTAGACCTTGGGCAGCAATTATCACTTGGTTGATGTTGAATGTGATTTGGATTGGCATCTCACCAATGGCTACTCCCCATCCAGTACTCTCTGAAGAAGGAGGTCACAGAGAATATTACGAGATGACTGCGCCAAATGTTCTTGGTGCTGAACTCCCTTTTGAGATAGATTGTCAGTTCAAAACTACATTTTCAGATCACGCTAACATTACTGCTTCCTGGGAATTGTGGGAAGTTGCCACAAAAGAAAAGGCAATTTCAGGTGAGTTAAACGACCCTTCCTCGCCAGTTCCAGAACCATCTAGAATGTGGACTGGAGGCTTGAATGAAAATTGTGGTGAGGCGGGGGGCACTATTTTACCTGGTGAATACATATTGGAAATTCGTTTCTATTCAGAGAATGGTACTAGATTTACTTGGGATGAAGCAGGCAGAATTGTTGAGGGTGAATTCACCATGAGATATTGGATTTATTCACCTCATCAGACAATAGGATATATCATTGCTAATGTACTTGGAGTCCTGATTCTAGTAACTGACCAAGCAGTCAGACGAATGAGGAGGCGAAAGCGTTTAGCCAAGTCAAAACTACCCCTCCATAAACAACGTCACAAAGAAGAATGGGAGTCTCTCAAAGAACAGATGGAGGGTGATGGCAGGGCAACCGTTGAATCTTTCCAGATTGAATTGAGTGCAACTTCGGAATCTGAGCGTGATGAAATGAGGAAACGCTTCGAAGAATCTTCTGAGGATGAATTTGAGGACAGTGGAGTACCTGCTCCTGAAGAAGGTCAATCTGATGAGGACTTGGGTAAAGGGTCAGTTGCAGGGCTTGAAGGGAAGACAAAGGTCAGCAAAGACATACAAACAGTCGGAGATTTGTGGAAGCGAATGGAGGATGAAGACGAATTCTGACGGTGCGCCGGTGCTTCCACAATTGGGTGAAAAATTCTTTTGAAGGGCTAAAGATTTCTCGGAAGGTTGTCACACTTCCCGACACACCCATGGGGTCGCAGGTACATGCACGGGGAAATCATTTTTGATTTCTTAATTAAAAACACTTTTTCGTTACACTGCTAAGCAGTTCAATCAAATTGAAGAGTAAACATTGTGACACAAGGTATATAGCAAACTTGTGACACAAGGGTTGGTATCGGAGAACGATAAGATGTCACTAAACCCGAATAAATATGGAAAATTGAATGGACAATTGTACAGGCCCCCAACCTTTAGGGCAAGTGTAATGGTAATGCTAATGTTAGCCACTACTTTGATGGCACCAGCAATTTCATTTGAGACTGGAAATGAAGATATGGATGATTTGCTAGAAGCGCTGCTTGGCCCTATTGCAACAGTACAAGCCGCGGATTTGGAATCTGATTCAAGCATGATTCCAACAGATCATGTTGAATTTATTACAAGCGCTGATGTTGGGCAAAACATTCGGCTGCAAGATGGTTTTGAAGACAATGATGACGAAGAAGATGATTGGTGCATGGGTGATTATGTTATGCTAAATGTCACCCGCCGTCTATCTTACTTCGCGGTGTGCTGGGGTTCAGAAGATAACCCAGGACCTGTCAGCATTGCTGCTCTTGAGGTGCAATACCTTGGTGGAGTAAATTTGGAAGACTTCCCTGTTGAGGGTATGTCTGTACCAGGAGTTCCCCTACCTATTGCGACAGTCTTTGCGACTAGTTTAGTTCACATGATTGAGTTCGAGGACACCGGAGTTCCGGGTGATGAAGAAAACACAAGCGGAAATGGCGTTTTTGACTACACACGCGATGGAACAGGTCTAACCGATTTTGATATGACTAGTGCCGAAGATGTTCACGCAGCTGTATCTCTTGAGAGAGATTGGGATATGTCTTCAGATGGTATCGAAGAATGGACTGATGGAAGTTCAATGGGATGGAACTTCACTTTAATTGCTGAAGATGTTGAATACGATAATAGCGATGGATGGTGGATGACTGCAAACGATGATGTGGTTGAATTAATCGCCCTCACATTCCACCTTGGTGTAGAAATTATCCCTGTAACTGAAGAGGTGATTCCATGGTGGACTGTATCTCTAGATCCAAATCCAAACCACGATGAAACTTCTGAAGTTCTTGCCGATCAAATACCCTTCGTGGTTGAAGATATAGGTGAGCAACAGGACCTAACCTGGAGCGGGGTACGAGTTGGTACCGACTTCAAGTACGACCAAACAATCGATGGTTGGGATTTCCATAATGCAAACTCACTATTGATGGTTGAATCTGTTATTGCTCGAGGGTCGTTTACATTTGGACTCATCTCAGACTTCATGGATGATGTGAATAACGAAACTGGGGGTAGTTTCGACGAAGAAATGGCATATGACCGAGAAGATGAAGATGGAAACCTGCTGTCTACTGGAGATAGCAGTGCGGTCAACAAAGTGAGTGGGACTTCTGTCACGTGGAGTCATGATTACACAAAGGTTCCAGATAAATATCATTGGATTGACACAGCAGAGGTTGGTCCTGACAGTCTCTCGACCCAGACAGCAAACGTAACTTTCCAGTTACATGAATCTGAGACTTTCCAAGAGAGTAACGACGCAGTCAGTGTTTCGTTGTATATCGCTATTGGGGGAGCAATATATCCTCCTGCAGAATACATTTACCACGACCCTGGATATGCTGCAAGTGTGAGCATAATTCAATTGGGTGGAATGCTTCTATCTGGTGAAATTGTTGGATTACAATTTGTAGTCGTTGGCTTACTAGGTGTTCTCGGATTAATCGGAATCACTATTCGCAAGCGTAAGCATAAGCACGTTTTACGAGGGCTGAATCAAGCGAGTGCACCCTCTACACAAGTTGATTATGGAACGGCTCCTCAAATCGAGCAGATACAAGCAAGGATACCACAGATGGTTAACCTTGATGCTGGTCAACCCCCCGATGGTAACGGCCCAATCGGGCCGTATTGATTGACGCAATAATCAAGCTATTCAAGTAGAGTAGAGGTGATGAATCATTGATGAGTGAGGGTAAACTACATCCATTAATTATGGATTTAACACCGGCTCCAAACTCTCATCTCAATTTAGACGAAATGGAGGAACCAACGCCTGCAACTAGAGGTTGGAAGAGGAGGTGGGTCGCTAGACTTGTTGCTTTAGCACTAGTCGGATTTGGAGTCTACACTTCAAGTTATGAACCACTTTTCACCGTGGTTATTTTGTTCATAATAATCGTTCCTTTTGAGAAACTATTTCCGCGCCATAAAGGACAGAAAGTGCTCCGGTCGAAAATTTCAACCGATGTCAGTTATGCCTTAGCCTCTCCCATTTTGAATATCATTGGGGCAATTGCAGCAGGTGTGGTAGCAATCATCAGTTTAACTTGGATTCCAGGCCTTATGATTCGCCCATTAGTTGCGATGATTCCACCAATGGCAGCACCTGTCGTAGCACTAGTGCTATTCGACTTTGTAGTCTATTGGGCACACCGCTGGTATCACGAAGTACCCTTCCTATGGCGCTTCCATGCAATTCACCACTCTACTGAACATCTAGACTGGGCAAGTGGATTCAGAGCACACCCATTTGATGGAACATTGATCGCACCTGCTTTCATCTTCCTGATTGCTGCCGGCTTTGACCCCTCAACAGCAGGAATTATTGCAATCGTCCAAATTCTCAGTGGCTTATTCCTGCATGCAAATGTGAAGTGGCGATTCCGCCTACTACACAAGATTATCATCACACCAGAATTTCACCATTGGCACCATACCAATGAAGCGGAGGCAATTTGGTCAAACTACTCGGTTTTCCTACCAATTTGGGACCTCATATTCGGTACCTACTACATGCCCAAAGACAAGCGACCTCAAGTGTACGGGGTCGATGAATACATTCCAGATGGTATTACCGAACAGTTACTACACCCTCTACGTGGGATGGGTAACCCGATGTGGGTACTGCGTCATCCATTGAAGGCGACGGTTCTTGGATTCGGGTCAACAAAGAGCCTCCTCAAACAAATGTGGCAATCAGCCACTCGCCCTCGCGGCCACACACCTTTCAAGAACCCAGAAGACAAACAATTAGTTTCACCATTCCCAACTCGACCTGTCAATGAAGATGTATGAGCGGGGCAAGGCTATGACAGAAGACCATAGTTGAAACATTAGGAGATGGGTTAGTGGCTCGAAAAGTAGATGCTGTTACCGAACTTAGAAGAGGGGCTTTTGAGTTAGCACTTTTAGCGTATCTGAATAAAGAGGCAAACTTTGGCGGGGCTATCATTGATGGACTTGAGGAAGCGACTGCTGGTGGATTTACCATAACAGAAGGGGCTCTCTACCCAGCCCTTGGCAGGCTCGAAAAGAAGGGGTACCTGAAACCTGAAATGCGGAAAGAAATTGAGGGAAGGAAAGCACGAAAATACTACTCATTGACTAGTGAAGGAGAAGAGAGATTGAGGGAATTAAAAGATGCTTGGATTCCACTGGTTGAAGGAATAAATACATTATTTGGAGATGATAATAATGAATGAAATTGAGATCTATTTGAAGAAAGTGCGGAAAGGAATGAGGTTTGTTTCTGGAAAAAATAAAAGGTCATTCTGTGGTGAATTAGGAGCCCAATTTGAACATCGTGGCACCTTACCTCAAGAGAACCCTGTTACCTTAGGGAAAGCAATGCGCCAAGTGTATGGAATAGGGATGTTTTATCGTATTTTCTTAATTGTCACCGCATTTCCTTTAGGAGTTCTCTCAACCCCGATGATTGAGGCTTGGTTCCCAGGTGTTCCTGTCAATTTCTTCCTTCTTCTTGCCCTCATTTGGGTCTTCCTTGCCGCTTACTACGGCGGGCGGTGGTCCGGTTTATTCACAGGTTTTTCTGCTGCAGTTCCAAGAATCATTGCCTTGATTCTATTCACTTTTGGATTGGATTTTATCAACAAATTCTTTGACTCATTTGAAGTTTCAGAGGGTGATATCGGATTGGTCTTAATCACATCAATTCTACTACCAATTGTTGGATTCTTTGCAGGTGGGCGCATCCGCCGCCCTGACTGAAGAAGAGACGAAGATCAGTACGAAGCGGCGGAGGCCCGGGTTGAATGAGGACCGTGGTGACCAACACAATCCAAGCCAAAACAAAGTTGAACATGGTGAGCAGAAAATGTGCCACCCAGTATCTTGGCCATAGTAACTAGCAACCTAGTCAGCAAATAAAGATGATGCCGGATTGATTCATAGAAATTAGGTTAAATCCCGGTTTGCGGAAACCTCGTCAGAAAAAATCGTCTAATGTGTACACTTTCACACGGTCATTTTTGAATAAACTATCAAGTGAATCTGCTAAGACTGCATATTTTTGTTGAGTATAGTTTGATGTTCCAAACGTTTCCATAACGTGATTTGCTACTTTGACATATTTCCTCACTGCCCCTTCTGACACCGTCATAATGAGGTTGCCACCACATTGCATTGGGCCTTCGCTTCGAGTGATTGCTGCTGTACCTGTAGTGGCTTTAATTGGTTTAATGCATTTACCAGATAGTGGGGCCCTTCGAAATTTTTCTCCACAACGACCACACCTGAATTTTTGACGAGTGAAGGCCAATAAATTACCTCTCAAGTCGGGGAAGAAATGAGATTCAACTACCGACGATGCCACCTTTTCAACATTCACAGAGCGTAGACGCTGGGCCAAAGAAATTTGAGCATTCATTTTGTCAACCATTGTATCGAGTATCTTGTATGCAGAGTTAGATGGGCCTGCGTCCAACGATGTTAAATCGTGAGTATAGCCATATCCTCTTAGTGCACCAACGGTGCCAATTCTCTTTTCTACGAAATCCATGATTTCAGTTACTTCTTTTGGATGTGGCATTTTAGTAGTTGCTTCATAGAATTCCCGTGGATAGAACCAAGCAGAATCAACATTCAACGCTTCCTTATCCAATTCAGCTGGGTTCAAACGTGTAGTAAGAACAAGTGGCGCATCCATTCTACCGCCTCTATTTGCAGGAAGTATTTGTTTAGAGAAATTTAGTAAACCATCAAGCAATAACATGATACAATCTTCATCTCCATCACAATTTCTACGCTTAGCAGCATGGAAAAGTGTGTGGGCATAACCACCTGAGGCATCGGTAAATCCAATAATTCTACAAAGCACACCACCAGATGTGTGGGGTGCTAATGCAATTCCCATTTGGCCAACAAGTCCTTCCACATCTTCAACATTGTAATATGGCTCCATTTTGTAGAATCTAATTAGCATATCATCAATAAAATTGCAAGTGTTCATTAAGTGAGATATTCCTTTCGAACTTGGGATAAAATCTTGAGGATACAACTCTATTACTTGAGTATCTGATTCAAGGGGTGCACCATCCACATCCGAGTCATAACCAAGTTCAACCAAGCGTTGCCAAGAAGTACCTATTTCACAAGGCCTAAAGTGAGTTACAGGGATATCGGACATGTCAAACCTCACAGTCCCATCACGAAACACGGGTAAATTGTGGTGGGCGCGTAATATTCCTTTCTCAAGAGGTTCTGGTGTTTGGGTTTTAGAAGTTAAACCCTTAATGCATTTCACCTTAGGGATTTTGTCAATCTCCAGTTCTTCAATCTTAGATTCAAGGATATTTGTTAATGGAATCGTTTGAAATTCACCTTGCCGGCGGCTATTGGGATTTGATGATTTAATTTGCAACGTCCTACCGTTACAAGTTGAGGCGAAATCGGCTGCATCTAGGCGATGGTGACATCTCATGAACGGTGAAGGCCTGCCGCATTTAGTACACTCACGAGCCCCCATTGAAATTCTCAAATTACCCCGACTTGATGCAACAGTGAGTAAACGCTGAGGGCCACCTTGAGTGCCCACCGGGAATAATGAATGGACTGAGGTTTTCATCAACCGAGCGGCCGCTTTTTCGGGTCGAGCCATCCTCGCTCCAATACGGACTGGAGTATTGTGTTCCCACCTTGCTTCACTGCATTCTCTAATGATGTTGAGTATACCATCAACCTCGTGCTCATCAAGCAATTTTTGCGCAGCAATTAGCCGGTCTGGGTCAGTGGTGCCTTCATCTACAACTGTTGCTGCTGCTTCATCTCCGGCTTTGTCAGTGGCTGCAATCCCTTCTCCTCTCTGACGAGCCGCTGTTTGAGCTTGAATTCGAATTTTTTCTCTTTTTTCTTCAAGAATATTATATCTTTCTGATTCTGTTTTGAGAATTTTAATGGCACCTTCAATTCGCTGAAAACGGTCTTCGAAATGGGGTAACAATTCTACCCTCTTCACAATCTTTTCATCTTGTACCTTCAATCCCAACCCATCTAGCAATCCTTCCCAACTAGATGTGACAATAATGTCATCACCCGTGTGGTGATGGGGTAGCCCTAACAGCATCATAGAGGTCTTTAACATGCCATGTTGAAGGTGTAAATCTCCACACCGATACGATGCTTTGAGTGGTGGAGGAATCTCAATTTTATTTCCAGGTGGGTTGCTGGCTTCACCTTCTTGATGCCAGCCTTTTGCACCATCTTTCAACCTCATCCAGTGTATTGATGTTGCATCATTATTCCATGAATCTTGAGGAGATTCCTCAGCAGATACTATCTCTGCCTCTTGGATAATCGAATGTAGTACTGCAAGCCATTCTAAAGGTAAATCCAACCAATTTAAATTCCAAGGAGGTGGAATCGCACAATTGAATTGATGGCTAATTCTGAGTGCAGAGTTCCAATCAAGTGGCATTGTTTGCAAGTGCTTGACCCACGATTTCTTCAAGTGAAATTTATCCAAATCATCATTTGAAATCATACCGGGTATTCCATCAGGAAGTTGTGACCTGTCAATTTCTAAAGCCTTGACAAATTTTGACAAAGACTCCTCATCATCAATTGCTTCAATGAGTTCTGCTGCCCACCAATCACGATTATACGCAGAGGGAATGAGATTCTTATTATTCTCAAGAAACTCACCAAAACCTAGCATCATTTCTCCATTATCCCAAATAGAAATGACTTCATCGTCAATTTCATTCCACTGTGACAATATATCTACTCTACCAAATTGACCATCTTTGAGAATCACGGTTGGTCCCTGAAGTGAGTCACAAGGTGTGATAGCACACGCTTTCCCAGGTCTTTCTATTTTCAATTGGGTGCCTACAGCGATGAATTCCCCCATCGCGTGCATTGTAACTGGTGACAACGCTCCCGCGGCCAAGCCTGTAGCCCGAGACCTTCCGTATCTAAGGCGGAAACCACCTGCTGCAAGAGGTTCTCCAAATACAGGTCGGCCCGCAATGATGTCTTCCATGAATCTAGTAATTGGCTTAATTGAGCGCTTTTCAAACCCGCCGCCATTTCCTTCTTCCTCAGCCTTGCTCTTATTGGCAAAATGGCTGATGAACTGCCATCCTTCAATTTTCAATCTCTCAGTATGTTTCTGTACTTTAGGTGCTTTGAGGCATAATCCTTCACCAATTACGAGCAGAACACCACCTCTTACCCGTGAGCCATCTACATTCTCAATATTACCATATCCAGCGCATTCTTGAGCCTCCGTGGATTCCCCATTCACCATTATTGGGCAGGCTTTGACAATTGTTTCAATCTCTTCTGGTGGTGGCCGATATTGTAAGTTTCCGCGGTATAAACCAAATTCTTCTTTGACCCTTTCAATCTCTTCATGCCGGGCAATGTATGGGCCAACATCCAACTCCCTTCTCACTACATCTGTGATGAGTACTGCCAATGCTTGGGCTGTGCCACCAGCGGCCCGAATCGGGCCGCAAAAGTCTACGGAAACAAATCGTGAACCATCAGCATTATTCAGTAATCTCACATTACTAATACCTTCAAGCGGCGCCACAAGTACTGCTTCAGTCAATATTGCAAGTCCAACCCGCAATCCAACCTCAATTGCTTTCACTAAATCTCCAGTGCGTGTATGATACCTCTTAGCAACCGTTTTACTCATTTCAATGGCTGTAGTTTCCCGGTCAACTTTTAGCAATAGTTGTCTTAGTTCTTCTGCAATTTTCAAACCATCTAAATATTCATCAAGCAATTTTTCAGTTCTATCTGCTAGGTCGGATGCCCTAGGGATTTCAACTTCCTCCGTGAAGTCTTTACCTAAACTTCTTGCCTTTTCAGCAATTTGATATTCAATTTCACAGCGCTCATCCAGCCAGGCATGGTAAGCATCCATCTCTTTGGATAGTTGCTCTTCATTCCAAGGATGTAACATTGCTCAATCGCCGTCCCGCTTCCCAACAAAGCAGTTTAGAAAGCGGGCGCTAAAAGTCATTCGCACTGTGCAAGATTAGATAATTAGTAGAAATTCAGAACTCGCAACGTTGATGGCCCTGCCTTGATTACAACGTTTTGGCGACAAGCATGGGCGAATCAACAAGCACACTGGATGCAAAGGAATCATTGATTGAGAAAATACGAGAACTAGCTTGGCTTCGTTCAGACCACGAAGAATTCACCTTGGCAAGTGGGCGTACCAGTCGTCACTTTTTTGATATGAAACCAGTCATGATGGATCCACAATGTGCACACTATCTCGGGGTGTTAATCCATGCCAAACTCGAGGAACTCGGGGGTATTGACACAGTTGGGGGGCTTGAACTTGGAGCGGTTCCATTAACCGGGATTGCCATCGCTAAGGCAGGAGTGGGCAGTAATCTCAGAGGATTCATAATGCGAAAAGAACCCAAAGGTAGGGGCGGGCGCAAAACAGGTAATCCACCGGGCATTGAGGGCTCGACTCTAATTGCGGGTGACAGGTGTGTCATCTTAGAAGATGTAACCACCACAGGTGGCTCTGCTCTAAAAGCAGTTGACAGACTTATTGAGATGGGTTGCGATGTTGTTGGTTGCATCACAATACTTGACCGCCAAGAAGGAGGGTTGGAGGCATTCGCGGAAGCGGGTGTGCCGCTGTATCCTTTAGCAACTCTAGCGGATATTGAAGCGTAATTTTATCCCATATTTTATGCCTAATCATAAGTTTATAGAGAAGGTGTTTTGAATACATCAAATGCAACTCAGTAATTATTATAGAGAAAGTGAATAATACTCTCCCCCCCTCTCGACAAAAAGGGTATTGGATGACCGAATCTCAAAACGCAACTATCGTTCGCCGTTGGTTTGAAGAAGGTTGGAACAAAAATAATTCAAATCTGATAGACGAAATATTTTCACCATCTTTTCGTGCTGATGGTGGCCCGCATGGAATGCTTGATAGACTTGGGTACAAACAGTACTTTGAGGCTGTTCACCGTGCTTCACCAGATGTACAGTGCAGAATTATTGAGTTAATTGATGCGGATGAATATGTTGTTTCAAAAATCATCTCAGAAGGTACCCACTCAGGTTCTATCAAGGGACTTGACGCCTCTGGGGAATTTATTTCTACAGAGATAATTGATATTTGGTATATTGTAGATGGGAAAATCGTAGAGCGAAAAAATGCTGAATTTGATTTACTTGGACTCAAAGAACAGGTCAATCAACGAGTTAGATATGAAAAAGAATGACTTTTTCCTCTATATGGTTAACCATTAGACTCAAAATCTCTAGGCCCCCGGCCTTATTCATGACAAACGTATTGATGCAGACTAGCGAAGGAAATGTGACCCTTGAAGTATTCACCGAAAAGATGCCTATTACAACAGCAAATTTTCTAAAATTAATTGATGAGGGCTATTACAATGGGTTGCACTTTCACCGAGTTATCAAAGGCTTCATGATTCAAGGTGGATGTTCAATTTCCAAAGACCCGTCATCCCCAAGATGTGGAACGGGTGGACCTGGATACACTATTCAAGACGAACACCCATCAGACGCACAATTCACTAATGATGTTGGTACTCTTTCAATGGCTAACACTGGCCGACCAAACTCGGGTGGGGCGCAATTTTTCATCAACACAAATCACAATTCATTCCTTGATTGGTGGGATAGAAGCACACCTTCTGCCCACCCTGTTTTTGCTAAGGTGACTGAAGGTATGGATGTAATCAGAAAAATTGAAGGGAGTCCAACCGGAATGCAAGATAGACCAAAAACTCCAATCCAAATCGTTTCCATCACACGTGTGTGATTTGGTTTTTTTTGGTTTAACCGACCTATTTGCAATGGGTTTCAATAGCGATTATTGAACTATTATTACTTCGTTAATTTATTAAGTAACCGGCTACGTCCTTTGTTTATGGCAAAGCATCGAGCAGGTGATCGGAGAATAATTAGCATCAGCATTCCAGAGGATTTGGCTAAGCGGCTTGATAGGAAAACAGGGCGCGGCCGTAAAGGCGGACGCTCTGCAACAATCACCCAACTCATTACCTCAGGATTAGAAAATGATTCTCATATTCAATCTTCAAATAACGCAGAAGTGACTTCCCGTAGTGCTGATGCGACACAAGGGGAAGTGCGGATTGAAACAGACACAATGGGTGAATTGCAAGTTCCAGCCGACAAATATTATGGCGCCCAAACTGCTCGTTCCCTGATCAATTTTGATATTGGTAACGATATAATGCCAAGAGCATTAATCAGAGCATTTGGCATTTTGAAGCAGGCGGCTGCAGATACTAATCTAGAATTAGGTGAATTAGATAGTGCTACTGCGAAATTAATCAGCAAAGCTTGTGATGAGGTAATTTCGGGAGAATTAGATGGGCATTTTCCACTCAGGATTTGGCAAACTGGTTCAGGCACTCAAACCAATATGAATTCAAATGAGGTTATCGCAAATCGGGCAATTGAGATCGCCGGGGGTAAATTGGGGAGTAAAACACCTGTTCACCCAAATGACCACGTCAACAGAGCACAATCTAGTAATGACACTTTTCCAACAGCAATGCACATCTCAGCGGCAGAAGAAATTCACCATCAATTATTACCCTCGCTAAACCATTTGAAGGCTGTTTTATCCTCGAAGGCTGATGAGTTTTCTAGCATAGTAAAAATCGGCAGAACTCACTTAATGGACGCTGTACCACTTACTTTAGGTCAAGAATTCTCTGGTTATGTTGC
>CAZXZO010000012.1:0-36775 GCA_964645485.1 uncultured Candidatus Poseidoniales archaeon
CTCGCACTGTTTGGACTTTGGCGAATTGAAAGCCGCCTAGATTCTGGTCGCACAATGATTGCACTGGCTTTACTCGCAACAGCAGGAATTGCTGGAAGAATTCTTCTTGAACCACTCCCTAACATCTCACCTGTCACAGTATTGGTTTTCCTCGCGGGCGCGCACTTTGGAGCACGTCACGGAATAGCATTAGCAACAATCATCACACTTGGGTCAAACGTTGTACTGGGTCACGGTTTGTGGACTCTTTACCAGGCTGTTGGTTGGTCAATGATTGCAGTAGCAGGCGCATGTCTCGCTACTTGGTTAATCGATGCACAGGGTAAACTCAACCTCAATCGATTGATGGTTTCAGGATTTACTCTTGGATTCGCATTTGATTGGTTCGTTTCACTGAGTGTTCTACACACGCAACCGCTTTCCTACCTACCTGTATATCTGGCACAGGGCTTCGTTTACGATCTCGTCCACGCCTTTGGCAACCTTGCTTTCGCGGCGTGGCTTGGTGTTCCAGTCAGTGAAATGTTGAAGCGCCATTACACAATCAAATTGGAGGCAGTAAAAAATGTCCCAGTCGTCGTCTGAATTGACAATGGTTTTCATTGCTCGTAAGGACCTCAAATTGTCCGCCGGCAAATTAGCCGCTCAGGTTGGACACGCTACCGCTGAATGTATCACTAAGGCTGAACGGAATGAGCCACGCATGCTTGACCGCTATATGCGGGTTGGACAGCGAAAGGTAGTCTGCCAAGCTGCAAATGAAGATGAGTTACGCCGACTCTTTGGGGAGGCGAAAAATGCTGGAATAATTGCTTCTTTGATTACTGATGCAGGTCATACAGAGATTCCTGCTGGAACAGTTACTGTAGTGGGACTAGGTCCAAATGAGCGTGACAAAATTGATTCCATTACCGGTTCGCTTCCTTTACTCTCTTGAGCGTTAGGCTCATGGGTGAGGGCTGTGCAGGACAATACATGGGCGAAAGGGTTCTTGATGCGGAACTCTCTGAGGAAGAGTCAGAAGTCCTAGATGCAGTTCTTGATATTGATAATGCTGACGCACGTCGTGAAAGGCGTCAATTGAACAGTGCTTTTGGTGCCACCATAGCATTCGTAATAGTCGCAATGCTGGTGAGCCACATATTTTCTCCTCCTTTAAAAAATGAAATAGATGATAATAATTCAAATTCATATCCACCAATATGGGAACGATATTTAGAGGACTTTACTACGGATGATACACATTCATACATTTTACAAAACGGCACACTGACAGGTCCAGATGGAGCCAATATGTGGAGTGGTACGCATCATTTTGTTGAGTTTGATCTCCCATTGGATGAAGGCGGGGCTGCACCCAATGGAAAAGTCAGTTTGGCCGTTTGGATTCCAATGGTTCCCAATGGAACGACTGTCCCGGTTATCGCTGAATTTGGGCCTTATTTCGATGAGGCATCTGTGAGTACCCCTGGAATTGAGGAGGCGGGTACTTGGCTGGGTCAAATGATTATTGAACAAATCGTGCCACATGGGTTCGCTTTCGCGCAAGTATCGGTGATGGGTACGGGTCGTTCAAACCACTGTATGGACCTCATGGGCAATGCCGAACAACTCGGTGTTGATGCTGCAGTTACTTGGTTAGGTACGCAAGAATGGAGTAATGGTAAGGTCGGAATGATTGGGAAGTCCTACGACGGTAGTACCCCTTGGCAGGGTGCGATGTTTGGAAATGAACACCTTGCAACAATCGTTCCTATTTCGGGACTGATTGGTGTTATGGAATTGATGTGGAGGAATGGCAGTAGTGAAGCCCGGGCTCCAATCATGCACAATGGAGTCTACGGAAGTTATGGATTGGATGGAGATTCGGAAGATCTGCAAAATGCATGTCCTGACTACATCATCGGCCCGGGCACTGGGGTTGCAGCATACATGTGGGGTGGCGAGGCCGCAGGAAGTTACTGGTCTGAGCGATATTTCCTCGACCGGGTTCTGGACAATTACAATGGAAGTGTGTATCTTATCCAGGGTATGCATGATTGGAACGTGGATCCGCATATGGCCGTCCCTACAATCAACCTACTCTACGATCATGGGATTGAGGCAAAGGGGCTGTTTGGACAGTGGGACCACGATTATCCCGATCGCCCGGATATCATGTTTGATAGAAGTGGCGTTGGTCGTGGCATTGAGGCCTATCCAGAGATGGTTCGAATGGACTGGATGCAAGATTTACTAGAATGGTTTTCTTACTACCTGAAGGATGAGGGAGCGAAACCGTGGCTGGGGGTTGAAATTCAATCCAATCAAGGGGAGTGGCGTTTGGAAGAGCGGTATCCAATGACTGAGACTACTGAAATTTTGTGGGAATTGGGCAGCACTGAACTTGCTGCAGCAGGTGGTTCAAACACCATTCTCCCTGATGCGAATACGGGTCCCGTTTACGAAACTCCACCGTTGGAAGAGGACCTGTACTTTGGCGGTTTACCTAGACTTCATGTCAACGTGAATACCATGACGGTGGGTGGGCAAATTTACGCTCTGTTGGAGGACTGTGATGGTACAACTTGCATTCACATAGGTCATGCTATCATGGATTTGAGATATCACGCAGGGGGTTCGGATGAGCAAGCTTGGGCTGCTCCGTTTGAAGAAATTACTGCTTTGATGGAGTTTTTCCCAATGGATGTTGAAGTTCGTGCGGGGCACACGATTCGTCTTTCGTTAGTAAGTACTGGAGAAGATTACCTTCCCTCATCAGCCTCATCAATTGTTACTGTGAATAATGCTGGTTCCACACTTCAATTAGATTTATTCGATCCCCAAACTAGACAATATTATCAAGTGCCAGAATGTACTCATCCTATTTGTTTGGAAAATCAGTAGTTTATTGACAACTTATCTTCCGTAAGATTAACCATTAGCACATCATAGCCCACGGTATGGGAGATATTCCGATCATAGATCCTGATATTACTATGGCGAGTACCCTACCTTCTAAATATTATACAGAACCTACTGTTTTTGACCAAATAATTGGTAAATTTGGTAATCATTGGCACTTTGCTGTGCATAAAAATCAACTAGATAGATTGAATGTAATGCCTTTGAATGATTTTGAAAACCTCACAAAAGAACCATTGGTAATCACAAATGATGGTACTAATCTAAGCTGTCTTTCAAACGTATGCACCCACCGGGGGATGATTATTACGAACGAACCCTGTTCGTCTAATTTTTTGAAATGTCCATATCATGGGCGCACCTTTGATCTAAATGGTAAATTTACAAATATGCCTGAATTTGGTATGGTCGAAAACTTCCCAACAATGGACGACAACCTTGCAGAGTACCCTCTTGAAATGTGGAATGGATTATTATTTACAACATTGAAAGCAACCTCTTTTCAAGATTGGATTTCTCCATTGCAAGATAGGATTGGATGGCTTCCAATTAATGATTTCATATATGATAAATCACGCGATAGGAGTTACGAGATAGAAGCTAATTGGGCTCTGTATGTTGATAATTATCTTGAAGGTTTTCACATACCTTACGTACACAATGATCTTCACGGCGTATTGGATTATGACGACTATAGGACAGAAATTTTCGAAGGCGGCGTACTTCAAATCGGAATCGCACGTGAAGGTGAGCCCTGCTTTGATTTACCAGAGTCTTCACCTGATTATGGTCAAGAAATCGCAGCCTATTATTACTGGATTTTTCCCGGATTAATGCTGAATTTTTATCCTTGGGGACTTTCAGTAAATATTGTTTCACCAATTTCAGTCAACCGGACAAAAATAACCTACCACGGTTATGTTTGGGATGAAGAAAAACTTGGCAAAGGCGCGGGTGGAGATCTTGACAAAGTTGAGATGGAAGACCAGTTCATTGTTGAGGCAACTCAACGTGGGGTTTCATCTCGTGCTTATGAGCGTGGTAGATATTCGCCCACTCGTGAAATGGGTGTACATCATTTTCATCGTATTTTGACATCTCAATAATAGAATATATTGTTGTGTATCAACCCTCTATCTATTGGTCAAAATAAATTATATTTTCACACGGTTGCAAACAATTGCTTAAAGGCGACACTATTGGCGGAAGACTATGCTTCGTGTGGACGAACTGACCAAGGGGTTCGGTTCTGGCTCAAATCGTCTTGAAGTCCTCAAGGGCATCAATATGGGGATTAAACCTGGTGAACTTGTAGCCCTGATGGGCCCATCTGGTTGTGGTAAATCTACTCTACTGAATATTATTGGCGGATTATTACCTGCTGATGCTGGTAAAATCAATCTTCATTCACGTTCATATGGGCTCAAGAATCCTTCCTCAGTGGTTGATGTTCGTCGAAATCTTGTTGGATGGATATTCCAAGATTTCCATCTACTCGAGCACCTCTCTGCTCTTGACAATGTAGCCATGGCATTGGAGATATCTGGTGTCCCTTCCAAGGAAGCTGAAGAACGAGCCCGACTTGCTCTTTCTAAAGTAGATCTCAGTGACCGCATGGACCACATTCCCGACCAACTCTCAGGTGGTCAACAGCAGCGTGTAGCCATCGCTCGTGCGATTGCTGGCAATCGCCCATTGCTGCTCGCTGACGAACCCACAGGAAATCTCGACATTGCTTCTGGAGCAGATATGCTTCGATTGTTCAAGTCTCTTTGTCATGATGAAGAAAATCCAATTTCAATCTTGATGGTAACTCACGACCCGGATTTGGCCAGTCAAGCCGACAGGATGCTTCTACTCCGTGATGGTACGGTCGCATCCAGCGACATTCGCTCTGCTTGGGGTCTTGATGAAGAAGGAGGTGAAGAAGAATGAGTGATACTGAAACCGATGTTCCTGAACAGGGCTCCAAGCCAGCTTGGTGGATTGTCAATAAATTCAAGGGAATGCGTCAGAAGACTCGAGACCTACCCGACAATTTGCGATTGGCAGCATTAGGTGCTTGGCGAGGCCGAGAACGTGGCATGGCCGTCTTTGCAGGCGTATTCCTCTCTAGTTTGGTGATTACCACAGTATTGGCTTACGGCGTTGGATTATCGCAAGTCTTCTTTGAGGGTTTCCTCGAAATCAATGTATTTGATGCCAAGGTTGAATTCAACGATGAGCCCAACTACGATGACCTCGATGGATGGAGCAACAACACCTTACAATTGTTAGAGGTCTGTGATGAATTCACTGCGATGGAGGAATTTACAGATTGTACGGTCGTCATGGGCAAGAAAGGCCTGCATAGTCCGCTTGATTGGGGTAATGAGAACGTGCGGGGAGCGGTCCCGTTAATGATAGGGGGAGTCAATTCTTCTGATTCTGAACGGACCTGGGATGCCAATGGAATATGGGATTATGAATACACTACGGGACCACCTGTGGCCAATACTCGCGCCATTGCATTGCTTGGTCCGGGTGCCTTTGACGGTGTGATTGCGGATCGTATTTCAGAGAACATCATCTACGAAAAAGGCGAATGGAAATCAGCTGCCGATGTTGAGTCCGAACGTGGCGTGTACATTCCTTCGGACATTGCTAGTCTTGCCAATGCTGAAGTTGGCGATAATTTGTCGAGTTTGAATTTCACATATTCCTCAGAAACAGCATATGTAGATAGTGAGATGGAGGAAGAAGACTGTGATGGTGAAATTTTGATTATCGCTGAGGCGGGGTTCATGCATTGTCAAAACACGATTACAATCGAGAATTTGACCATTCTCGGAATCTACGAACCGTGGCCACAAAGCAATCCAACTCTGGCTGCTAATCCAATTTACACAACCTGGACTGTACTCAATGAAAGTCAACGCACCGCTCTCATCGATAACGACCACATCTATCTCGGCTTGACCCTTGATCGTTCTTTACTGCCAACAACATCGACCGCAGATGCGGCAGATTGGTTGGAAGATTTGGGCCGTTTAGTGATGTTTGAAGAGGATACCAATGGTGAACGTGTGAATCGTGCCTATGGAAGTGGTGAGGTTGAAGTATACTACATCGACATAATCAGCGGTACAATTCTGTTCCTCAACATCTTCCTTGGTCTAA
The DNA here is from genome assembly GCA_964645485.1 of uncultured Candidatus Poseidoniales archaeon. Lineage (GTDB taxonomy): Archaea > Thermoplasmatota > Poseidoniia > Poseidoniales > Thalassarchaeaceae > MGIIb-Q1. The sequence goes on from CAZXZO010000012.1 coordinate 6,064, forward strand.
TCCAAGCATTCGATTACGTCATCATGATTCCAATTGTGTTTCTTTCTCTATCGGTTCTTGTCTACGGGTTGATTTTATCCTTGGAACAACGCAGACGTGAAATTTCCATTCATCGAGTTATCGGTGCGACCTCAAAGGGTTTGCGTGGGATGGTCCTGCTCGAACTTTCAGTCATTGCCAGCGTTGCTTGGTTCCTAGGATATCTCTCAGCGATGGCCGCGGTTCCAGCGGTATTGGCAAGTGTTGGTTTCATGCAGTTTGAACCACTTGGATTCGCCGTCAATCCGAGGTTGAGTATTGGTGCTACAATCTTCACGGCGATGGCGACAATGGGTCTTGCCCTCATCTTTGGACGAAGTCGTACCAAAGATTTCATGGAACTTGAGATCGATGAGGGCGTCAGTAAAGTGCAGAAAGTGGCCAAACCGAGAGTTTGGTTACACTGGGTACTGTTCTTGGTTGGTTCCCTCGGTGCCATCGATACTTGGATGGAGATGAATGGCAGTGAAGATGGCCTGATTGCCAATTGGTTCCTAGAGGGTCTGATCAATGTCTTCGGGCCCTTCATGCTGTGGATTGGAGGTGCATTGCTCCTAGGTCGAGTGGGTGCCGCTGGCCCTCGCATCATGCAGTTCTTCTTCGGTCGAACACCACTACTTTCCGATGTCAAGCGTGGTCTGAAAGGCAGTGGCTCGGCCGAATCGGTCAATCGATTGGCCGTGATTATGCTACTCACTTTGTCCATTGTGACATTGGCTGCTGTACAAGGGTATACCGGGACACTCGTTGATGAGAGAACCGCCGATGTATCTGTCGGTAGTGATCTTCAGGTCGTCATGGGTCAAGATAGCACAGCGGCTGAAGTTGAAGCTGCAATCACAGAAATTAGTGGACGTGATGGGACAGTTACCGCGGTTCATGTCCCTCAATTGAGTTTGATACCTGAAGATGGTGAAGGCATGAGTGCTTACGTTCTACTGGACGAAAGTGCCGATGTTCTTCGTTGGTTCCCACAGGCTATTCCCGGTGATGATGTCACAGCGGCGATGGATGCATACCAGAATGGTGGATTCAGCGCTGGAGAAGATGCAGCCTACAATTTGGATCTTTGGGGCTCATACAGAGGTGGGAGTTCCGATGGCGGCGACATCCTGCTTGAGCCGGACAATGAAAATACGAAGACCATCAATTTCACATGGGAAGAAAAAACCTTCAATTTATCATCGATGACCTTGGTAACAACACCGCATAACACGGCACTGCGATATATTGGCACCCACAAATTCATTCCTGGCGTCGATACTAGCGAAATGGAGGCTAGCGTCATCATCGGTGAATCTGGTTATCGTGATTTAATGGGCGATACACGGGTGGATAACTTGGCCGCGACCACTTGGATTGTCAGTATTGATGGTGTGAGTGGTGAGGATTTGAAGGCCCTCCGAATCAGCCTAGAGGCCGACTCGCGATTTGACAGTGCACAAGATTGGGAAACTGCGCACGACGACGTAGAACGAAACGGGGGCCTCATCTTTGGTACACCTGGTCTGTTGACATTGCAATTCATCGTAGCGAGTGTCGCAGCGGTGGCCTCTGCGTTCGTATTCCTTTCACTGGTCCTAACCCAGCGTCAGAAAGAGTTGGCCGTTCTGCAAGCGATTGGTGCCAGCCCCAATCAAATCATCCGCTTGGTATTGTTCGAGATTCTCTCAATCATCGTCGTCTCAATGGCATTGGGTATGCTACTGGGTATGGGTCTCGCCCTGTCTTTCAATGGTCTGTTCAATGTCTTTGGCTTCATTTTCCAATTGTTCATCGGTGGTGATTCTTCGATCATCAGTCGTGAATTGGTTTGGCCGTGGCTCGAACTAGGTCTTGTCGCCGTCGCTGTGTTTGCCGCGGTTGTCATTGCATTGCTGTTTACCACGCGCAAGGCTCTGCGTTCGGATCTCGCAAGCGTTCTCAAGGGGGAGTGAATATGTCGGGAGATGAACAAACAATCCTTGAGGCAAACTCGCTGTATCACGTCTATGAATCTAAGGCTGAAGACGGCAATGTAGTCGCATTACGTGGACTCCATGTTAAGGTCAAAACTGGGGAGGCGGTGGCTGTAGTTGGGCCCTCTGGCTCAGGGAAATCTACTCTTCTGAAGTGCTTGGGTGGTCTAATGAAGCCGAGTGCGGGTAATGTCTCTTTACAGGGTCAGAACATGACACGTTTGACCGGACAGGAACTAGTCTTGCTTCGTCAGAAGACAATATCATTCATCTTCCAAGAGGGGAATCTACTACCCAATCTCTCAGCGGTTGACAATGTCGCACAGCCACTACGTCACCAGAATGTATCTCCTAAGGAGGCTAAGCGACGCGCCTTGGATTTGTTAACAGAATTAGGTATGGGGCACCGTGCCAAGGGCCTACCATCAATGCTCTCTGGTGGTGAACAGCAGCGCGTATCCATTGCTCGTGCATTAATTACTAATCCAAGTTTGATTTTAGCAGATGAACCCACTGGTGCATTAGATCCAATCACTAGTCGAGAAGTGCTTGCTCTGTTCAAAGAGCTTCACGAACAGAAAGGTGTATCTTTCCTCATTGTCACACACAGTGCTGAAGTGGCTGATTTCTGTAATCGCAGTCTTGAGTTACGAGATGGGCGCTTTGTTGCTCAACATGGTGAAGATTTAGAAGTCACTGACTTGGCAACATCTAGGGAACTTATCGTTGATGACATCGGAACGGTTGCATTCCCACCTGACATCCTTCTACAGATGGGTGGTTCTGGGCGATATGAAGTGGAAGAAGTAGGTGGTGGTCGTCTTGTCTTGGTTTCTGCTGAGCAAGAAGAATCGCTTATCGTTGGAGGTAAAACACTGGCTATTAGTTGTCCTGCTTGTAATCACAAGTATGCTGATGGTAAGATACAACGTTGTCCAGATTGTGGCTCAAGTCGTCCCATGACGAAAGAATAATTCAAGCGCACTCGCTATGAACAATGACCACACCCCAAGTTCAATGCGCGAGTACTCAACTGACCGAATTGACCTCCGTTCGGATACGGTCACGCAACCTACAGCGGCAATGCGGGAAACAATTTCCACAGCCCCTGTTGGAGATGATGTTCTTGGTGATGACCCGACAGTCAAGGCATTGGAAGCACTTGCTGCTGAAATGCTTGGAAAGGAGGCTGCGCTTTACGTATCGTCAGGAACTATGGCAAATGCAGTAGCAGTGAGGGCACACACAAATCCAGGTGATGAGATAGTTTTGGAGACAGATAGTCACATTTACACCTACGAAGGTGGAGGTTATGCAGCGCTTTGTGGATGTTCGGTGGCACGGGTAAGTGGCCCTTCTGGGATAATTTCTGCAGCAGATGTTGGGGGTGCGATTCGCAAGTCAGAGGGCTCACAAGGTCACTATCCAAACGCTACTCTAGTGTGCATAGAGAATACCTCAAACCGTGGTGGTGGTTCTTGTTACCCTGTCGAAGTGATTGACGAGATTTGTGAAGTTGCTAAGGCCCGGGGATGTGCCGTTCACATGGATGGCGCTCGTTTGTTCAATGCCGCGGTTGCTAGCGGAATTTCAGCAGCGCGGTTGGTAGAGAATTGTGATTCAGTCTCTATTTGTTTGTCAAAAGGTTTGGGTGCGCCGGTTGGTTCTCTTATTGTAGGGAGTTCAGATTTTATTGCTCAAGCACATCGATGGAGGAAGATGTTTGGTGGCGGTATGAGACAAGCCGGAATTATCGCAGCAGCGGGGATATACGCGCTGGAAAATAATGTTGAGCGGCTTGCGGAGGATCATGCAAGGGCACGAAGATTTGGTGAGGCTGTGAACAAAATGGATGGATTTAGTGTTGATTTATCCGCAGTTCAAACAAACATGGCCTATGTCACATTGGCTGATGGCCAAGACGCAAAACAGGCTGTTAAAGAGTTGGCAGGCCAAGGCGTAGATTTGTTTGATATTTCACCCACTTCATTACGAGCAGTGTTTCATCTACATGTTACTGACGAGGATGTTGATGCGGCAATCAATGCCTTTGCTCATATCAGTTGAGTAACGTAGAGTGAAGGAAATTTATTCCACTTCAATCTAATGAGAATTGATGACAATCATTCATTGATATAGGGTCATATGTACTTGAGAACCAATGCAATGTACATTCTGCTCAAATGAAGTCGAACTTTCCGACACTGAGGTGGCTGGCGATTCCACTTGCGCATGTTGTGAAATGGTGTTATCACACGTCTGTAAAGTGGATCGACAATTTCGTCCCAACGATGCATCAATTGCAATCGTTCGTGCTACACTTGAAGGGGTTGACAAAAGTGATGGGGCGGCGGTTTGGGATGCATTGATTGGCGCTGGACCTAGTATTGCAAATGTTCCTGCTTTGCAACCGAGTAAGAAACCGCGCAAACTCTCACGCTCTAAATTATCAAAATGGAAAAAGCATTATTCCGAATTTTTATCAAATACAGACAACATTTCCATAGAAAAATTGCCACTTCCCGGTGGTAAGAAAATGTCGGTGCATACACATGGAGACATCTTTGGAGAACGGAACCATTCATGGTGTCAAGAACCCCTTGCAGATCTAGCCGAGTATTTCATTAATTCAGATGGTTCTTCAACAGAGTTCTCAAATTGGTTCGAATTGACCCAACTTCTCAAAGTTACAACCCAATGTTTCTCCAACAATGAAATATCAATTCATTCTTGGTTTCAGAATGGCTTCACAGAATGCTTACCACCTACATTTGAGAGTAGTGATGTTGAATTAATGTTTAATTTTGACCCACCCTACTTGAGAGTAGGAAGGACTCATCCATTCATTTGCTACGCAACAACATTAGTTGACACTAATCTGTCAAGTCTATTCTGCCAAAAAAATTCAGAACATCTACCAAAAATGTGGCCAAAAGCGGAGCGTCAACTTGGCAGCATAGCAACTAGTTGGAGAGAAATTCTTGAATCGGATTCCATGAATCATGCACGGAAATCTATCCAAGGACCATCATTAGTTGTATTCCAACAGAGATTGCATTTAGTTGTGCGTGGGAAAGATGGTTATTCACTCAAGTCATTACCCCAGAACATGGATGTGTGGCGTCATTTAATCGGTTGGTCACTATACCATCCAAGTACTGAACAGAATAACTACCTAAGGGCAATTCAATGGATAATTGATTGCGACGATGCTACTGCATACATCGGTCCCAAACCAGAATTTAGAGCCTTGTCTTTACTTTCCCAAACCTGTGAATCATTGGGTGAGTCAGTCTCTCAGTCTAAGAATGATGGTTTCATTGTCGAGGGTACCTCATCGCTGTGGTATTCGGTTCGTCCAACAAGAACCGCAACAGATTCAGCAATAGAAGTCCATGCCTTTAGGAATAAAAAATCGGCACAGTCATGGAAAAAACCAATCAAAATCTGTATCCAGTTAATTGAACATGGCTTCCATGAGTATCCACTCGCAGACATGTTAGCGGCATATCTTCTAACGCTTAGAAACGACCAAGGAAGTGCTGATAATGTCGCTACATTACTCAATCTTCATCAAACCTGGTTTGAAAACACGAAAGGAAAGAGTGCTAAAGATTGGTCCGAAATGGCTAAAATTCATCCATATGGATTCCATGTGGATGACGATTATGATGATTGGGACGAAGAGTGGGAGGATGAAATGTTCGATGTTGATGATGAAACCGAACCCCAATATGGAATCGAGTTAGAAGAACAGAATCGCCTTCTCTTTGAGTGGTTAGAGTCAAGCGACAACGACCCTGCATGGATAGTTTCCTTGGATGAAGGTTTAGAGAAAGAACAGGGTGAAGAAGGGCAGGTTACGAATGAAGAAGATGTTTGGAAATACGAAGCTGATGCCAGAGGTGAAACTCATTGTATTAGAAGCCAAACTTGATTGCTTCTTCCATGAATATATTGCATCCTTCAAAAAGGGTAACTAACAATTCAATTGTGAAGGGATTTCTCTTCGGTGGTTTTGAGATGAGGAAATGTATTACTTGTGCGGATGAATTGAGTATAGAGGATATTGGTTGGTGCAACCGGTGCGCTCAGTTTGCGCCACTCCTAGTTGGAACCGGATTTGAGGGCAGACCAAATCTAAGAGCGAGACAATCCATCAATGAAGTGTTGACACCCAACCGACATAGAACGACCCACCCACGTTGGCGAGCGATACTTGAAAAATTTGACAATGGAGAAAGTGATTGGGCTTTCAATTCCCCTCGGACATTGGTGGATAAAAATGATCCTTGGTTTGTCGGTGATGAAAAAATAGAACAGCAACTTGAACAATTACGAAACAGTATTTGTACTCAAAATTATGATGAAAGCAATAGCAATCTATTGCTACAAAAAGGTATACCACTTCCAGATGGAAGCCATCTCTCTAAGATTTCCGATCTTTGGGCGATTGATGGTCGAATTTTGCCCGGCCATGTTCCTTCTAATCATCTGCTTAGAGCTTTGACTGGGAATTCAAAAGAGAAGGAGAGGTTCGAGAATTGTGATTGGAACCTTCTGCTTACAACTGTCTTAATTGTTGCAAACCGCCGAGTAGATAGACGCAATGTACGACGTGATTATCAACGCCGTCAGATGGATAGAATGCAACGCATATTATTGCGTAGGGAACATCCTCCAGGACCTGCTTTATTTGAAGGCGCTGACCTGTTTTTGCGCTGGAATGCAGGTATGAATCGCTTAGCAGCGAGAGCATTTGGTGGTCGTGAGCGGAATGTTATGCCTCCTTATTTTAATCAAATGGTAAACGAAGTTCGTGGAATTCGAACCGAAGAGGCTTGGGCTGAAATTGATTGGGAATCTCTAGAACCAAACAACCAATTGTGGGTCAATAGATGGCGAGAAATAATGGATGGTGGAACACCTTTTGCTATGATGCGAAAATGGGCCGGTCCTTCACTTCGCATTCATAACGGAAAACTACAACTTAGAACAATCAAAAGTGGAAAATGGATCTGGTCACAAATTCCACCGTGGCCTCGGCTTTGGGCCCTGTTAACAAGTTGGGCTCTGTCACCTCCATCTTCTGATGAGCATCAACATCTCAGAGCATTACAATGGTGTTGGCATGAAAATGAAGGCGAATTGATGCCAGAAGAACCCGAATGCCGAGCCCTACTGTTATTGAGAGGTGTTTGTGATTCGGATGAAAGAATATCAGTTTCGACTAAAGGTGAATTCCATATTACAATTGAAGGGACATCTGGCTTATTTTATTCGGTCGGCCCTGGGCCAGGGGCGCATGGTGCTAGATTTACCGTGGCTGGCTCCACTAGTCTAGAAGACCTTGAGAGCGGGAAGTCCATGCCATTATGTATCCATGAAAACGGGTCCTTCAAACAATTACCTGTTGGTGATGTTATCGCCAGTGTCCTTCTAACATTGATGGATGATTTGACATCTGCTAAGAAATTAGACCCACTTGCCAAATTCATTTCTGATAATGGATTGGGAGACAGGAGACCAAGGGCGGATAGAATTGAACCACACCTAGACGACCCGAGATGGTTAGAACTCCAACGTCGAGATTACAGGTATGACAGAGGACGCCACCGTGGCCGTTGGCTAAACATATTTCCAGCAGCATTTCGCGTCATGATAAACACACCAATAGGTGGCATTTTACGAATTCCTACCGAGACTCCAAATGCAGTCACTATTGATGGAACATTGGTTGCTTGGATTGTTCGTGACGAAGATGAATTAGACTTGGTAAAAGGGTTAGCTAGATTGACCGGATTCCGAAGAGAGGAAGGTCAAGAAGCAGGCGAATATGAAATTTTTACCAGGCATTACGCACCTGTTCAGGGTGTGAGGAGAGAACTTGTGGAAATGCTAGGTCCGTACGAAAGACGGCATGGTCGTCCAGGAGAACCACCTTGGTGGAATCTTTTTCCCAACCCAATTGCACCAAATCAATTATTAGATCAATTGCCAAATCGATTGAATGCACCGATTGAGGATGGAATTGGATATTAATCAAGATTATTTGGTTTTGAAATAGAAAAACCCAACTCAGTCCACAAACCGTTGCCTTGACATTGAATGACTATGTCGGCTACTTGATGTCAACTCAGAACAGAACCCGATTAGTGGTGCTCAGTTTTGCATTATTGATGGTTCCAATTACAATTGCAGCGCCGACTCCTCTTCCAACAGCTGATTATGAGCAGGGTATTTTTGGAGGTATTACTATCGATGTATCTAACCAAACAGATGTGTCAACAGAAGCATCTATGGCGAATTATCCTTCAATCGCTGAAGTTTATACTGCAACATGGTGTGAAAACTGTGTCCCTGCTGAAGAGGGATTATATGCGGCAATTGCCGAATCCCCCAGTGATACCACTGTCCTAACTTTCCACCGTTTTTTGGGTGAAGTAGAAGATCCATTTGGAGTAGAATCAGCCGACCATCGTTGGGAAACAAGATATGGTCAAGCATCAAAGAATTCCGTTGGAATAATGCGCGCTCCTCCGACCATGATAATCAATGGTGAAATAATGCATGCTGGAAGCGGTGGTTTAGAGAAGGAACAATTGAAGCCATATTTCGCAGATTCACTCGCCCAACCATCTCAATTCTCTCAAAGATCGGCTACTTCATCACTCTCTTGGTCTAGTGAGGACATGGCAAATGGCACCATCACATGGGCCCTTGAAGCAAGTGATTGGCTACCAGAATCTACTACTTCGTTGATTTTTGTTGTTGAGGCTAGTGCCACATTTGAAGAAGGGTCGAATGGTTTGGGAGATTATCATGATGTGGTACGTGATATGATTGAGTTAGATGGTAATTCAGGTTCCATGAATTACACTCTTCCAGCAGCATGGGATGGTGACGACATTTCTCTCGTGTTGGTACATCAGTGGGATATCCATCTAGAAGATTCTTGCTGTGATGTTAACCCTCCAGATGATGATGGCTTTTTTGGCTTACCAGCAATCGGAGTGATGTGGGTAGTTGTTGGTCTAGCAGGGGCAGCATTAGTGGTGAGTACCACTAACCGAGAAACTTAGGATAAATCCTAACTCGGTACTTGTTCCATCTCTCAAGCAGAATTTGCTTTACCTGTGTAATTCTTGATGAATTGTTTCTTTGTCATCCCGTGGTGCTCGCCCTTCAGTCTTGAGTTCACTCCTCCGACAGTGAGATTGTAAATCTCTTCAGCGATACTTTTTTTGGTCATTTTGACATCATCAAATAGTTCAATTCCACAAATAGTCACCATTGCTAGAAGCATTCGAGGTTTTTCTTGGGCTAGAGGCCCCTCGCCGTTAGCATCTAGGACTTGAATTCTCTCATTGAACCACTTTAGTAACTTTTCAGCATGCTCGATTTGGTGTTGTCTGATGAACTCTCTCAACTTCTGCTCAAATGCATCTATCGTGTCTTTTCGCAAATTTTGCATCCCAACACGCGGGTCAATTGAGCCAGGCACACGGTCTCGGAAGAGATTAACTAGACGAGTTCTGATCAGTTTTACCGTCTCAGTAACATCATTTCTGTCAAGTCCAAGTCTATCTGCATCTTGTTGCCAATATTGGTAAGGAATCTTTCCAAGTTCAGATATCATTCTCATCGTTGCAATTGCGCTGACTCTAATGATGTAGGTTGCATCCTTGCCCTTATCCTTTGGTTTGGAACCAATAAAACGCATTTGATTGAGTGGTAATTTACCGTGGCCATCACCTTCGCCTTCTTTGGTGAAGCACTTTGTTAGAATTGGAATGGCGGCTCTTGCAACATTCTCAGAACCAGAAATTCGTCTGATTTCATCGAGGATATCATTAGCTCGAACATTTCGTTGAGAGTGTGCTCTTTGGTCTGGTCTGATAATATTACCAAGTCCGTTTCTTCGGGCTTCACCTCTGTCAAAATGGGTTCGTCTAGTGGTTCTACCACCCACACTGTCATTTCTTTGCGCACTCATGTGTGCATTCTCGCCAACCTGGCCACTTGGGTGCCCAGCGTCAATTTGATTATCATCAAGCACGAAGCCACATTCGTTGCAAACTACCTCGCCGCGATTCTCATCGTGGTCAAGGTCTCTGCTGCTACATTCTGTACATCTTGCCATATTATTTCCGGTCATATTTCTATCTCCTTTTGTTGGTCAACCAATAATCTGGGCTGAAGTTAGTCATGTGTTTATCCGTTCTTGTTAACAATATCTGATTTACTCATTGTTGATTATTATCGCTGTGCAGATGACGGATAAACTCTGTTTTTACCTCTAGGCTCCCGATTCTTAGTCTATTACCGCTGTATTAGTGGACACTCTTAAAGGCACCGGTTTCAGAACATGAATGATTCATGTTCAAAAGGAGGCAGTACTCTGGTGAGTGGTTGAGATATTGTTGGAATCTTAATTGGTTGCCTAATGCCACATCATCCCGGAGCAGTAACATCCTGAAATTCAAGGTCCTTAAAGAATTCGCAAATTGAAGGTAGATGTAATTTTCTTTGGGGTTCATATAGGTGGGAAGTCACGACCGAAAGGACTCGAGTGATATCGCCGGTTAAACCTTCAAGAACCGTCACACTCGCATTGGTAAGGCAAGGGGGTATAGAGTAGTGCAGGAAAAGAGTAGCAGTCCTACAATTACGATGGAAGAGATTCCACCGGCACATGTTCCAGAATGGCTTTCTTTACATTTCGAAGAACAAATGCAAGACCCTAGGTCACTTAACCGTGGGGGTCCAGCACAACTCCTCACAATTCACCCAACAGAGTCTGCTCGCCGAGCTACTTTGAACAACTTAGCCAAAGGGGGAAAGAAGGATGGTCCGATTGATCGTACAATTCATCACACCTTGGATAGTTTAGTCTCTTCACTTCATGCCGAGTTGAGGCTCCCCAGATTATTGCCTGCTGGCGGGCCATTCTCTATACTACTACACGCGGAGTGTAAAAAAGCAGCAAAGGCTCTTCAATTTCCACTAATGCATAGCCTTCCAGACCAGCACTGGGGCCGAGGAAAGAGCCGTGACCTAAGCAACCTAAATCATAGTTTAAAAGAAGAATTAGTCACCTCAAAAGCCTCCCCTGATTTACAATCATTTCGCAAATTACTGACCGGATTATCAAACAAATTAGGTGGCATGCACGGTGATGAGCAACTTTCTGAATTAGTTAACATTTTAGAGAAAATTAACGATTCAGACGTCCCATTTGGTCTGTCAAGGATTGATGGTATTATTCTCCTTGACCACCCACCAACAGTTTCTCCATTGCGCCAGCGATTAATACTCTCATTGGCTCGCTTCAAACCTCTGCATGTTCTCGCTAATTCAGGCAGTCATCGACTTGGAGTACATGGATTTGTTCCTAATGATATATCGGCAATCCGTGATAGTGCTGACTTACCCGATTGGATTCCCGACCACTCTCCTTTTTCACGTTCTCAACTTAGCAATATTGAGGAACAGAAAAAACAGCCGATTAGAATGTTGATACCTAGAATTGAGAGGTCAATCCAATCTACGCATGCATTGATAGATTCTGCAATTAATTCAGAGTCGCCTCCAGATTCAATTCTAATTATTGACCCATCTGCAGAATCAAATCATGATATTTGGTCTGCAATGCTCAAGTCATTTGGATTCCATCTACCTATTCGCTCAGCTCCTCTGAAGGAGAGTCCAGGTGTACATTGGTTATCAGCGATGATCTCCTTAGGTCATTTCGAGGACGCGTGGTCTTTGCCACAACTTCGTGCATTAGCAGTCCAACAAACTCTTCAATTTGAGGAAGAATGGATGACTGCAAGTCAGCATCCAACAATTGCTGACTTAACTCCATACCCTGATGTTGAAATCCTTGAGCAGGTATCTCGGGGCTTCCATTTACTTGGTGGACAAGGTGCCTTGTTCCGTTGGTTACATGCCTTGGCAAGAAAGCCAATTGCTAACTCATATCAAAACGAGGAGGACTTGTGCCGACGCCATGAGTCTACTCAATGGTGGTTACTTTGTCTTGCTAACCGTTTACGTCCTTTGTTATCTTCTATTGATGTGAGCGCATTAGATGCTTCATTGGTATCTATTGGGTGTTTTAGCGGTGAGAGATTACCAATTCCAGAGCCAGCACAAAGTGGAGATGAATGGTTCAATCAGTTCGGTAGCATGTTGCATTGGCATTTGCTGACTAGCAATCTTGATGGTGGTGTGAACAGAACAATCTCCGGCTTGCAGAAGTTGTTTGACAGCCATACCACACTAAGGAAATCTCAGCGATTGCTGGGTCATTCCCAACCTGTTACAGGGCTTGATTGGGTTGATGAACTTCTTACTCTCATAGATTCTTCATCATTATCAGGGAAGCAAGTCGCTTCTTCCAAACTAAAACTGCTGACTCCAGATGAAGCATTAGGGTGCTCTGCTGATTTAGTAATGCTCACCCATCTAGATTCTGAATCATGGAACACATCCCCACCTTCTATTTCCGGTCTTTCCGAGTCTGAACGTTCTGAATTAGGAGTCTTACCTCCAGATAATCGTTTACGTGAATCCCGTCACTGCTGGAATCATTTACTCAGTTGCGGATCTGAGGTTATTGTTCTAGACGCACATGATGATGATTCAGCACAACCCTCGACTCCATTATCAGAATGGTTGGCGGCAACAAAATGGGACCCTGCTTCCCCTCCCAGTCTCCCTGATTTCATTCCACCAGGAGATGTTTTCAGAATGGATGGTGGCAAAGAAAGTCGATGGGGACTTTCCTTCATTGAAGGTGAAGGCCCGTTTCTTTGTGCTAGACCATCAGACATCATCAGTAGTGGGGATGGCAGATTTGAATTAGTGGTCACGGGTAACCATCAGCGAGATCATCGTCAGAGGGATGGAATCGAAATTCATAATGCAAGATATCCGATGCAAGAACCACTCAATCCTAGTGCAATCACGATTCCTCTTGATGCAACGTTAGTGGAAGATAGAATTTCTCGCCAACCAAGAATAGGTAGCGAGGAGCAACCCTATCTTGATAGTAATAAGACTGGCGAGATTGTAACTGTTGATGAATTGAAAATGACACCAACTTCTAGGGGACCAAAGGTATCACCACCACGTCTGAATCCCTCTTGGCCAACCATTGGTTTGAAGGTCAAATCAAGCAAGGCGATGTCGATAGATCCTCGTCCGTTGAGGCCCAATGCAACTGGAATAAATGACCATGATTTACGGCATGGGTTTAGTGGGGGACCATCTAGGAAAACCAAAATTTGGTCTCCAAGTAGGCTTTCTCAATGGTTATCTTGCCCTCGTAAAGGTTGGCTTTCGACGAGGCTACGCGCTGAGGGTGATGATGATGAAGATGATGATGTTGATGTGAGAACTCGTGGTTTGCTCATTCATGAAGTTTGGGCAGACTTCATCTGTGAATTCTTAGGGATGGAAGTAGCAATTGAGCGAGACAATCTCACTCCACATTCACTTGGGGCGGCTAGAATTGATGAGTCATCTCTACGTACTCGCTTATTGGAATTGATTGATGAGAGGGCACCGTGGTTACGCCATTCTGATGCAATTGCAACGGTGCGCCGACTTGATCTTGTAGGACTCGATCTTGAAGCATATGAAGCGGCTCTTGATGAAGATGGAAAAGTCAGTGCAAGTGGTCGCTTTGGCCGCTTGTTAGAATCAGAATTAGCAGCTGATTCAAGCGCCCTTTTAGCAATTGAATGGCCTTTAACTAGCAACGATAAGGAGCAAGGAATCATGTTGCAATTACCGGAATCAGGAGAATCCACCCCTCCAGGTATTCGTTTAAGGGGAACCATAGACCGAGTCGAATTAATTCCATTCCCGGAATCAGATGGCAGTTTTATCAATGATTTAGGTGAACAATTAGAATGTCCTCTTGACTTAGATTTAGGCGAATCTTGGAATGCTCAGCGCCTAGTTGTAATTAGAGACCTGAAATCACTTGAAGGACCGGGTAAAGGCAAATCAGGAGATCGTCACACTAGAGAACTTCTAGAAGGTATACAACTGGCTTTGTATGCTCGAGCATGGGAAGTAACACATCCTGGTGACAGAGTAATCGGAGTTGGGATTTCTGAGGTGGGTGAGGAAAGTGGGCTTTACATTGAAGCGGACCCAGAATACCAAACCTATCTCTCGAGTCTAGGAATTGGGAATGTAGCGTGTACCACACAATCTCTTTATCGTCGGCCGAATGAAAGTAATGATTCACCATCCAGTAATCCATTCAGAGCATGGATGCGCCATCGTTTGACTGCTGCTTTGCGTATTGGGGATATGTCCGAAAATGGTAGAGTAATTCCTACGCCTAGTGACCTAACCTGTACTTATTGTCCGGTGAAGCAAGCGTGTGGTTTGGCGCCAACTGTGGGAGGTGACCGCAAATGGAATTGAATCGCGGCCAAACACTTGGATTAAATCTAGACATGCACATAGTCCTAGATGCTGGTGCAGGTACTGGAAAAACCGCGACAATTGTTCAAAGAGTTTTGGAGCACTACCTTTCAGAAGACCAGAGAGCGACTAGACTGCTTCCAGCAGGTCCACGTGAGGTTGATTTTGGTGGCGGTTTACTTCAATCCGCTGCTAAAGATAGGGAAGACATGGTGAAGTGGCGGGGATTGCTTCCTACCGAAGTTGTGGTGTTAACTTTCACAGTGAAAGCAGCCGAAGAAATGCGCGACCGGATGCGCACCGAACTTGCTCGCTTGCGTTCTGGTCCTAGGGGCGAAAGGGATGGATTACGATACGACCCGCGTATCCGAAATGAAGGTTTGATAGAACAATTGACAATGTTACTTGATGAGGCTCCTATCGGTACTATTGACTCATTTCTAAATCGGTTGGTATCGGCGCACCGAAGTCTACTTGGAGACAGGCCAACTCATCAGCAAATGTCTGATGCACAACGAGCATTGTTGATGGAACGGGCAATGAGTTCACTCTGGCGAATTCGTAATGAAAAACATGCGGGTGACTTGCGGATAAATTCGGTTACTCCAGAACAATTCATCAAGGCTCGCAATCGACTTTCACATCAAATGGGTGGCCGCTCCCGCAGTCAGAAAATTGTTGCGAAATTACTCCATAATTCAATTTTTGTAGACTCAGTTCGCAGGTCATTGGAATCACATGCAGGAGTAGTAAATGCCGATGCACTGCGCAACAGCTTCCTCTCCCATATTGAGGAACAGGAGATTAGGAATTTTGCCCAAACCCTCCACACAATTGGTGATGATTGGTTGGCTGCTTCAAAAGAACGCTCTGCAGAATTAGGTTTGGTTGAAGCACTGCAAAATGAGACTAGAGTAAATTCTCTAGATACGCTGGTTAGTGCAGGTGTACCTGATGATTTATGGGACCAATTATTGTGGATTCGTCATTTCACTTTAGCAACATGTAGCATGGCCTCGATTGAGAAAATTATACCATCTGTATTTTCGAGAAATCTACTACCCAAAGGTGATGGTTGGCCATCGGGTGTGAATGCACTTGGCTCAATCAAAGACAAAGCAGTCCGTGATGGAATCAAAGAAATCATGGTTGATGCACAAAATCGCGCCAAAACCCATTATGGTTCAATCGAAGGGATGAGGGTAAGGGCCTGTGCAGCAATTGCTGATTTGTTGGACCCAAGAGATGGCCCACCGTGCTGTCCTGCAGACTCTGATGTCCATCTGCAAAGAATCTCAGATCCGTTCCCTACTTATGTTGGTGATGCGCCTTTGGCTCTTGATGCTGAATGCGACGCACGTATCATTTCAGACCTACTAATTGTGCACAAAGCCTCTCAAGATGTGTTAACTGAATTACGTCTTTTAGAGGGATTGCATGACCATTCTGATGTATCAGATTCGGCTGAGGATTTACTTCTTGCGCGCTGTCCAAGAGTTTGTTCAAGATGGTATCCAAGAGATATTGTCTCTGCACTTAATGCAATTGATGATTCAAAACCTTGGCGGGATGAGCACATTATTTCAGCACTAAATTTGTGTGGTAATCCCGAACAAAATGAGATTTCAGAGCACCATAAAGAATATCCAATGAAACTGGTGAAAGATGATTTGGTAAGGAGGTATGAAGTCCTCAAAACAATACGAAGACGGTTCCGAGCATTCATCATTGATGAAGCCCAAGATAACTCAAATCAGCAGTGGCGACTTCTCTCAAGACTCTGGGGAGAGAGAGAGCAGAAAGATGGTGACCCCGAACCACCAAATTCACCATGGCAACCTACCGTTTGTTGGGTTGGTGACCAAAAACAGAGCATATACGGTTTCCGTCAAGCCCAAGTGAGTGGAATGGCAAGATACACAGTTCATCTTCGGGCTATCAATGAGCATGAATATGCCACAGAATCAAGATTATTGATGAAGCCAGCATTACGCCGTCGAGATTCTGCACGTGATCCAAGATTAGTGGACATCAGTAGTTTCGTCACCGGCCTTGAATACGTCAATCATCGTCCAATTCCAGAAGAAGCATGGATAAAATTTGACCGTGGGGATGATGATAGAAGGTTAGAGCATACAGATGTTATTCGCCGTACTCAAGGCCATGTTGACCTTGTCACAAATTACCGAACGTGCCAAGACTTACTTTTGACGATGAATCAATGGTGGATTGACCTTTTTGATGACAGGCACAACTTATTCCCAGGTGATTGGTATGCTTCACCAAAGGATTTACGGGCATATCGAGATGAAGAAAATGGTCGTCTTGAATGGTTGTTACCAATTTCTACCGAAGAAGCAAGTGACCCAAGCTCAGATTTGACGGTCCCATTAGATCCATTCGAGTTAGGTGCAGATGCGAAACAAGTTCACCTTGAACATGAATTGGTTGCTGCTAGAATTCGGGCAATGATTGATGGTGTGGAGCCATCAGTTCTAACAGCTCAAGAAAGTGATGAGTTAGAGCAAACTGGAGAAGACAATGAAACTCAAATCCATGATGTTGAGCCAATTGAACCACGAGATATCATGGTGTTAATGCCTGCACGAACCCACATGTATGACCTCATTCGTCGGCTTGATGACCTTGGGATCCCGGCGTTAGCAGACCAAGATGGTGGCTTGCTTGAGCAACCAGTTGTGAGTTCATTAGCGGCTCTTCTTCAATTGTCTGCAAGACGGGGTGACATAAGCCGGGCAGCCACACTTGCTAGGACACCACTTGTTGGATTCAATGATTCCCAGTTAGAGGATTTCATTTCTGACAGGAAAGGTTCATCCGATTTGTTAGAACGATTACAATCCCATGCTATTAGTGATGCCCAAAAGGCACTATTTGAACGCTGGAAACAACTCTCTGACTGTAATAGAATAGTTCCAATGTTAGAAGAAACAGTCGACCACTCAGACTTGCTGATTGCATACCCTAGTCAAGTAGACAGGCAATACGCAGAGCAATTTTTGTCCCTCATCCGCTCACAAATGGCAGAATCTGGAGGCGACCCAGTACTCTTGGCAGAACGAATCAATGTGCTAACGTCAATCAAAGGAAAACTGATTCTTGGTGAAGCGATGCCTGCTTCAAATGCTGTTAGAGTGATGACGATTCATGGCTCCAAAGGATTGCAATCCAAGGTAGTTATTGTCTGCGGAATATTCTCAGAAAATCAAAGCAATCTAGGTCAATCAAGGCGCGATAACATCTTGGTATCCGAACAAATGTTTTCACCTCGGTCAAAACCATGGAAAAGTAGAGATGCAATTGATAGTGGTAGTTGGCGCCTTTCTACCGAAGTTCTCACCTCTCAAGTTCAGGCAGAAGCACGGCGTTTACTCTATGTTGCTTGTACTAGGGTCAAAGATTTACTAATACTTGCAGGTGCACCGAAAAACTCAACAATCGACCAAAATGAAGGTGAAATTAGCATCTCATGGGGTCACAAACCGACTCCAAGGTTTGGTTGGATGTGGCTCGAAGCAATTCGACAGGCCGCTAGGCGTGATGGGTTACTAACCGCACCATGGTTAATTGATGATGATGCATCTCTTCCTGTACCACTGCCATTCAGAGGCAAAGGTGAGGTGACAATTTCACCGAGCGAAATGCTGACTACTCCTCATTTGGCACCAGGTTTACTCCCATCATTGAAAATCTATCACCATCCAGATTTCATCCTGCCTCAACGCCAACACCTCTCGCCATTAGTGAAGTTCACCCGTCTACAAGAGAGTGCTAGATTAGTGAACCCTGAAACAATTGATTTGGCTCCACCTCGAAAGACTAATCGAAAATTACGCCTTGCGCCACACACACTTGACTCAGCCAAATTGTGTGTACGTCGTCATTGGCTCAGTCAGTACGTCGGGATTTCAAGCGAACCGGTCAAATTACCGTTTATTCCTAGAAGTGACGACCAGCCATCAGGTGATTACATCCCGCTCGCGGCAAACGAACTCGGTTCTCTTTTCCATCGGCTGGTTGAACTTGGTTTGCCCAATCCAGGAATTTCAGGTGAGAACCCTTCTACCCCACTTTCTGAACAGTGGGTATCTCCTTCACCAAATTTGATGATGGATTCAACACTAATTTCTCAAGTTCTTGATGAGCTTCTGCCTGCCTCCGCAGATAGAGATTTAGCGTCTAAAATGCTAAAGAAACTGGCTGAAGTCCTCCTCAACGGAAAATTAGGAAGGCTCGTTCAAGGTGAAACAATTGATGGATTGTATGTTGAAGGATTGAGGACTGAGTGGCCTTTCCTCATCAATATTGAACAATCACTTAGTGATGTAATGGAGCATAGCTGGAGTCCATTTGGCAACCAAATTGTGGAACAGATTACATCATTGACTTTTGAGTTAGATGGAATTGCTGATTTGGTCCTGTGTCAAACCGATGGCCAATCCCAAAACACAATTCGAGCAATTGATTTGAAGACAACTGGAGGCCTTTCAATACTCAATCAACCTGATGAAGTTGAAGGAACAATCTTTGAGATTCCAACTGATAAGGATGATGAAATCAATCGTACAGAAGCAGAACTGGATTTATTGACCCATTACAGAATGCAACTCTACCTCTACCATCTCTGCTTAGTTCGCCAAGAAGCCATGAGAAAAAAACTTGGAATGCCTACAAGAGAAGTGTTGCGCCCGGGGATTTTAGTTGCTTCAACAGGCAGACTAATTTCATGGACGAAAGAAGAATTTGACCAAATTGGTGAAGAATTTGATGACCTTATCAAGGCACTTGCATTGGTGGAAGTTAAGGAGAAAGGTGACGAAGTGAACTTCCCTAGATTACCGATTGAAGAAGAGCAAACATGTCGTCAATGCCCGTACTATCGTGGCAACATTCGTTTATGTGCTCCAGATGGTATTGCCTTAGGTGCTGTAGAATCTGATGAAATTGATTTGAATTGATTGGTTTTTGCCAAAGCATCGGGTGAATTTTGAAAATTTACCAAACCGATGATTCAATGGGTACTACCCTTTGGCCCACCGTATGAGCGCGACCGATGCGATTGATTGGGACAAGATGACGGAGTTTACTGAATCAGTGTGGGAGGATTCTGCACTACCAAGTTTAGAAGAATTCATCAAGATTCCAGCACTTTCCCCGGCATTTGACTCAAACTGGGAGGCAAACGGCCACTTAGACAAGACAATTGAGCATTTTCTTGGCTGGCTTGATTCAATAGAAATTGACGGATTATCGGCAACAGTCCACAGTTTAGAAGGCAGAACTCCTGTATTACTGCTCAAAGTTGCGGGCACCGGTGAAGGAGAAGTTTTGTTCTATTCTCACTTAGATAAACAACCAGAATTCACTGGCTGGTCAGAAGGAAAAGGGCCTTGGATCCCTGTTCGAGAAGACCCGTGGCTGTTCGGAAGAGGCTCTGTGGACGACGGTTATGGTGGATATTGTGGTCTCATTTCTTTGATGGCATTACAAAATCAAGGCATGGCTCACCCAAGTTGCACCTTCCTCATCGAAACCTGTGAAGAGAGTGGTTCTCCCGATTTGCCCTATTACCTCGAAGAACTCAAAGAAGATCTTGGCACACCAGATTTGGTAGTGGTCCTTGATTCAGGATTGGGCGACTATGAGCGCATTTGGGTCACTGAAAGCCTGCGCGGATTAGTTGGTGGCACACTGACAGTTAGTGTAACTTCAGAAGGAGTGCATTCAGGTATGGCTAGTGGAGTTATTCCATCATCATTTAGGCTCACTCGCCAACTCCTTTCTCGGTTGGAAGATGAAGAAACTGGTGAGTTGATTCCTGATTGGCTACACATTGACATCTCAGATAAATTGCGAGAAGATTCAGCCGAAATTGTAAGTGTTTTAGGTGAAGCCTTGATTACAGATTTCCCTTTTTTAGATGGGGTACGTCCTCAACATGAGGATTTAGTTGAAGCCTTGTTGGCGCAAAATTGGAAGCCAACACTTTCTATTACCGGGGCTGAAGGAATGCCAACCCTTGCTAATGCTGGAAATGTACTTCGCACTCATACATCTCTAAAATTGAGCGTGCGAATTCCACCAGGTGTTGATTCTGAAATGGCTTCTTCCAAATTGCAAGAATTAATGGAGTCAGACCCGCCATTTGGTGCTCATGTTACGTTTAAGCCAGAAACTGCAGCGAATGGATTTGCCGCTCCACCAATGCCTGCTGAAATTGCCGCGGCATTTAGTGAAGGTAGTTTGAGAACCTTCGGGGCGCCATCAATGCCGTTTTATGAAGGCGGAACCATTCCATTTTTGGCGATGATGCAAGAGTCCTACCCCGAGGCTCGCTTCCTTGTCACCGGATGTGCTGGGCCGGGCAACAATGCCCATGGTCCGGATGAGAAATTACATATCCCTACAGTCAAACATCTAACCCAATGTGTTGCCGCTGCGCTCGCATCGATGTCAAATCAGTGAATCAGCCAATATTTGGAACATTTACAGTCGCTACTTAGCCGCCCCTATGGGGCGGCGGATATATCAAGGGCAAGCGAGTGGCGTATGTCAGTGGTGAACATGTCAGAAGACGATGAAGGTACAATTACTCCCGAAGTTCGCCTCCGCCAATTAGAGGAGGAATTGTTGCAACAGACAGAACGTGTCACCAAGGTGTTTAGCGCCTTTGAGCAGGCAGAAAAGGAAATTGTTCAACTCAAAGCCGAGATTGAAGTACTTGAAAAAGAAGTCATTGACAAGGAAATTGAGCGTGAAGGATACGAGCAATTACTTGGCGAAAAAGACCACCGAATCCGCGATTTGGAGTTAACCGGAGCCAAGAGAGGAAAGCAAGTTGATCATCTTGAGCCAGAACTTGAGATGATGGAAGAGAAATTCACTAGGGAAAAAGAACGTCTAACCCGCGTGTTCGAAATCGCAGAAGAGTTGGATAACGATCTCCGTCTAGCAGTTGCTGAACTAAAAGCACGTGACGATTGGTATGTTGACCATATGCGTGTATTCGAAGACCTCAACAAGGCAATCAAGAATCGCTATGAGATGATTGAAAACGCTGTAGAAGCAGAACGCAAGAGTCAACATATGCAGAGAGCAATCAATGAAAAATTGCAAGAAGCGATGGAGGCCCGTAGCGAAGAGGCAGCGGAAGATGCAGCCGCAGAAGATGCAGCAGCCGAAGTTGAAGCAGCAGTTGAAGTCAGCGAAGAAGAATGAATCTCCTCTGTTTGTTGATTGCGTATGCTATCATTGTGAATTAGTGCTCACCGTGTTTTCACTCTGATGATAAATCCCTAGAATTAATTTTCAGCGTGCTTTCACTCTGATGACAAATCCCCTGAATTAATTTTCACCGTGCTTTCACTCTGGTGGTAATTCACCTGTAGCGCGTGCATCCTCTTCTTCAGCAACACGAATTCCTTCCTCAAGGTCAACCCGACTAGTTAGATAAGTTCCCGCAAGAATGACTACGGTAACCGTCAAAATTGCAACTCGACTACCGGCAGCAGTGCTAGCAATACCGTAGAGGAATGTTCCAATCATTGCTGCAGATTTTCCAAGGAAACCAAAGAAACCAAAGAATTCTGAGGTTCGGGTTTTGGGGGTGAGTTGTGAGAACATTGAACGCGCTTGCGCTCCGGCTGAACCCATTGCACATCCAACAAACAGTCCGAGGATTATCCATTGCATTGCAACACCTAGCCCTAATGGAGCCCAGACATAATTGCGCATTGTAGTGGCCCACCAATCAACAGGTCCACCTTGTTCTATGACTGAAGGATGTGTATCACCTACCTCTGAAGATCCGGCAATACTCTCATTCCCACCAATGATGATGATTGAAAATCGGTGGTCATCTGTGTCATCAAAAGCCGCGACCAATGCAACCGCATCTTGTTCTGTTATTGTTTTGATGTCCTTCTCTGATACCTTGGCTTGATCAGCAAGGAAAGAAGCCCCAAAGATACCTACTCCAACGAGTAAAAATGCTGCAATAACTCCCATCCACCCAATGTTTCTTTCTTGTAACCACATAATGCCGCCACCTAGTAAAACAACCATCACTAAAATGAACAAACAAACCATCAGTCCAGCACCAAGAGTGCTTTCACCAGCATCTTTTACACTGTAATCTGGTGTTGGAAAGTGTTCTTGGAATGCGTTGCGGAAAGCATCATCTCCCTTTGATTTTTCACCAATCCAATTTTCATATCCTCTATCATACAGGGTGGTCAGTTCGTAAAGTTCGGTTTCTTCGTTCCACTCAAATTGGAAATCGTAGCGCTTGGCGTCCTCTTCCCCTTCTAACTCTAGGGGAGCAAATCCCGCGGCTGTGACTGCTACACCACAGTAGATGAGTAGTGCGACCATCAATGCAAATTTTGTACCCTTTACATTAGCTAGTTTACCAAAAACGAAAGTCATTGGAATAGCGACAATGTTGACAGTGAGAAGTAACATAATATTCATACTCTGGTCAATTCGTAATACGGATTCCCCGAAAGCACTCGCCATGCTAGCGATTGTGTTAACCCCATCATAGAATAACAGGTAAGCGATTAGGAACATTGCAAGAACCTTGAATTTCTTTATTTCTCTTGCAGTTTGCACAACTTGTCCATAAGCAATTTTGGCAGACCCTACAAATCTAGAAAAGTTGTTTTTACCCAAACTACCCCATTCCAAATCTGAGACGATTTCTGGTTCAGGAGTCCATTTGAACATCAATGCGCCAAAGCCCCACCACCACAATGAAGAGGTCACAAAGATAACTGCAAGTTTGAAGTTGGTATCCCAATTGAAGGGACCCATAAGGATGGCAAGATGGAATATGAGTAGCATTGAACCACCC
The DNA here is from genome assembly GCA_964645485.1 of uncultured Candidatus Poseidoniales archaeon. Classification (GTDB taxonomy): domain Archaea; phylum Thermoplasmatota; class Poseidoniia; order Poseidoniales; family Thalassarchaeaceae; genus MGIIb-Q1. The sequence goes on from CAZXZO010000012.1 coordinate 29,383, forward strand.
ATGAATCCATACATGTAGCCCCAAGTTGAAACTTCATCTTGATTATCTCTAGAACTAAGATAGGGCATAAATGAGTAATAAATGACGTTTCCACCAGTAAATCCAATGGTTCCGATAGTGTACATCAACGCTAGAACGATGTATCCTTGAGAACCAAAATAGGGTGCTGCTCCCATTAATGCGGTGAAGCCAATTCCGGCAACCGTATACCATTTCAGCAACTTCTTTTTGATTGGCATTCGGTCAGCAATCACACCTAATGCAGGCGCGGTAAGAACAACAAATATCATCGAAAAAGTCAGTACAAAAGCGTAGAAAGAATCTCCCGATTGAGTCCCGGTAGCTAAGTTGTACAAACTGGCCATCAATGCTGGAGCAATGACAGTCATCACGGTTAGTGCATAGGCTTGATTTGCCCAGTCAAAGAAATACCATCCTTTCAGTGCCTTCTTATCATCTTCTTTCATATCAGCAAGATTCTGTTTTATGATTACAGTCTCAGGAACATTATCTGATGCAGATGCAGTATCACTCATGCTACCTCACATGCGAGTCTCCCTCTTAGCATTACACCCTGCATTGATTCCCTTATCCTGAGTAATTTGACAATTTCCATATCATAGGGCAGATTGATGAGGGGGTGGTGTGCCGGCAAGTTTGAGCGTAATGGCAGAACAATCCTCACCTTGCTCCGCTGGCATCATGCCAAATTCAACCGAAGCGGTAAAAATTCACCATCTTGTTAAGGCTCCAGAAAATACACCTGGCTCAATTCGCAAGAGAGAATCTTGGGATGCTGACGAATTAGCGACTGTTTACACAACTCCTGAATGTCTACCAGACGGAACAATATGCCAAGCGACTACAGTCATTTTCCGCACCCGTGGGTGCGTCTGGTGGTGGAATTCAGGTTGCACTTTTTGTGGTTACTTCAACGATGTAAGAGACGATGTTACCTATGATAATTTGATGGCACAGTGGCAGTCAGCCAAAGACCAAACTAATGATTTTGAAGGCTCGGAGGTAATCAAAGTCTACACCTCTGGAACATTTTTTGAGGACCGTGAAAACCCTCCTGAGTGGCAAGAGGCAATTCTTCGAGAGACTAGTGAAAGGGGTCTCCGTCTGATAGTTGAAGCGCGAGCCGAGATGTGTACACCTGAAAAAATGGAATGGGTAGCCAACTTGCATCCTGGTTGTGTTGTCGCAATTGGGCTAGAAGCGATGGATGACGAAGTGCTAAAATTCCACTGCAATAAAGGATTTTCAACAAAACAATGGCGCAAAGCAGTTGAGACCCTTCGGGCTAACGAATTAGAAGTCAAGACATATTTGCTATTCAAACCGCCATTCATGTCAGAAGGAGATTCATTGAAACATTGTATAGAATGGATACGAGAAGTAGGTCCACTTTCTGATGAAGTCAGTGTCAACCCAATGAATATCCAACGTGGCACAATAGTTGAGAGACTTTTCCGCCACCGCGAATACCGTCCTCCATGGCTATGGTCTCTAGTTGAGATGATTCGCCAGGTTGATTCTGTTCCAGGGCGTTTGATAGTACATCCAACGGCAGCCGGCCGGGTCCGCGGTGCACATAATTGCGGCAAATGCGACAAGCATGTTGCTGCCGCAATCGAACGCTATTCGGTTTCAGGAGACTTGCAAGAGTTTGCTGGTCTAACCTGTGAATGTGAGAAAATTTGGGCTACTGAAATTGAGTTAGATGGTACAATTCCATCTCCATTTGGAGTCGGGTTAGACCGTCGAATGTCTGCTGAAGATTCCTTGATGTCACCGTAATTTCATCATCTTTTCTCTCCTAATGCTTAAGGACAACTTTCGTTTCGCAAAGATTGCCTAAAGGCAATCTGTGGTGAAGTGATGAGTGGACTACCCGAAATGACGCAGGGGCAAGAAGAGCCCGTTGCATCTACAGCAGTTTGGACATTGAGTTTAGTTGGTGCATTTGCCTTCATGATTTTGTATGGAGTACTTTACCCGAATCACCCATTCCCTGGATTAGGAGACATTCTACCTTTGTTCAGTGAATTAGGCAATAGCGTTGTTTGGTTCTTTATCGCAGGAATTATTCTAGGTTTGTCAATGTTACTTGCGATGATGGTTGGAGAGTCTATTGCAGAATGAGGTGATATCATGGAAATTCGAACATTATTCATTTCATACATTATCTGGCTATTTTTTGTAAGATATCTGACAATTACGGGTCTTGGACCATTTGGCTCATTTGCTAGAGATATCTCTGCCTTCATGCTTGGAAAAGGACTTGGCCCAGCCGCTGACTTGATGGAAGATCGAGCAGGTGGGGCAGCGAAAACCTGGTTCGCTCATGGAATCTTTTGGTTCATCATAGCCGCAACCTTGTCATTCTTGGGGATGTGGACAGCATACGAACCAAATGCTCTACACTCGCTTGGAGCAATAGGATATTCTCCTAGCGTTGCTCAGACTACTGCTGCTGTTCATGTTGTAACTGCATTCGGCGCATTATCAATGATGTTGATGGCTGCAGGGTTTGCTATGCAAGGCCGCCTTACAGGTGGACGAATGGCGAATGAAGCGACAACTGCATTGATTGCTTTTGCATGGAGCGCAGTTGTTGCAGTAGGTCTAATTCTTTCACATACCGATTTGATAGGTACAAGCAGTTGGTTTGAATTGCCACCAGTTTACTACATTTTACTAACATTCTTGGCTTTACCGCTATTCGTGAATCATCTGTTAACGATGGCTAACTCAGGCTCACCAGCAATGATTCCACAGTGGTTTATCGTAATGGGTTACGCTGCTTTCATTTGGTTAGGTGTTGTTTCTATGTTCTTGCTTGCTGGAGAAAATCACACACTTTCGTGGTTATTGGTCAAGGTTCTGTTTGGTGGTTGGTTACTCTCACAAGCACTGGGTATTGCTCATCATGTGATTCCATCTGCTCTAGGGGTTCCACTTTGGAGTCGCTCCCTTGCAACTCTTACTTTGTTTGGTACATTCCTAACATTCTCCCCACTTGGGGCGGTTGCTTCAGTCCCTTCAATGGGGGCTTTCATGCAAGCAATGGTAGCGATTCTACTGTCGCTTTCATTAGTGCCACTAATCGCTACAGTAGTCAACTTGACCAAGACTGCAAGCGGCAGAGTAATGGAATCTTATGGCGTTAAATTCACAATACTCGGAGTCATCATTTTGATTCCAATTTCATTTGGTAGTTTGTTTGCATCTGTTTCAGCATTTGGTGGAGGCAACGAATTAGCTCATATTGCTTCAACGCTAGATATGCTTGCACTATGGGGTGTTATTGGCATGATTGCATTAGGAAGTGCACACTTGTTATTCCCACAAGTAACCGGCCGTGATTTATTCAGTTGTGCCAAGAAAAAGATGACCTTCTGGCTTGCAACAGTTGGAGTTATTGGATATGGTACTTCACAATTCATCGTTGACTATGTGGACAATTCAATCGGCGCTACTGATGTGTCTTTGGCATTAGAAGAGGCTGGTGTTAGCGCTGCTGGAGCGGGTGAGGTACAGGCTTTCGCAGCCATCATGTTCTACGGCGTTGCTCTAGCAGGAGTCTTTGCTGCTCAAAATATGTTACAAGGTTCATTCCGTGGCACTTTACTCTCAGACAATGCTCCAGCAGCAAATGTCACCACTGCACAGATGGCAATAGGTGGCACAACATCAATCCGCAACTTGCTTGCAGCAGGTGCAGGTGTTGACACTGTTCTTACAGTAGATGGAGGTTCAACCGAAGGTCGAATCTCATTAGCAGATATATCTCCAGCAGATGAAGTCGCTGAAGAAGAAGATGCACAGCCCGAAGAGGCAGATGAAGAACCAGTAGCTGAGATCCCCGCTAATCTCTCAAAGATGTTGAAGGGGGAATTGGTTGAATTGGCTAAGGCAGCAGGTGTTTCTACTTCAGGAACCAAGTCTGACTTGATTGAGCGCCTTAGTGCTTGATTCAAGGATTGGGAAACCGCCATTAGCGAATACCCCTACTCCGTCAATAAGAGGAATTGAGATGCGTATTGGCTTAGTCGGCAAACCAAACGTGGGCAAATCAACTACTTTTGCAGCGTTAACAGAGACTACGGTTGAAATCGCAAATTATCCATTCACAACAATTGAAGCAAATGTTGGTGTGACTTACACCGCAGCAACATCACCTTGCGCTTGCAAAGAACTGTCAACCAAGATAGCAGAAAGTGGTAGGCCTGTTGAATCCGATGAGGCGAGAGATGGCAGTATCTGCCAGCCAAGAACCGGTGCTTGTAATGGCCACACAAGATTAGTGCCCGTTACTCTAGTGGATGTAGCAGGGCTAGTTCCAGGCGCACACGAAGGGCGTGGTAGGGGCAACCAATTTCTTTCCGATTTGGCTAGTTGTGATGCTTTGATCCAAGTTATTGATGCCTCTGGAGGCACCGATATTGAAGGGAATCCAACGGGTCCTGGCGGTTGCTCACCGAGTGAAGAGCATGATTTTTTGATTGAAGAATTAGCGGCGTGGATTGATGGTATTATCTCCAACGGTTGGGCTAAGGCGGTTCGTCGCATTCAATCTGAGGGTGAAGCGGGGTTGACAAATTTCCTCACAGACCAATTAACTGGAATTGGTGCAACTCATGGTGATGTAGCAATCGCTTTGGACATTTTCAAGCGAGAAAATCCGGATATTCCAACAATTAATGTGTGGGGTGATGAGGAAAGGAGGGTCCTATCAGGTATACTTCGTAGTCAACTTTTCCCACTCTATATTGCAGCAAATAAATCAGATTTAGCAGATGAAGAGACTTATTCAAATCTGCAATCACAAGTAAAATCCACTGGGGGATTATTCCAACTTTGTAGTGCTGACACAGAACTTGCTCTGAGGAGGGCTAGTAAGGCTGGTGCTATTTTCTATGAGTCAGGCGAATCAAGTTTTGAAGTAAATCCTGATGCGAGTCTGAATGATGCTCAGAAAAGAGGGTTATTGGAATTGAAGGACAGAATATCCAAAATGGGGGGAACAGGTTTGAACGAACTACTTCGAAAGGTGGTGTTCGAGAGATTAGAGCAAATAGTTGCTTATCCAGTCCAAGATGAGTCACATTGGGTTGATGGGGAGGGAAGGATACTTCCAGATGCCTTGTTAATTTCTTCAGGCACTACTGCTAGAGGTTTGGCATACGCAGTACACACCGATTTGGGTGACGGCTTCATTCGCGCAACAGATGCACGAAGCGGTAGAATCATTGGCTCCGACCATGAACTTTCTGACAACGATGTCGTCAAAATCCATGCAAAAACCTGACGTCAATTACGCATGTATCTCCGACAAGTGATTGAAATCTAATTCAATTCAGGTTGGATGTTATTCTAGGTCACCAAAGTCAGGTGCTGCTGGCAGGTTATCTGTAACTAGGGCAGGTGCCTCTTCCATCGCTGGTGGCGCCTCAGCTTCAGAGATTTCAGATTCAATAACTTCACTTAAATCGGCATCTGATTCTAATAAATCATCAGCATCAATAGTCTTCAATGATGAAAGGAATGCTTCATTATCTTCTATTGTGAATGCCTTAATTCCTTTGCCAACACCGCCTAATCTTCCATAATCATATGGTAGAACTAAAGTAATGAGTGTGTGTTGTTCCATACCCAATTCGCCTACTGTCTGCAGGCGGCGCAATTCTAGAAGTTCTGGATTCTCTGCCATGGTATTAGCGGCGTGAGCGAGATTCTTGACCGCTTCAACTTCTCCTTCAGCACGTCGTAGTCTTGCTTTTCTCTCTCTTTGCGCTTCTGCTTCACGAGCAATTGCTCTTTGCATATCGGTTGGAATAACTACATCTGTGATATCGATTCGAGTAATGTCTATTCCAAGTGGTAGTGAAAAGGTATCAAGAATATCCTCCATTCGGCTAGCAATGGTTTCTCTCTTGGAAAGCAATTCGTCCAATGTATATTCACCGATTACGACTCGGAGAGTAGACATTGTTGCCTGACGAATTACTGTTGCAGGGTCTGAAACAGCCAATACAGAAGTCATAGGGTCAATTACTTTCCAGTACACGACTCCATCCACTTTGATGCTCACGTTGTCTCGAGTAATACAGACTTGACCAGGAATATTCTCCGGACGGTCACGTATATCTACCGCTAGGAACATATCGATTATCGGCCAACGGAATGCCAAACCGACTCCGTTCAATTTTACCGGTTTTCCAAAGCGGAATTTGATTGCACGCTCGTATTGGTCAAGAACGGTAATCCATCCTCTTCTTGGCCAAGTTCCTCTAGGTGGATAAGCAGTTGGCTCACCACCTGCCGCGGTAAACATTCCTCCTGCTGCTTTTAGTGCAAGAATAAGTGCTGCAGCACCTATGCCTATTATGATGCCACAGAATAGTTCAAACACTACTGCCATCACTTGCCACCTCCTGAAAGAAGTTCACCAAGAGGTCCATTACTGATGTCTAGAAGGGTATCAGGTAACATCATAATTCGTGTAGCATTGTTTTCTGCTCCAACTTCTGAAAGAACTTGTAATCGGCGCAATTCCATTAGTGCTGGGAATCGAGCAAACAACTCCTGTGCCTCTGCCAACTTGCTTGCAGACTCACGCTCAGCACTTGCTTTGATGACTCTTGAGCGTGCCTCTCTATCAGCCTCAGCCTCCTTTGCCATGGCTCTAGTCAAATCGTGTGGTAGTTGCATATCAGTAAGTTCCACATGTCTTACATCAATTCCCCAAGGGTCGGTAGCATCATCTAAATTGGTTCGGATTCTTTCAGCAACAGCTTCTCTTTCTTGAAGAACTTCATCCAAAGGAACTGAACCAAAAACATCACGGAGAGCACCCATTGCAGCCATTCCGATTGAGGCACGAGCATTGGTTACCTTGTTTACAGCATCACCAGGGTCTCTGACTCGGTAGAAAATTACAGCATCTATTGTCAGAGAAATATTGTCTTTAGTGACAACTGATTGTCCGGGGACATCGTTAATCAAGAGACGTAAATCCCACCTCACCATTCGGTCTAGAAATGGAATAACAACCCTAATTCCAGGTGATAATACACCTTTGTAGGCTCCAAGTCGAAAAACTACAGCTCCTTCCCAATGTCTAATAATTCTCAAGAAACTCCCCAAGAAGAGTGCTAAAACAAAAGTTACCATTCCAATAACGAAGAACACGGCTACCATGTTTACAGGCGGCAAGTAATGACATATTAGGTTTGGTCCGACATTATCATAGCAGTTTATTCTGCATTTTTCAAATATTGAATGATAACCATTCAATTACTTGTTGCACAAACAATAGATTATCGCCTTGTTCAATGTAACCGTTAGCGGCGATATTGCTATCTCCAACTACAACTAAGCGACC
>CAZXZO010000012.1:36875-39408 GCA_964645485.1 uncultured Candidatus Poseidoniales archaeon
TGTTCTTCATGGTCCGTGACTCTATCCTTTTGAATCTCTATTCCATAAGGAGTTGTGAGTTCATTGAGGAAGTCAACATGACCGAATAAATCACCCCATTCTGCTAGTAATAGGATTGATTTCCCATTTTCCAAGTGAGATAGTAATGAAGCCATTTCATCTTCATTGAATTGATTTTTCGGAAATGGAATAATTATGACATCCCAAGGATGTTTATCTAAGGTATCTAATCCTGCATTGATGAATTCTAAATTGTGATTATTTTCTTCAAGTAATTTGGCGAGTGCTGTTAATCCATCAGCCTCTGGGTTTGCCATCGAAGAGCCCATGTGGTATTCATCGAATCCGATGAGCGCCATTTGCATCCACCTTCAGATGTCCCCGGCTACTGCTGTAATTTCTAGTGAGTAGACTGCTGCTCGCCATGAGACAGTTACATCTTCGTCTTCATCGCCAATGGGATTAATTCCTCCGACAAGAGGTTCCGTGTTTACATTCATGATGACAGAAGTCAGCCATTCTCCAGAACCATTTCCACCATCATTCCACTTTGCCTCAAGGTCAGTTTTACTGACACCTTCTGCTATGTATGATGAGCCGTCCCAATCAGGGGTGATTTGGATTGTAAAACTAACAGCATCACCGAAACAAGACCCACTTCCCGTTTCATCACTTGGAGTTCCAACAACTCCTGAAAAATCTGTTGAGACATCGACATCATCGTTAGTCCCTGGCCCTGTATCGTCATTGTCATTACAACTAACAGTGATTTCAACAAATCCAATCATCATGTCTCCGGCGTCTAACTCAAAGAAGTAATCACCTTGCTCTCCATCTGCAAGATTCATAGTTTCATCAGAGGTGATGTTGTCTTGAATGAAATCAACATTCCACGTACCTTTTGCGCCTGAGGAGCCCCCTCCAACAGCATCAGAATTAGCAGCCATAAATGAGAAATAGGCCGGGAAAACAATTGCAAAAACAACTGAAACAACCAAAATAGTGATTGCTTTTTGAGAACCAAATAATTTCTCAAGCCCTGTCATTACCTCGCCTCAACTATATGTGGGTGGCCACTGTGTTATCAATGTGCCACCAAAGGTGGCTCACTCTTCTTCTGCAGAAATTATCCAGTCAGAAGGTGGCCAAGTAGGCAAGTTTGGGTCTGGCCAAACAGATTTTTCTACATTCACACCTTGATTTTTGAAAGTCCTTTTTGAGCGTCTCCAAACAGGTAGGAAAAAACCGATTGTTGACCGTTCTTTGAACGACCATTTCCATGGGCATTTCGGTAGACGTGTCGTCCATTGAGCGAATAATACACGCCATTCTTTTTCGAGTTCATTGGGGATGAGCCACTCCACGATTGTTAGGGAACCAGCAGCACCCTGTACGTGACTATACGCCTCCATTCCAACATCTTTCAGAGGTCCACTTTCAATTACTATGCCAATTGTTCTTGCTGCTTGAGCAATTGGTACGATTACTGCCCATCGATCAATAAGCCTACTTCCACTGAGTCTACGGGCTGACCAATTCGCTTCACCTATCAGTTGGCGAAGCGCTCTGACTGCATCAGTAGGCGAGATACTTGTCTCAACCTTGAGGTGTCGTGGTACAGCCATGATACTCGCTCTCGCTCATTTGTGATAATCAATTGCAACGAATACTCTAGTTCGGAAGAGATTTCACAGGATTGAATCTTTTTTCAATCAAATGTGACGCAGAGATTAGCATTGGCACTGTTGAGCGTACCGCGTATGGCGGCGGGCGATATTGTCGTCTGTTGTTTCCAACTCAGCCAAATAGAGAGCCAAGACCTTCGAAACTGTCTTCCTCGTCTTCTTCAGCAGCTGCTTCCTCAGCGGGAGCAGCAGCATCTGCGGCGGGGGCAGCACCACTAGGTGCAGCAGCGGCAACCGGTGCAGCGATAGCAGCGCTCATCGCTTCTCCGATATCGACTTCACCAAGGCTAGCTACAAGCGCTTTCACGCGTGCATCGTCACCTGATACGCCAGCGGCCTTTAGGACCGCACCGACATTCTTTTCGTTGATCTCATTCTCTGCTGAGTGCAATAACATTGCAGCATATACATATTCCATTTTTTCTCACTTCCTTTCAACCAAATAGGTCACCGAGGCCGTCAAAGCCGTCCTCTTCATCCTCCGCTGTCTCCTCTTCAGCCGCAGCCTCTTCAGGTGCGGCTTCAGCAGGCGCTGCGGCGGCAACTGTTGTTGCAGCACCGAGCATACTTGACAATTCTTCGTCAAGAGCGGAGGAATCTAGTTGACCAGCAATGGCCATTGCCCGCGAATTTGCACGGGAGATGAATAGAGGCATGGTTTCACTATTGGTGATACCAGCCTCGACAGCAACGGAGAGCGCCTCGCTCTTCGCTTTAGATAGAATTGAAGGCATTGTTTCTGGGGTGAACCAGCGTACGTTGCAAGCAACATTGAATGACGCCGAAACTGCTTGTGCAATTTTGCTGCGGAAGCCTTCAAGGTTTAGGTCAAGGTCTTCAGGTGGCAT
>CAZXZO010000012.1:39508-51045 GCA_964645485.1 uncultured Candidatus Poseidoniales archaeon
ACTCCATCTTGTTGAAGGATTTCAGTGAGTTCCTCAACTCGGTCTTTCTTCCAACTAATTACTTTTGGAATCATCAGACCAGCACCTCCACTTTGATAGCAGGGCCCATGCTTGTCTTGATGTAAAGTGAACGAATATTGTCTGCGCCACGTTCTAACTTTGATGTGACTCGCTTCCACATTTCAAATGCGTTTTCAGAGATGTGTACTTCAGTTTGGCTTCTTGCCCCTACAACTGTGTGGAATGTGATTTTATCTCGACTACGAATAATTGCAGTGCTACCAAGACCATCTGCGATCATGCCAGGGTCAACATTAGGAGGTACAGGGCGGGGCATCTTACCACGAGGACCTAGAACGATACCAAGGAATCTACCTATTGTTGCCATATGTGGGACTTCAGATAAGAAAAAGTCGTGCTTTCGTGCCAACTTTCGTGCTTTTTGCCGGTCTCCACCTAAATCCTCAATTTTGTTTGGGTCGATGACAACAATTCCTGCAGCCTTTGCTTTGGTCGCCATTTCACCCTCAGCAAACATAGCAACGCTGATTTTTTTACCGCGGCCATGTGGGAGGCGGACATTTTCTTCAATTCTGTTTGTTGGATTTTTTAAATCGACATCTTTGATGGTAAATGCCATCTCAATGCTCTCAACGAACTTTCTTTCTGGCGCTTCTCCAAGCGCTTTTCTTACTGCTTCGGTAATTTGTTCTTCCATTTTTTCTCACCCCTGCGGTCAGCGAGGTTTCCCTCTACCGCAACCCGTGTTTCAATTGAATTTGTCGTCATGATCTCCTGCTTTCACCTGTTTAATGAATTCTTTTGGCACGATGCCTTCGATATGACAGCGCATAGATACACATGTTCCCATGACTTCTAATGAGCGTTGCTTGACACCTTTACCAGACAAATCATCCGCTTTCTCTTTTGAGATAGTAATGATTTGGTCGAGTGTAATATTGTGAACTGATGGGTCTGAACCAACATCGGTTTCTCCTTCCCAAGAGCCGTTGAATTTGATGCCCTTACCAATAACTGCTGTGCGTATGCGTCGTGCAGTCCAGTTATCTGACATTGATTCACCTCATTGTTTGGGTTTCGGCCGACCTGCTTCCCCTATTTAACCGCCGCGAGAACCCTATTGGGTACTCAGACAACACGCTCCGTTACATGCACGTTGTCAGCACGCATTGTGATAGGGATTGGAACTGCTGCTTCGAATAACTCTACAGTAACCTCTTCTTTTCCTTCTTCGACTCCAGTTACACGGGCGCGATTTCCTTTGAAATGCCCAACTCTGATTTCAACAACACTACCAACTTCTATTCCAGCAGTTGCCGATTTCGGCTCGAGATAATTGGAAACAACTCCTAATGGTGCTTCGCCTGGAAGAACTTTGGAACAACCACGCATTGGTGTAGTTACACCACCAGCACGTCCAATCAACTTCTCAACGTGGTGCTTTGCACTTGCTTCAACAAAGATATATCCGCGCATGAGTCGAGGATGAATGACTGAGAAAACTTCGCCTTGAACATCTCTCAGAGAGCCAGTTCCAGAAATACGTGCATGTATTTCATTAGCGATTTTCTGTTCTTGACCAATTGTTGTTTTGAGCATGTAGAGGAAACTCGAGACATCCCCATACATATCCCCAAGTTGGGAAACCGTTGGTCGGGTTTGAATAGCGGAGATATCGTCATCTGAATTATCCATCTCATCAGGGCTCAAAACATTGAGATAACCAGGGTCAACCCACATTGCTTCATCGTAAAGGGTACGTGGCTCTATTTCTGAGGTGTCACTAACAAACAGAATAGGAGTAACCTCGTTTAGTCGGTTACCAAATTCAATTCCACGTGCATCTCCCATTCGAACTAAGGTTAGAGAGGATGATTGAATACCTGTGGAGTCTTCAATTCTCATGAACACATGGTCAAGATCATTATGGTCTCCAACCCCGTAAACTCCATCCCAGCAATTTGCGAAATCGGTGACTTCCTCGCCACGCTTCAGCAAAAGTAATTTGTCTTCATGTCGAATAAAAACGATGAACCCATCAGACATTTTGAAACCTCCAATTCTAAATTTGTTTAACCAATAAGCCAACGGAAGAATTTGGGTAATTCAGTATCCATTAGCCATAACATGACAAAGCCGATGAATCCAAGTACAAACATACCGATTCCACAAACCCAGATAGTTTGTCTGAATTCCATTTTACTTGGTTTACGAGCCATTCGAATAATTCGAGCCCACGAACCACGACCAAAACTGCGAACCCATGTCTCAAACTGGTCTTGTCGAGCTTGAACTCGGTCCTCAAAGGACTTACTTGTAGAGTCTTCACTAGCCATGGTAAAACCCCTTTAGGGTTCATGCCGACATGGGAGTCCTCTTTAACATCAACGGGTCAACTCAATTGATGAATTCAAGACTACGATTACGCATTGTACGCATTTGTTGATGTGCGGTAGCGCCAAAAATTTGCTGGCTTTTTACTCCGGTTAGAACTAACAAAACACGCAACTCATTGCCCATAGTTTGGTCAACCGTTGCACCCCAAATAATTCTAGCATAGGGGTTAATTCTCTCCCGTATTTCTTGAGCACAGCGTTCTGCTTCTCCCAGTGTTAGTGATGGGCCACCGACCACATTTACCAGAGCACCGCGAGCATCGGAGATGTCAATGTCAAGAAGTGGTGAGGATAGGGCTTCTGCAGTTGCATCGATTGCACGTTCGTTGCCTGTTGCTTCTCCTAGGCCAATCATTGCCATTCCACCGCCATTCAGCATCACACTTCTCAAATCTTCAAAGTCGAGGTTAACAAGACCTTCTTTGGTAATCATTTCTGTGACCCCAGCAATTGAACGCATGAGCAATTCATCGGCAACTCGGAAGGCTGCTTCGATTGGCAAATCTTTGACACCTTCAACTTCTAACAATTTTTCATTAGGGAGTACCACAACTGTATCACAAACTTCTCGTAATCTCTCCAATCCCCATTCAGCATTTTGTCGGCGTAGTGTGCCTTCTGAAACAAATGGGTATGTCACGACTGCAATAGTGAGGGCGCCTGCTGCCTTTGCTAGTCTTGCGACTACGTGTGCCGAGCCAGTTCCTGTGCCACCGCCAAGTCCTGCTGTGACAAAAGCAAGGTCGCAATCATCAACAATATTGACAAGCGTACGTTCTGATTCATAAGCGGCTTTCTCACCTTTTTCAGGATCTCCGCCAGCACCTCTGCCGCGAGCAGTTCTGCCAATCAGAATTTTTTTGTTAAGTTGTGAGCGAAGTAGGTGCTGGGCATCTGTGTTTACAGCATATCCAGAGATATGGTCTCCGGCCAACAATCCTTCATCTTCTAGGCGCTGAACAGTGTTACAACCGCACCCTCCGCATCCAAAAACTCGAATTCGAGGTGCTAAACTTGCTAATAATTCTACTAATTCCTCATCGCCTTGATTAGACACACCCTTAGTCTCCTCTTCGTTTTCTGGCAAGGATTTTTCATCCTCTTGTAGTTCTAACACGCGGTCAATTAAATGGCGCATGAACCTAGCCTCGCTAAAGTCGCCTTAACCTTGACGCTCGGTTTGGGGTTGCTCAAGTGGGTTCGCGCACCCCTTCGGAATTGCCGAAAATAGAGAAAGTCCTCCCTTTAGGGAGGTCATTTAGCCCGAAGGTCAAAGTGTGAGGGCTTATGTCGGGGCTTGATGAAGTCTAAGTCGCTACTTCTTGTAATTATTCTAATTGTCTCTTCACAGTCAATATTTTTCAGTTCTGAAATCCCAACAATTGCTGAATTAGATGAGGGCGAACCGATGTCGCAATCAGTGGCCAGTCAATGGCAGATGACTGACGCACCAACCATCCAATCAGGTTGGTCAGCGAATACTTGGCAACCAGACCCGAAGGGCCCACTTTGGGACTTAGATTTCAGTCCTGATGCAACTAAGATTGCGGGAGTTGAAATTTCAGATAACAGACTCTTTGTTTGGAATATCTCTGACGGCAGAGTTTTACTTTGGATTCATCATTCGGCTGCGATTGTAGATGTTGTCTGGCTTTCTGATGAATGGGTGTTGGTTGCAGATTCTGGAACAAATTGGTATTCATATCATGTTGTGGACAATGGTTCTTCTACTCCTCATACATCTACCGCCATGCGTTCAGGTCAATGGAGTGATGGCTTAACTGGCACATATAACGGGTTTCTGTGGGGGCTTGATGCCTCATTGAATCATTCAAAGGTGGCATTTTGTGGTAACATCAACCAGATGAATATGGGTGGAGAAATTGTCATTGCAGATTTAGCCCACTTCATTGATGGTTCACCACCCAATGTGCAACATTTCTTCCCGCAGTATTGGTCGGTAGATTGTGCAATTTCACCTAGTGGTTCAATGGTTGCTGCAATCGGTCGCAATTTAACGACGTATTCCGATGGTAATGTCACTTACCGAGATGTTGTATACGGTGTTGATGTTGCAACGGGTGGACTTCAATGGGAACGATTTGTTGGTGGTGATAATTCAAGTGCCTGGGCAGTAACTTGGGAACCGGGTGGAGGAAGTTACACCATAGCATACAATCACCCACTTCCAAGTCAACCAAATGTTTGGGAGGGTGTTGCAACCGCTTACGCTGAGGCTGATGGCTCGGTATTTTGGTATTCACCAATACCCCAAAATGTCAGTAGTCTTAGATGGCTTCCAGACGGATCTTACCTTGGAGTCGGATTATACGACCCCGGAAGGATTTCATTCATTGATACTGCAGGGCAAATTCAAACTGATTTTGGATGGCATGCCGTAAAGTCAGGCTTATCTTCACTTCCAGAGGATATAACCGCGGTAACTACAGCTACGATTCCTGCTCAAACCACAGCAAATCAATTGATGGCCTCCGCTGGTCGTGATGGTGCAATTGAGATTTGGAAAATTGATGTCACCACTTTTGAAATTCTCCCTTATAGGAGATTAGGCCCCGCCCATGTGAGAGAAATTGCTAGTCATCCAATTCTTGATTTAGTCGCTATAGCCGACTCATCAGGAGTGGTAACCGTGCGCGCCGAAAACGGTTCAATTGACCGTCAGTGTTTCCATCCCGAGTTTGGTATGGTGGTTTATGAAATTCCTTATGCTAAATCTGTTGACTGGATAAATGATGATGCGATAGTAGCGTTCAGTGATGGGGTAATTATTGCTTGTAATGAATTCAGTAAGTGGTCCTGGACTTTTGACTTAAGAGACCACAAAACGGTTGGTGCCTTTGGAAGAATTGCGATGCATCAAACCAGCAATTATGCAGCAATATCTTGGTCATCTAATACTCTCAATACATCATTGGATGGGCACGTTGCAATAATTGAGCCAATGTCTGGACAATTTTTCAACGAATGGCAGTACGCAGAATCTCATTGGACAATGGCATTCAATGATTTTGGAACAATCTTGGCGTCGGTAGGACAAACTGGGGATGTAAGATTGTGGAACACTAGTGACCCAAATCCACAGAACTGGATGGATGATGGTTCACCTTACTCGCACAATGGATATGTTGGGGTTACGGAATGGATGCCCGGGGCTGACTTGTTAGTAACCGCAGGTTGGGATAAGCAACTAATCATGTGGGATGTTCAAAGCCAATCTCAAATGCAACAAATTACTTTGGGCCAAGAAGCGTTTGCATTCGCGGAATTACTTAATGAAGGTGAGATTGTTATCGCAACTGGTAACGCGCAAAATTCACTTTCAGGACAGTTGGAATTCTATGATATCCAAAATAGCACTTTAGTCAATACTTACCAGGTTAATCATATTCCTCGCGGTTTAGATGTATTACCTAGTGGCCAGGCTCTAGTTGTGGTGAATCATTCAGGAACTATGTTAGTTCTCAAGCAGGATGCAGATGGAGATGGGTGGATAGATGTTGATGATGATTTTCCAAATGACCCAACTCAACACCAGGATACTGATGGTGATGGCTGGGGGGATGACCAAACTCAGCCCAATGGTGATGATTGTCTAAACACACAGGGGAGTAGTTACCAAGATAGAAATGGATGCCCTGATAGTGATGGAGATGGTTATAGTGATGCAGACGCCACTTGGCTTGCTCACCCTCTTGGTGCCGCTGATGCGTTTCCAAACATGCCTACACAATGGCGTGATACTGATGGGGATGGTCACGGTGATGAGTACTCCTTCACTGTGGATAACGATGGTCTACGGGTTGGCGAATCCGGTGATGCGTTCATCAATGATTCATCTCAATATCGCGATTTAGATGGGGATGGATGTGGTGATAATTACACCTATGGTGATGACAATGGGATGCGAATAAATGAAGCCGGAGATGCATTCGTCTCAGACCCCACACAATGCAATGATTTTGATGGTGATGGATATGGTGATAACTACACTTTCACATTAGATACAGGAGGTTTACGAGTTGAGGCAGGAGATGCCTTCCCAAGTGATAACATGGCGTGGTCTGACTTAGACGGAGATGGTTGCCCTACTAGTTCTGCAACCGGTCTTGCAATCGACCTATATCCTACAGATAGCGAAAATTGTGACGAAGAATTACCATTTTGGTTGCCGGTTAATTTAGCACTATTGATTTCAAATGATGCCTCATCATGGTACCTAGATATCTCATGGGATTCTGCTGCAGACAATACCGATATCATTCGGTTAGAATATGCATTGAATAATGAAACATCAAGCCCAATTGATTCGCAATATGTTGCGATTCAAGTTTGGACTTCAACCGATGCTGTCAATGAGAATTTGAGTATTAATCCGGTTACGGGAAATAATTTCCTTCACATTAGATTGACTGGAGTCCCTGATGACGGTGCTTCAATTAGTCGAAATTGGACCTCAGTTTGGGTTGTATACTCAATTGGTGATGGCACAAATCAAAATGGTTCAGAAAATGGTACTAATAACAACCCTGATTCAGATGGAGATGGTGTAATTGATTCAATGGATAATTGTCCTAATGAGCATGGGACGATAGCGAATCAAGGATGCCCAGCGACAGATGATACATCTAATCAGACTGGCAATGAGGAAACTAATCTAGATGACGAACCAGCCGAAACTGCTGGAATCTGGTATGCGTTAATTGCGGCAATGATTGCAGCAATTGCTATCCTAGCAGTTATGGGGATACGGTATAATCGCAAGACAGATAAGATTGTAGAAGGAGTCCATTCAATGGCCCAACCTGATTCCTTTGCCCCACCTTCAACACCACCATCTCCAAACGTGCATTTGCCTTGCAAAATGTGTGGAGGATTTGTTCAAGAAGTGATGCATCAAGGAAATCTGTGGACTTGGTGCCCATCTTGTAGGGAATGGCAAGATTTCCTCGGGAAGAAATAATCAACAACAAAGCGCAATTAGAATTAGCGACTAGATTGTGAATATTCATGGTAGTCTACAGTAGGTTGGAGTGAGTCAATAGCAGTTTGAAGTTTAGCACTCGCCGCTTGTTCTCCAGATTCGATTGATGCGATTTGCTTGCGTATTGATTGCAGTCTAATAGAGAGAGAGTTAGCCACATCCTGTTTTAGTTCGGATGATGGTTGGATCCAACGTTCTAAAGAGGTGGTGACTTTTTCGACGGATGTTGTGAGCCCACTACTTGAAATGAGAATAAATTCACCTTTCTCAAGATTAACTGGCCCACATTCTCCGAGTGCATTTTCCAATTTTTTTGCAACTTTTGTTGCTCTCTTTAACGAACCTTTGCATTTTTCAAATGCTTCTACAGAAAGCAGATGAGCCTCGATATGACCAGTTTTTGCTGCTGTTGAAAACCCATTCAATGCCTTCTTCAAATTACCAATTTGTAAATGTAATCTTCCCATTTGCATAGAATCTTCAATTTTTAGCGCGGCTTCTGTACCATCTCCAATAAGACCTTCCTTTGCTCTCATTTGAGTTAGTTTAGTGGATTCTTTTGACAAGGTTTTGGCTGCTTTCATACTCAATTTCCACTTTTGTCTAATTTCTAGAATGTTAGCATGATCTCGCAAAGCGAGTACCAACAGTTCTTGCTTCTGAATTGTTCTCTTCTTTTCGGATAACAAAAGAGATGTTAACTCCTCAGCCATCACTTCTGAAATTTCTAAACGACCATCAGCAACATAATTTCGTAACTGATTTAGAACTTTGACCGGGTCATCCATGCCAAACAAAAGCCTCACCTCACCATGCGAGAGTAGCCATCACGCATTACCACTCCTGTTCTTCGTGTTGTGGAGAGATATACAGAAGAGTATTGATAAAACTCAATTTCGGCGTTTTACTGCTCGGCGCTTTGGTTTTTTCTTAGATGTTGGTCGACGTTTCTTCGGTTTCCTCTTTTTCGGGGCTTCCTCTTCATCATCATCATCATCACCCCAATCATCGTCATCATCAAAGTCATCGTCATCATCAGAGTCCTCATCATCGAAGTCATCTTCCTCTTCTTCGACAACAGCCTTCTTTCGGCGCTTCTTCTTGTCTGCTTTGTCGGTAGCGAATGGGTCATCTTCATCGTCTAGTGTTTTGGTTTCCTTTGGTCCTTCAAGTTCTGCTAAGCCAGCATCGGCAGCATCACCTGAACCACCACCATCTCCACCACCCATGAATTCCATCATCCAATCATCTTCTTCGTCAAACTCATCGTCACCCTTCTTCTTCTTGGATGGGTCTTGAGCCGCTAGTACACCCATCATGATTGCAAAGAATAGTAGTAACAAGTTGAAGGCTGCAACTGCGATGATGATTACGTAAGGTGGGCTAGTTAGAGAAATTGGGGCCTCAGGCTCCTTTTCACCTTCATTGAATGGGCTGTTACCGCTTTGACAGAGAGTGATTCCACTGATATTTTCAAAACAGTGGTCTACATAGAAGGTGGTTGTGAATAATTTTTCATTACCCGCAGAATCTTTTGCCATGATTTTCAATATGTGATTCCCTGGGTCTTCAAATGTTGATGCAGGTTCTGTCATGCTGAATACTATAGTGTTTGAAGGTGCTCCAAGTGGGGTGATGTCAGTGACGTTCTCCCATTCAAATTCCTCATTGAAAAATTCTCCCACATTAGTGAATTGGTATTTTACTTCAACAAGTCCAACGTCATCGGTGACGACACCATGAATTTTGATCTCAGTACCATAAAGATACTTGCTTGAAGAAGATGGTGAAAATAACTCGATAGTTGGTGATTTTGAATCAACTGACCAATTCGTTACAATGAAAGATTGTGAATTTCCAACAATGTCAACCAATGTAGCAGTGATTGTGACGTTATTTGTATCCATTCCATTTGGAATTGGGAAATCCCAAATGAAGTGAGTATCTGATGCTAAGAATGGTGTGGCGCGTGTAACTTCACCTTCTGGAGTGAAGGTAGTGCCAATCGCTGAACCCTCAATGTAGTCCTCTGTATGTACTTGAATCATGGGGAATTCCTCTAGTGGCTCTCCACTATGAATATGCAATCGGTAATCCCCACTCTTGAGTGGTCCACCTGCCATTCCTTCTTCTCCTCCAATGCCGAGTAAAATTTCTACTTCAGGAGGTGTGGTGTCTTCATGAACAAGCCAGACGTTGGAACGGTTTGTGACAGAATCTCTTGAATTACCCCATGAATCTGCAATAATAAGGGCATACCAAGCATGGCGGTCTAAGTCCTCTTCAAGAGATAATTCACGTAAAATTGTGGTTTCAGATGGCAGCGGTAGATAACTGTCAATCATTAATTCCCAGCCCTCGTCATCGGACAAGTTCCCAGTTTCATTATTTTCAAATGGTGAACCAAGATGACGCCAGATTGAGTAAGTTTCATCCTCTTCAGCCAAGGAATTAATCCAAGATAATAAAATGCTATTTTGGCCACCTTGAAGCATAGGTTGTGCTAGTTGTACTGGGGCAGGTGGTAGCGTATCTTCACGCAATGACAATTGTATACAATTTTGGATGAAGCGTGTATCTTCATATGTTGCATTGAGATGATTGTATCTAGAAACTGAGGTTATGCAGTAATAAGAAAGCCTGTCCTTATCTGGTGGAACTGGAACTAACGCGTATTCAACACCATCGGGTACTGTTGCTGCAAGGGTTGCTTCAAGAGTGAGATTACTCGCTGCTGAAAGTTTAGTCCAAGAGTGCCAGATGTGATAATACTCACCTTCTGCACCCATTTGGTCAGTCCAAGTGACATTTGTCCACCCTCCACCCACATATTCGGCTTGAACATTGGTTGGTTCTGCTACCCATGGGTCGAACGCATTCTCCATGATAGGCCCGGCTATAGATGAAGGTTGAACTGTGCTGTTGTGATTACCCCTCGCATCAGCGGCGGTTACTGCATAGTATGCATATCCTAGAGTCCCTCTCTCAACTTCATAGCGGTAGGTAGTAACACCAGAAGGAACCACAGCGATATGTTCGATGTTTGGATCTAAAGTGTCATTGAATGGTGCACCTGATCGCCATACATGATACATGGCACCAACTTCTTCGGGAATGTCAACCCAGGTTATTGTTGTATTTCCTGTGCCACCAAGTGATTCTGCTATGAACGACGCGTCAACGCCTCCAACATTGATAGGAGCGACATTATCTTCAGCAACAGGGAAATCCGCATCCATGGTGTTAACACCTCCAATAAACCGAGTATCTTCGTAACCAAGATATGAGTAAGTTACGGAATAATATGCATTTACATCAGTGTCAGGAGGGACATCATATGATGTGCTTGAAACGCCAGCAGGTTCGCTCGCAATCAATGTTTTTTGCATCCCAAACCAACTCGCTCTCGTGGCTGGAGAAAGGTGTCGATAAATGTTAGAGATGTAGGCATTCGGACCTGTCTCGAGCAATGTGCCAGGTTGGAGTTGGTTCAGATTAATCCAATCTATTTTTGTTCTACTCGTTTCTGGATAAAATGTAGCATTTACCCCAAAAGGTGCGGTAATATCGTGTGTATTTTCGGGTATCGGGTCAGGAATATGAGAATATCCTAACTCCATGAATGCCTTGATTGAACCATCTGCTAGTTGAGTAGCCACACCATAATAGAAGGTGCCATTGATTCCTGGGGGTAATGGGTGGTTGACTGAATGTTGCTGACCGGGACAACTGACGACATTCCCAGTGCAAGCAGAGATGTTAGCAATGTAAGGTATGCTTCCATTTTGAATAATGCTAGAATTCATCTGAGATGCACTACGATATACAAGGTACCTGCTTGTCTGAAGCATTTGCGCAATTGTCAAATTTTGCGTTTGAACATTTTCCCAAATTACAGCAGTTGATTCAGTAAATTCATCAAAAATTGCTTCAATGTTCTGGGCTTGCATATCTTGTGGTGAGGCCTGATCTGCGTCAACCACAGGTACGAAAGGTAGCGCAGAAACTAGTAACATGAGTGCAGTTATTAGAATTGATTTACTCTTCAAAATACAGCGCACGCTCAATCCCTCCGTAAAGGGGGGTGGTAACGAAGCGGTTATGAGGCTGACGCATTG
>CAZXZO010000012.1:51145-53452 GCA_964645485.1 uncultured Candidatus Poseidoniales archaeon
TCAATCCCTCCGTAAAGGGGGGTGGTAACGAAGCGGTTATGAGGCTGACGCATTGTAAGGCCATTTAGAGTCAAATCTTGGCCATTTTAATTATCATCACCGCTATCATCGCCCCCTAGGGGGGCGGATATCATCGCTACGAGTTCCTTGCGGGCGGTGGTGAAACGGGTTAAAAATGAGTATATTCCACCCAAAAATGAAATTAAAAGCACAATTGATAGAGCATTTATTTCAACATTAAACAGTGGTATTTGACCATAATCATTGATTCCGTAATTTGCTTGCCAAATAGCCGCTAAACAGCCAATAAAGGTAATTGCCATCCTATCGGCTCTACCGAACCCTCCGTAGTTTCTACCTAGGCCAACGGATTGAGATTGTGTTCCCATGTATGAACCCATCAAAGTAGCTAACCCTGCCATATAGCCAAGATGTGGCGAGGTAAGCCATGCAGTATTGACTCCAATAGCCACTATGATACCAAAATCAACAATTCTGTCAATTGTATGGTCTAGAAAATCGCCATAAGAAGAATCTTTGTTATGAACTCGTGCAATTTGTCCATCTAAAGCATCACAAAATGCTGCAAATCCAAAAAGTAGGGTGGCAATAATAAGTTTCATTGCCCCGTCGGAATCAGCGGTTGCCGTAGCAAAACACCATGCAGAAATCCCTGCAATAAACAGACTAAACCAAGATATATGGTTTGGATCTAGAAAACCCAACTTATTCACTAAAGGTGCCATAAATTTCGTAAAATGTTCTCGTAAATTGTTGAGTGCCATGTTCATTCACCATGTAAGACTGCAATCCAGTCAATTCGTTGCTCTGGGCTTTTGGGCTTGAACCCATCTCTTCTCCAAGTATCAATATGTGAGAAAAGTGAATCAACCGAAGATTCCGTTGAATCTAATTCTAAAACCGGTTTATCTCTCCATTCTTCCTCATCACTCCATGCGCCACCGAGTAGTTCCCACTCAGCATTTTCATCAATTTTTGATTTTGACCAACCTCTATCTTCCATTCTGATTTGGAGGATGTCGGGGTTGCAGCGAATAATGACGATAGCGTCAACAGGAAGAAGATGTGACAGATGTCCATCAATGAATGTATCGAGTTCAGGTGATTGTGCCCATTGTTTTGAAAGCGAATTTCCTAATTTCTCGATGTCAATTGGCCGCGCTCCATCAATGCTGTCAACTTCACCAAGAAAGCCATTCATTTCAGCTAATTCCTTGTCAGTTATTACAGAGAGTTGCCATTCTGCATTAGATTTTGATTGACCAAATTCTGACAAAGTGGTTTTTCCACTGCCCGGAGTTCCGGTGATGGCAATTCGGTATGCAGAATCCCCGCTCATCATTTCGGGGTTAGTTGTAATACTCATCAAGGTGGTGGCGGAGGCATGGTCTAGGATTTTGAATCATCAAAAAATGTTAATCATTCAGATAAATTGGGTAAGCGACTCGTTTATACGCAGAGACCACGCTACTAAAGTCCACGGAGAGGACTAGATGATACACTCAACAGAAGCTACGGCCATTGTGCTGGTAGTTGCAGAACCAGGAAGAGAGACTGAAGTTTACAACGATTTACAAGCGATACCCGAGGTGGTTGAGCAAATGTTGTTATTCGGAGAATACGACCTATATGTGAAAATAGTTTGTGAAGATTATGCATTACTTGGTAGTGTAGTAATAAACAGGATTCGTGCAATTGAGGGAGTAGATTCGACTAAAACACTCACTGCCGCACCGATGCTTTGAGAGGCTTGGACCACACCGATGCGTTGAGTGGTGAAGATAGCGTAGGTTTCACCTACTATGCCTATCCCTCACAATAACATGGCAGAGGCGATTGATGGCGATGCAGTTGCAACTGAGTTGGGATGGGAAGGCGTCATAGAACTGCTCGATCCACGAAAATCTAAACTCTCATTAATGCTAATTTTTGTTCCTTTAGCGATTTATTATGGTATTTTTACCCATGATGCACCAATGGCTTTTGCAACTTCAATGGCCGCAATCATGCCGCTTGCATATTTGATGGGTGAGGCGACGGAACAAATTGCGTTGAAAACGAACGAGTCAATTGGTGGCTTACTAAATGCGACCTTCGGTAATGCTGCCGAGATGATAATTGCAGTATTGGCAGTATTGGCAGCTGCAACTGCCATCAAAGAAGGAGATGCAGAAACTGCTGCTACAATGATTAGTGTTGTGCAGGCATCACTTATCGGTTCAATTCTTGGTAATCTCTTGTTAGTTCTTGGCCTTGCATTTGTTTGGGGTGGAATTCATCACAAAG
>CAZXZO010000013.1:0-53011 GCA_964645485.1 uncultured Candidatus Poseidoniales archaeon
GTAAAGAAAAAATTTCTTGGCAAATAAATTAGTTGAAAGGACAATATCGGTGTAAAGAAAAAATTTCTTGGCAAATAATGTAGTTTGCAGACTAAATCGGCTGACAACAATTAGAAATTGATTCCTAAACTATCTAGCAAGCATCGTATGCTTCGATAATATAGCGAGTTGAAGGGCTAGTCCAAGCCAATTCACTCAGTCCATCTTCGCCTTCCTTAGCATATATCCTCACGACGTCCTGCACTCGTACATTTCCATCACTAGAGCGGGCAAGGATTGTCTTTGGTTTGAGGGGTTTACCAGTGCCATGAGGGTCATAGATAGTATCCAATGCTTCGTCCAAGAACCAATCTGGTTTGTCCTTCTTTGCTCCTTCGAACTTCTTGGAAATTTTTGGTCCGCCACCGAATAATGCGGCCGCCCCACCAACTTTTCCTCCCGCCTTTGGTTTAGGGGCTGATTTACGAGTGGCTGATTGTTTGGGTGCTTGCCGTTTGTCTGATGCAGCAACTGCTTCCGACTTGTATTCCTTTTCGAGTTCTGCGCGAACTTTTTTGCGAATTTTTGGTTCGATTTTCTTAGCCAACTCTTCTTGGTCAACATCGGCTAATTTCTCCTCTAATTGTTTATTAGAAATTTCAAGAGCATCCATGGCTTTTAGATAATGGGCAGCGATTTGGACTAGTGATGCTTCCATAGCTGCCTGGGCTTGAACTTGAACCACCTCAGCGGAATGGTCTCGCCATTTCTTCCACTGCAGATTACTGTGGGATAAGATGTCTGAACCACACTTCGGACAAAATGACCTTTTTGGTGGTTTTAACACAGGGATTGCTCGCAGGTCCTCGTTAGTGAGATTAGTTTCATCAATTCCACCATGAGAAATATCGTGAATGTGGTGGCTTGCTTCCATCCCCAAATCCATTGCTTGCTTGAAAATCTGCTCTGAGGTGTTGACTCGGCCTGCCATTACCATCCCCCACGCGTCACTTTCTTGGGAGACCATGGCAACAGCCGCAGCAGCGGCTGGACTTGAGGCAAATGTTGAGGTTACACCTGGGTTGGGGGCTGCCACCGGCTTCATTGCCTCTTGTTGGGCTTCTTCTGCGGCTTGAGCAGACGAAGCGGCGATGCCGAGTTCAATCGGATTGCCCCCATCTTCAATTTTAGCAATCAAGTCAAATTTGTCTGCCATTGATAGGTCATCTCTGCTTTTGATTGAATCTTTTAGAGATTTCACATCATGCCCAGTTGATGTGATTGGGCCCTCAACATCGAAGTCATTTCCACACTGCAAACAGAACTTCGCGGTGGCTTCATTTGGGCCTTCGCACTTGGGGCAGTAGACCGTCATCGGACTCGTTCACAACCCCATCCCATTTCAAACATAATGCTCAATCGTGTTGCTGGAGGTTGTTTTCTTGGATTAATTCAGTTGGTCAAGAAGACTACTCACATCGTCTTTGCCTAACTCAACAAGAAGGGCTGCTAATTTTGGTCCACGGTCCCTGTTCAGTAATGCTCGGTAAAGTGTTGTAAACGCTTGACGTGTCTCTAGTTCCGAATTAGAAGTAGCGGTTCTAATCGTTGCTAAAAGACTATCTTCAATCCATTCAGAACTGGCTAATAATTGAGAAAATTCACTCAGAAATTCAAGTTCGTTAGATGTGAAATCTGCTGAATTTATTGAATCTGCTAACTGAATCCGCGCGTTATCCGGGAACCACTCAGAATCTACCCAATTTCTCATCCTTTTCACTCGGTCAATCAGCCTCTCGTCTGGTTGGCCCACATCAACGCCATGGGTCCTTGCTAGTGATTCAAGCAAGTCATCATTTTGTGACTTTATTTGACATAGAGTTGAAAGATGGCTAAATGATATTCCAAGGCTAGAATCAAAATCAGAACCAGAACGAATTCCTTGTGCCAACTCAAACTTTCTAGCTTCATCAATCAACTGCTGTTCTTTACGACTGCTTTCGCTAAGGTTTTTGTGAGCAATTTGGCTAAGTTTTGAATGATATCGTTGCTCTAATCGTTCATACTCATCAGCCAATGAAATCAACCCTTCACCCGGGTCAAAATCAATGTGTTTTCCCGGTTTCACACGGCTAATGAGGAAGCGCATAATTTCTGGAGGTACAATATCAAGGAGTTGTTTTCCGCTCACGGTATTTCCTTTGCTACTAGCCATCGCTCCTTTTCCTTTGAGATATATCCATTCATACATCATTCCCATAGGGGGTTCAGAGCCAAAAATAGGTGCTAGGTGCTGTCCCGTGTCCCACGAACCTCCCGCTGCTGAGTGGTCTTTGCCATAACCTTCGAAGGTAACATCGAGCCAATCCCAACGGGCTGGCCAGTCTAACCTCCAAGGGAGTTTCCCGCCACCCTTTTCGATATTTGTTCGACCTGTACGGCCATCATCTGATTGCCAATCAACCCAGGGCCATTCACAGTTGGTTACTTTGATGCCATGCATTTTCCCCTCATCGTCTGTGGGATTGTAAGGGAACCAATCGTCGTCTAGAGGGCGTTTAGAAACATCAGATATTATATCCCGAATTTTCACTTGGTTGGCAATTGCAGTTTTTACAGATTCTGTATATTTACCATCCAAATAAGACTGGTGGACATCAACTACACGATATTCCACCCCTAGGTCATCGAGAGCAGAGAAAAATGGTGTCAAAAAGTAGTCTGGGTAACTACCATTTCCGTCAGGCGAAGGAATTGTCGCTAATGCTTTTCCAACATGTTGCTCGAAATTCTGTTCTTTGAGGAAGGGGTAGACTTTACGAAGTGGGTCTGCGTTATCTGCGATGTAGATTAGTTCTGCCTCTACTCCAATTCTTTCACATGCTCGCACTACTAGGTCTGCGGTGAGAACCTCTCGCATATTCCCCACATGGATTGGTCCGGAGGGCGTAATTCCAGTGGCAATAACGTGTGAATCACCTTGCGCTGCCAATCGCTCTGCGATGACATCTGCCCAATGCATCTCTCACACCAACTCAGACTGAGACTGCTCTGATTAGACCGCGTAATGGGATTCCAGCGATTTCATTCTTTTCGGTCTTATTGACCATGACCATGCAGAGAACAACTTCTGCACCATCATTTTGTAAAACTTCAATCGCTCTTCGCATTGTTTCTCCGCTGTTCAAAAGATCGTCAACGATTACGACTTTTCTGCCTCCAACATTTGCGTATTTGTGGGATAATGCTCCTCCTTTAGCCCCAACCGCGCTACGGAAAATCGATACTTCAGCACCAACTTGCTCGGCAACAGATTGTGAAAAGAAAATTCCGTTCAGGCTTATGCCCACAACTGTATCAATCCCTTCTGGATGATGTTCATCAATAATATCTGCCATTATCATCCCGATAGCGTCAATTCGTTGAGGTCTTACTCCGATTGATCTCCAACCAATTCGGACATCATCCGGTTTTGCCTCGGGTGCTGAACTTCCTTGCAACCAAGTGATTGTGGATTTTGAAATGGACATTTCATCAGCAATTTGCTGGTCATTCAATCCTTCTTCTCGCAGAGCCAGGACTCTATCTCGCAGTTCATCAACACTTAATGCCATTCAATCTTAAGGATGAGTTGCTCCATAATGAACCCACCGCCATAGGCGGTGTTAAACAACCTAGTATCGTGGTTAATCTAATACAACGGCCAAGAAGAAAATTTCTCAATAATTAATGGCAATTGAATATCTGTTTTGTTCCCATTTAGTCGTCAGATTGTCATTGGAGGTGAGTGATTCAAAAAATTGAGGCAACTGAATTGCTGGAAAATTCCGCTTTGGTTGTCAGATTGTCAGTGATGAAATCTGATTCAAAATCTTCCAGTGCTGCCAAATCCGCCTTCACCACGTTTGGAAAATTCCGGTTTGGTTGTCAGATTGTCAGTGATGAAATCTGATTCAAAATCTTCCAGTGCTGCCAAATCCGCCTTCACCACGTTCGGTGTCACCAAGGCCATTTTCATCAACCTCAACAAATGAGACTTGTGGGACTTGAGAAATTACCAATTGTGCAATTCTTTCACCCTTTGGGATAGTGTAAGAATCGCCTTCACCTATCCATGTGAGTAATACCATCAATTCACCCCTGTAGTCAGCATCTATAGTTCCTGGTGCATTGGGTAAAATCAAACCTTTTGCGGCCAGAGAAGAGCGAGCTCGAACTTGGCCTTCAAAACCAGCAGGAATTGCAATTTTAAGACCGGTTTTCACTTTCATTGAAGACCCCGAAACCACAATGGTTTCCTCTATTGCTCTCAAATCCCAACCTGCAGCAAGTGAGGAGCCCTGAGTTGGGGCTTGCGCATCAGCATGAATTTTCACAAATTGGACCTTCACTTGCTCTCGCATCAATACCTCCGGGGCGCGTCTAGGCTGTTGAATTAACGGTGGGCTTAACAGGGAGACGCAAGTCGGCGAATTCAATGGCAGACTTTGATTATGAGTCACTCCTCAATCGGGCTCGCGACAAAATACCTCAGGAGTTGTCGTCATCTGAAAGGTGGAAATTACCTGAACCTGATGTTATGATTGAAGGTAGCCAGACAATTATCCGTAATTTTAGTGATATTATTGACATGATGGATAGGGATGGAAACCACGTCTACCATTTTTTACAAAATGAACTGGGAACATCCGGGTCAAGAGAGGACCGCCGTGTCTTACTCAAAGGGAGAATCCCGCCAAAGAGAATCCGAGAAAAGTTGGGTAATTACGTCAAAACCTTCATTTTATGCGGTCAGTGCAGTGCGCCTGATACTAGTTTCATCAAAGAGGATAGAACAACACTTCTCAAGTGTCAAGCCTGTGGGGCAACCCGTCCCGTGAAACTCTGAACAACACTTCTCAAGTGCCAAGCCTGTGGGGCAACCCGTCCCGTGAAACTCTGAGCAAAAGATTGGGTCACTAATGTGAGCGCGATTCTGCCTTTGCAATTGATATTCTTACTGCCATCACAGTATCTGGTGTAACCGATATGCTTGAGATTCCGCAATCAATCAAGAATTCAGGGAATTCATCGGGGTAGTCAGATGGCGCCTGTCCGCAAATTCCAATTTCAAGCCCAGATTGGGTGAATTTCCTGACTGCATCTCTAATCATTGATTTTACCGCCGGGGACCGGGCGTCAACTGGGTGCTGGTAACCCTCTAAGTCATCTCTTGATACAGCGTAAACCGTTTGTACTAAATCGTTTGAACCGATTGACCCGCCATATAATTCCATTTTTTTGATAAAATTTTCTGCATCTATGACATTCGATGGCAATTCTACCATCACGAACAGAGGAACTTTTGAGGCCGGTCCAACATTGTGTTCATTGAGAAGATGTTTGACCGCCTCGCCCTCTTCGGGCGAGCGGCAAAATGGCACCATTAACTGCAAGTTATCTAATCCAAAGTCATGCCTGACCGAAGCCATTGCTTCGAGTTCCATTTCAAATGCTGGCTTGAAATTTTCATCTAAGTACCGTGAAGCACCCCGCCATGCAATCATCGGATTCTCTTCATTTGGCTCAAAGATTCTACCACCTAATAGTTCGCGATATTCATTTGATTTGAAATCTGAAAGTCTGACAAGAACTGGACGGGGATGGAACGCTGCACAAATTAAGCCGACACCTTCCCGCAATTTATCGATGAATAATCCGCGTTTATCCTCATAAGACCACGCTCGCCTTTCAACTGCTTCGACTGCGGCTTGGATTGCTGATTCATCGGTAATTTCCAATGCTTCAATGTATGGTTGAAGTCCAGGTCCAACCTCCTTAGTCTCAAGGTATTGTGCTAACTCATTGTGATGTACGAATGCAAGTGGGTGAATACCTACTTCAGCAGATAACACGAATTCAATTCGGGCTAAGCCAACTCCATCAACAGGTAATTGTGAATCTGCTAGTGACTTTGTTGGGAAACCAACATTCAACTTTATTTTGGTATTCAATTTGAGATCTGAATCTACTTCAATTTCTTCAATTTCAAAGGGATGGGTTCCAGAGTATATGAATCCAGTATCACCTTCAGCACAACTTCCGGTTACTTCGGCCAAATTTTCTAAATCCATCGCCTCTGAACAGCCAACAATTGCTGGAATGCCAAATTCACGGGCGATGATTGCCGCATGAGATGTTCTGCCTCCCTTTCGGGTTACTATCAATGACGCCTGTTTCATCAGTGGTTCCCAATCAGGAGTTGTCATTTCGGTAACTAATACATCACCCTCCTCAAATACCCTATTTTCGTGAGGTATTTCCTCTAGCCGAACCCCATCTGCTAGTCTTCTGCGAATTGCTCTTTTTCCTTCTAAAACCTCTTCGTATGAGCGATACGAACGGACTCTACCACAACCAACCCTCTTGCCGACTGCTTGACCAGTTGCGAGAACCTTGTTGGTTTTTTTGAGTTTCTTGATCAATGATTCATCCATTCTATAGCGAATAAGTTTGGCTGAACTTGTTTTGGCATGGACCGTTTCTGGTCTTGCTTGAACGATGAATAATTGGTCGGTCACACCATCTTTTGCCCATTCAATATCCATAGGTTGTTGATAATGTTCTTCAATTGCGAGTGCCATTTCCGCAAGTTGTCGGCATTCTTGATGATTCAATGACCAGGCTCTTCTCTCATCAAGAGGAACACTGGTGGTAGTCACTTCATTGACGGTACCATGTGCATATACCATCCGAGAATCTTTACTTCCTAGAACCCGGTGAACAATCGCGAAATTGCCACGGCGTAACCCTTCTTTCCAAACAGTATAGGTGTCTGGGGTAACACTGCCTTGTACGACTAGTTCTCCCAACCCATATGCCGACGCGATGTGGATGACTCCAGAATGGCCAGAATCGGGGTCAATTGTGAACATCACACCTGAACAGGCTTTGTCAGCCCTTGCCATCTTCATGATTACAACAGCGATGGCGCTGTCGAGTGGATTCATTTCTTTCTCAAGTTGGTAGCCGATTGCTCGCTCGGTGAATAGGCTAGCAACACATTGCCTCCACTTTTGGATTACGGCTCTTTCACCACTCACATTGAGGAAGGACTCATACTGACCGGCGAATGATGCGTCGGCGGAATCTTCGGTTGTTGCCGATGAGCGCACCGCTACATCTGCACCTTGGCCATACTCCTCACACAATTGTCCATATGCGTTGATAATCGCTTGGCGAATAACCTCTGGAACAGGGGTATCGCGAACTAGCGCTCTAGCTAATGACGCCCTGCCGTGTAGGTTGAGATGGTCTGAAGGGTCGGCACCCTTTAGACAAATTTCCAATGCTTGTGAAAGAGTTGTGCAGGCAATTGCTTGTTCACGAATTTTCTCAACACCCTCTGGATTTCTTACATTGTCCCATGTATTTGCCGGGACTTCTGTATTGACGAATTGCTGGAACGCTTCAACTGTTACATTGAAGCCATTGGGGACACTCACACCTGCTTTTTTGAGATTACAGTACAACTCACCAAGAGAGGCACCTTTTCCGCCAACACTTGTGGTATCAGCCATGCTGACCTCACTAAACCATTCAACTAAATTCGCTGTTTGCAAGCGATTCAACTCCATGCCGAGTATTGCCGGCGAGAAGATGCTGTTTGAGGAGGTAAATAATGGTGGGGTAGTGAAAAAAGTAAACCAAGGGTTCTCAGAATTATTTTGAGCGGAAATTTATCAGCACTTTTCCGCGGTTCTTCCGGTCATGAATATACTGTTGAGCAGCCCCAACCTCAGTATAATGAAACACCTTGTCTACAACGGGTGAAATCTCTCCTGATGCAAGCATCTTAGAGAGTTCTTCCATGTGTCCTTTGAGAACTTCATGGTCTGGCCAAGTACCCATGTGAACACCGAAAACCGCCTTATTAGAACTCATCATTCGCATTGGGTCAAACTTTGGCATACCCCACAGAAAACCGAGTGCAGCCCGCAGTGAACGCTTGCTTCCACGGACGGCTGAAGAACCTCCAAAAGCGTAGAGATTCCCACCTTTACGGAGTGCTTTGTACGAGCGCATCAGGTGCTTCCCCCCCACAGGGTCTAAGGCGTGGTGAACACCCATACCGTCGGTTTCGGATTTGCAAACTGAAACGAAATCCTCAACTTCACGGTCAATATATCTCATGCCAAGTTCTTTCACAAATTCAGATTTTGCTGTCGAGGCAGTACCAATGATAATTCCAGCCCCAAGGGCTTTTCCGATTTGCGCGGTTGCAGTGCCAACGCCTCCGGCAGCATGGTGAATTAGAATTGTATCATTTGGTTGAAAATTTCCCAAATATTTCAACATGTGATATGTGGTCAAATAAGTGACTGGTAATGCAGCCGCAGTATCAAAATCAACATCATCAGGCAATTTGAACACACGTTCAGATGGGACTGCAACTTGTTGTGCATAGCCTCCCATCCCACAAAGAGCAAGCACTCTATCACCAACATTGAAACCATCAATTTTTTCACCGATTTTGGAGATTATCCCTGAGACTTCGTAACCTGGCGTGAATGGGAATGGCGGGGTTGGCGAGTATAGTCCTTGACGCATCATCAAATCGGCGAAGTTTATGCCCGCTCGGTGTACTTCAACAATAACTTCGCCGGAATTTGGAATGGGATCTTCAGCATCAACTATTTTTATGGCGTCCAAACCACCTTTCTTGGCATAGATTACACGCTGCATATTCAG
Source organism: uncultured Candidatus Poseidoniales archaeon (assembly GCA_964645485.1). Taxonomy (GTDB): domain Archaea; phylum Thermoplasmatota; class Poseidoniia; order Poseidoniales; family Thalassarchaeaceae; genus MGIIb-Q1. Next base: position 8,710 of record CAZXZO010000013.1, read on the forward strand.
GCCTCAGGATTCATCAAAATATGTTTTGCGACAGTTCCGGAGCGCAGATGTTCGAGCATGTCGAGTATGTTTTCTTTACCTGTTAGGGTATACCATACACCTTCTGGGTAAACCACGCATGAGATACCATTCTCGCAATTGCTGAGGCAGCCAGATTTTTGCACTCGTATATTTGCAATTCCTTCAGCTTTCGCTGCTGATTTGATGGCTTTCATTAATTCTAAACTATCTTTTGCGCTACAACATTCTCGCTTAGCATCAACTGGTCTTTCATGAGCACAAATGAACATATGATGACGAAATTGTGTAGTCATGATTTCACTCCAATAGACTGTCAAGTGCATCAATTAGGTTGTGGTCCCTCTCAGAGATACCATTGATGTCATGACTCCAAGTTCTGACAAGGACACTTCCCCAATTTAGCACAAATTCAGCATGGTGGTTCAAATCTTCACAAATTGCACCGGCTTTGTTGACGAAGTCTAGAGCAGTAACAAAGTCTGAAAATTTCCACAACCGCTCGTAATGATGGTTATCAATTAATTTCCAATCTTCATGCATGCTCACCGAATCAACCCCATACGTGGCTGTCATCTGCCCCAGTGGAATCCTTTTCCACTTCCTCATGTAATGAGTTTCGCCGCTTCATATCCTCTCTTTCATAATTTAACAGGTCTCGGTCATCGATGTAAGCAGCCCTCATATGGGCCACTAAGCATACATCTACAATCACATCTCTTGAAATGTAATGGTAATTTTTGTCTGCAGTAAGCAGTTCGATAGTCAGTTTATTGGTTCCCATCAAACGTCCTCTCATCCAAGGGTCCATGTCTGTTGGTAATGCACGCGCATCAATCAGGATTTCAACTAGGTCATCTCTTCTTAGACCGGTACGCCTCGCAAGTAATGGTCCGTTGCGAATATCCTCAAATTCTGAAAAGTTAGGTTTCCCAAGATCTTCCCATAGTGTTACCGCCCAATCTGGTAGGTCATTTTTGTTGCTCCGACTTCTTTTCTTCGCTGCCATCTCTCTCGCCTCTAACACCCTGAGTAACCCAACCCTTGAAAAGAGAACCCCTTGATAGTAGACTTCAAATTAATCCAATTGAATGTTGATTCTAGAAAATTCAAACCTTTCCATTGAAGAGGGATGGGCGAGCCGCAAACATTGGGTGGAGTGCAATGACGGTTGTTGTTTGGAAGAAATTACCCACTGTTTTGCTGTCAGATGAGTTGCTGGATAAAGCCTACAGGAGAGCAAATAAAGCCAAGGATTCAGTAGAAGATACCGACAGATTGTTTCGCACACGTAAGCAGATGATTCGCATGATTCAATCTGCCAGTGACGTTTTAGACGCGACACTGAAAAATTATGTGGCAAAATGGCCGTCATTAGACAAACAGTCCGAATTTGACCGAGCGTTGATTGATGCATCTGTCGGCTGTGATCAATTTCGCCATCACCTTTCAAACCTGCAATGGGCAGCAAATCAAACGATGGCTATTGCCAAAAAATATGAACAACAATTGCAGAGAATGATGAATATAGATTCAATGCATCAGCGCAGGCGTGAAGCGTACGGTAGAATCTCCTCGATTATTGACCAAGTCAACCCCTCTCTTTTGTGGTTGAACAGAGCGAGAGACCAGTTACGAGAATTACCATCAATTGATACTTCTGAGCCATGCATAGTTGTTGCAGGTTCACCTAATGTGGGCAAATCAGCATTGATTGGAGTCCTTTCAAGTAATGAGCCCGAAGTAGCTGGATATCCATTTACCACGAAGCAGTTACATGTTGGTCATTTTGAACATCGGCGTCGCGTCTACCAGATGGTTGACACACCCGGTCTTCTTGACAGGCCGATGGAAGATAGGAATAATATCGAGATGCAAGCAATTGTTGCTCTAGAAAATATTGGTTCAATCGTTTTATTCTTGCTTGATCCAGCCGAGCATGGTGGTACATCGATGGAATCGCAAGAAAATTTGTTGGCAGAAGTTGCCGCCTTGTTGCCACAGACTCCGCTAATCGTTGTAGATGGAAAGGCTGACTTGTTGAATATTGATACCGGAGTGAATCCAGTTTCGGGACACCTATGTATCTCAGCAACAGAAGGTTATGGCATTGAGCAGTTAAGAGAAGAATTAGTCTCTAGAATCGGTGCTGATGATATTGGTGACCCACTTCTTCTCCCAGAAGGTTGGCACCGTTCCGACCGTTGAATTAAGCAAAAAAACGTAACAAATTGAATTCAATTTGTTTGTGACACATGGCCACAACGAGTGCAGAAAATCTTGTGACCATATTGAGTGCGTTCAAGCCCCTCAATAGCAATTGTAACCCCGCATCCAGGACACTTGTAACCTGACATGACCAATCCTCACCTTACCCGAGTAGCATGGGGTTCTTCAACGGTCCGACTAGTCGTTATCAGATTTTGCGAACTTAAGAGGGAAGGCCATTTGCACACCCGCAAGGCACAACACAACTCCTACCACTCCTAAAATGAGCATTGGGAAAAGAGCCATTCCAGCACTATACGAATATGTCACAAGGTTTGTGTCTAGGGTAAGAGTACCAGCACGACCACCGGTGATAAAACGGGTATTCCCTGGGTCTAGATCCCATTCCAAGCCTGAATCTGAGTTTGGACCGCCAGCAATTATCTCAAAATCTGAGGCGGTACATCCAGTCAATCCTTGGTCGTCAGGACTGCATTTATCCCAGTCGATTTTATCAGCATCAACAATTCCAATCCATGCCTCGCCGCTATGGTCCCAATTCATGGAAACTGAAACATCAAGAAGCATAAATGGTTGTGGGATTGAGAGGTTATCTTGGTTCATTCCAATTTCACAATTATCGTCTGAACCGGGTGCACAAGGTGGAATTGGAACTCCAACTGTGCTTGTATCCGATGAATATCCGATGGCACCAACTAAAACCAAAATGACGCAAAAAACACCAGTAATGACCGGCAGAGCCGACATGATACGAACCATCATCAAACCATACCTGAGGGTTTAGGTGAATCAATCCTTCGCTTGGCAAATTGAGATTATGGTATCCCGAATCAGATTACAATTGGTAGCAAAAACAACATTATTGCAATTGCCGGGAACAAATAAAGCATCAAATTAAGGCGTTTTCTTGACTTTTCTTGTCTTGCGTGTTTTTCTGCACAAGGTTGGTCACCACAGTTTGCGGGGTCGGCATCAATCGGAATTGGGGTATAGCAAATTGCACAGTGGCGGTGAGGTGCAATGTACTTCGTACTTTTTGGGTTGTCAGATATTTGTTTTACAACTTTTTTTGTTGTCTTGGCTGTGTCAGCAATTGCTTTTTTCAAACGCTCTTCCATTCGACCCATCAATTCACCCCGATGATTGTACCACGGAAGGTTTCTCCCGCTAAGCATTTCGCTAGTCTCTCTAACTTACGCCCATTTAGTAATGCTAGTTCTATGTTATTGTCTATAGCAATTTGGACTCCTATTGGGTCGATCACTACATTGGGCCCCGCCCCTCGGTGCTCAGGTGGGCCTACGATGGCTTGTAAATCAGCCAATGACATCTCTTCAAAGGGGATTGCATCAGGATTTAGTTGTGGGGCTTTGTCGTATACAAAGTCAACATTTGTGGCTATGGTACACCTTTTCGCCCCGCTATCAACTGCAAGATTGATTGATACAGCATCTGTAGTGTGGCCTGGAATTGTTCCTCCCATCACGATTACAGAGTGATTTTGCATAGATTTTGCTGCCTCACTAGTAGTCTCTGGTACGTTTTGTGCAACATCAACTCCGAGGGTTTTGAGTGCCGAAGAGAATACGGTGGCATTATGGCGGGTAGCAGCAATCCCAATGAGGTCTAGGTCGAATGTGTCAGTTACTCCTGACTTTCGAGCAGTACCAATATTTTCACGTGCTAAATGGCCACCCCCAACTACGATACCAATTTTAGTTCCAGCCGCAGCAGTCATGTGAATAATTTTGCTAGCATCCTGCACCCATTGTTGGTCAATGTCGCCACCGTCATACATCAAACTGCCACCAAGAGCGACAATGACGACTTCACTCATCACGTTAGCCGCAGCGACTCCGATTGATAAGCCCGACCGCTGTTTTTTCAAAAAAAAACCCATTGAAGATGGAAAAAGGAGTAGCGGTCAGCATGAAGGATTGATAACCCGCTGGCAATCGCCTAGAACCACAAGGTGGTTCTGATGGCAGACGATTCCGACAAACAAGCAGCCAAACTTCGGCTGAAGCGTGTTCTTGAGGATTTGATGAGTCTGAAAGGGATGGGTACTGAACTTGTCACAGTTATCATTCCACCTGACCGCCAAGTTGCTGATGTCCGCCACCAATTAGCGAATGAATCAGGTCAAGCAAGAAACATCAAATCAAATTTGACAAGAAAGCACGTGATTGATGCAATTGAATCAGCATCAGCGGCTTTAGCAAATCGCCGTGATGCTGGTGAAAAAGGAATTGCAGTATTCACTGGCCATGTGATTGTTGGAAACAACAAGTCTCGCATGACAACAATAGTAATTGAGGACCCTCCAGAACCTTTCACGTCTTTCAGATATCGTTGTGACAGTACTTTTGAAACATCTCAACTTGAAGAGATGCTCATCAATCGTACCGCGTATGGTTTGTTAGTGATAGACCGAGGTGAGGGCGCATATGGTGTGGCAACAGGGAGTACCGTCCATGTCAAGAAACACATCACTAGTCTTGTGCCAAGTAAACATCGACAAGGTGGGCAATCACAACAGAGATTCGAGAGGTTAATCGAAGAGGCTGCTGATAAGTTCTTCAAGAAAGTCACAGAACGGGCTTGCGAGTACTGGTTACCTATGTTACCCGACCTCAAGGGTGTGATTGTGGGTGGGCCTGGGGCTACCAAGGATTTCGTGATAAACAACGGATATTTACATCACGAAATTCAAAAAATTGTCAAGAAGCCATTGTTTGATGTTGGTTATTCTAATGAAAGTGGCTTGCGAGAGTTAGTTCAGAATGCTGGAGATTTGATGGACCAAATCGCCTTGGAAGAAGAGAGAACATTAGTTGACAAGTTCCTCAGAGAGATTATGCAGTCACATCCTAAAGCAACATATGGTGAGATGATGATACGCTCTGCTCTCGACCAGGGAGCGGTTGACATGCTATTGCTTTCAGAAGCGTTGAGAAAGAAAACGGTTTTCTTCAATTGCCGTCAATGCAAGCATGAATGGTCATTTACAGTAGATAAAATCCCTGATATTCCACCCTGTCCTGCTTGCAAAGCAGATGCAGACCAAGTAAGAGAAGATTCAGATAAAGAAATTGAATTGCTTGATGAGTTCACACAACTTGCTGGCCAATCAGCAGCATCTGTGAGTTTGATATCTACTGATTCAGAGGAAGGAATGACCTTATTGACAGCGTTTGGGGGAATGGCAGCAATTTTACGCTGGTCATGGAGTTGATGAAATGCGTCAATTAAGCGATGTAATTCGCGGCACCGTATGGGATGCTCTAACTGAGATGGGTGATGAAAACCCAGACGGCACCCTCGCCAATCTCACAACGCCTCGTCATGCAAACCAAGGTGACCTTGCATTACCTTGTTTTGCCCTAGCAAAATCGATGAAAAAGCCTCCACAAGATATTGCTGCAGATTTAGCACAAAGAGTTTCTACTGTTTTGACAGCAATTGACGGCTGTAGTGAAGTTGGCAGCGATGGTGGATTTTGCAACTTTTATGTTGATGCTACTTGGTTAGCAGGTCAGACAATTGGCGGGATTTTCAATAATCCTGATTCCGTTGGCCATCACCGGCCATCCTCATCACTCTTGATTGAGCATACATCGGCCAATCCAAATGGTCCATTCCATGTTGGCCGTTCAAGAAATGCAATCCTCGGAGACACATTTGTCAGAATGCATCGACTTGCCGGTGATGATGTTAGGGCGGAATACTATGTTGATGACATGGGTAAACAAGTTGGAATTTTGGCTTGGTCATTGGCTAATTTAGATGAAGATAGGGTAACTGAAATTCTAGCAGCAGAAGATATGAATGAAATGCCAAGTCACCCTCACAAAGAAGACCATCAGAGAGTCCGTTTTTATCAAGCGGCAAACCTACTGAAAGCGGTTGACCCAGAAGTAGAATTAGGTGTCACAAAGTTGGTTCAAGCATCAGAAGAAGCAGATGCAGAAGTTCTTGCTATCTTCGAATCTGCTTATCAGCCCGTACTTGATGGGATGCTAGAAACACTTGAGCGACTCGGCATAACCTTTGATTCATTCACTAAAGAATCGAAGTTCATTGTTGATGGTTCAGTGGATGTCATCATGGATAGACTTAGCCAGAGTGAGTTACACGGTAGGGCAGAAAATGGTGCCCATTATTTAGAACTTGAAGACCGGGGGGTTCAGGGTAAATCAACAAAATTCTTCTATCAAAGGGGTGATGGTTCCTCACTTTATGCGACTAGAGATATCGCTTATCACCAGTGGAAGTGGACCGAAGCAAAGCGCCTTGTGAATATCTTAGGTGAAGATCACCGTTTGCAATCTAGGCAAGTTGGAATTGCATTAGATGAGTTGGAAATCCGTAATCCAGAAGTTGTATTCTACGCATTTACCAAGTTACCAGACGGGAAAATGAGCACCAGAAGGGGCAATGTTGTCTATATGGATAATCTGTTAGACGAAGCCTGTTCTAGAGCAACAGCGATTGTTAAAGAAATGAGAGATGACTTAGATTCCGAAGAGTTAGTCACAATCGGCGAGGCTGTTGGTCTCTCTGCAGTCCGGTTCAATATAATTCGAGTGTCTCCAGAAAAAGGAATCAATTTCCGTTGGGAAGATGCTCTCAGTTTTGATTCTGATTCCGCCCCATTCATCATGTATAGTCATGCGAGAGCTTGTTCAATAAGCCGCAAACTAACCACTCAAGGTCATGATGTGGAATCGCTAGTAGCCAAGGAAGTGGCAAGTGGCAACTGGGAGGACCTCTCAGATTCTGCCGCGACATTGGTGAAGAGGATTGCAACATTCAGTGAGGTACTAGATGCTTCTATCACAAATCAACGTCCAAATCTATTCTGTTCTTATCTGCTTTCTCTAGCAACAGAATACAATCGCTTTTACCGCGACAATCACGTTTTGGTGGAGGGCGAGGTAAATTGCCAAAATTTAGCACTCTCAGAAGCAGCGAGAATTCTGCTTGCAGCAGGATGCAATGGATTGGGGATTATTCCAATTGAATCGATGTGATTCAAAGGTCTTCCATTAATTTGCTGCTCATTGTTGAATGGCGTTTTCGTCCAGATGCAGTCACTGCACCTCGCATTTCAACCAAACCACGAATTCCAAGATTGTAACTCTCTACTCGCTTGGTCCACTGTGCAGCGGGCCAGCCACAATCCCATCTGTCCTTCTCAACACTATTTTCATCAATCCAAGCAGAACATTCTGGTCGGTGGCAACGGCCATTTTTTCCATGACGTTCTCCCTTGAAATTTGGTTCACCCAATTCTTCCCAAAAGGATGAACGCTCACAAATAGGGCAAGGGCGTCGTCTCATCCGTCCTAACTCTGTATTTGGGTCTTCACCAACATAGTCAATTTCCCAAACCTCAACATAAGCCTCGGTAAATTCGGTATTTTCAGCCCTAGCAAAGAAGGCTCGTAGTACATCCCAAGCATCACTTTCTTTGGAAGTAACTCCAAGTGGAGTCGGGACCTCATCGACATTGACTACGGTCGGCATGAACACCTGTTTCAGGCCACTCATCAAACATCGGTTGTGGCACTACCCCATGAAGGTGGCGTCAAAATTTGTGTTAATCACTTGAACCATTCAAGAACTGCACCAACTCGAGCACCCATTACTGAGTCAAGCCATTCGCCCCGCGAAAAAAGGATGGAGAAGGGTAACACACTTGCTTCAGTAGAAATTTGAGGAAACGAAGTTTTGAATCCAACATTGCCTGGGCTATCGAGTACAATCTTAGCCACGGGGAAATCATTTTTTGCCAATGTTTCAACAAAAGGGTCACAGTTTTCACAACTGTCTCGCGTGAGTACGAGAACTGAATCTCGTTGAGCGATGAATAGTGGCCAAGTATCATCAGTCAGGGTTTCAGCAGTCATTGAATTCCCTCATTTGATAGATTTAATAGTGCAATTTCTTAGTTGGGATGGAGATTTATTCATCTCGCTCATGAACCCAAATAATGTGGTATCCAAAGCCAGTTTTGATGAAGCCATCTATCGTTTTCAATTCTTGCTCCCAGACTTTCTTTGAGAAATCCGGGACCATTTGTTTGTAGTGAAACCAACCTAAGTCGCCGCCCTTAGAACCAGATGGGCAGGATGAATGTTTGCGCGCCATTTTTTGGAATTCTTTTTGTGGCTTTCTAGATGAAGTGATTTTCTCTACAATTTGAATTGCTTGTGATTTACTAGCAATTAAAATGTGACTTGCATGTGCTCTCTTTATTGCCATCTAATCACACCTCATTCTCATACTTCTCCCCATGCAAGATATCTAGCATAGGTGCCGTAGACGATGGAACTTATCGCCAAACTTTCTTCATTGAATCGAGTCATATCATCAGCAAATGTGTGATATTCATGAGAGCCTGAGCCGTAGCACACTAGGGCATGGCCTGGCTTGTCACTGTCATCTTGAACTGTGTCATATACGAAAGGCCCGTGGTCTGAATTATATGGCATCCCATTGGGAGTGTTTTTCTCACCATCCATGGTTCGGATGTTGATTGTGTATTTTGAAGTTAATTCAGGACGCTCTGATTCTAGCAATGAGACTATGCTCTTGACTTGGTCAACATCGCTTTGATAATTGCCGAATAGGGTGAGGCTATTGCCTCTTTCAGGGTCAATGTCAACATGATTCATATCTAGATTAATGTAGACAATAAGGTCGTCAGCCAAGGTTTTTTGGTATTTCTCAACCCATGCTTTAGAACCGTGTAAGCCTTCTTCTTCACCACCCCATGTGCAGAATTTAATAGTGTGTTTTGGCGTCCCTAAATCAGCATACATTATCCCAAATTGCCTTGCAATCTCTAGAACTGAAGCGGTCCCTGATGTATCATCAACAGCACCCGGTCCGTTGTATACTGTGTCGTGGTGGGCACCGAAAATGATCAGTTTGTCATCATCTCCTTGAATGATTCCGCAAGGGACTCTAACTGACCTTGTCCCTTGGTTGTCGACATCAACTTCAATGCCTATTTTCACATCATTCGTGTCCTTTTGTTCGAATAATTCACTGAGTTCCTCACCCATCTTTTTTGATAATTGAACAAATGGAATTGTTTCTGGTAAGTTTCCTCCAGTTTGGTCCATCAACCCTTCGATATCAACAGTTTTGAAAATTGGAACACAATCGTCAGCGACAATTTTACCACAGTTATTTACCACATTTACAAGGAAAAGTGCTGCCAAATCGTTCTTGATTGCTTTTGCATAGATATCTGTGTTACTTCCAACTCCTGCTGAACCCCATACCATTCCAACTTCTCCGGTGGCTTGAGACCAGAGTGTGTCATCACTACCATTTGATAAATTGACAATATTTAGGTCATCTCCAAATTGGTAGTTCCCTGTCCCACTATATCCTTGGATAACATAGTCCATTCGGTGTTGATATTCTTTATGTTGGGCATTGATATCTTCTATGCCACATGGGAATATTGTTTGTCCAAATGGATAAGTCCCCGGAATGCAATAGAATATACTGGGTGGCGATTGGATTTCAAACATCGGCACATCAAATTCCTCAATCGTTGCTGACATACCATATTCGGTGAAATTTTGTTTGTTCGATTCAGCAGTTGCTAATTCTTCTTGACTTCCTGACATTCTGCCATCCCATTGTGGGTGACCAAGGCTAACTAGGTGGCTGGCTCTTTCGCGGGCTTGTGCTGGGTCAAAATCAATTAGTGTATATTCTGGTTCATCCTCTAACCAAGACATTAGTGCTGGTAAGCCGAGGATTCCACCTCCTGCAATACTTAGCAGTAACAATGTCACTACTAATATTCCAAACATTGGGATTTGAGTTCCAAATACCTCCCTGCTCGCTTTCATTCGGCTGGCGAGTGTAGACCCATCAGAGATTCCTTGAACTAATAACGCATCAGGAACTTCTTGTTCTACAGAAGGAGATTTTGAATTGTCATGGTTTTCCAAGCGAGTGAGTTTCTCACTCTTGTTACCGCTACTCGGGAGATTTAGACGCTTCAATTCCGCAGTCAATTCTGCCGAAGTCATGTCTGCGTATCCCATGTCACTCAGCCCTGCGTGCCACCTTGTCCTTCATCAACCCAACCCAAAAAGGTGTGTTTTATTTTTTACTATTCAATACCCATTCTTTTGAGTTAGTATTTGCTCACTCGGATAACGTGACCTCTCCGCCAGTCCATCTTTGTGATAATTGATGTTCAACATCTAACTGGTCAAGGATACGTGCTATTACGAAATCAACCAAGTCATCAATTGATTGTGGATTGTTGTAATATCCTGGATTTGCTGGAAGAATGACTACCCCATACCCGGATAATTTTGCCATGTTTTCAAGTTGTACGGTTGCGTATGGTGTTTCACGTGGCACGACAATTAGTTTCCTTCGTTCTTTGAGGGCAACCATGCCTGAACGTGTGATGAGGTTGTCACTAATGCCTGCTGCTAATTTTGAAATCGTCGTTCCAGATGCGGGGCAGATGATGTATGCGTCAAATTTGGCTGAGCCAGAGGCTGATTTTGCAGCTAAATTGTCGTTGTTTTCGAGTAGCGCTCCATACCTTGTTGCAAGTTGTTGAGGAGTCTGGCCACATTCAAGGTCGAGATTGATTGCTCCTTCTCGACTTATGATGAGATTAATGTCCCATCCAGATTGAGTCAAGATCTCGAGTAAACGAGCCCCGTATCGCGCCCCACTTGCTCCGCTGATAGCCAATACTGCTGATGGCATTGTTTCTCGCTAACCGCTATCTCATTTCAACTCTTGTAAACATGAATTGAAAGCATCCATGGCTGCTGCAAATGCCTCAGGCTCTCCTCCCCAAGCAACTCTCACCATGTTTGAAAGACTAGATGAAAACATCAATGCAGGGGTTGCTAAGACTCCATGCTTTGAGCAGATATCTTCCACGAATCGCTGACAATCTATATTCGGAGGTAGTGGAAAACATCCAAAGATTCCCGTTGGTGGAGGATTCCATTCAATGCCATTTGCTGATAATACGTCAATGAGTATCGGTAAGTTATCTTCCCTCCTCTTTTTGATCAATTCTAGGGGTTCATCAAGATAAGGCCACGCTATTTCTGCTAAGCGGAGAGATGGTGTAGAAAGCATTCCCTGCATGTTATTCATCACTCGGAGTGCATTTGTTGCGGTTTTTTCAGAACCAATAATCCAACCAATTCTTAACCCACCAAGACCGTAACATTTGGTTAGAGAGTTTACAGACACGCAGTGAGGTCCATATTTGAACATAGGTCGATGATATGGTGTGCCAATTGTAGTATCGAGGTAAACCTCATCCGAAATCAATCCTACTTCGTAGTCTCTACATATGTCAGATAACCACTGCTGGTCATTTTCGTCCATCATCCATCCTGTAGGATTTTGAACAGGGGTTGTAATCACGGCACAGACCCCATCAATAATTGATTGTAAAGACTCTCGGTCAATTCTCCAGGAGCCGCAATCCTCAGGGTTTTTCGGGCCTCGCCAAAATGGCACCACTTCAAAACCAAGTGCACGTGGAAATTGAGATACAGGTGCGTAGGATGGCATTTCAACGGCAACTTTCCTTGGTTTATCAGGGTTCATTACTGACAAAAGTGCAAACACGAGTGATTGGCTAACCCCATGACCTCCAGCCACTTGGGTTGGTTTGGCTCCCTCGCGGTCGGCCACCCATTGTCGAGGGTCAAGTGGCTTCCCAGTGTACGGATTAGTTAGATCTGCTAGCACAATTCCGCCCGCTAATTCCTCCCAATCCCATGAGTAATGGAAACCTGATTGAGTCAAGTCATGGGTTACGCCTGCTTGTAATCGTGGCACATACCATTCCAAGTAGTCCACCGGTGGAAAATCACCGCCACCCACAAATTTACCGAGGTTTGGTGAAAGTGGGTGGTCTTCCATCAGATTGTGGAATTAGTTTGACAACATGAAACCTTGCACTCAAATTCCACAAACTGAAATCGAGGAATTGCAGTTATGCGTTTATCGTGACCGAATTTTTGAAAGAAGTCTCAATAATTCTATGTAAAGCCAAACCAGAGTTATCATCAATCCAAACGCTGCATACCATTCAAGGTGCTTGGGCGCACCTTGCTCCACACCCTTCTCAATGAAATCGAAATCCATTACGAAGGTCAGTGCTGCAATTCCAATAACAAGCAATGAGAATCCGATTCCAATTAGGCCATTTCCGTGTATGTATGGGATTTGGTAAGGGGTAGCAAGTGCTAGAACGAATGATACCATGTAAATAAGGAAAATAGCACCCATTGCTGAGGCGACACCAATTCTGAAGTTTTCAGTAGGGGAGATTAGGCCAGCACGATAGATAACTAGCATAATCAAGAATAATCCAAATGTTAGAGAGATGGCTTGGATAATTATTCCACTATACATTGTCTCAAAGATACCTGACATTGGTCCGAGTACCATTCCTTCAAAAGCAGCATAAATTGGTCCGATATATACTGCATGACGTTTATCAATGAACCACATCGAAATTGCTGCACCAAGAGAACCGATTACGCCCAAAAAGAACAACATGCTCCCTAAACCGGGATTATTGACCATTGACATCCAAGAAAATGTTGCAGTTACAACGCATATTCCTAGCAATAGCATTGTTTTATTGGCAACTCCCTCAAGTGTCATTCTTTTTTCACCAGTGCCAAATCCAAATGTATTGTCATTCAGATAGGGGTTACTTGAGCGCATCATGCCCTTTCGTTGAGGGGCGACGTTCTCAAACCTTCGCATACTAATTTGGCCACGGGGGGTTAGAGACCTTGCAACTGATTTTTCCTACAGTTCTACCTAGGCTAGCCTGTGCACTGGAAATTAACATCGCCTCTAAGATTTCACGAGTAAGTTTTCCCTCACCTAAGGCGCTGAGAGATGTTGTTGTGCCAGATTCAAGACCACAACCGGCTAACCCTTCGACTCTCCCCGCTGGAGTATTGTAGTTGATAGTTAAACCATGTCGGCTGACCCATTTTAGGAAATTTAACCCCACGCTCGAAAATTTGTGGCCAGTCTTCCATACACCTTGCATACGTTCATCTCTTGAGCCAATAATTCCTAATGGCTGCAATGCATCGATAATCCACTCTTCTAGCAAGTTGATTACCGCAGCAACGTTCTTTTCACCATCTAAATCCCAGAGGAAAATTGGGTATGCTACTAATTGACCAGGGCCATGCCATGTGATTCCCCCACCACGGTCTATAGGGGATGTAGCGAAACGTTCGGGGACGACAATTCCATCTTTTCTCGCTTTTGGTCCGATAGTGACAACTTCAGGGTGTTCGACTAGAATTAATGTGTCTATAATCTCATTATTGATGCGTAACTTCTGTAGTCGTTTCATCTCTTCTGCAACAATTGAATGTTCGACAATTCCGGCAATAATAACGTCGAATTGGCGCATTTCATCACATCGTGTGAATTGCGTGCCCCAAAGTCTTGAGCACACCTTCATGGAATGCTTCAGTCATTGTTGGATGAGCATGAATGGTTGCCGCAATATCCTCCAAGACTGCACCCATCTCTAGAGCTAAGACAAATGCACCAGATAATTCAGCAACATGGCTACCTACTGCTTGAACGCCTAGGATTAAGTGGTCAGATTCCCGGGCAACAACCCGAACAAATCCACCTGTCTTTTCTGCTTCAAGAGTTAAGGCTCTTCCATTTGCTGCTAATGGGAACTTGCCTACAATGATTTCTTCGCCAGCATCAGTTGCTTCATCGGGACTCATCCCAACACTAACAATTTCAGGTTCAGTGAAAACAATGGCTGGAATAGCAACTGGCTCGAAAGAACGCTTCTTGCCAGCAATTATTTCTGCAACCATTTCACCTTGTGCACTTGCTTTGTGGGCAAGTAAAGGCTCACCATTCAGGTCGCCAATAGCATAAATCCCTCGCATGTTGGTCTTACATTGAGAATCAACTGCTACAAATCTACCAGATTCATCCATTTTGACTCCCATTTCTTCTAAGCCCCATCCAGTCGTATTGGCTTTACGGCCAACGGTAACAAGCACTTTGTCAAAGTTTTCTGAAACTAAATCACCATCTTTGTTTTTCCATGATAATTCGACTCCGTCATCACTAATTTCAGCACCCGCTGCCAAACAATTTGTGTGAACCTTCACCTTATTTTTCTTGAGCCATCTCTCTAAGGGTCGACGAATTTCGGCGTCAAATAGAGATACAACAGTATCAAGACCTTCAATCACTGTAATCTCAACGCCGATTTTCCGTAGCGCACATCCAAGTTCAAGGCCGATATATCCGCCTCCGATGACAGCAATTTTTTCTGGTAATTGTTCCAAATCAAGTGCACCTGTGGAAGAAATTATGTGTTCTCCATCATAGGGCATAAATGGTAATTCAATTGGCTTAGACCCAGTTGCTAGAATGACATTTTCAGTGGTAATGTGAGCGATTTTGTTGCCATCAGAATCTGTGACATTACAGGTCTTTCCATCAAGGAATGTTGCCCAGCCTTTTACCAGCCTCGCTCCATTAGCCTTGAGAAGTGCCTCAACTCCTTTGTTGAGTTTGTCAACAATTTTGTCTTTCCAATCAACTAATGCTGGCATATCAATAGATACATCACCATCAACTTTGAGGCCCATGTGGCCACTTTGATGTTTTTTGAGTGATTCAAATCTTTCAGCAGCATGGATTATTGCTTTTGATGGAATACAGCCGCGAATCAAACAGGTCCCACCTGCTCGGTCGCCTTCAACAATAATTGTGTCAAGCCCTAATTGAGCGGCCCGAATTGCTGCTACATAGCCTCCAGGGCCAGCACCAACCACCAATACTTGGCAAGAAATTTGTTCCATCCAATTTCACCTCAAAGAATCTGTGTGGGGTGCTCAAGAAGATGCTTCAAACCCTGCACCAAGGCAGCGCCGTTGGCGCCGTCGACAACTCGATGGTCAAATGATGAAGAGAGATTCATCATTCTGCGAATAGTGATTTTCCCATCCAATACTACTGGGCGATCTATTGCTTTGTGAACGCCTAGGATGCCCACTTCTGGGGTGTTGATAATTGGTGTCGCACCTATTCCTCCATCTCTTCCAAGTGAGGTTATTGTGAAGGTTGAGCCGGTTAGGTCTGAGAGTGTGGCTGTTCCATCCCTTGCTCCACTTGCCACTCTTCCAAGTTCACTTGCGAGTTCCCAGATATTCATTGCCTCACAATTTTTCACGACAGGCACGTAAAGACCCCTGTCAGTAGTTGTCGCGATTCCCATGTTCACAGCGTTGTGTAAAACAAGAACTTCTCTGTCATCTTCGTAATGCCCATTACACCCATGGTGCCCTTCTTTGAACAGTTTAACCAATGCCTGCATGATGAATGGTAAGTATGTGAGTTTAGGTTGCTCTGCCGTGCGGTTTACATTGAGCCATTGGCGTAATGCTTCCAATTCAGTAACATCAACCTCTTCGAAGTATGAAAAGTGAGGGATTTGAGTATATGACTTTGTCATTTGTTCTGCAATCTTACGCCTCAAACCAACAATTGGGATTTCAGTTGTGCCATCAGCTGGTTGCCCCGGCGCTGAGAATTTTATTCCACCTGCAGATTCGCCTGCTTCATTATGAGCATCTAAATCAGCATGGCTGATTCTGCCAGCCGGGCCAGTGCCGCTAACTTGGCTGAGGTCAATACCTTCATCCTTGGCTCGCTGGCGTACGGCTGGTGACGCCAAGGCCCTTCCTCCAACACCGCTTCCACCACTCAAAGCACTTGAGGGAGTGCTGGTTTGACTTTGCTGTACTCGCTCTGGAATTGGTGCTGGTGTTGGCTCAGGTGTTGGCTCTGGTTGAGCGACTGGTTCGGGAGCTGGTTCGGGAGTTTTTTCTTCGGCAGGTGCCTCTGGTACGGGCGCAGGCTCGTCACTTTTGGAGACGTTTCCTTCACCTTCTACTTCAAACTCAATACAGACCGAACCTACAGCGATTATTTCACCCGGCTTGCCAACAGTTGACAGAATTTTTCCTGTAACAGGACTTGGAATGGTTACTGTTGCCTTGTCAGTCATTACATCCATCAATGAATCGTCTTCTTCAACCGAAGCACCAACTTCGATATGCCATTGAACGACCTCACCTTCAACAACTCCTTCTCCGATGTCTGGTAATCTGAAAGCATAAATCCCCATGTTTAATCCTCCTGTGTTCTCTTTATTGCCTCAGCAATTCTTTGTGGACTTGGTAAGTAATCCCACTCAGTACTGTGTGGGAAGGGTGTATCCCAACCAGTGACTCTCTCAATTGGGCTTTCAAGGTGATAGAAGCAACGCTCTTGCACGCTTGCTGACATTTCAGCACCAAAACCACTCGTTTTTGGAGCCTCGTGTACAATCACGCAGCGGCCTGTTTTCTTCACAGAATTCACTACCGCATCTCTGTCCCATGGGACAAGGGATTGTAAATCAATTAAGTCACAAGAGATTCCTGAATCTTCGATACCCTGTTGGGCAACGTGAACCATTGCTCCCCACGCAATAACAGTACATTTCTCGCCTTCCATAACCATATTTGCTTCTCCAAGTGGTATTGAATAATGCTCTTCAGGTACATCACTATACTCGTGCCCTTTCCAAGTTGGCACGTTGTGAGGGTCGCCATAAAATGGGCCGCGGTAGCAGCGTTTTGGCTCAAAGAAAACAACCGGGTCGTTACACTCAATAGCACTGATTAGCAGTCCCTTTGCATTGTAAGGGTTTGAACAGTAAACTACCTTGATTCCCGGGGTATGGGTGAATTGAGATTCCGGAGATTGTGAATGGTGATGGCCACCTTTGATACCTCCACCTGCGGGTGTTCGAATAGTTACAGGGGTGCTAAATTCTCCGCCACTTCGGTGCCTAAGTTTTGCCATTTCATTTACGATTTGGTCGTAAGCAGGGAAGATGTAATCGGCAAATTGTATTTCCATTACAGGTCGGAGTCCATTGAGTCCCATTCCAAATGCGATAGCAGCAATTCCGCCTTCTGCTAGCGGGGTGTCAAAGACTCGTTTTTCTCCATGTTTCTCTTGTAAGCCATCAGTGACTCTGAAGACACCACCAAAATAGCCAACATCTTCACCGAAAATGAGGACATTTGGGTCTGATTCCATTAGGTTGTCTAGAGCGCTGTTCAATGATTGTATCATATTCATTTCCGTCATAACAATCACCTCACTTTCCTAACTCCTCTCGTTGTTCTTGGATGTGCCAGGGTACTTCTTCGTAAACTTCTGTGAATATGGTGCTGGCGGGTGGCCACGGTCCGTTTGCTAGGTCGCCATGAGTTACGGCTTCTTTGTAGGCTGCTACAACTTCTTCATCTAGCGCACGCTCGAGTTCAGAGTGTTGCTCTTCGCTCCAGTCTCCATTCAAAATTAGATGATTTTTAAGTCGCTCAATTGGGTCACCACCCGGCCAAAACTCATGCTCATTTGCTGGTCGGTAACGGCTTGCATCGTCACTGCTGCTATGAGCGCCAGTACGGTAAGTTAGGATTTCAATGTGGGTTGCACCCAATCCTGCAGATGCTCGTTCCCTAGCCCACCTGGTGACTGAGTACAAGGCCAAGAAATCATTTCCATCTACTCTTAGACATGGTATGTCGTATGGGAGGGCACGGGTTGCAAAGTTTTCTCCGCCTGATGCGAAGTTTTTGTGGGTTGAAATTGCCCATTGGTTATTGACAACACACAAGATGACTGGTGGCTTGAAAACACTTGCAAAATTGACGGCGTAGTGGTAATCACCTTCAGCGCTTGCGCCATCTCCAATCCATGTGATTGTTGCTTGGTCTTCTCCCTTGTAGGCACTTGCCATTGCAACACCTACAGCTTGTGAAAATTGTGTTCCAACAGGACTTGAAACAGAGATATAGTATCCATCTTTGTAAGTATAATGGACAGGCATTTGCCTACCTTTAACATTGTCTTCAACATTTCCAATGCAGTGATTTATCATGCTAACCATGCTTCTTCCTCTAACAAATTGACAGCCAGGCTGGCGATATGTTGGGAACAACCAATCGTGGTCCTGCAAGGCCATTGTTTGTGAAATTGCAATTGCTTCTTCGCCAAGAGATCGCATGTAAAAGGAAAGTTTCCCAGTTCGCTGCATCTTCATCATACGGTCGTCAAAAATTCGGAGACGACACATTTGCTCAAGTCCCAAGCGCAATTCATCGGCGCTTAGATTTGGATTCCATGCTCCGCTGGCAACTCCTTCATCATCAAGAACTCTAATCAATCCTTCAGCGTGTTTGGTGGTATCTTCGGATGTACACGTATTTGGGTCGGGTTGACTCAAATCTTCAGGAGTATATGTCCAAGGTTCAAAATGTGACTCTTCTCCAGGTCGACTTGGAGCATCTGGGACTGTAAATCCATCCAAACCACCCCCCTGCTCGCCCTCTGTCATAGTTATTCCTCACACTGCTCCGACTATGATGATTTTCATGCCTGCCCATCTTTAGATGGGCTGGAGGATAAATTGGATACAGCCGCTCCCGGGGCTGTAAGAGTCGCAACTACTGGCCCGCCATTTGCTTCTGCGAGTAACAAACCCGCACGGTATGAAGAGCGTACTAGGGGCCCGCTTGCAACTGCTTTGAAACCGAATTTGCGAGCGGATTCATCCCATGTTGCAAATTGTTGCGGGGTAGGAAAGCGGTCAACCGCCAGATGTTTCCATGATGGGCTTAGATATTGGCCAAGAGTAATCATGTCTACACCTGCTTCTCTTAACATGAGCAAGGCTTCCTCAACTTCCTCATCAGTTTCGCCAACACCTACCATTAAACTGGTTTTTGTGAGTATGTCTGGGCGTAGTTTTTTCGCCTCTTTTAAGATGGCTAAAGATTGGTTAAAAGATGCCCGAGAATCACGAACATTTTGGTCTAATCTAGGCACACATTCTACGTTGTGTGCAAATACTGAAAGTGGGCTTTTGTCCAATAAGTAAGCAAGGGCTGACATATTGCCATCTAAGTCCGAACAAAGGAATTCAATAGTGACATTTGGTGCACTCTCTTTTACTGCGCTGATACACTTTTTGTAGTGGCTCGCCCCACCATCTTCTAAGTCGTCTCTATTGACTACCGTAATCACTACATGAGATATTCCCATATTGCTAACAGCGGCTGCTAAATCTCTAGGCTCATTCTCGTCTAGGGAAGGGGGTGTTTTGATGGTTCCAACAGCACAAAAACGGCATGAACGAGTACATTCTTGTCCGGCAATCATGAATGTTGCAGTACCTCTTCCCCAGCAGTCGTGGACATTTGGGCATCGAGCCTCTTCACAAACTGTGTGCAGGTTGTTGTCCTTCACTCGGGATTTTGTTTCATTAAATTGAATTTGAGCATCTCCAACAGGTAAAGTAGTTCTAAACCACTCTGGCAAGCGTTTACGCTCAGACTTTCTCCGATCTTTTACAGAGGACCTTACAATACCTCCACAACCACCAGAACTAGTTTCTGAGAGGTCGTTTATTGGCAGTTGTTGTCCAGTCACCCGCATCCCCTAATTGTGTCCCGGGGGGGCGATTCAAGTTAAGCCTTTGATTTCCTAAGGCAAACAACTCAACGCGGCAACCTCAAGTCACTTTGGCCCACCGCTTCTGCCCGGGTGTGGTAATGGGTGTCGCTTTAGTCACCGGTGGAGCCAAGCGAATCGGTGCTGAAATTTGCCGTGCTTTGGCTAAAGACGGTCATTCAGTTATCATTCACTACTTGAATTCTACAGAGGCTGCTACTTCATTGTGTGAAGAGTTGAATGATGTTTCAAAATCCGCTACAATTAAGGCAGATTTAGAAGACCTCGAGGATGTAAATTCATTGCTTCTGAAAGCATCTCAAATATTCGGTCCCATTGACATTCTAATTAACAATGCTTCACTGTTTGAGTACGACAATATTTCTTCTTTGGATAGTGAGCGTTTCAATCGTTCTATAGCAATAAATACCCTTGCTCCAATGTTGCTAACAAAAGCCTTCTCAGAACAATCGTTTCAGAGGCAAGGTTGTATCATAAATTTGCTAGATCAAAAATTGCAAAATCCAAATCCAGATTACCTCTCATACACTGCATCAAAAACTGCTCTCGCGGGTTTGGTAGAACCACTTGCAATTGGGTTGGCACCTGATATTCGAGTCAATGGTATCGCACCTGGGCTTACCCTTCCTTCCCCCCATGCTCCGGTATCAGAATTTGAAAAAATACACGACCAAACTCCCCTAGGGAGAGGCACGAAACCACAAGATATCGCGGAGGCAGTGATTTTCCTTGTCGGGGCACAATCCGTAACAGGGCAAGTTTTGTTTGTGGATGGTGGAGAGAGATTAAATCCTCGAGATACAGACGTACTATTTGGCAGAGGTGAGTAAATGGAATCAGGAGAATTTGAGCGGCAATTATTGGAAAAAGTTGGCTATTCCCTAACTACTTTGCAATTACGCAATTACACTGTAGAGATGGAGATAGGAGTTCTACAACAAGAGCAGGGTGTGACTCAACGAATCCGCTTTGATGTTGACATTTTCATCTCCGGGGCTGATGTTCCTGACGAGGATGAGATAGACAGAGTTCTTGATTATGATTTCATTCGCGGGAAAATCAACGAAAAAATTAGTGGAAGCAGAACGAATTTACTAGAATCATTGGTTGGTGATTTACTTGATTCTTTGCTTCTACCATTCGAAGCAGTTGCTGCTTCTGTTACTGCCACCAAATTAGACATCTACGAAGATGGAACAGAAATTGGTTGTAAAATGATGAAATTTAAAGATTGATTTTTTTAGAAAACCATTCTCAATCTATTTTTCATATTTTATGAAACCCACCAAGTTGGAATTAGTATGCAAGTGGTGAGGATTCGAAATTCCTTCCCTTTGCTCAGTACACCTCGAAACTCTTGCGTCAAACAATTCTCAAAAAACCCAACTGCTTTCAAGAATTGTATAACGAGGAGTTCGAATCCCACCTAGTTTGAATTAGTATGCAGGTGGCGAGGATTCGAACTTCCTTCACTTTGCTCAGTCCACTTCGAAACTCTTGCGCCAAACAATTCTCAAAAAATCCAAATGCTTTCAAGAATTGTTTAACGCGGAGTTCGAATCCCACCTAGTTGGAATTAGTATGCAGGAGGTGGGATTCGAACCCACGAACCTCTTGAGACCGGAGCTTAAGTCCGGCGCCGTTGACCAGGCTTGGCAACCCCTGCACCCCCTCGTCCACACCTCTTACCCATCAATGTGGCGTCTGATGAACGCCGAGGGGAAGCATTAATTTTACAAATATTGGAGTCAAATAAACTGTTGCTAGAATGATGCAGATTTAGTACTCCCAACCATGAACCCTTTAACGGACCGTTGACACGGCGTAGCCGTGGAACTAACATCGTCAACCCCTGCCGCCCCACGCCGATTGTCAATGATATCCCTAATTCTCGTTGCAGTGATGATTTCTACACTTTTAGGTCCGCTTTATTCTCCTCCACCAAGTTCAGAACTATTACCTGAAGAACCACGCTACCATAGCGGCGAGGTCCCGATGAAATTGTACAACATATTCCTAGGTAAGAGAAATTCAACTGCCGGGGGAGATGGATACCTAACCACCAAGACTCCAAACAATGGCCAAAGCAACGCATCAGCACTAGCGGGTTCACTCGAGTTTAGAACAAGAAATGTGCTAAGTGATATGCCAGTTGGTGGAAGAGTGGCATCTGGAGGTGGCAATGGCTGGGAAATACCTCTCAACATTTTCCTCAAAGCGACTGCAGGCTCACAACAACAAACAGCAACCTACACATTTACACTTAGAATTGAAGATGATAGTGGCACTTCAGAAACAATTGCAACAGAGCAGAAAGAACAAGGTGCTTGTGATGATTTGTTCGGCTGTGGATGGAACCAAGAGATTGTACGTTTACAGTGGATTGGAAATCAATACAAATCTATTCCAGCGGGTGGTGCATTAACTCTTACAATATCTGCCGAATCTACTTGTGAAGGTCAAGGTGGTGGGCCATTTGGACCATCATGTGATGCTGAAGTTATGTGGGGTGACCCAGACTCTTCAGATGATTACTCGACTATGGAGTTCTGGTCAAACGCTGCATCCGGAAGTGAGGTAAAGATCTTTTCAGAAGGTGCATTGTGGACCGACCCTGAAACTTTAGATTGGTATCCTAATGACTTACCTGAACACCGTTCAATGGCATTCAAAGTGAATGTTCTCAATGCTCTAGGGAGAGAAGATGTCACTGCTGTATCTGTTCAGTTGCGCGCCCCTGATGGAAGTTATCCAGTTGACCACACTTTCTCTAATGCAGAGTTAACTGAGTCTGCAGGAGCTTTAGTTGGCACCTATGTTTGGACTTATCCAGCCGGTATACAGGCTGGAGTTTACGCTTTGACACTCTCAGTAAACGACCTTCAGGGTTCAAGCCCATTTGTTTTCGAGCATGAAGACGTTGTTGTAATGCAATACGGGGTTTCAGTAAGGAACGCCGCTGACCGAAGCGCGGAGTACATTGCACCAGGGCAAACCACACCTATTCAGTTCATCTTGAGGCACACGGGTTCTTCGGGCTCAACTTTAGATATTCAATTGGATGTTCAAACTTCACTTGACTCAAGTTGGTCTGCGTTATTTGACAGGCCTGAGGGTTACACCATTAGTGATGGTGGGAATGAGGTGACAGCACAATTGACTCTAGGTGCTCCTACCGAATTAGGTAATGCACCGCCACGACTCGATATCTCAGTTCGTGCTTACAACACAAGTGGTGCAGAAGTCCATTATACTACTATGCAAATAACCTTGGAGAAATTGGATGTCTTTGCGCCACCTATGGTATCACTTTGGGATAGTGACCATGAAGACCAGATAGACAATTCTACACTACAAGGAGGCCAATTTGAATTAGATGTGAATGTGCCACAATTTGTTGACGACCTTGGGCCTCCTACACCATTTTACATTGAAATATTCAACACAGGATTTGACGTAGATTCATTCCGATTTGAAGTCACAGAGAAGCCAAGAGGAACTGTATTTTATTTCGTGGATAATCAGACTGGACAAATGATTACTCAAGACCCCAATGATGGCTTGTGGCATAGTCCAGCGATGCCAAGGCATACTAATTACACGATTGCGCTATACGTGAATCCTTCATCAGAACCCGATGACCCAGATTATGGTTTGATGCAAATTGAATTGTCAAGTGCTGGTAATACTTCTCTTTCTGCGGTCGTTAGTTTTACACCTCATCGAACTAATGGATTGCAAGCGTCAGTAGTCTTTGATTGCGATGGAGGAAGCAATGGCCTAGGCCATGTTGAATATCAGAATTGTCTCAATGATGATAGCGATGAATACATCGATGTCAGAATGCGAGTGGAAGCAACTCAAACTTCTGGAGATGAAAACCAAGTTGTAGATTGGAGAGTTGTCAACCCCGCTACGTACGAGAGGAACGAAGATGGTGAACATGGGAAATACACTTTGTGGGATTATTTCATCACCAATACAGACAACGACCCGATGCCAGTTATGCAGATGACTGTTGGAGATACTGTTGAATTTAATCTTGAGATACACCTCACTAACCAAGTATTAGCAGAAAACCATACGATTTACGTGCGCATTGAAGAGGTCACAGAGAATTCAGATGCTCAGCGATTCTTTGATTTACCAATTAGTATTGAAGTGGGTGATGGGGACCCTGCCCTGAAAATAGTTCAAAATACGACAAATCAGGCTATGGCTCCAGGTGTGCAAAAGATTTACGAAATGACTCTCAAAAATGAGGGTAATACCGATATGCAAGTAGTACTTACTGCTGATGCACCAAATGGTTGGACAGTTGTTGCTGAAAATCCGAACACGCAATCTTCTTTGGTTCTAGTTGATGCATTTTCAGAGATTACATTTAATGTGATAATCACTGCTTCGAAAGATGCTCGTCATGGTGATTTCCATACCATCCAAGTAGTTGGGAAACCACAATCCTTTGAAACCGGGTTTTCCGACCAATATAACGCTGAATTAGATATTAACATCCGTGTTGAAATCAATGATCCAATGCTCAGGATTACCAATGAACTGAGTAATATGCGAAATTCAACGATGATGATGCTTGCTGGATTCATTATCCTAGTTGTGGCAGCAGTAGCCGGTAGACGCCGAAGAGTTGACAATTGGGATGAAGAAGAATATCAAGATGAAAATCAAGAAGAAGAGTTCGACTTACCAGAAGCAGTTACAGATGGCGAATCCGAATTAGAGGAGAGCGCTGTTGAAGAAGATGATGATGACCTTGATGAAATTGAACTAATTGATGATTGAATCAATTGAGAGGGTTCTAATAGCCCACCTACGAGGGGATGTTAACGACTTGGGTCGGACGCGTAGAAATTGATGGTGGCTGTCAAAAGATGGCTTTCATTGGATTTCGCGAGGTCTAGGCAACAGGTTTGACCCCTCGGAGGGGTTGCTAATTGGCAGAAAATGAAGAAGAACCGAAGGTAGTGATAGTGATTGATGGCCCCAATGTGGGGATGAGCCACTCAGCAAATAGGTGGCCCGCATCAGCCACTGGGATTGCAACCGCGGTAGCATATTACTCAGATTTAGGTTACGAAGTGTACGCTTTCGTACCTCGGCATTATCTTAGCGATAATGCAGGTAAAAAGGGTGTAGATGATGCATCAATTTTACGACCGTTGAGGGATAAAGGGACTGTTGTTTCAGTCCCATCACAAGACCATGATGATGATTATTGGCTGCAATTTGCTTGGCAACAAGGCGCTTATGCAGTCACAAATGATAGGATGAAAGACCATGTATCAAAATACCCTAGTGGGGAAGAGGATTTTTACAAATGGCGAGATAGCAAAGTGATTTCTTATACCTTTGCTGGCGATATTTTCCTTCCAAATCCTTCTTTTGAATTGCCAAAACCCACTGTTCATCAAGTTAAGGATTTAATCAAAGGCAAGCCTAAACAGGATTCAAAACAGAAGAGTAAACCTGCTACTAAGAAAGAGAAAAAGAAGCAAGCAAAGACGTCATCTCAAGCCATGATAACCTCTACTGCCCCAACTGTTCGACAGGCAAGAAAAGCATTCAGAGAAGCGGTTAGAGAGAGGTTAGCTGATGGTTCAGTTAACTGTGGCCTGTTAGCATCAGAGATTACTGCACTTGTCAATGATAAATTAAGTCAAAATTTTTCATCCCGTAAAGCACTGATGGGGGTGATGAATATCCAAACAACTCTATCCTTCCATGACCAATTGACCCAAGTCATGAGCAGTGAAGTAAGAGTGGAATTAGTCAAAGGCCAACCGGTTGATGTCCATCTTCGAGATTCTACGAATTCTGAGCCGACAAAATCAAAGTCTCAATCTAGTAAAACACAACCTCAACCTAAGGCTGGCGATAGTGTAGATATTCAACCCAGAAAAAGTTCTGCAAATAAACCTGGAAAAGGTAAGCGAATGCACCTTGAAGAATTCAAGCAATGTCTTAGTGAAAATGACCTAGATAAATTAAAGATTTCAATCTATCAGTTACCGATAGAAATTGAACAATCAATTCCATTCCTGAATAACATAGAATACCCGGTCAATTATGCTGATGTTGGAAACAAGTTCAAGGCAAAGTTTGGTACTAGAATCAGCACTTTGTTCAAAAATATGGATAATTTAATCTTATTTATTAATTTCAGATTGGAGTTTAATATCTCTGATTTAACTCGCGACGGAGACATCATTTTACGACAATCACCCTCACCAAAGAGTCCATCAAAAAAGCCCGCTTCTGGTGGTTTAATTGGTTGGATAAAATCACTCTTTTCATGACCTCAAAATTTACTTTAATATGTGATTTTGTGGAGTCAATTTCTTCATCGAAAATTACAGAGATTTTATCAAGAGATTTCCCTACTAACTTAATCATCACGAGAAACTAGTCCAAATGGGTGTATGAACTGTGCTCCAACTGTATTAAGAGGCAAGAGATATGGTTAGTATATGGGTTCAAGTATGTTTATGCAAGGTCAATCAAAATTCCACGCGGCATTAAGGCTTCAAAACAAGATGAGATCGAAGGCTATTTTTCTGGCTTCATTAATGATTTTAACATCATTAGCAGCATTGGAATTCGCGGCATGGGAAGCGGAAGCATCGACAGATCAAGATGGAGATGGGCTGACATGTGGTACTGAATTCTTGCTACAGACTCAATGCCAGGATTGGGATTCCGATAACGATGGTTTACCAGATGGCTGGGAGTGGCAATATGGTTTGGACCCAAATGATGGTTCTTCACTGGGGAGTAATGGTGCTTCTGGGGACCCTGATGGAGATTCAATGTCAAATCTCCAAGAATATACTTACCTTACTCCAATGGGATGGGATTCATCAAGCACACCAAATGTTCTCGATAATGGGGTTTGGTGGAATGGTACTGTTCCTGTAAGAAACTGGAATGAAGAGGATGCAATGCAAGTCAATCAACCAGCTTGTGGAGCAGCAGGTAGCGATGGGAATGGCTCATCAGTAATTCTTTGTGATGAAGACCCGCCAGGAGATATTTGTAACGATGGAATCGACAATGACCGAGATGGTCTAGTCGACCAGGCTGACCCTGATAATGACGGTGACCAAGTTTGTGGTTCAGACGATGACGATGGTGATGGCCTTTCAGATGAGGACCCAGATGGATGGGATACCGATGGAGATGGTCTTCCAGACGGCTGGGAAGTTGCCAATGGCCTGAATGCGACAAATCCAACAGGAATTGACGGCATGATGGGAGACCCTGATGGTGACGGTTTAGTCAACGTACAGGAATACGTCAACCCTTCTTGGACGACAACCAATAGTGGGACACCTTACTTTATGTCAGGAAATCCACAGACTCAACAAGCCACAGAGAATGTTAATCCATGTAATCCGCTATTCGGATGTTTAGCTCAAACCGCTTCGGTAGACCAAGATACCGATACAGATCCTTGGGATAATGACACAGATAATGATGGTTTAGAAGATGGATGGGAAGCTTTGACTATCCTCACCGACCCTACTTCTGCTGATACCGATGGTGATGGCATTGAAGATGGTGTAGAGGCAAACACCTCCACATATGGTGACCCACCTCAACACAGCGACCCGCGTGACAACAATACCGATGGCGACCAATTTGATGATGGAGATGAAGATAAAAATGGTAATGGGCGAGTCGACTCAAATGAAACCGACCCTACCAGAAGAGAGGATGCCGGAGATTTCGATAATGATGGAATTGACAATTGGATAGAGAACCTTTCGTGTACTTTGTGGAACGTTTACGATACTGACTTTGGAGGTGTTGGTGATGGTGATGAATCAAATCTTTCACATTCGACTGACCCTTGCATGTCAATGATTGATTTTAGTACAACTCTTGATACTGCTACTCAGCCGGGTGGTTACAGCGGTTCACTTCAACGACTGTATCTTACGGATGCTTCTGGTTTTGACACAACTCCAATTGACTGGCGCACACAAAATGGTGCTACAGGCTATTACAATGATTCTAGTGGTGTCTTGACGAGTTTCACTTATGGGGCGGTGGTGAATAATGTTCTATTCGGAGTTGTAACTCCTCCTCCAGCAAATACCGTGGAAGTAATTTCTAAGAATGGAAGTTGGTGTCACTTTGAAGGTTCAAATGCTGGCTCCTTGGGCACAACCCACGCTCACTGTGATGATGATTACGAAGATAGTGATGGTGATGGCTTAGCAGACTGGGAAGAGACTCTCTCAATTTGGGGATGGTTCTCAATTTCTACAGCCTATGATTCCGATGGTGATGGTCAAAATGATTTGGATGAAATTCTAAATTCAACTGACCCAATGGAACCTTGTGATAACACATTAGATTCTGATGGTGATTTACTCAACGATTACTTTGAAAACACAACTGGTTGTGATTTGATGTTTGTACCGGGTATGGGTGCAGGTAACGGTTCAACCGATGCATATGTTACCGATTACCTTGATATCGATACTGATAATGGTGGGGTGGTTGATTCACAAGAATATCTTGATGGAACCAATCCACAAAATGACCCATCGGATGATATGAACCCAGCAGATACTGATGGCGATGGAATCCCTGATAACATTGAAAATCAAACTGGAACCGACTGGCGAAACCCCGATACTGATGGTGGAGGCATGAGCGATTATGATGAATGTCCACCACAATTTTGGCAAGACTGCCACCTCAGTCCTCAAAATCCATGGGATCCAACAGATGATATCAATCCAAATGAGATTGCATTCTTCGCCAACAACACGACCAGCACAGGTGCAGGAGTTGATACTGATTCAATTCATCGCTGGAGAGTGAAGACATATGATTTCTACACTGGTGGAGCGTATGGAATTAATACTTCTTTAGTTACTGAACAGCAATTGACTGCGGGTGATACCAACACCTATCAGGTTGCAAATAATACATTTTGGAATTCCACAGAAATGTGGATGTTAGACTATGTACAGCCAATTCAACCAGGTGGTACCTTACCTCAACCCGCGCATACGATAGAATATATGTCGTGGTTTGATTCGACCGCGGAGTTGAATCAAACAAATCATACAAGAGATATTCGTGTCTCAGTGACCGCTGTTGGCGGTATGATGGTGAGTGCCCCGGAGGTATTTTACACAGATACTGAACTCCAATCTGGTGTAGAGTTCCCATCTCCATACGCAACTGATGTACCTGACTATTTCACAGATTTCACAATGATGGAATCGATTGTTTCCAACATCACTCATGGTGTGATAACTGACTCAGGTGCAGTCTCAGCATGGGATAAAGTTCAGGCACTCAAAAATTATCTTTCAGAACAAGACACCAATGTCACCGATCCAGATTTCAAGTTGAATTTTGATGGTTCCGGGGCACCAAATATTGAAGACGTCACAAGATTTATTCTTGAAGATGCTAGAGAAGGTTCGTGTTCTGAATATGTTACAACTTTCACCACAATGGCAAGAATCGCGGGTATACCTGCTCGTACAGTTACTGGTTACACAAACGGCGTGTGGCACGGTACAGGTTACATGGTGATGGGTACAAACTGGGATACATGGTCGGAAGTCCATCTTGAACAATCTGGTACTAATTTGGATATGGGTTGGATTCCAATTGACCCCTGTCCTCCAGCTGAAGAAGTCCAATTCATCAATGAGAGTGTTAATCCCCTAACTTTCGAAAGGGATCTTTCATCTGGATTTATTTTCATCAATGGTTCACTACAGTTTACCAACAACAGCACAGGAGCGGTTGATGCGCTTGTAAATGCGTATCTTGTTTCAGCAAATGATACAACGCCAATGGACCCTTCTGCTTTGAATGAAGATTCCCGTATCCGTGCAATTCTTACAGATCAAAGTGGGAACTTTTCAATAAATGGCACTCCAGCAATTATGCCTGACCCAGGTTATGCAAAAGTTGTCGTTGAATCTCGACAGGGAGGTTATGTTCCTTACTCATTCCAAGTTTACGCGGTTACTCTGAATATTACTGATGATGTTAATCTTACATTAACAGGTCCCGATCCAATAGGTGCACCCATTGTCGGGGCTGGTACTACAACCACCATAACGGGTAACATGCTGTGGGATGCACAACCTCAAACTGACCCTTCATTGACAGGAAATTTCACCGTGGAATTGACCTATCCGTCTTCTGTTTTGAGTGCTAATGTGACTCTTCAGGCACCGGTTTGGACAGACGGCTTCTTTTCTTTTGATGTGACCTTGTCAGACCTTGAAGTTCAAGGTCTACGTCAAGCATCAATTTCTTTCGCCGGATGGCATGAAGGAAATTTGAATGTGGGACCAACCCCGATTTATCACGCCCGTCCGGGTACATTGAATTTCACAATGAATGTGTCAGCAGCACCAAACATGACGGCAACCATAGAAGGCCCAGGTGCAAATAATTCGTTGCTGGTGATTAACGAAGATATCTATGTGAATGGGACCGTGGTTACTCGCGGTGCATCACCAGCGCCTATGGATGGATACATTTCTCTCATGTTAAGGAGTAATGGAACTAATACAAGTTACACCAATATTACAACTTGGCCTGTAACCAATGGTTCTTACAACATAGTTTGGAATCTGAACGGGACAGATGTTCCAGTTGGTCCGGGTTATTTGGATGTTCAATTACTATTTGGGCAAGGAATACCTGGTGCTTCCGACCAAGATGATTTCATCGGATATGGTTTGAGAAGTGAAGTTACAATGAGTTTCAATCTTGGTTCAGTAGGGCGAGGGGAAATGGCATCAGTGATGGTTTCACTAACCGACCATACTGGGTCTGCTACACTTCCATTCAACGGAACTTATCTGATGACATTCAACGGCGCTCTAGTTAATACGACAGTTGATCCGGTTGCAGACTGGATTACTAGTGAGTTTACACCTTCCCCAACCCTTGCAGCAGGTGATTATTGGTGGAATATATCATACGATGGATTTGTCGGTGGTAATGCTGGAAGCGAATGGTTCAAGCCAGCAAATGCAAGTGGACTTCTACTCGTAACTGGCACTGCAACTTTGTCGATTAATCTCGCTCAAGAGTGGACTCACTTGGGTGGTACTACAGTGATTTCAGGAACAATTACTGATGATGTACTCGGCACACCTATTCTCTGGAATACCTCAGATGTACAATTTTCAATTGCTCTACCGGGGACAGGTCCTACTGGGCCTAATGGAGAACCTCCACTACCATTATTCATACCTCTAGGCAGTGCATGGTCAAATCAAACTACTGGAAGTTACTCAGTTGTAGTAACACTACCTACTGACTTAGCATCTGCAGCTCATAACCTGACAGCAGTACTTGATTTCGACTCGTTTGCAGGTCCACGTGGTTCTTACTACTTCATGGATACTTCACCAGCCGCTTTAATCGGTCTAGAATCAGAACTAGTGTTAACCAGTAACATAACATCAGTGATAGTTGAAGCAGGGAATCCAATTCCATTCAATATTACAGTTACCGATGTTGGTGATGGTTCTGCAGTCGCAGGCGAAACAGTCAATTTCACCTGGGGTTGGGGTAGTACAAATACGTCAATTGGACAGGCGGTTTCTGGTACCGATGGGGTTACAATTCTGAATTGGGTTGTACCACCTACAATGGACCCTGGATATTACGATGTTAGAATCTGGATGGCTAATGACACCACAGACCCTCTGACCGCTGGTTCTACTAGATGGTGGGGCAATGAAACCTTCATGAATATCACAGTTCAGGTTCCGTCTGATGTGGTGATTTCATCCGTACCGCTGAATGTTACAGCAGGAACTAGTTTCCAATTAGTTGGCACTGTCAATGACGGAAACAACGTAACGCGACCGTTCAGCGGTCCAGTCGGAATTGAGGTGTTCTTCCTAGGTGACCCGTCTGAAACATTGGTTGCAAGTCATACTACGGCTACCAATGGTTCATTCAATTTATCAGTTCAAACTGACCCAAATAATGATGGAATCACAAATGGAAACAAGACTTTGGTCGTTTCAGTTCTAGATGGCAGTAATCCATTCTACCTTACTGGTTCAGCAAGTTCTGGAATGCTGATTATTGGTGTTACAGATTTCGAACAACAAAACCCATTGATTCCTGTGGTTGTTACTCGTGGTGAGAACATTAGTTTTGGTGCTGTCTTAGTTGAAGCATCTGACAATTTCAGGCTAATTACTAACACCACAGTTTCGGCCCAATTCCATGACACTTGGATGCCTGATTCTATGACAGACAGCAATGCTACAGCATTGTGGACTTACTCGGTCCCTAACACTCAACCCCTAGGACAGATAACTGTGTCAATCTATTACAACGCAACTGGAATTTGGGAAATGCATCCTACATCTCACCAAATAGGCACGATAAGTGTGCGTTCAATAACGATACTTGTTGTAGACAACATCACCGCAAACCCACTCTCAGGAAGTTCCTTTGATGTCACTGGAAGTTTAGTTTCTGACAATGGTTCAGGAATTATTGCAAGGGACGGTGCTGGCCTTCTACCACAGGTTCAACTGAGTATTGATGGCTTCACAAATAATTTCCAAGTTTCTAACGCAATAGCTCAACCAAATGGGACATGGATTGCAGTCGTTACTTTGGATTCAGACTTCCCACGTGGGTCACACCTACTAACAGCAAGTTATACTCCAACTGTGAATTATTATCTCAGTTCTAGTGGCAATAATACATTTGATAGCCGTGGTTATTCTGTAATCAGTATTTTGACGCCAGAAAATCTCGATCCAGATTACAGAACTGTACGAGGAGATAATGTAAGCGTTCAAGTGATGCTGCAAGATAACACATTAGCGGTTATTCCTAACGCCACTATTACAGTAGAATTCCCTACCCTAAATATTTCAACAACAGTAGTTACTGACGTCAACGGAACTGCATGGGCACTACTGAATGTGCCATCAACAATCGCACCTGGTCCTTTGTCAATCAATGCCAGTTACCTTGGCATGCCTGGAACTACAGGGGTACTTGGAGATGAGGATACTACAATGGTCATCATCTTAGCACCAACAGTAATCACAATTGATTCAGTGGAGGGTAACTTCGTTGCAGGCGATTTGATTTGGGTTAATGGAACCCTACTTGATGAGCATGGCAACTTGTTGCAAACTGGAGGAGTTCCTGCAGCGAGTATTTTGCACTTAGCAGTTGACGGTAACGATACGGGGGCATTCATCGAATCTAATGCGTCTACTGGTACTTACAGCCTGATGTACACAATGCCAAGCGATACTGCTGCGGGAAGTCACCTTGTGACAATTTTCTTCAATGGCGGATTTATGTGGGTTGACCCAATAGGTCAAGGAGACTCTACCAACCCAGAATTCTATCTGAATTCATCAGCAGAACAGTGGGTAAACATCAGTGTTCCAACATACATCGTTCTGCTAGGTGGCGGAGGCGATGTAGACAGAGAAGGATTACTCATCATTGATGGTACTCTGTTTGATATCGTTGACAACAGATTGGCAAACGAAACCCTAGAAGTT
The DNA here is from genome assembly GCA_964645485.1 of uncultured Candidatus Poseidoniales archaeon. Classification (GTDB taxonomy): domain Archaea; phylum Thermoplasmatota; class Poseidoniia; order Poseidoniales; family Thalassarchaeaceae; genus MGIIb-Q1. The sequence continues at coordinate 42,144 of CAZXZO010000013.1, forward strand.
TGGTTCGACAACTCATGGCTAACAAATGTTACAACAGACAGTGAGGGCAATTTCCAGGTTTACTATCCTGTGCCAGCAGATTCACCGCTTGGTCCACAAATGATGGAGATGAGGTTTACAGGCTCAACCTTCTACTTACCTTCTGTTGCGAACACCTCATGGAATGTGTATAGTGCTGTTAATGTAGATATGGTTCTACCTACTGAGATTGCTATCAATGACAATATCACTATTCAAGGAACAGTAAGAGATAACCTGCCTGACGGCTGGCTTTTGAATCACTCACTTGAAGTTCGGTTCAACGGCACTCTCTTGGGAACAGTGTACTCTGATTCTAATGGTGTATGGACAATTGAGTGGACAATTCCTAACAACATTGGACTTGGCTCACACCCAGTTGAAATCTATGCTCCAGCCCAGGGTTGGTATCGAGAAGCAAGTGCAAACGGAACAATTTGGGTTGCTCATCATGCTGAACTATTGTTGACTAGTGAAGACAATGGGGACGCAACTCGTGGTACATTCTGGAACGTGTCTGGACGATTATACGATTCTGATGCAATTGGTTTACCTGGAATCGAAGGAAGAAGTGTAGACATTTTGCTTGATGGAGTCTTTGTAAACACTGTGACAACTGATTCATTCGGTGAATTCCAGTTATTGGTGCCTGTTAGCATGGTTTCCGCGCGCGGTGACCACACACTATCTGCACATTACGCAGGAGAGGCATCATGGCTTGCAACCAACTCTACAACAACTCTGACAACCTGGTCTGATATCGATTGGCAATTAGTTGAAAACGAGAATATCATCGTTCGTTCTTCATCCTCTCATCCAATAATAATTGAAGGCAGAATCCTTGAAGTTGGAGGCAGCGGCAATCCAGTGGACTTGCTTGATCTAGTCCTGTATTGGAATCAGAGTGACCTCGGTATCTCTGAGCAAGTTGTGTGGCTATCAGATGGTAGTTTCAGCATTCAATTAACTGCTCCTCAGTATATGACTGCAGGTGATATAACTTTGACTCTACGAGCAATGGAAAATTCCTCTCGTAACTACAATGGTGGTCAAATCAATACCACAATATTCGTGGTAATTCCAGTTGACTTTGAAACTGGTGTAGAGGTAGTACCTTACAACGGTGACAGAGTGATTGCATGGGTTAAGGGAACTGCAAAAGATACGCAACTACCTGCTGGTGATATTTTGGTAACAGCCGTTCTATACAACGATTCATATGGCCTAAGTAGGACATTAACAGGGCGAACCGCAGATAATGGTTCATTCTGGTTTGAGTTCGTTTCAGTTCCACCAATGGCTCCATACGGAGATGGTACAACATATGGCTCACTTTACGTGCAAATTAATTCAACAGATGAAAAAGTTGCAGAGGATGATAGAGAGCGCCTTGAGACTACAATGGAAGTAGTAGTCCTTTCAGCAGAAACCATCGAAGAAGGAATCAGTAACTGGTTATATGGCGGATTAATTGCAGCAATTCTTGGTTCAATTGCCTTTGTAGTTTATTGGCGACGTCGTAAGCAATCTGCACTTGCAGAATTAGCAGATGTGTTTGCATACACAGCCGAACTGTTGGCTGCAGGCGATGAAACAAGAGAGGCGATTTTCAACTGTTATGAAAGCCTCTGTGCAATCCTAATGCGACATCGCTTCCTACGACGTGACTTCGAGACAGTTCGTGAATTCGAGATGGCAATTCGTAAGGCATTACCAATCAACGAGGAAGCTCTCGTGGCTCTGGATAGTGTATTCGAAGAAGCAAGGTACTCCCGACATGAAATGGGTGAGGCTCACAAAACCCAAGCCCAGGACGCACTTGGTCGTGTACTTTCACAAATTGATGAACTTGCAGAAGTGCCACTTCGCTGATGTCAAGAAGCGGTAACAAGCCGTTTCGATAATCGCTGGGTTTTCGATTAGTGGTGACTAGACTAACTCAAGCGATTTAGATCCAGATGAAGTTCGCCACCAACCCAAGTTGCAGTTGCAAGTCGGCTTCCACTTGGTAAGGAGAAAGCCTGTTCAAATTCAGCACCATCACGGCTAGAAACATTCAATTTAACTATTGATTTTTCATCGATTTCAGCAGCACTAAGTTTGACTCCTGAAAGTTCACAACCGTGTAGTGGGAATGATAGATGGTCGTCAACCAAATCTCCACCAAATTTATTGAGCATAGATTCGGTTGATAAGACTCCAGCAATGCGGTCAAAGTTTGCTTCAACCGGGGCAAATTGATTTTCCATTGTGGTTTGATGTGTGTCATGAATTTCTTGAAGGTGTCCTAGGTCTGATAGGAAGTCTTGGTGGAGTAATTCAGGAGCAGCACTTAGCCCCTCAGTAAAGCGTTTATCAGGTACTTTGTTAGCCTTTTCCCTGTCAACTTGGATTGTAATCGGCTGCCACTCCATCTCTCTCACCTAACCACTCCGTTGAGTCCGACCTCATTGAATCCTTCGTGTCTAATCATCTCCAATTGCGGGGTCAGGATGACGTTTGAAGAACCGTTTTACATGACGATTCGTTGACTCTTCACTTGCCACCGTCAAGATGTTGATATTGGTGGGAAGCAATCGTTTGAATTGGGGCATCAGAAGTCTATCTTCTAGAAGTAAAATGAAGGCTCGGTCGCCCATCTTTCGAATTGGCCTACCCATCGCTTGCATAAGTGAGTTTACTGCTGGTTGTTGCACAGCCCAGCGGTAAGATTTCCCACTGCCGAATCGCTCTTCATAGTAATCTTTCCTTGCTTGTAATTCTTCTGATGGCGGTGGGATTTGAATACCGATGCAAACAACTGCATCTAACAGATTTCGATGGTAATCCACACCTTCTCCCAGTTTAGCGGAGAAGACACCTGCCAGCAGAATTTTTTCTCCAGCCGACCGTGCCATTTCCATATCGCGTAATAGAGAGTCTATACGGGCTTTTGACCACCCTGATTCTTCTTTCAAAACCCGGCGCCCATGCCATATTTCGCCGCCAATAATTTCCTCCAACATTGCATACGACGGGGCGAATACCGCAATATGACCCGGCGTTGAATTTGAAATTGCGCGAATATGGGAGCGTATTTTCTCAGAATTTTGTGGTCCGCGCCTTTTGTATTTCGATGTCACACCAGTGGCAATCGCCACGGGTCGTTTATCGGAGAGGAAGGGTGATGGATACTCTTTGTAGGTGATTGGCCTTGTTTTTGGTAAGGAAAGTAATTCACCGTACATTTCTGGGGGCGAGAGTGTACCAGACATCAATAGCGCTCCTGCTGCTTGTTCGAACACCGGTCCACTAACAATTCCAGGGTCGAGAAGGTGGGTAGTTAACCGAGAAGCATCTCCTTTACCATGTGAGAATATGAAGGCCATTGCCCTGTTGTCTCCCAATCTATGAATGAGGGCGAATAATTCAGAAAGCCTAGCGCTAGCGGTTTCTTTTGCATCATCTAGGTCAGGGTCTAGTTCAACTTCAACGGATTCTAATGTCTCTGCAATCTGATTCAGACTGAGAGTGTTTCCGCTAATATCAGATGATAATGCTGAGGATAGTAAATTTAGCAACTCTTGGTTTTCTATACGAGCCTCATCAGCCTTTTGCTTGTAAAGAGATTGAGTTTGGGTTCGGAAAAAGCCGGCTAAATCAGCGCGAATTCTCTCAATTGCGGCCTTCACGGCTCGTAAATTTGCATAAGTTTCAGGCCTTACATCAAACATTCCTTTCTTTTCTTTATCTTCAAGAGTTTCAATGTACTCTTCCATTTCAAGTCTCGCTGATAATACCAAATCGTCGTTCAATGTTCTCTGCATTCCTTTAGTGATACGGTCTGGCAGGTTGTGCGCTTCATCAACTATGATGATGATTTCATCCAATTTAATCCCCATTGCATCGAGTGATGCTTCTCTCACTCGTTCGTGAAAGAGGTGATTGTAATCGCAGACAATAATGTCTGCTCCACTAGCACTTTCTCTGGCAACTTTCCAAGGGCAAGTGGCTTTGCTTTGTCCATCTTCTGTATGACTTTTTGAAACTTGAACTAGTTCATTCACGTGAAGTGGTTGTTGTAGAACCTTCAATCGTAATCCCTCAACTTCGTGGAGATATGGTCGGCAATGCCGGTTTTTTCTTTTGTCAGCACAGAGGCGAGAAAAAAGTGAAGAAAATTCTTTTCGGATGTCGTCAATACACATTGATTGTTGCCCTACAAGGTCTACTAATTTCACCATACTCTGGCTATCAGTACGGCGTTTGTTGATACTCCGGACAGTCTCAACAACGATTCTGTGTTGCGCCTGCCTTCCAGTTAGAAAGAAAATTGTACGATGTTCATTTGATGAAAAGGAGGCGTCTAGAGCCGCTGACAAAGCAGCAGCAGTTTTACCAATTCCAGTTGGAGCACAAGCAAGATGGCTACCCTTGTTAATCAGCACATCATATGCTTGGTCAATCAAGTCTGCTTGGCCGGACCGTAATTCTTCATGGGCGAGATAACCCGGAATTCTAGGTTCCTCCACTACCATGAGTTTGACCGGCGATTCGGACGCTCAATAAGGTTGGGTATTATTCATCAAAAATGTGAACTCTCCGAACCTATCGGCCAAGGTCTAATTGGGGTGGCCCTGTAAAGGGCCGGGGTATGACGAACTCAAAGTTCGTCGTGAAGGGGTGTTCCCGCATATGCGGGAACGGGGGTATTTTGTGAATTTGCTACTGATACAACCGAATTGCGGGCGCGAAGACGTAGATTGAAGATGCCAAGAGTTGGGGCGGGGGGGTTTTTACACCCCCCCTGGTTCTTCTTTGTGTGCATCCCATTGCTCACTCTCTCTCACCCTTTTTACTCTGTGTGGTCCTCATGAGAACCTCGAAGATCAATTTCCTTTAGTACATTTAATGCGTCAGGAACTCTGGACCGCATTTTTCCAGTTTCTTGGTCGAGAAGTAGCCCGATTCCAAGCGCCATTGCAGAACTTGCATCAATTGCCAACATTTGTTCTAATACTTTCAATTGTTGTGATACACCTTCGCTAATTCTGACAGTCTGGCGGCGACCAACATTTTCAGAAGAAGTCTCGTCTAACAACTTGTGGAGTCCACGGCGTAATACATCGCTGCGATTGCGCATCCCATCAAATCCAACGCGTCGCTCAATTTCGAGGATTTCTTCCTCTGTGAGGCGCACTGAAATCAGTTGACTTGGGTTGCCCATCTGTTCCGCTCCGACTTATCCACTGTGGGTGGGGTATATTATACTGTCTTACGAAGTTAATACAATGTAATACAGAGTGGGGCTGAGTGTATTTCAACGTAGTGCAACGTTTTGACTGCTAAAAACGCAAAAAGTTGAGAAAATTCGGCTCTGTGTATTACACCAGAGTTGTTCCATCTTCAAAATCACTAAATGAGTTCAACTTTCTAATTCATCTCGTAATCGCTTAACGGCTTTAGCCAAAATCATATGTTTTGTCTTTGCCTCAGTTTCTAATTCTCTAATCAATTCAAGAGGTGAGACCTTCAATCCCCACAAATGGCGTGGCCTGCCCTTTCCTTGAACAGCACCTTGAGTCGACAAGACCCAACCTCGATAGCGGCATTGTTTCAACCCACTAGAAACCTGGCTAATTGAGAGGCCAGAATCTTTAGAGAGTTGTTTGATAGTTAGGTTATTATTGTTTGATAATGATGAAACAACTTTGGCTACAGTCAGTGGTTGTCCTGCTGCAGAAATAACTTCGGGGGGGATGTTTCCGCTCACTTCCCTCCCCTCCCCATACAAGTGGAACAGGGGGTGGCAATATATGATTTCATGTGAATCATTGATTTCTGCCACCTTTGGAATCATTGAATTTGTTAAGGTCACCGTCAAATAGCGGTGGCGATTGCCGTCAGCCATGGCGAACACCGCGAGTCGTGGATTGATGATTTATCTGAGGACCTTGAAGGTAGCAATGGAAGATGATATCGTCACAGATGATGAAATGGCAATTCTCGATATTTTGACTCATTCATTAGGTCTGAATGAAGACACTGCCAAGTTCGCTCATGCGATTCGAAATCAAATCGAAAAATCGCCGATAACAAGTTCACAAGAAGATGAATGGTCACATCGCCACATTGGTGACGCAACTTGCTACCAATCTGCATTAATTGCCGCTCTTGATGATGATGTCATCAGCGATGATGAGATGGCAATGCTTGACTGTTTACGCAGAGCAATGGGTCTTCAACCGAACGAACATGCATTGGTAGAAGAATCGATTAAAGTGATGATAGAAAATCAAGGTGATGATCGCTTAATGACAAGACTTGAATCTTACCTTACATCTTTCCCAGGTGTTTGAGCGGCTAGATTTATGGGCGAAAGGTTCTATTCTCCCTACCTCGCGTGCGCATGAGGGATGACCATGCGTGACGTACCAACTGCTCGGCGAAAGATGTTTTTAAAATCAGCAATTTTAGTTGCAATATTCATATTTTCAGTATTCTCAATGATGGTTGCGAATGTCGAATTAGACGATGAACCGACAAAAAATTTCACATCTCCTCAGGAGACTTTACTTTGGGGTACATCCATCTCTGGAAGTTCAAGTACTGATTCAGTAGAAGCAATAGAAATGGATGCACATGGGAATACCTATGTTTGTGGTTACTTTTACAATAATGCTCGATTTGGCAACATTAATCTCATTGCAATGGGTTCTACCGATGGTTTTGTTGGTAAGATATCTCCATCAGGTACCTGGTTGTGGGTTGAAAAAATGGGTGGAAGCAGTTCAGATTACTGCTATGACATAGATGTTGATGATGGCGGAAATATCTCCATTACTGGCTCTTTTTACAATCAAGGAACATTTGGTAGTACCAGCTTTTCAAGCGCAGGTAGTTACGATATATTTGTTGCTAAATTAGATACTAATGGTACATGGCAATGGGCTATCAAGGGCGGCGGAAGCAGTTCTGATTACGGCCATGGAGTTGCAATTGATAACAATGGCAACGTCTACGCCACAGGTTATTTCTATACATCTGGTACAATCTATTTCGGCTCAACCACAATTCCTGGTTACACCTATGACGATGCATATGTAGCAAAGATCAATTCGGCTGGAAACGTCGAATGGGCTCACAGAATGTACGGTAGTTATTATCAGAGAGGAAGGGGGATTGATGTCAATGATAATGGCGAAGTTGCAGTAGTTGGAGAATTCAGTTATTGGATGACACCTGAAGGAACTGGAGGCAGTTGTGGTCAATTATCTCCTAGTTATCAATCATCGAGTTATTATCGAGTTTTCATCGCAAAATATACTTCCAGCGGGGCCTGTGTTTGGGCAAATTGGGCTGGATATGAAAGTTCATACCAAGCTTATGGAGAAGATGTTGTAATTGATAATTCTGGTGAAATTTCTCTGACTGGCAGATTCAATTACCGAATGCAATTTAGTGGGACATGGATTTACGCTTACCAACAAAGTTCAAACTGGGATTGTTTTATTGCACAATATAGTAATTCAGGAACCGCATTATGGGCTCAAAATGTTGGAGGCAGTAGTACAGACTATTGCTGGGCAATTGATTTAGATGAATCATCAGGTAATCTTACAATTGTCGGTGATTATCATTCTTCCACCGCGTGGTTTGGTAATACATACATCACAAGCGTTGGTTCCCCTGACGCTTTCTATGCTACTCTTGTGAATCAAGGGGGTTCTTGGACATGGGATACAATCCACCACTTTGGTGGTAGTAGTTCTGATTACGGTCGTGCTGTAGCAGTTCGTAATGGTACAATTGCTTATGGCGGATATTTCCACAGTAATGCTTACGACGATGCTAACACCATCACTATGAGTAGTGTTGGTGGTGCAGATGGCTGGATTGTGGTCTATGGCACTGACTCTGATGGAGATGGTGTTGGGGACGGAACTGATGTGTTCCCCAATGATAGCAGCCAGTGGGCTGACCGTGATGGCGACGGTTTTGGTGACAACTTAACAGGATTCCAAGGCGATGATTGTCCAGACATTTTTGGTAATTCTACAGGCGCCGGATATTTTGGCTGCATTGATAATGATGGAGATGGCTGGCCAGATACAATTGACCATTTACCAACTGACCCGACGCAATGGGAAGATACCGATGGTGATGGATTTGGTAATAATCCGAATGGCACAACTCCTGACGGTTGCCCAATGATGTGGGGCAATTCATGGAGAGACCAGTATGGTTGTTTGGATTTGGATGGTGATGGACAATCTGTGTTGAATGACAGATTCCCAAGTCAGCCAACTCAATGGAATGATTCTGATGGTGACAGTATGGGTGATAATTGGGCAGATGGCTCATGGAATTCAACCCGCCAATTACATTGGCCTGGAATGTGGGTTGCAGGTGCGTTTTCACCCGACCCATCTCCATTAGATTGGGATAATGATGGCTTTGAAGATGAGGGCATTGATATTAGTACTCCACCTTGGGATGATTGTGAATATGAGGTCGGCGACTCTTGGCAGAATCTAATTGGCTGCCCTGATACTGACGGTGATGGATGGGCAGATATTGAAGATGAAGTTCCTGGAAATCCGAGTCAGTATGATGATGCTGATGGCGATGGCTTTGGTGACAATTCAAATGGTACAGAAGTAGATGCTTGTCCTAACAGGGCTGGCAACAGCACCACTGATAGGTTTGGTTGTCCAGACAATGATGGTGATGGACTTTCCAACGATAATGATGATTGTCCAACTGTAGCAGGTTTGCCTTCTAATGGTTGTCCGGACCGAGATGGTGATGGATACGTGGATGAAGCCGAAGAAAGTGACGAGCCAGTAGATGATTGCCCTGACACATATGGTACATCTTTTGAAGACCGATACGGTTGTATTGATTTAGATGGTGATGGGTATTCTGATGGCGGTGACCCTTTCCCTGAGGATGAGACTCAATGGGAAGATAGTGATGAGGATGGTTATGGTGATAATCCTACAGGAAACAATGCTGATGATTGTCCAGCGCGCTGGGGTAACTCCTCCACAGGTGGCTTACTAGGGTGTGAAGACTGGGACGGAGATGGCTACTCAGACAGTGTAGACCCATTCCCTCAGAATGGCTCATTATGGTCTGACACAGATGGTGATGGATTTGCAGACCAGCCAAATACGAACTTGTCCGATGATTGCCCAAACAAAGTAGGAAACTCCACTGTTTTCATGTTTGGTTGTCCTGATATGGATGGTGACGGAATTCCTGATTCTTGGGATTGGGATATTGATGGTGACGGTTACTCGAATTCTGATGAAGTTCGTTCCGACCCTGTCAGTAATCCACTAGACCCAAACAGCGTTCCAGTTGATGATAACAATGATGGAAGGGCTGACGATGTGGCTGAATCAGAATTATCTCAAAGCGCATTGTTACAGGACAGTGTTGGCAAGGTGATTACAGGTGCCGTGCTGTTATTGGTAATATTTTCAGTAGTGATGATTGGTATATCCATGACTGCAAGCACTCGCTCCCGTAAATTATTCGAAAAGATGGAAGGTGAATTACGTACCTCTGAAGGTTTCCAAGGTCTTGCAGACTTAGAAGATGAACTAGATGAGGCTCTTCGTGCAGGAACAATTGCTGGCTCACAGGGCATGCTGTTACGTCACAACATTGACGAGAGGCGGGCTGAACTTGAGGAAGAATTGCGTATTTCACAACAAGCAGAATGGTGGGCTCAGATGGGACAACAACAACAGCAGCAAGGTGGCTGGTATCCTACTGAAGGCCAAGCGCAATGGTATGCTGGTCAATATGACCAACAAGGCTACGACCAGCAACAAGGATACGGTCAACAATGAGCAGGCCTTGTCAGATGCCATGCCCCAAGTTGAAAGAGGGATTCTGATTAGGGATATAGCGAGGTGGACAGATGTCAGGCAAAGTGATTAACGATTCAATCCATGGAATGTTCCGCATAAAAGGCGTGCGTGAAGAACTTTTAGCAACTCCTGAATTCAACAAACTGAGCCATATTAAGCAACTTGGATTGGCGCACTTGGTATTCCCTGGTGCTCATCATACGAGGTTTGAACACTCTCTTGGGGTTTCTCACATTGGTGGCTTGATGGCTGATTCTGTTGGGCTAGATGAACACGAAAAATCGGTTGTAGAAGTTGCCGGAATGCTTCACGATGTAGGACATGGGCCATACTCTCACACACTCGAGCACATCTTGCACGAACGCGGTGGGGCTGACCATATGCATATCACGGAAGGAATAATCACCGGTGATTACGACATTTTGAGAGATGATGAAAACTCACTTTTCGATAATCGACAAAAAGTACCAGATATTCTTGAAAAGTATGACATTGATCCAGAAGAGGTTGCTGGATTGATTCATGGAGCAGATGCTGCTGGGAGTGAGAGAAATTTGTTTAATTGGTCTGAGGGCGGAAACAATTTTGAATCACAAGACAACACCTTAGCACACCTAATTCACGGGCCGGTGGATTGTGATCAACTTGACTATCTGCTACGAGATGCTCACTTTACTGGAGTCAGGCATGGAGTAGTTGACCATCTTAGATTGGTGGAGTGTCTAGAAAAACACAGTGGTGATGTTGCTGTTACTGAAGGCGGTGTGCCCGCCCTTGAAGGTATGTTAGTAGCACGTGGTTTGATGTATTCAGCGGTATATTTCCACAAGGTTACTAGGGTAACAGAAATGATGCTATCAAGAGCAGTCGAGCGGAGTGAGGACAACCTCCCAGATGCTGTTGATATGCAACGAATGGTTGATGCAGAAATTTGGCAAGCGTTAACCGAGGCTGGTGGACTCGCTAAAGATATGCTTAGAAGACTAA
>CAZXZO010000014.1:0-44532 GCA_964645485.1 uncultured Candidatus Poseidoniales archaeon
TATCAACATCACTTGCACCATAAGGAGTGTCAGCACATTGGTCGTCATCATTGTCGACAAAATCGTGGTCAGCCTCCCAAGCAAACCTCTTGACTTCGCGTAATTGTGGTGTATCGCTATAGGTGTGATACCAAACCTGTTCCCAACCATTTCCATCAACCAAAATTTTGGGATAAGATGCACCGTCTTCATTGTCAAGGAGAGTAAGAGTCTCCCAACCGTTGGGTGTAGGTGATGCTATTTGCAGAAGTCCATATCCATAGTTGTACCATGTTGAGTGGATATACCCAGCAATGTCAATATCAACTGAAAGATGTCTGATATTCACTGCGTTAGATTGGTGTAGAATATTGTACTTGAAAGCAGTTCCATTCCATTCAGCGACTTGTACTGTACATTCTTGAGGAGCATCACAAGTGGTGTCAGAAGAGGTGTCGGTGCCGCGGAAAAAGTTGATTAGAAGTCTACCATCATCAGATACAGTTGTGTCAAGGCGGAAAGTGTTGACCATACCACTGTTGGTTACATTGTGAATGTTCCAGCCACCTGAGCCATCTTCAATTGCGAGGCGGATCATATGTGGGTTGCTTGAGTAATAACTGACATGAGCGACATCATTGACGAAGTTTACCTTGGCAAAAGTGCCGTTTACTTGCACAATTTCCTCACTCCAAACTCCAGGTGAGGTTTCTCTAGCAAGTTTTAGGGTAGAGTATGTTCCAGTATTGTCAGTGTATGAAACTACTCGATTTCCTTGACTGTCTACAGCGAGTTCGGTGTACCAGCCGGTTGAATTGTCTTCGGAAATGGTACTGACGGACCAACTTGTTCCGGTTTTAGTGGCAATTTTCGCTGCGGTTTTGGTTGCAAATCCAAGACCATTGACTTCGGTCTTAGCGTGGAAAGCGATGCTTTCAGTGCCATCTGGTGAGATTTGGATGCTGGCATATCTACCGGTTTCACCACCTTGGTCAACGATTTCTCCCGCAGCCCAAGTTCCGTCTGTGTTTTGTTTACGATAGACGAGGTTACAATCGTCAGTCATATTGGTCACTCCTCTATCACAAGAATCAGATGTATCGGACATGCCGCGGAAGTGAGCCAACCGAAGTATCCCATCTGCTCCTTTGATAACATCTACATATTGAGAATCAGAACCTGAGGTAGTCAAAATCTTCTGCTCGTAGTGGCACCCCGAGTCATCAATTATTTTTCCGATAGGTGTATTCATACAACGGTCTTGTGCATCAGCCAATCCATCTCCATCTGCATCAACTGCAGGGGTAGCGAGAATCAAATCTGAATTATCGAAATTATGGTATGAGAAAATTTCCTCACCATTGGTGTTCAAAGAAATATCAGCATATGCTCCAACCGAACCAATTCGGTCAATTTTCACAGTTTCCCATGTAGTTCCGCTACCGCGCATAAGCACGAGGTCGTCGTTTGTCCAATCTTGGTAAACGATGTGCAAATCACCGGTATCATCTGATTCAACCCTAATGTATTCTCCAAGATTATTACTGCTATTGGCAATCAATGAGTGGCTCCATCCACTTCCTGTATTAACCGCTAAACGGACACTATCCCAGCCAGATATATTTTGGTATGCTATATTTTCATTTCCGCTATCATCAATTTCTAATTGTAACCACCATGCTGGCCAATAATCGCTGCCAGTTTCGTTAATATGAATATCAGTGATGCTCCAACCAGACCCATCAAATGCGGCATATCTCAAAGATCTATCATACCATGCGTCAATTATTGTCCCGGTGACTGGGTCACTAATTGTATTGACTATTGCGCATGTATAGGCCACTCGTGGTCTGCCATCAGCACCGATTTGCAGGCTACTAAACTGGCCCGCATCGGTCCAATCGTCGTAATTTGCACTATCTTCACCAAATCCATCGTCAATAACTCCGTAAGCCCATGATGAATCACTACTATCCCAATTTGCGAATTTGAGGACGTACTCACCTGAACCGATGTCTACGTAGAAGGAAAACCATTCAGAATCACTATCATCTATTGCGAAACCAATTCTCCCCTCACCTGAGTAGGGATTTCCATCTCCAGTGTTTTCCCCAGGTGCTACTGTGTAGGTCATCCAAGAAGCGCCATCAAAACGCGAAATCCTTAGGACTCCATTGGTAATATCAAAAGATGCAATTCTAGGGTCGTCGTTGGAATCAATTGCAATTTCAGAATATTTTCCAATATCACCGAAGGTGTAAACATCATTCACTTCCCATGACCAACCAGTCCATTTTGCAACTTTTAAGTCGCGACCAGCCGCGGAATAAAATGAAACCCAAATGGTTCCATCATCAGCGATTGCCGAAGAAGTCCATTGTCCAGTGTCACCATCAGAATCTGCTATTTCTTTTAGCCATGAGGTGGCACCAGAACGCGCTCCTGCAGGCCACAAGTCACTATCTTCTGGCAATTGATTTTCAAAATCATGCTCACTCAAAATTTCTACTGTATTTGGCGCTCCAAGAATTGGTGCAAGTGAGGTAAATACCAACAGTAAGAGCATTGTAATTGAGCCTGTCACGGTGTGGCGAGTCATGTGTATCACTCTCCGGAGGAGAGCGATATGGATTAAGTGATGCCCTTCCGGGGATTATTTTCAAGAAATAGTAAGGATAGGGAAATTACTGATAAAAACGGATGAAAGATTGTAATTATTTTTGCATTTTTCTATATTTTTTACCCACACCGCAACTTTGTTGGCAGAGTGTCTAGAGCCAGTGTGTTAACAGACAAAGCAAAAGCCTCATCTCCTTTGGCTGTTTGTCATCACATAATGTCGGAGCGGGAGCCATCCTCAATAGATGCGTATCCTCTCCCTGATGACCTAGATATTGATAATGATGGAATCATAACTGCTGATGAATTAGTTTCACATTTTGACTCAGATCAAGATGGAGAAGTATCTGTTGACGACTATGTTGAAGTATCAAGACATGATAAAATAGACAAAAATCTTGACCGAATTAAGGCACGGCGAAGTGGGAAAAAAGGGTTTTTCCGTGGCCCTGAAAGCATAACTTTTCTCGGCGGAATTACTTATGGAGTAGTATTTTTTAGTATCATGTTTGCTCTTTCTTCGGGTTTATTATCCTCCAGTATCAATGATTCAGTATGGCTTGACCAAGGGATTTCCAATACAGTCTTAGATCCGGCAGACGAAGAATGCTTAGATAGTTCAGGTGTGGTTTGGATTAATATTTGGATTGATAATGATGCAAATAAAATCCGCATGCGTGTTAACAACGCTCAACCTTTTGAAGATGATGCCAAGGAACTACGAGTCGAATTATCTGAAAGTGAGATGGGAATAATTGGCGAAAAATTAGTAGGAAATAATTCAGAGGGATATTTTGACTTCTCTCCATATCCTGATGGAGAATATGAGGTTAGAGTTTTCTTTCACAATTTGACTGGAATTGATATGACTAATTTAACCGATGAAGCAGAACTAATCAAAATTAAAGAAGCACCTCTTTACACTGATGATGAAGTACTAATTCCATTCGAGATCCACACTAAAGAGCCCACCTTCTTACCTTGGGATAATGAAGAGAAACAAGAGGCAAAATTAACCGAAAAGGGACAGAGAGTTTGTCTGACGTTCAATCAATTAGGTCAATGGAGTTGGGCCTTGATGACTGCTGAATGGGCTGGGGGCCGTGAAACAGCGATGTTGACCGGGGGTTCAGCAGGAGTTCCAGCCTGGTGGATGGCTTTCATTTCCCTCTCAATGAGTGTATTTTTCTTGTGTGTGCAATATCCACTAATGTATCGCTTCTATCACAAGGATATTGACGATATTTTATCAGAGGACGAGATAATCAGAGTCGTTCAGCGAGCGTTAAAACGATGTGAAAAACAGCTTCATCTAGAAATAGAATGGGACGATTTTGATGCTAGACAACGCTCGCTGTCAATTGACGTATTGGTGCCATATCGTACAACAGAATCAAGAGTGATTGAGACCAGTCAAATTAACGCTGAAATGTTGAAATCTGTACTTGATGATTTCAAAATCTATGGTGTTATCACTCCATTACAATTGAAATCGCAACCCCTTGACGACAATCGTGGAGCCTTTGAAACTCTCTCTCATGGATTACAAGGTATTGAACTGCCCGAATTGAATGCAGACCGCCCGGCTCTGGTTCAAGATTACTCTGACTTTTTCGGAGGAATTCACGACACTGCTGCCCTTGAAAAGCGAGTTGTGGGATGTGTAGATGATTTCTTCACGAAGAATAAGAAAATCGTAAAGGGGCCTCTTTTTGTCGGTGTAGATGAACAACTAATTGCTCTGCGTCTAATCTACAAACCAAACATGAGATTTGCAACCTTCAGGTTTGGTCAAACATACATCGATATTCAAGATAAATTGAGAGAGCATTTAGTAAGAACTCTAGATGAACATTTAGGTAATAGAGACATAATCATATCCTGCCGAAATGAGGTCGCTACTGTTGCTGACCGTACAGGTGCTGGGAGGACGGAGAGTGGTGTGGGTGAGAATGAGGGCCAGGCTTACGTAGCGCGCCAAGAAGGATTAGCAGGCACCCTATTACAAACACAGTTCATGGGGGATATTCTTTCCTCAGTAGAATATGTAGCACACGAGAACCGAGCGAAGATTGACCGTTGGGGTTTCTTTGGCTTGATTATCTTTGTTTGGATTCCCTTCATGGCTTCGGGAGTACTTGTGGGTGCAATGATGGGCCTTGTGGCTAGGATGCCATTCTTACGCGTGTTAACAGCGTGCTTCGTTGGTGGTGCAGCAGCATCGGTTACTTGGGCATATACTGCTGAAGGTATAATTGAAGTCTTACACGCATTTAATGCCGAATTATTCATTCCTATCATTATCATCGTCATTTTTATTGCGGCAGTGATGCATATTAGAACCAATAAGAGAAGAAGGCAAGAAGAATTATTCAAGGGTTCACGGGCATTCTTTTCTGGTGAAATATTAGATTAATCCACTATTTTAGGGGTGGATTTCATGGGCCTTGCCCTACTCTCATCATCACAATGGTATGGTGGCAGTTGGCAACAAGATGGTTGATTTCAGGTGGTTTGGTCGTTGGCGCAAGCGAGTTGGGGAAACGCAACGAATTGATTGGTGCATTGTTGGTTTCAATTCCTTTAGTGTCCATTTTAGCAATTATTTGGCTTTACCGTGACACTTCAGACCCTGACCAAGTTGCAGACTTCACTACCGGGATATTGTGGCTTGTACTGCCTTCTCTTGTTCTATTTGTGACACTCCCCACCTTCTTACGGCGTGGGATGGAGTTTTGGCCGTCGCTAGGGATTGCATGTGGGCTGACAATTATCGCATATTTCATCGGAGTTCAACTAGCATCAAGGTATGCAGGAATATCCTGAAAATTATTGAGAAAGGTCTTTGACTTTTTCAACCAAGTCCATCTTCTTTATTCTCCACATTCCAATAGGAGTGAGAGCAATTGAGATGAATGTGACAATTCCAACTAAATATAAGACAGGTAAAATTTGAGGTTCAATTGTCATGAAGAAGGACCATTGTACAAATGAACTTATCATCGCAACCGTGCCAAAATATGCAAAGATTGCACCAAGAACTCCACCGATAATTCCGATTCCTAAATGCTCCCAAAACATCATTGTTCCTAATTTATTCATAGGTGCACCTAAGACTCTTAAAGTTGCCAATTCAGTATCTCTCTCAGAGAGATTCATTAGCAAAGTGTTGAATAAAACAGCGACAGCAATTATGATTCCAAGTCCTTCAACTGCAATATACATTTCTTGTTGTTTTTCCAAAAGCGATTCAAAAGATTGAATCATGTCTTGCTTGATTACAAGTCCGATGGTGACATCAGCAAGCCCTCCAATGTCCCCCCCTTCTGGAAGTTGTAATAGAATCGAGGTAGTCTCAATTCCAACCAATTGAGCCAAATCGGAGCGGTGGAAGTACATTGTCCGACTAATTTCACCTTTAGTAATACCAACGATTTCAACATCAATTGGTGTTGACCCAACCATGACGGTTTGTTTGTCCCCTATATTCCATTCAATGAAGATGGAGGTCCCTTCATCAATTAGAATTTGTAACGGAGAAACCCCTTGCAGTGGGAGTGACCCGTCTTTGAGTTCTATGACCATCATCGCATCTCCATCATCTACTGTTGATAGTTTTTCTAATCCATAACCCTGTAACTCACGAGTGTCATTTTGTAAGCCAATAGGGAATGTAAGCATTGGTTCATATTCAACACTGTTATTTTCAGCCCATTCAATAACAGCACCTTCATCGCCAGGATAAACATAAGTCAACACATCCCAGTTCTGATTTTCCTCAACCCCCCCCATCATCATGTCTTCCATTGACCCCATCATGAAAACCATTGAGCCAAAAATCAACATTGAAAGTCCTACAGCAAAAAAAGTGAACGCCAACCTAACTGGTTTTCTCAAACTTGAACGCACCGATAATCCGATGGTAGCTGGCAATTTTGAAGTAACTTTTTGTAACCCTCTTGATGAAAGTTTAACCTCGTGATATCCACGAAATACCTCAAGTGGTTGTAATCTAGATGCTTGCCAAGCAGGTCGAATTCCAGATAACATAACAATGACTAATGCAATCGTGACAATTTCAACAACTAAGTCGAAACCAACACCCATACTAATTGGCAATCCAATAAGATCTGAATACATTTCAAGCATGGCAGGAGCGCCAAAATAAATTCCTAGAATAGTGCCAAGAACGGACCCTATAGTACCGATGAATAATGGGGCGATTAGATAACCCGGCATGATAGATTTTTTTGGTATCCCTAACGTTCGAAGAACAGCAATTTCTCTGGCTTGAGATTGGATTAATCTCTGCAAACTAAGGAAAATGGTTATTCCAGCAACAATGGCGAGCATTCCCGTTACATAAGGAAAAGTCTTGCCGGCACCATCAGCATCCGCCCGCAAGAATTCTACAGATTCTATCCCCGAGCGGTCATAAATTGATGAAGGGTCATCATTATTTGAATTGACAATTATTTCAATTTCAGACATTAGAGCGTTTAACTCCTCACCTTCATTTTCATCAGTTGATTGAAGGTCATAATCAGGTGTTCCGGTTATGTCGATTAGTAAACGATTTGAGGAACCAGATTCAAGATTAGCTAATCTCTCAAGTCCGGTATCGGTCATGTATCCGGTAACATAGGTGCCTGGGTCTGCAGGCAACATCAATCCTTCTTGGGAGAAGTACATATGTTGTGAATGAAAACCAATTCCAACTACAGTGTAGTGTTTTTTGCCATGTCCAGCACCAAGTACGAGAGTTTCACCGATTTCAATTTCCATGCCTAAAGCAGCATGGCTATCAAGAACAATTTCAGTTTCAGTAGCGGCTAGCCGACCAGATGACAACTCACTTTCAGTTGGCATCCAAACGCTGTCAACTTCACCTTCATCTATTCCATGCCAAACCCCTGGAATTAGTTCCTCTTCGCCTGAATTTTCTGAATGATACATCAATCCTCTCAAAATCAAACGGGGTTCACAATTTTGTATTGTCAAATCAGATTCAACTATTTCATTAGAAAGGGAGTTACAGAGATTTTCAGAAGTACTATCGTTCCAAGTTGAAATTGAATTTTCAACCCAGACATCAGGAAGGTTGACACCGTCATCACCATCGTAAATTTCTCCATAAAGATTGACAACACCATTTGCATAAGCGCCAAATGTAATTCCAGCGAACACACCAACTGCAACCATCAGTATAACTGCTGAAAGCCTTAATTTGGTTCGCCATAGGCTTCTAGCCAATCGTTTGGTCAACAACATTGACATCTGTTCACCTCAATTATCTACCTTTTCATCTGAAATTATTTTCCCGCTATCTAAGCGAATAACTCTTGTTGCATAATTTGCTAATGACTCGTCGTGTGTCACCATAATAACGGTAATTTCTTCTGCTTCACATGCTTTGACAAGTACTTCCATCACCTTTGTCGAGGTTGCCGAGTCTAGGTTTCCTGTCAGTTCATCTCCTAACAATAATTTTGGGCTCTTGGCCAAACTTCTAGCAATTGCAACACGTTGTTGTTGTCCACCACTAATTTCGGCAGGGAAGCGGTCAACTTCTTTTTCAAGTCCAACCAATGAGAGTAATTCTACCGCGCGTTTTTTGTCACGTCCACTGGATAATTCTTGAATCAACAGTATATTTTCTAAGACAGTGAGGTCTTGTAAGAGGTTAAAGAATTGGAATACATAACCGATGTTGTCTCTTCTAAAGGAGGTCATTTGCTCGGAGTGCCCACGTGGTACTTCTTGACCTTCAAATTTGTATTCCCCGGAGGTTGGATTGTCCAATGCGGCGACGCAATTTAGGAGCGTAGTCTTACCTGAACCTGAAGGGCCCAGTAGTATGATTCTCTCTCCTTTATTGATACTGAGATTTATTCCATCAAGAGCCTTCACAGTCTCTGAAGCCATCACATAATGCCTCTCCATCTCTGAAATTTCAACAAGTGCCATTACTATCACTGATTGCGATTAGTTTCCAATAATTATAGTTAGCAGTATCTCTGTTGTGATGGTTTTGTCAGGATAATCAAAAAAACCTATTCTACATCAACTCTCAAGTCGGCGGGATTCTTGAATAGTGGTGGCTAACTTGCGTCACTACCGGAGGGGGTAATTAGTTGCGAGAAATCACAATTTTTTGGAAGCGCGAAAGATTATTCCAAAGCGAAGTCAACATAGTGGACCAAGTTTTTGAAAAATGCGTTTTCCTAGGATATCTCGAACGGAGTTCAACAATTGTTTTGGCAATAATAAGAGGTGTTTGCAAACCCGGGAAAACGCCTTTTGATATTGGTGAACACGACCATTATGAGATAAAAGAAATTTTGACAGAACCATCTGAAAATGACCCTGCTTGGATGTTCGTCCTCAATATTAAACATCCACTAACACTACTGGCGGTAAAAATTGGTAAGTTGACGGTTAAGCCAGGTTCTTGTTTTAATGATGAAGGAATGTTCTACATCCTCAGAGGAAGTCCGCTGTCAATAAAAGTGATTACTACTGCTGCAAGAATGATGCTAAAACCAGACCGGATATCTGCTACCTCAATATCTCAAACTGATTTGAGAGGGAACCAAATATTATCTGATAAACGGATGGATGTTTTACGGATTGCGTATTCTGAGGGATGGTACAACACCCCTAGAGATATTTCACTTGGAGACCTAGCGACTAAAATCGGACTAGGTCGAAGTACTGTGTCGGAACACCTCATTAAATCTGAAGCCAAAATTATCCAATATTTCCTTGAAGGCGACCCAGAATTAATTGCTGAAGATAAGGATGGAAAATGAGTTTTTCTTCATTTCTTAAGAGTTCAATTTTTCAAAAATCAAGGTGTGTTGAATGAGGGTTGTGACTTGGAATCTTAATGGCATTCGCGCTGCCCATCGCAAGGGTTTGGGAGATTTCATTTCAAAAATAAATGCGGATATTTGGCTATTCCAAGAAACGCGGGCTCTGCCTGAACAGATGCCCGATGATTGGCAAGAACCACCTGGCGCCGAAGTAATCTGGCATCCAGCACAAAAGAAAGGATATTCGGGGGTAATGACATGTTCAAGAGTTGGGCTTGAGGAGATGGGGCGTGGTATTGACAGCAATCTTGACCTAACAAGAGACCCAGAAGGTCGAGTTCTACACACCAAGCATGGCGAACTCCACTGCGTCAATATCTATTTGCCCAATGGTGGGGCAAGTATTGAGAGACAAAATTACAAAGATCAATGGCTGGAAGATTTTTTGATTTGGTCTCAGAAATTTCTTGACTCAGACAAGCCCGCTCTCCTTTGTGGTGACCTCAATATTGCACATACTGAGAATGACATTTGGAATCCTACAGGAAACCGGTATACATCTGGTTTCTTACAACACGAGCGGCAATGGTTCTCTCGATTACTTGGGGTTGGCTGGAATGACCTCTTACGAATCCATTTAGGAGATATTCAGGGTCCATACACATGGTGGTCTAACAGGGGGCGCGCAAGAGAACTGGATAGAGGGTGGAGAATTGATTACATTCTTGCAAACAATGCTGCAAAGGACCTTCTCAAATCGGCCGAAGTTATGCGGGAGGGGGGCTTAGTTATCTCAGACCATGCACCTCTAATCGTTGATTTAGATATGTGAGAATTAGTACGTAATAATAGTAAGAGATAGTGAGATTACTCGATTTCAATTAATTTTTGGATTAATATCTTGTCGGACAGACTTTAGCATAGTTGCCGCCCCGTAGGGGCGGAAGGGGTGCAAGTTATGTCAGAAATCACAGTTGATGAATTGAAACGCGAACGACTCAAGCAAATACTTCCAACAGGAAGAGGGGTATGGATTCCCATAGACCACGGGGCTTCAGATTGGCCTGTATCTGGCTTGAGCGATGTTGGTTCATTAGTAGGTGCTATCACTTCTAGCCGGGGCCCAGATGCAATTATTTCACACCGGGGTCCACTTTCCCATCATCAAGATGATACGAGGGAAAATTGGCGAGGAGGTTGGGTCCTTCATCTCTCAGTTTCGACAAGACATGGAGGGGCTAAATCCGATTTCAAAAGATTAGCCGGCGAGCCGAGCAATGTTGTTGTTTCTGCTGTTGAGAGAGGCGCCGTTGGGGTAAGTGTTCAAGTTAACCTTGGAAATGAAAACGAAGGTGAAATGCTTGAATTTCTAGCCGCAGTTGCAGACGAATGTCACTTTTTGGGAGTCCCACTTTTGGGGATGATTTACCCACGTGGGCCAAACTTGGATGTCTTAGAAGGAGACGAAACCCAGGCTATTGCTCATGCAGCAAGAATTGGTTGGGAACTGGGTTGTGATGTAGTGAAAGTGCCGTGGACAGGCTCAATCGAGTCATTTCAACAAGTTACCTCCTCAGTTCCAATTCCAGTGTTAATCTCCGGCGGCGCTAAACAAAACGACTTCAAGGCGGTTATCCGCACAGTGAGAGCCGCAATGGCTGCAGGGGCTGGTGGAGTTTGTATGGGTAGACAAATATTCTCAGATTCTGACCCAGCAGCGAGAGTTGCTGAAATCGTAGAAGTTGTTCATGGGATTCCGTGGGATGCAGACGGACGGTTCAAATTTGACAACGATGAAGCAGACGACTTGGAAGATTTGGTTGAATCATTCCGAGATAGTCTTGGCAAATTCAATAAAAAATGAGGTATTTTTATGGAATTATGGCTTTCCTCTGAAAACAGGGTAGAGCAACATCCTGCAAATGCGATAGTGAGTTCAGATGAAGAACCATTTCCTGAGTGGGCTAGTGATGACAACGAAATTAGACGATACCGAGTTGACAATG
This sequence comes from uncultured Candidatus Poseidoniales archaeon, assembly GCA_964645485.1. Taxonomy (GTDB): domain Archaea; phylum Thermoplasmatota; class Poseidoniia; order Poseidoniales; family Thalassarchaeaceae; genus MGIIb-Q1. Next base: position 11,420 of record CAZXZO010000014.1, read on the forward strand.
GAGCAGTCACTGATGATGCTGGCAAAACCATCGGTGCTTTCATTCAGATTGAGGATGATGAGGGCCAAGCCGCCGCATTAGAATTCATTGGCTTGGCCGAATGGTTGCTAATTGACTGCCCGGATTGGAAGATGATCCCATTAGAAAATTTGGTAGCAGCGGCTGACCAAACTTCTACCAAAATAGCCGCTAAAATTTCAAATTCTGACCAATTACAAGGCGCGACCTTTGCATTACAGAAAGGTGTAGACGCGCTCATTCTTCCTAATGACGTTGCAATTTGGGCGGTTGCTCAAGAACTTGCGGCTCAACGATTATCTGACATTGGGGATGTCACAGAATCAAGTTCTATTGTAGTAGAGGAATCTCCTGAACTTGTACAATTACAAGTAACTAAGATAGAAACTGGTGGAGTAGGTGACCGAGTGTGTGTAGATTTAGTGCAAATGCTTGAAATTGGTGAAGGTGTGCTTGTTGGTTCTAGTGCTGCTTCTCTTGTTTTAGTTCATGGTGAGACCTTGTCATCTCAGTTTGTCCCTCCTCGACCGTTCAGAATCAATGCCGGACCAGTACACTCGTATATTCTCATGGCGAATGGTTCAACGAAATACCTTTCAGAATTACTGGCGGGTGATGAAGTGCTGGTAGTTTCTCCAAGTAGTTCAAGAGCGGTTGCTGTCGGGCGTCTGAAAATTGAGCCAAGACCACTTCTCTTGGTTCGTTTTGAATGCACTTCTCAAATTGGGGGTCAAATTTTCTTACAACAGGCCGAGACAGTCAGACTTGTGTTAAACCTTGAAAAGACAGTCTCCGTCACGCACCTTGAGGCGGGGATGAATATTCTCGGTGTTTGTGCAATAGCCGGACGGCATATTGGCCAAGCAATTAGCGGAGATGTGGAGGAAAAGTGAATGGGTGTCATCGGTCAGGGTGAAGGACAGGGTGGCATTAGCCTCCTACACGCTCTTGGTGCTGGCTATGGTTGTTCAATCGGTGTAAACTTGTCAACTAAAGTACGTTTGAGAGATGATAAGCCCGGCAAAGTTGCTGAAGACCCAAACGGTGTTCTAGAAGCAGTTGTTGGGGTTTGGGTTGAGGCTGGTTTAGAGAAGCCTGCCGAAGAACTCTTCTGGCAAGCACGGAGTACTGTCCCAATGGGTGTTGGATTGAAAAGTTCAGCAGCTCTTGCAGTTGCCGCAATCCGGTCCTTGATGGATGCTACCAAAACAGAGTTGTCAAATGCTGAAATCGTTGATTTAGCATCTGGTGCTCAGTTGGCTGCCGGTGTTTCTTTCACTGGTAGTGTTGACGATTCTTGGGCCGCTGTTGAACCGGGTTGGAAAATCGTCAATCCAAACTTACCAGCAGCTGAAGGCGTGCTACTAGAAGGTGAATTTGTTGAACCCGAAGACTGGAAAATCCTAATTATTCCTCGTGGTGAACGTGAATTAATGGCGAATCCAGAGAGATTTTCTCAAATGGCTCCCCAATTTGAAAAAGCGATTGCAGCAATGGAACAGGGTTCACTTCTTGTCGCTCTTACTGAAAATGGTAGAGCAACAGCCAATGCGTTAGGAGATGCTCAAGGCCGTCGATTGGCGAATGACTTGCTAGTCTGGGGTGCAAGAGGTGCAGGTATCTCTGGCTCTGGTCCTGCGATTGCTGCAGTAATTCCTGTCCATAGTGAAGTAACCTTGAGGAGAATTGTCCAACTTGCAGAGCAACGTGGACACAAAACAATCGTAACTGATGTCTGGGTTGAATAGTTGAGGAGGTGTAATCCTGTCCATGCGTTTGGGTGATACTTTGACAGTAACCCTATTTGGCGAAAGCCATGGATTGGTAGTTGGTGCACTCGTTGAAGGTGTCCCGCCAGGAATCAAAATTGATGCAAAATCTCTTGTCGATGATTTGTCAAAAAGGCGGCCAGGCGGCCATTTAGCCTCAAAGCGAAATGAAGATGATGAATGCCATATTATGAGTGGTGTCAATGAAGGCTTCACTACTGGTTGGCCAGTATTGCTGGTGATTGCCAATAAAGATGTACGGTCTTCTGATTATTCTTTTCTCCCAGACCACCCCCGTCCAGGACATGCAGACTTACCTGAATTAGTTCGCTCTAAAGGACATTCAGACCTTCGAGGTGGTGGGGGGAACAGTGCTAGATTAACAGCAGGTTTGGTTGCTGCTGCTAGCATTTGTAGGCCAATTGAAGATAACTCCAATTGGAAGGTGGAAGCACATGTGCGTTCTATTGGTGATGTGGTATCTTCTGGTATTGAAACACTGCCAATCGGTAGTGGTGAAGAATGGGAACGAACGCGCTGCCGAGACCAAGTGGCTGCAAGAGAAATGGTGTTATTAGTTGAGAAAATGCGGTCGAAACGAGATTCCATCGGGAGTTCAGTTGAGTTGAGAATTTCAGGACTCCCGCTAGGATTTGGTGAACCATGGTATGATGGAATTGAACCCGCTTTAGCAAAAGCCTTGATGGCAATTCCTGCTGCGAGAGCAGTCGAATTTGGACGCGGCACTAAAGCCAGTCAAATGCGTGGAAGTGAACATAATGATGCTTGGAGCGAAAGCGATGGTGTGCCAAAACCAAAAGAAATCCGAGCAGATGGAGCACTTGGCGGTATGGCAACTGGTGGAGATCTTTTCGTAATTATTCATTTCAAACCACCTAGTAGTATTGCTCAAGCCCAGAATACTCTAAACTTGGCCTCTGGAGAGGAAGAGGAACTTGTTGTGCTTGGGAGACATGACCCGGTAATTGCTCCTCGTGCAGTTGCGGTAGTGGAATCATCTGCGCGCCTTGTTTTATCGGATTTATCAATAAAGGGAGGATGGTCGATTGAGTGATGTGAAAATTTTCAAATTCGGTGGTTCTTGTCTAAAGCAATCCAATGACCTTGAAGCCGTTGTTCAAAGAATAGTTGAATCATCTCAGGGAAAAACAGTGGTTGTAGTTTCAGCCTTACACGGGGTTACAGACCGTATTCTTGAGAGATTAGAACGCAAAGATAGGGACTCAGTCCCTGCTTTTGTAAGTTCAATCGAGATGATGCATTTAGAAATCTCACCAACTTTGGTAAATGATATTCATTATCCAAAGTTTCGTGATGCTTTAGCAGAACTTTCACAGGCTCTCTTGGATAATTGCGAAAACTCAACAGAAGAATCCCGAATTAGAGCACAAATCGCTGGAGAGCAAATGAGCAGCATTGCAGTTTCTGCTGCAGTGAGCGCTTGTGGGATTGAGAGTGAACCAATATGGTCTGAAGATTTTGGAATTGAGATTCACAAAGTGAAAGGAGACTCAGTTATCGATATCAATTCAACCAAGAGTTCCCTTGACCTACCCGATGCATCAGTATTGGTTGTGACAGGATGGTATGGCATGTTTAACGGAAAACCCGCCCTTCTAGCAAGAGGTGGTTCTGACTTGACTGCAACTTCACTTGCAGCGGTGTTAAATGCATCAGAAGTCACAATTTGGAGAGATGTATCCGGGGTGCTTGCTTTATCGCCTAGATGGGCAATACCTTCGCGTAATCTTCCATATTTGTCTTACACTGAGGCCCAAGAATTAGCATTATTTAGTGAACCAGTTTTACACCCATTCGCGGTTGAGCCACTTCGAAAAGAGGGAATACCATTGCGCTTGAGACCTTTACATAATCCGAACAATTTGGGGAGTAGTATTGGCCCCTCTGTAGCGACTGGGAATCCAAGAGTACGGGCTGTTGGTTGCTTACCAAATCTAGTGCCTTTGACAATGAGGTTGTCAGGGGTAATGTCTGTTGCTAAAGTTGTTGCAGATGCAACTATTTTGTTAGATCGTGCTCGAATCCGAGTTTGGTCGCTCCGCGCAAGACCAAACGAGGCTCGTTTTTTAGTCTCGCAGAGAGCATCATCTCATGCTATGCGACTACTCTCAGAAAGTCCTGCTTTGCCAACAGCAAAACTAGGAAATGCGATTTCGATTCTCTGCCTTGTGGGAGAATCTATTGGCAACAATGATTCAATCACCGCAGAAATTGAACAATTCGCCGTTCAATCTGATTTGGAATTAACTCATTTAGATGAGGGTAAGAGAGACCATGCTTTGCATTACACTGTACCAGATGCGATGACTCAGGAAGCCTTGGTATTGTTAGCGAAAAACTTTGACCTTCTCATGCCATGAGAAATTATTGATTATTCGCTTGTACCGCCTTCACGCATTTTTTGGTAGCGGCCAGGTATATCTGCAACGAATACGATTGCAACTAACATGAATACAATCATTGTACCTAGTGCAACACCGTAAACACTCTCAAGTTCAACACTTTCTTCTAGCCGTAAGGCAGAGATTTCAGAAAATAATCCAACAAATCCAGATATTACATCTTTGAATAATAGAGTTGTAATTGCAACTACTGCTGCAATTATTGGAGTGATTACTAGACTGATGTGATACTTTGTCAATACTTTCTTGACGTTCATCACGTATACTTCACCGGTCCGAATGCTGGTATCTAGCATTGAAAACCGAATTACACCATTGGTCAATTCAATGTACATCACTAACAATACTGCGTATGCGACCAAGGCTATTTTTTGTAGGAGTTCATCATTAAATGATAACCATTCAAAACTTACTTTACTTGCTGCAAATCTAAATGACACGATTACAAACAAGACATACGAGATGAGTAGGAATCTTGAATCTCTCGAAATAATGCCCCAGAACCCGCATCCTATTGCGCTGAGTACTAAGAGTAAATGGATCGCCAAACCGAGCACTTCAACTCCGATTGTTTCGCCAAACCAAAACCATGCTGTACCTGATACAGGAGTTACGATGTAAGTGAGAACTCCGAGCATTATCATCACTGCGCCAGAAGCCATTTGCAAAGTTTGTACCATTTTGTCGGCAGGAAGGAATTTCATTTTTGGAACTAAAGGCCCGCCGAATAGACTTTCAACAAATGATGGAATATGAACTTCAGGAATTGCATCCTTTGGGATATCTGAAGAACCCGTCATCTTAGCGGCTAATGCCTTTCTGCTAGGTGCAGATGAGCGGACTACCTTTCCATCATACAGATGGCTGGTGTCACTACTTACTCCTTTTTGTGCCATTTAATCCACCTAGAATCCTCTTGCTCCTGCTAAAGCGGTTGAGAGCAACATGTCTGGTTCCCAATCCATTACGAAAGCACCAAGGCCACGTAATTCGCTTATGAGAATATCACGCTCGGTCTTCAGAACTTCGTAACCTGTTCTATCAAGGCGTCTCGCATCAAATTCAAACTCAAGGCTCGATGGAGTGAGAATTGTTGTGTCAAAATCACGGGCGCGCAGGTCGCGCACAGCATTGACAATTGTACTATCATCTTCTAAACATGACATAATGATGATTGGACTTCCTTTGTTAATGTGAGGGAGAATACGGTTAGTCACCACTTGTAAGGGTGTAGAACCTCTTGCCATCGCACCTGCTAATTTTGTTAGAATAACATAGAGTTGCTTCTTTCCTGTGTCTCTGTCAACACTGACGATTTCATCAGCGTATGAGACGAGTCCAACAGAATCTCTTCTTGATAAGAAGAAGGATGCCAAGGAGGCTGCAGCACGAGTCCCATAAACCAACGAGTTTCTGCTAACTGGGCCGGTTTCAGCGACAGCTCGACTGTCTAGAATTAGGATGATATCACTCACTGCGTCACGCTCACGCTCGTTAACCATCAGTTTCCCTGTCCTACCATAAGCAGGCCAGTTGATCGATTTCATTGGGTCGCCAGCAATGTATTCACGCAGGTTGTAGAATTCAGAACCAGGTCCTGGCTGACGGATGTTCACTGCCCCAGTGAAAATCTTTGGAACCTTACTCTTGACAAATGCGTCCTTTAGGTCCTCAGTCTTAGGGAATACAAGGAAGTCGTCATAAACATGCAATTCCTTTTCTTTGTGGAAAAGTCCGAATGAATCCTGAATGCGGATGCAAACAGGTCCAATAGTATAGAATCCACGTAGTGGGCACTCAACTGTGTATTCAATGACAGTTTCTCGGCGTGGACCTAATTCCATTAGAATGTAGTTCGCTCCCTCTTTGATTCTCATTACTTCTGGAAGGCTATCTCTTACTTCCAATACTTTGGATAGTGGTGACATATTCTGTACCTTGAGAGTAACATCAACTGTTCCATCCTCGAATACACGTGCAGCACTGAGTTTTCGCATTGCTTCCAAGCGGCTGAGAGAAGCCCCCGCTTCTTCATCAGAGCGCTCTTCCATTCGGCGTCCACTTGCTGACACATCTGCGTGGGCGGCACGAAGTGCTGCCCAAGTCAAAAACGAGAGTAGAACAACTGCAACAGTTACGAGTTGATGGTTTCGCAAGGTCAAGCCGAGTAGGTAGAGCGCTATCGCTAAACTGCCAAACATGGCAGATTTACGGCTCCATGCCATTCAACTATTCCCTCCATTGCGCATGTCTGTGTATAATGAAACAATCAGACAGTTGGGACAGGAACCTGTCCAAGAATTGTCTGAATAACTTCATCAGTTTCAAGACCCTTGATTTGGTGCTCTGGCTTCAGAATTAGTCTGTGTGCTAGTGCAAGAACTGCTACTGACTTTACATCATCAGGAGTCACGAAATCTCGACCGCGCATTGCTGCAGCGGCTCTTCCAGTCTTGAGTAGTGCTTGAGAACCTCTTGGTGAGGCGCCGACTAGAACACGTGGGTCCTCGCGGGTGCGCGCTACACATTCAACCATGTACATGCGGATTGCTGGGTCAACATAGACATCTTCAATCGCTTGCTGCATTGCAATCACACGCTGTGGATCAGTGATAACTTCGACATCAACTGCGTCCTTCTTTCTAGTGATACGTCGGGCTAGGATTTCATCCTCATCAGCACGATCTGGATATCCAACGCTCATCTTGAACATGAAACGGTCAAGTTGTGCTTCCGGTAGTGGGTAAGTTCCTTCTTGCTCCACAGGGTTCTGTGTCGCCATTGTTAGGAACGGTGCTGGCAACTTGTGGGTCACTGTACCGATAGTAACTTGCTTCTCCTGCATAGCCTCAAGCAGAGCCGCTTGAGTCTTAGGTGGCGCACGGTTAATTTCGTCAGAAAGTAGTAAGTTACAGAAGATTGGACCAGGCTTGAAAGTAAATTCTCCTTTCTTTGCATCATAGATGTTTGTTCCAGTAATATCTGCAGGTAGCAAATCAGGTGTAAATTGTACACGCTTGAAGTCACAACCAAGTGCGTCAGCGAAAGTGTTTGTCATCAAAGTCTTAGCTAGACCAGGATAATCTTCGAAAAGTAAGTTACCGTTTGAAAGAATGTTGACTAATACATTGTCAATCACGTGTGATTTACCGATAATTACTTTTTGAACTTCAGCACTAATTGCTTGTCCAATAGCTCCTACGGCTGCTAATCGTTCTTTCACTTCAGGGTTACTCTGGTGTCTAGGCGCCGCTGGAGCAGCTGCTGCTTGAACCGCTGGTGCGGCTGGTGCTGCTGGTGCTGCTGCTGCAGGTGGCGGGGGCGCTGCTGCGCCTCCGGCGGCTGGGTTCGTTCCGGGCGGGGGGGGTGGTGCTTGTACCATTTTTCATCTCTCCATTTTCTTCTCATTTGTGTTTTACTTTTTACCCCATCGGCGAATTGTCTGAAGTAATTCGCGCTGTTTCTCAGGGGAATAGGATACATTTTGTGAATAGGCTAACTCCACTAATCGTGGGTCTCCTATCATAGATTGAATTTCTGCTGGGGTCTTGATTGCCATCTCGTCACGCGTTAAATCATAGAATACTCTGATTTTTGTCATCAGTGCTTCGCGCATTCTTTGCTTGTAGGTGCTCGGGTCAATCTTCTCAGGTCTTTCTCGGAATCGAGTAAGGTCAAACACATGGCGCCAGTTTTCCTTTTCAGGAACTACCATAATCGCCACTAGAAGTAATAGTAAGAGATTGAGAACAATTAACCACTTTAGGAAATTATCAGATGTTAGTAAAACAATGGTGCTCATAGTTTCTGTAAATGGGTTGGAAATAGAGCCAGTTACGTGGCGGCTTTCATCAAACACAATTCGGAACTCTTCCATCTTTAGTTTGATACTGAATGGCAACATTTCGTTGTCAAATTCCATCATGTCATAAATTAGTGCTTTGAAATAAGCATCATTACCTTTCCAGCCATTATCTCCTTCAAGGTGGCGTTGCCAACAGGAAGTTGACTCGGTGTCACAGTCTTGGCGGACATCTGTTTCAGCTGCTTTATCAGCAGTCCAGAATCTGTTTGAAATTACTTCATCATCAGCGATGAAAACGATTGAACCAGTGGCTTTTAGAGAACCGAAGGAAGAACCATCCCCACCTGGAATTTTTCGCTCATCGAGAACTTCCACACCAGGGTAATCCATCCTAAGGATAAGAGACAGGTTACTGATTGGGTTATCTTCATTATCACAAGAATTAGACCCGATTCTGTCAATACATGAACCTTCACTTGCCTTTGCTAAGACATTAACATCTCGCTTGATGTAATCATCGCTTCCTGGCACATCAGAAGGCAAAGCCTCCCAACGCATTGCAGTTGGCGCCTTGAACATGACAGGCATGCGGCAATGGTCTAGGTCATCGCCTCTCTCATTGAGCATTGTGTCGCTACAACCGACTGGATTTATTCCGAATTGGTCACCTTCGACAATATCGTTTCTGATGCTAGAAACACCCCAAACATTGGTTGGGTTATCATTTCCACCAACTCCATCTTCGTCGTAGGTTTTCCAACTTTGACTCTCATCAAGGAGTGTTTCACCAAAATAGGTGACTCCAAACTTGACTGCAAGTCGATTTGCATTTTTGCCATCAGTGGCAACGATTACCTTGCCACCTAGTTCAGTCACGAAGTGGTAAATTGCAGAGGCTTCGGTTTCATCAATTGGTTTTTCAGTACCAGCTATCACTAACAATGTACGGTGTGGTTCTTCCCAGTCGTTCACAAGCATTGGGGTTGATAGGGTGTTACGGATTTTGTATCCCTCACCATTCCCCCCTCCAAGGCTCGCTCTCATGTCTGTAACTTGTGCCAACTGGGTCTTCTCATCAGATGCCTCTGTAACATATGCTGAGTAGTAGGTTTCTTTGTTTGTGGTGACTAATGTCATTGATAACATCATCACAATAATTAGGATTGCAAAGGTTGCACCAATGATGGTTCCAAAGTGCTTTGGGCCATCATCGTCTTTTGCCATTTTTCTGTCACTTCCTTGAGGTTGAACAGGCCAAAGCCTACGATTGCTAATTCTTGGAATTAAGTTCCCCAAATATATGTTGTTACTGTTAGAGTGGTGTGTTTGTGGTAGTTTCAAAGTAAGGTGTTGCGTATCATTTGCGAATATACTGCAAAAGGGCGGGAAAAAATGATAATTTTTCAATCAATTTTTCTTCGAACAAGAGCACCCAATAAAAGTGTGATAAAAACCGCACCTGGCCATAAAGGAGTCAAATTTTTTGAGATGATATCTCCTTCACCCGATGTATTACCATCGTTGTTTGATTGCTCATTCCCATTAGAGGAGTCACCTCTGTCTTCAACAATGCTAAGGGTGCTTTCGTCAGAGTCAGCGGTTTGTGACCTTCCAGCATCCACATCTCCCCTCGATTGAATTGATATTTCAATTACACAGTTCTTAGTTGGGTGGCTGTCAGATGTTGTAATATTGAGTATTTGAGTTAAGTTCTGGCCCATTTCGATAGCCACACCTTCAAGTTCTTCTGCACCTCCAACATCAAGGAGGGGACATGAATCAGTGACAGTCACTTTGTGAACTGAATCAACAGCATTACCTGCGTTTGTTACTGATACTTCTAGAGAACTAGTTGTGCCGGCATTTAGTGGTCCACTAGATTCTGATAAATCGATAGTTAAATCCACAACCATTGGAATAGTCACATTCCCCTCGCCATCCTTCGAATCACCGCCAGATGTGAGTGGCGATCCGGAATATCCGGTAACAGTGCCAGTTACAATGAAACGGTCACTTTGGCTTGCAGCAAATGCTGCGACATCAATTTGCTTGATTGTGAAATCAAACGATTTATTGGTTTGAGCACTGACTTCTACTGAATCAGGTCCGTTTGCCGAACCGTCAAAAGGTATGTCAAATTCTATGTCAAGAGTAATAGCAGCCATGTTTTGGTTATCAATCCAAAATTTCACACTCACTTCCCCATCCAACCCAAGTTCAAAGATCGGTTCAGTGTCTTGTGGTGTGTCGATACCCATTTCCCACCCGGCTGGAATATCAGGGAGGTCCTCTTGTGCTGTGGCTGAGATTGGCATCATCGCCAACACCAGTATCAAGGTCAGAAGTTTGGCTCGCACATTCACTTCGATACACTCCTCATTGTTGAAACCGTCGCTCACTCATGCATAATTTGATTCAAACATCGCCTGGCTAATACTTTCACCATTTTACGGCGATAATTTGGCTTTAATCCGGTATTGTTTACGGGTTTTATTGATTTTCGAAGAGATTCGGAAAGAATCTCAATACTTTCTTTTCCACTCCATCCCGGCAGCACTGCTGCAACTTCTTCATCGTGAACCCGTGGAATTGATTCTAACCCGGTTGAAGCAATTTTGAGAGTTGATATTTCCTCTCCATCAAGTTTCCATGCAGCAGCGATTCCAGCTTCTGGGAAATCCCAAGATTCCCGCAATGTCAACTTGTGGTAACAGCCAGTCAATTCAGAACTTTCAGTTGGTAGAGTTATGTGAGTAACTAATTCGCCTGGTTGTAAAACGTTTCTTGTCATACCGTCTAACTCGAAGAAATCAGAAAGAGGCATCTCTCTTTTTCCACTTGAGGAAGCGAGGTGGATTGTTGCATTTAGGCATAATAATGCAGGCGCTAAGTCAGCCTGATAGGTAGCAACACACAGTGTATTTTGGTTTGGAATTACTCGGCAGTCTGCATCAGTACCACATTCACATTTGTGGCACCATTCAATAGATTCGCGCCAATCTTCTGATTGGTTAAACCAATAACAACGAGTATCCAAGCATAGATTTCCTCCAACAGTGCCAGAACGGCGAATCATGACTGAAGCAATACTCCCAGCAGCATCTTTGAGTAATGGATGGGTGAGATTGCTCTGGGCTAAATCGTGTAATCTAACCATTCCACCGATATGAGTTGAAGACAACTCACTCATTTCAGCAACTTTTGCGAGTGAGATGACATTCGCTTTTGGATTAAGATGCCATTTGTAATTTGGAATTAAGTCGGTTCCACCTGCAATCCAATCAAATTCTTCACCTGCGGCAATAAATTCACCGGCTAAAGCCAAAGCCTGCTCAAGGCTGGTTGGCATCAGCAACTCAAATGGCGGCATTCTCATGCATCATCACCTCGGTGTCTTCGTTCAGTGTGCTTCCAGGCCGAACCGGCTAAGCGAGGATTGTCAATATAGTCTTGAGGTGGGATTACAGAAACTTTCCAATCATCAGATTGTTCATCAGCAGGCATGGTTGCGGTAAATCCGAATAAAGCCCCATTATGGTATGGTTCAATATTGTCATCATTGCGTCTAGCAATGTCACGCTGTTCATGCTCTCCAGCCCGTTTTGCCAGTGAATCTTGGAGATGTGAGAGTTTGAGTCTTGGTGTTTCTAACTCAAGTGGGTCTGAGATACCTTGCTCTTTGCATAATTTTTCGATGTTTTTGTGCATCCTGTCCGGTGTGATTGGTAACTCATTGACTCTTACGCCAATTGCATCATACACCGCATTACACACTGCTGGCAGAATTGGTAGAAGTGGGCCTTCACCTGCTTCTTTTGCTCCGAATGGACCTTCTGGGTCATTGCTTTCTACAATGATTGGGTAAACCTTTGGCATTTCATGCACGGTTGGAATCTTGTAATCTAACAGATTCGCATTCAGAAGATGTCCGGTTCTACCATATACCATCTCTTCAGATAGTACTTGGCCTAATCCCATATGGCAACTGCCAATTATTTGTCCTTCGACTGCCAATGGATTCAGCGCTTTTCCACAGTCGTGTGCAGCCCAGACGTTGATGACGCTTGTTTGCCCGGTTTCAACATCCACTTTCACCTCGGCAACATATGCTGAAAATGAATAAGCAGGTGCCAATCCAGCGGCTGCTCCTTTGTGGGCTCGTCCCATCGGTGGAGTTCTGTATGCTCCTGATGCAACTAGCGCACCTCGTTCTTCCTGTGCTTTGTGAAGCGCTTCAAGATAAGAGACACCGATAGCAGGATCTCGTTTATCGTAAATCCTGCGGTCACCCAAAACTAATTTTTCAGGGTCTCCACCGGTGATAGTAGCGGTAGCATCTAGCAATTCTTGACGGATTTTCATTGCTGCCGAAATTGCCGCGTTTGCGTTCATGAATGTCACTCTGCTAGAATATGAACCAAGGTCAACAGGAGAAGTATCGGATTCTTGTGAACGAACTCGAATCATGTCTAATGGTAGTCCCAATACCTCAGCAACAGATTGAGCAACAACTGTGTCAGAACCCTGTCCAATATCAGCGGCTCCGGTATGAATTGTTACACCGCCATCCATGTCAATTTTCAGGTGAACAGTTGCATGAGGGAACTTGTTTGGGTCCCAATGAATCGGTAAACCGCTTCCTGAAATGAAGAAACCACAACCAACTCCAATGCCATGGCCTAATGGCAGTTTGCGAAATCGCTCATCCCAATTTGAGGCTTTACGCACTTTTTCTAGACATTCTCTCATCCCAGTACTAGTGATTCTAAAACCCGTGATAGTTGCACTTAGGGGTGGTAACAAATTGGCTAAACGGAACGTCATTGGGTCAACCTGAAGTTTGTCGGAGAGATCATCTAGTCCTACTTCGAAGGCACAGCGTGAGTTAACAGCGCCATGTCCGCGCATGGCCCCACTGGCAGGCTTGTTTGTCCAAACTCGGGCACCGGTGTAATGGAATGCTCCAATCTCGTAAGGTGCGGTGTGAAGAACCCCGTTGTAGTAAGTTGTAACGTGACCGAATGAAGCGAAAGCACCCCCGTCAATCAAAGCATCAGTTTCAACTCCGCAGAGACGCCCCTGTGAATCAGCGTGAAGATTCATTTCAATGTGTGAAGGGTGTCTACCTCGATTAACGAAGAAAACCTCCTCTCGGTCAAATGTGATTCTTACAGGGCGCCCTGATTTACGTGCTAATATTGCCGCACACATCTCATGTGGGAAGGGGTCAGACTTGCCTCCAAATCCGCCACCTACAAACGTTCTATAGACGTTTATTTGATGCATGGGGATTTCTAACACATCAGCAAGTGACCGATGCAAATAGTGCGGCACTTGTTGTGGCGTATAGACTGTCAATCTCCCTCTTGGGTCCCAATTTGCAACGGTTGCATGTGGTTCTGTAAAGCCGTGGTTAACACCACGGAAAGTCCAATTTGAATGATGAGACGCTTCCGCATTTTCCGTCATTTTTTCTACTTCGCCAAATTCTTGGAATACCCGCTTTTGGATATTTGCTTCACCAATGTGATATTTACCGCGGTCATGAATTGGGTTTTCACTATCTTCCAATCCATCTTTCATATCGTGAATGCTGTCTAATACCTCGTATTCAACCTCAATGAGTTGCAGCGCTTGCAATGCTGTAGATTCGTCTTCTGCGGCGACAGCTGCCACTAAATCGCCAACATGGCGAACTAAACTGATTGCTAAGGCGTGTTCATCTTTTGTGACTGGTAATACGCCGAAGGCATTTTTTGCATCAACTCCCGTTGCAATAGCAACTACGCCGTCAAGTGCTTCTGCGGCAGAGGTGTCAATTGATTTTACACGAGCAAAATGGTGTGGTGAGCGAAGAATTTTTCCAATTAACTCGTTAGATAATCGAATATCATCGCCATATTTTGCTTGCCCTGTAACTTTGTAGCGCCCATCAATCAAAGGTGTTCTAGTGCCGATTGAAGTACTTGTAACTAGTTCATCGTGGCGGTGAGTGCCCCATGGTTGAGCCAACTTTCCTCCTTGGCTCTTAGGTATCTTTCCTTCATCTTGAAGGCTACTGAATTGGTCTTTACCGCCACTACCTGGGCGGGCAAATGGCAATTTCCCGGGCTGCTGCTTGTACCCGACCATTTCCTCTTCGTCAGTCATGCAAGTATCACCTGACTATGCGTCTTCTCCCATAAAACCAGGGTGTGGGTCGGAATGTTGGGAAGTGGGGTTTTCGGTTGATTCCCCATCACGAATTATCTCAGCGGCCGCTTGAATCGATTCAATAATCGGCTGATAGCCTGTACACCGGCAGAGGTTTCCTTCTATTGCAGTCTTTATCTCAGCCTCAGTAGGATTAGTATTTTCGTTTAGAAGTGCAGTTATCACAATTAAAAATCCAGGGCTACAAAATCCACACTGGCTTCCACCGTAGGTTGTAAAAGTCTCTTGGATAGGTGAGAGGTGGTGTCCGTCTGCGATTCCCTCTACTGTGGTTATTTCACAGCCTTCAACTTCGCTGGTAAGTGTCAGACAAGAAAGTCTTGGTTCACCGTCCACAAGAACTGCACAACATCCACAAGTGCCCATGTCACATCCTCTCTTCACTCCAAGCATGCCGATTTGGTCACGCAGTACATCTAGAAGAATCGAATCACTTGAAATTGATTCAGTGACCTTCTTTTCATTGACAGAAGCAATCCATTCTCGCTTACCTGCTTGAGGCAACATTGGAATACGGTTTGGCTCTGACATGACAATTGCCCATTGCCTACTCTGTAGGCATACTGACGAGTCGGGCTCCGTCTTTGATAGTTCGCCTCAGATTTATGAGGCATTAGTTGAGATTTACTGCAATTTTATGTTCTTACAGATACAGATTCATAATCCTCTTTTCCAGTAAGTGGTTCAACCCAATCAGGGTCTGCAGGAAGAACCAGCCCCTGTCCAATTTTATTGAGTGTTTCAGCCAAACTTTTCTGTTCCTCGGTTAATTCATCCCATGGGATTTCGCCTCTGCGCAATCTTTTCCACTGTTTTAGAGTACCAATTGAACGTACAGACCGGGCCCAGAGTACAAGGTGAAGGCGAGCTGAAACAGACCATAATGGCATCAGTATGAAAGCCAATAATATCCAATTTATTTTTGTGACATATGGTTGTATAAGTGGTAATAGTCCATACAAATTTAGATTCCAGAGTGGGCTAGCAGGAGCGGCAAGTAAAAACGCCACTGGAAATGAAATCAAAATCCACCAAATTGGAAGTAATGCGAAGCCCATGACAATTTTGTGAGTGCCAAGTGTGTGATTCTCTTTAAGAGACATTTTAGCGGCAATCGGGCCAGCAAGACGGTATGGTGGCCATGAACCGATTAGTGCACCCCAAGTTATGAGTCCAGCCATGAAAATCCAAGAACCGATGATTTGGAAGACAGCAGAAATCAAATCGATTGTGCCCGGCCTTTTATCTCGATCATACAACTCGTGTTCTTTGAGATTATATTTATCCATTTTTTCAGCATGAGCGCTGACTCTTGACTTCAGGTTGACCGCTTTGTCTGGTTGATGTTCAGACAACCATAGCCATGCAGCACGAGTGCGTCTAGCGCCCATGACTGCTTCTGCATATGTTGCTCCTGTTTTTCGACCCAGCATTCTATTTCGATGTACAGAAAGTAAACCTCTAGCCCTCCAAAGCAGTTTTCGGTCCTCCCACGTGTCAAGTCCTTGGCTACTTCGTTGCAGTTCAGTACCTAGAGATTCAGTTACTGAATTTACCCATGCTCGTTGTGCCGCAATATCTGCTCCAAACTCTGAGATTGCTTCGTCGCTAGCAACAGGGGCCCCTTCATCACCGGGAAGAGGTGGCAATCTCATCGGTTGATGAACAGAGACCAAGGCTCTCTCTCGAAATCGATTGGCATCTGAATAGTGTAGGCCAACAGGGACTAAAGAAGGTGGTTCTTCACCACTTTCACGAGCCTTAATTAATGCTTTCAACATTATTCTAGCAGGGCCTGTTTTGGTCTTTTGTGGTTGACTCATTAGGTGTGAAATACCTTCTGGATAAATAGCACACCAACCACCATCAATGAGTACATCAGACAGTGTATCAATGAGGCCACTATTCCCACCAGTTGTTGATTGTTCCGAATCACCTGAGGGGGAGATGTCTTGCTTTCTATAGACAGGTTTTGCGCCAGCCGCACGCATGAATTGACCTAGGATAGGTGTTTTGAATAGGGTATGTTTTGCAACGAACGTCATTTGTCCTGGCAACAATGAGAGCATCAATAATGGGTCTATCAAAGATGCTGGATGCCAAGCCGCGAAAAGGACTCCTCCTTTTTTGGGAATACACTCTTCATGGACAATTCCGTGCTCCCTAAACCAAGATGCACTAATTTGCCTACACAGCCATCGAATTATGCGATAAACTAATGGTAATCGCTTCACATCATTACCTCTGCTTGGATTGGCAACGTGGGGCGTTAGGCAATATGTTGTTCCCTGCATTTCACTCATTAATATTGAAGGTAAGGTTCATCCCGAACACCGGCTTCAGGCCCCTACAAGGGGACTAAGATGACGAACAAAAATATGGTTTTAATTGTGGTTGGAGTGATGCTAGCTGCATTCAACGTAGGAGTAGTGGGGACAGTGGCAACTGGTGCCGTAGATGGAGCGGTTCAATCTGCTTTTCAGACCTATACCAAAGACACAATTTGCGCCAACGATGATTGCTCAGAAGTGAATGAGGATTGGGCGACATCTACCAGCGAGCGCTCTTATTACGCGTGGAATCTTTCGAATTACGATGAAATCAAAAATGATCCATTGGCAACACCAGAGTTTGAACAGGTTGGTCCTGTAGTTTATGAGATAACTGCTGAGCGAACTTTGGTTGAACACGATGCTGAAGAAGGCACTATTTCCTACTCTGAAATAAAGACATATTCGTGGGCGGGAGGTACTCCGTCAAATACAGAAATCACAAATCTCAACATTTTGTTTGAGCCTCAAAGAGTTGGCGCAACTTCGACATTTATCGGAATCGTTGCTTCCATGACCCAAGCAGGATTTGCTGCTGGAATGATTGAAAACGATATGGAAGTAGGGGTTCCTAGCAAAAGAACAGCAAATGATTTGGATTCAACATTAGATGAATTGGCAACCACTCTATCTAACGAGCAAATCGCTAGCAAAACAATGGCAATGCAGGCTTATGCAACTTGGAATGCTTCCTCAGAAGCTTCCGCAGTTTACAACATGACATTAGTAAATGGCAGCGACCCAACAGTAAACACATGGTCCGACCCTGATTTTTCCGCTGGTTTGGAATTTGCTTTCCGCCAAGCGGTAGACCCAGGTGATTCATCGGTGAAAATTTCACTTGATAGCAAGTGGGGTCCAGCAGTATTCATGGGGATTGGAACACCAGGAAATTCAATTTCCGATTTGATGAGTAACCCTGAAACTAATCCGTCTATGGTAAGAGCGGGTTTGTTTGGTTATTTAGCAATGCAAAATGCGACAATTCCTGACTTTGCTGAAACTTTTGCCCGTGACCAAGCAATGTACGCTCTAGTCGGTTCATCTTTTGCCAGCAACGGTGGAGGGGATGCAAATTGGGAAGATGATATGGATGAAGTTGAAGACCGGTTCTACGAAGTATCGGGCTCAAGAATATCAAATCATGATTCACTTAATGACCTTCTTTGGGGGATGGATGGTGATACCCCGCGAGGTATTTTAGTTTCCGATTCAGGTGGTTTGATGTGGGGTCTAGGCCTACTTTTATCCACTGCTCTTGAAAATCCATTTGCAGTAATGTTCGATTACAACATCGGTATTTCTGACGTGTCAAATATTGGTGCCTATGGAGGAGGTTGGTTACTGGGAGAAACAGACCACCCGCTAATTTTGAGCGGGGGTTCGGGGACATTAAACTCGACAGAATACCTCTATGCTCAGTTCGCTGGGCCAGACCCATTAACCGGGTATTTTGCTAGTGCTAGCCTTAATGTTGCAGGCATGTGGGGTTCGTTTATTGGCAATACTTACGGCGTTTCTGGAGACGATGTCATTCTGAATTATTCACAAGTTGACAACATTTTATTTGGTCCTATGGGAATTTCAACTGATGCTGTAGTTGGATTCCTATATGGTGAAACAACTGGACATTCGTTACCAGTTAATCCCGCGACTATGATTCCTGAAACTGGTGGGGTTGAACTTGAATGGACCACTGATTTAGTTTCTCAATTGTATGGCATTGACGAGAATAGTGCTGCAGCACTTCGTTACTTTGTTCATAAATTGATGTTCAATACGCAAATTCCAAATCTGCTTGGAAGCATGTTTGGTGAAGAAGCAACAGGATTCCCTGGAGCGACAAAATGGGTTTCTCATACTGTTGACCAATGGTTATTCGGCTGGAGAGATCCTTTGATGGCTCAACTTGAAGGCAGCCCTACAAATTTGACCTATGGGTGGCAATCTCTTGAGACAAACAAGACTTACTTCGGCTCAGCATCAGAACACGCGCCGAATGGGGTATCAACCGGTAGTGGGACGATGTACAAGGTGTGTAGTGGGGAAAACCCTCAGTGTGACACGGGGGAGACTCTCGAACAAGACGGGTCGACTTACCTCCCTTGGCGTACTCCTGAGAATGAAGATGGTACATTTGGTGTAATCACCAATGAGTCCTTGGTTGGTACATCTGGTGGTTTTATCACAGGTGAAGGCGATTTGTTGAATTTAGGTGATTATGCAATTTGCGCGCCATTGCAGCAAGCAGATGGAGACCATCTTGGTCTTCTGACTGAAACTTGGACTTGCCACCTCGATAGCAATGAGAGATTGATTCAAGGCAAATTGATTAATTCTAAGTCTGCACTAGATATTTTCCCTGGTGCGGTGCCAGTTTATTTCGGTGGAGATGTTGAATTAAAGGTTCAACCGACTGCTAGAATTATTGTGTCAGGTTCTTCTGAGAGTTATTTCTATGTTGATCTAAGGACAATGGAAGAGCAATCATCTTCCACGCCCGAAATCAGTGACATGCAAGTCATTTTCAAGATTGAGTCTGGCGGAGGTGCTGATGCAGAAACCGTGGCGCTGATGCAGTCTCAAATTGTTGATAACCAGAATCAATTTACTTACTGGACTAACTTTGATACCGATGGTGGTTCTTTCTTTATTGACCAAATAACTGCAGTAATTTACCTGAGTGCAATCGGATTAATGCTGATGGGTGTCTTGGGAATCATTCGAACTGGCCCAACTCAAAGCCCGGCCCTTGGTTCTGAGGATGAAGGTTCAAGGACAGAAAAGGCCGATGCTGTTGACGATGATTTACTGAATCAAACCGGTGGAGAGTTCTGATAATTGTTCGGCTTGATTGCCGGCAACAAATCGCCTTTGTTTTGTTATGAGTTTGCGCTAGTTAGTTTGATGCACTTGGTGTATTTGCGACACTCCATCTGATTTAGTTCCCAATGAAGAGTGTGTTCAGTGTTGTTCTTGAAAAAACTCTATTTTTGAAACTATTTTTGCGAAAATGTAATCCTTTCAGCCTTGTTAATTAGACGAATCCCGGCCCTATTTTTTTGTCATCCGTGATGATGTTTATTAATCGCAGTTAGTTTAGCCCCCTCACCGAAGGAAGGTCTTAGGAATGAAGAGAATGAAAATAAAAGTAATGTTGGTAGCCTTTACCATGGTAACTTTAGCGTCTGCTGGTTGCCTTGGTGGAGACAGTGATGATGTAAAGGATGATGTAATTGATGATGTTGAACCAGAGGCTGTAAATATAAAAATCGGGTTGTTAAACCCGGTAACTGGTCCAATTGCTATTTATGCTGATGGTTTTACTGATGCAGCAAATTTAGCAATAAGTGAACTCAATGCTGCTAATGATGACTATGAGTTTGAACTTGTAGTTGGAGATTCAGGTTGTGATGGCACAGCCGCAGCAACAGCTGCTCAATCCTTAGTTGACGCAGGAGTCGTTGGAATTGCTGGTGCTGCATGTTCAGGCGCCACTCTTGGCGCAATTGCAGTCGCTAAAGCAGCAGGAGTCCCTATGGTCTCCTACGCAAGTACTTCACCAGCAGTAACTACTGCTGATGATGATGGACTATTGTTCCGTGTTGTGCCAAGTGATGCACAGCAATCTGTTGCACTTGCAACTGTTGTTGCAGGCAGCGGAGCAACTAACCCAGCAGTCATTGCAATGACCAATGATTACGGGGCAGGACTAGGAGACAACTTCAATGCAAGTTGGTCTGGTGACTTGTGCACAAAAGTTGGTTATGACCCAACAGAAGGCTCCTACGATGCCGCAACTCTAGCTCAAGCAGTTATCGATGCAAGTTGTGACTCAGTTGTGCTGATGTCATATGCAACAGATGGTGCAGCGATCATGGAAGAATTACATGCTCAAGGGTTCAGTGGGGCCGTATTCGGGGCAGATGGACTTGCAGACTCAGCATTCGGTGATACTTTCACCGACTTAGGTGCTCTTGATGGTCTAGTTGCAACCAAGCCACGACCGGGTGCTGCATCCGATGCTAAGGCAAATTTCGAGGCAGCCTACGAAGCAGCTGGGGGTGATGCTGGTGGAATTTATACACACGAAACTTATGATGCTGTGAATATTGTTGCAGCGGCTGCAATGCTCGATAGCAGTGACATGAAAGCAAGTCTTGCAACTGTTGGTAGCAACTATGATGGTGCGTCTGGCCAACACACATTTGATGCAAATGGTGATGTTTTAGGTACAGGTTACTCAGTCTGTGGATTCGTTCTGATGGGTGACACAATGGGCTTCTCTTGTCCCAATATGTGGACCCAAGATGCTGGTATCGCAGCAGCACCCTTTGAAGGTACAACAATCAAGATTGGATTACTAAGCCCACAAACCGGGCCAATTGCAGTTTATTCGGCAGGTTTTGATGCAGCAGCAGCAATTGCTATTTCTGCTCTAAACTTGGTAGATGCAGACAATTATCAATTTGAGTTGGTTATCGCCGATTCTGGTTGTGATGGCACTCAAGCAGCAACCGCTGCTCAGACATTGATTGACTCTGGTGTTGCAGCAATTGCTGGAGCAGCATGTAGTGGTGCAACTCTAGGTGCAATTGCTGTGGCAAAGGAAGCAGGAATTCCGATGATTTCCTACGCTTCTACTTCACCAGCAGTTACCTCTGCTGATGACAACAACCTACTATATCGTGTAGTTTCAAGCGATGCTCTACAAGGGCCTGCAATTGCAGATGTAATCAAGGCAGGTGGACACACCAATACTGGAATCATCTACATGACTAATGATTATGGTGCAGGTCTATACGATGCGATTGGAGGTGCACTGGATTCAACTTGCACTTCCACTGGTTATGACCCTACAGAGGGTTCGTACGATGCAGCAAGCCTTGCTCAATCAGTAATTGATGCCGGTTGTGATTCAGTTGCTCTAGTATCATACGCAACTGATGGTGCTGCAATTGTTGAGGAACTTTCAGGTCTTGGATTCACCGGTGCAATATTTGGTGCTGATGGAATCGCTGATGCAGGATTCATCTCAGAATTCACAGATAATAGTACATTGTCTGGAGTAACAGCAACCAAGCCAGCATCTGCTGCAGATTCAGATCGCAGACTAGCGTTTGATGCAGCATGGGCAGCTGGTGGAGGTCCTGAAGGTGCAATTTACACGCACGAGACTTTCGATGCAGTTCTCATTGCAGGACTGGCGGCGATGGCGATGGATTCAACAGCCGAAATTACCGACATGCCTACAGCCTTGTCACTAACCGGAATGAACTTCGATGGTGCAAGTGGTATTCATTCATTTGATGCAGCAGGCGATGTCGCTGGTAACGGCTATGATGTCTGTTCGTTTGGTCACGATGGAGCAGATGCGTCATTCAGTTGTAGCCAAACCTGGACTCAAGATGGCGGAATTGCTGACAACTCCTGAACGTAGGTTCGAGAAAACAGTGAAGGTTTGCCTGTGGCGAGTCTTAGGGCTCGCCACAGTTTGCATTCCTGACAATTTGAGGGATACCTTTAGCATCGCCAATGCCTTGACAAGAAGTGTGAAGAATGGTGGTTGACATCTCAAATTGTTCACTTAGGCCAAGTAGGTGTGTGTTGAAGAGATGATTAGTGGTATCCTAGAGTATCGCGACATAATTATCACAACTGAACTGAGCGAACTTGTTGATTAGGAAGTGGTGTAGCCAGTGGAATTCGATGAAATTCGCCAAAAATGGGCCTCAATTCCGAGTTTGCATAAGCGAATTACTTTGAGCCTTTTATTATTATTTGACGCTTATCTTGGCCTCAGTCACCATCAGGGATTAATTGCTTGGTCTTCACTATTTGTGGGCGACTTGGTTTGGATTCTGCAATCAGCCGAGATGATAATTGGAGGATCTTTGGTTATCCATACGATGTTCAAAGAGACGACTGGTAAGTTGCGGATGGCCTCTATTGCCTCCTCTCCCATCTTGTTAATTGCCCTGATTTTGGTAACGCTTCAACTGCTTATCTCGGGTCTTGGCTTTTCTTCAACATTGAACTATAATCTTTCTTCAGTGGGTCTTTCAGGACTTTATTGGGCAGCAGCATATCTGTGCATCGCGGTAGGTCTAACACTTACGTACAAGGTCCAGAGGTATGGGAATTTTGCTCAAGGAGAAATGATGCTAGTAGGGGGATATGTGGCTGTTACATTGATGTGGTCTGACAGATTTTTTGAGATGTCAGATGCCCCGATGGATGATGTATTACAATGGGATTTGTTGATATCGGCAGCGGTGGCTGCCTTTTTCTTGGTAGGATTCCTTGGAATTTTTATCGACAAATTGATTTATCGTCGGTTCCGCGATAAATCAGCATCGCCCCAAGTAATGATGATCGCTTCCTTGGGTGTGGCGATGATATTGCGAGCCCTGCTTTATCTTCGATACAGTGCTCGCACTTTCCGATTTGTACCTGATAGAGATTGGAAATCATCGGATGCACGAATTCAGATTGGCACAGAGAGATTACAGATTCATCTAGGTGAGAGAGGTGATTCACCACTTTGGGAGTTTGCACAAAATGTTTCAGATTATGGCTTTGCATACACAAAAGCAGCACTGATTGTTGGGGTATTTGGTTCGGTACTTTTCCTCTTATATTTCTGCCACAAAACCAGACTTGGAAGACAAATGAGAGCGGTTGCAGATAATCCTGATTTAGCCGCATCTAGTGGTATCAACGTTGAGCGCATTCATTCGTTGAGTGCTTTTCTGTCAGCAGGATTGTCTGGTTTTGGCGGAGCATTACTTGCCGCTGTTCTGCCTATCAATCCTGAGTTGGGTTTGTCTCTACTATTACCTGCTTTTGCAGTGATAGTGTTAGGCACAATCGGTTCTATTCCTGGTGTCATTATTGGGTCATTGATTGTAGGTCTAGTTAGGTCCTCTTCTGAGCCAATTTTGATTGGTGCGGGAAATACTCTTAATCGGCCAACGGCAACAGGATTCGCTGAAGTTATGCCATTCATTTTCTTGATAGCGGTTTTACTTCTGATGCCCAAAGGTATCGGCGAAGGCATGGAAAATTGGAAAATTGAACGACTGAGGAAACGGCAAAAGAAAATTGACGAAGGAGTACCTAGATTGCGTGACCGTTACGCACCCATTGGAATTGTATACGGTGGTATTGCCAGCATAGATAAAATGAGGATAAAAGCATCGTCAAAATTTGACCCTTTTGTCACTCTCAAAAACAAATCTGTTGAGGCGTTTGAGACTCATAGTTCTGCCATTTACTTGAAGGCAACAGCAGTCAAGCGCAGGCTCTTTAATTTGCCAAAGTCATCATTACAAACGGTGGCATCAAAGTTTGATGTTATTCGCAGTCGGGTTGATGATCATCTTCCGTACGGCCGTGAAGGAACGCGTGGTTCGTGGGTTACTTTCGTTGTGCTTTTCTTGTTAATGGTGCTACTCGCCTGGGCTCTTCCGAGTGTTAGTTCTTTCACAAAAACTATGCAAATAGCGCGCCTAATCACGTTGGTTGCAATATTTTCTCTGATGGCGTTTTCTCTGAACCTTCACACAGGAATCACAGGAATGACCAATTTTGGAGTGATTTTCTTCGTCGGAATCGGCGCGATTACTGTTGGATTATTGTGTGCACCAGTGGAGACAAATGGATATGGATGGGAACCGTGGAAAGCCACTCTGCTCGCCGTTGGTCTGGCTGGATTGGCAGGTTGGATGTTGGCATATCCTACCGCTAGATTACGAATGGATTATTTCGCAATCGTGACAATATCTCTTGGCGAAATGTTACGCATTTCTTTACAAGCTGAGCCAATGTTACGAGCGGGAACTGTAACTTCTGCAATTGGAATTTCACAGTACACATTACCTCTAGAATCATGGTGGGATTCTGGAATCTCTTCAACTGTTGGAGGCTGGCTTGGATTTGATGAAGCGGCTCCTTACATTGTATTATTAGCCGTATTATCTACAATATCAATCGTTGTAGTATGGTGGCTATTAGAGACCATTTTGGCATCCCCTTGGGGTCGCATTCTCCGTTCGATTAGAGAAGATGAAGAGGTCAGTCAACATCATGGACACAATGTACTCACCAACAAAGCCGCTAGTTTGGCTGTTGGAGGAGCCATTGCCGGTTTAGCAGGT
Organism: uncultured Candidatus Poseidoniales archaeon; assembly: GCA_964645485.1. GTDB lineage: Archaea > Thermoplasmatota > Poseidoniia > Poseidoniales > Thalassarchaeaceae > MGIIb-Q1. The sequence continues at coordinate 36,158 of CAZXZO010000014.1, forward strand.
GCACTTTGGGCATGGTTAAATTCAGGTATATTCCCTGATTTCTTGAATCCAGTTCGTTCAACTTTCCTTGTTTGGGCTGCATTTATCGTAGGAGGCAGAGGGAATAATCGGGGAATGATAATTGGTTCTTTCATTATTGTGATAACTGAATTTGTCTTTAATGTCATGGTAGTGGCTAGGGGTAATTCTGACCTCGCTTTCCATGACATTGTTGCTAATATCGACCAAGTATTTTCTTGGGTAGTGGTCGATATTGGTGGATTTATTTGGTCAGACTTGTCGATTTCTCAAACATTTCCAACAGGTAATGTAATCGCAGAATTGGCATATATCAAATTGGGATTAATTGGCTTAGTAATTTTAGTTTCATTGATGTTGGCTGAGAAAGGGCTTGTTCCAGAAGTACCGTTGAGGCCAACTCGTCCTGATATGAAAAGTGATAATCCTCTTTTGGCAAACAAAAATAAGTCCGAAAACAAGGATAATGAGGAGCAATCTCCACAAGACCCCGATGAAGTCCTTGATGAGCAAGACAACGAGTCTGAAAACTCCTCACAACCAGAAATTGAGGATGAAGACGGGCAATCCCCAAAAAATCCGAAAAAGAAGGCCAAGAAATCATCTAGACAAGGGAGTGATGGGAAATGAAGGAAGACAACATCGCTCTTAAAGTCTCAAATCTGACAAAAGATTTCGGAGGTTTGCGGGCTGTAAATGATATTTCTTTTGAGGTTGCGAAGGGTGAATTTGTTGGACTCATTGGGCCAAATGGCTGTGGGAAATCTACAACATTCAATTGCATATCTGGTTTACTTGAACCTACTGCGGGTCAAATTGAGGTGTTCGGACAAGATGCAGGGAATCTTAGACCTGACGAAATCCAAAGGCTTGGACTGACGAGGACTTTTCAACATACAAGATTGTGGAAAGAGATGACCGTGATAGAGAATTTGCTTGTTCCACCGCGGCAGCAATTTGCTCCTAATCCATTAATTTCATTGATGAAACCCCGTTCAAGAAAGGCAGAAAAGGAACGCCTCATTGATGCTTTTAGTGCCTTAGATATGTTGGAAGTACCACACATGGCGGACAATCTTGCCAGTGAATTATCTGGTGGACAGAGTAAACTAGTGGACATTGGGAGGTCTTTGATGGGTGCTCCTCAAATTTTACTTCTTGACGAACCTGTTGCTGGGGTTGCCGGGCCTCTTGCGGAGAAGATATTTGGGAATCTGAGAAATTTGGTCACAAAAACTGGTATCAGTATTTTTGTGATTGAACACAATATGGATTTTATTTTACGGCGTGGTGTTGATAGGATAATTGTCATGGACCAAGGCGGGATTTTGATGCAAGGAACACCTGATGAAGTGAAAGAAAGTAGAGAAGTTGTTGAGGCTTACCTCGGTGGCGGTGGTGAGCAAGAATGATTCTAGTCTCAACAAATCATCGTTACTTTAGCACCGGCTGTGGCCCGTATGATTTCCATCAGAAAACTGAGTATTTTGATGCCACGGCACAGATTTCAAGTCATTATATTGATTCTGAGGCAGCAAAAATAATCCAATCAAGAAATTGGAAGGAGGTGAACATTTGACTCGATTATTGGATGTTCAAGGCCTTGAAGGTGGCTACGGTTCTGTGAAAATTTTGAACGGAGTCGATTTACATGTTGAAAAGGGTGAATTTGTTACTATTATCGGACCTAATGGTTGTGGTAAATCAACTTTCATCAAGGTGTTGTTTGGCATCGCAACTCATTATACAGGTACAGTAATGCATGAAGGCACGAATGTTTCAGCATGGAGGACAGACCGGTTAGTAAAGAGAGGTATTGCTTATGTCCCACAAGTGGAGAATGTGTTTCACACCCTAACAGTTCATGAGAATTTGCAGATGGGTGGCATCGGTTTAGGTGTAGGTGTCCTCGAGGAAAGAATTGAGCGGACGTTTGAGATGTTTCCCGACCTAAAACCCCGGGTTCACGATTTGGCTGCCTCACTTTCAGGAGGTCAACGCCAAATGTTAGCGCTTTCAAGGGCGTTGATTTCTGACCCACAATTATTGCTGCTAGATGAACCGACAGCGGCGTTGTCACCACTTTATCAAGAGCAAATAATTGAGCGAATTGATGCCTTGCGCCAGCATGGAATTACGGTATTGATTGTTGAGCAAAATGCTCGACTCTCATTGGCTCGTTCTGACCGTGGATACATCATGTCTGGAGGTGAAATTGTTCATACCGGAACGGCAGACGATTTACTAAATGACCCAGATATTGGTAAATATTTCCTAGGAATCAAGGATGATTAAACTGCCTGATATTCAGTCAAAAGCAACAGATTTGAGGAAATTTCAGTTTTCGCCACTAATCCACTTGATGAGTGTAGATTCAGCACGGTGAAGGTGTTCGCCAAGAGTGCTTCTGGCAATTCCAATGTGGTCTGCTAGTTCTCGCATGGATATTTTCTTTGGTTCATCGTAATAACCTAACAAAACCGCTTGTTGAACAACTTCTAATTGGCGCTCTCCTAAAAGTGATTGAGCTTCGTTTTTAGGGTCGTCGTGGGTGGTTACCGAAACCTTGTCAGGTGGCAAGAATATGTTTACCTGGGCTAAGAATTGGCTAATTCCTGATGGTACACCTCGCAGCGTTATTTCAACTCCTTCGTCTGATATTGAGTAGGGGGGGTACACAGCAATGTCATCAAAACTGATTGCTGAGACAACTAATGGATGCTGATTCAACACGACTATTGCTTCCAAACCGTCACCACGATTTGGCAGAACACCCTCAAAGGTAAGAAAAGATACATCATTAATTGATTCAAAGTCAGCACCATCTCTCATCTCACACCGAGTTAGTTGGCGCACCCCTTCTGGTTGAACATCCAAATGTGCAACTACTTCAAAAGTTGAGCATATTTTAAGGAGTTCTTGGAACTCAGATTTTTCGACAGTTGTCGCAGACCAGTGAATCCTCACTTCTTGCACACAACTGCGTGGATGGTATCGCCTATCATTCTTCGTTTTTCGTGGTAAACTCTAGATGGTCGGGTGATAGTTAATGTGTAAGTATGTCTACAACACTAACCATGGCAGAAGGTATTGAAGATGGTAGAACTCGGTTCCGAGATTTTTCAAAAGTTAGACAACAAGCAACAATTCAACCACCGGCAGGTGAGCAGTCAACCTATTACCCAGGAGTTTCTGTAGAATCTCCAATTGCAGCGGGTGTAGATGTTGATAGCGCAAAAATGGGAATGTTATTCTCAATTATTGGTGGTATGATTGCGCTTGCCTTTGCAATCGGACGCTTCATGACAAGTGAACTTGATAGCGATATGGAATTTCTTTATCTCGCGATTGGTGCAGGTTTGATGGTAATATTTTCTTACGGATTTGTTGAGGTGCAATATCGCCGTCATCAAACCATATCAATTGTTCATGATTATGTGCTATCATTTGGTCATTTATTCGCTGTACTAGGTGGGTTTTGGTTATCCCGCTGGGGTTTGTTTTTCTATTGCGGATATTACCCTGATTCAGGTGTTTTATGCAATGGGGTTTCTGGTACTGATGGCTGGATGCCAGGTCAGTGGGGTGCGGTTGTTCAAGCCTCTGTGTTTGTTATGATTGGTTTATCTCAGTGGCGTCAGAATGAACGGGTTGGAGCAACAATACTGCCGCGTTTAGTAACCACTCTTGCACCGCTTGTGGTGCTATTCATTGGTGCTGAAATATGGGTTAATTGGGCTAATGGTTCAATTTCTCTTCCTTTGATTATCAGCATGTTGGCATTGACTGGCATGGGGATGTGGCTTGGTTCGGTTTCGAATAGAGCTCCTCTATTCCTTTCTTCTGCTTTCCTTTCTTCGGTAATCCCAATAATTTACGAACTGAAAGTTGGTGGTGGAGGCGGCCTCACATTACTGGCAATAGTCGTGCTTATGCAAGGGATGTTTGCCTCTGCAAGAGGCTTGTCACAGCCAATGATACAACGCGGTTCAATTGGATTAGTTCTGATTGTTTTGATTGCAGAATTTTGGGCTGTTGTTGGCGACTTGGATTTAGTGCTTGTTCAGCCAATTGACAATGTGTTAGCAAGTTTGCCATTATTCCTGTGGTTATCACTACTGATTGGGTACTTCGCTGCAGTCCACATGCGCCGAGTTCCATGGATGCCGATTGGCTTAGCGGTAGGTTTGGCATTTTTGCCAGCACCTGGTTCCGGATTTGCATGGGCTATTGCGATTGTAATGTTTGTTTACATGGTGACTAAACCTCAAACAAGGCGCTGGGTTTCTGATTGGACTTTCTCAATGTTAGGAACATCTTGGTTCTTAGTTAATTGGCTATCATCAACTGAACCCGATCCGTTTTCGATATTAGCTTTGGACCCATTATTCCTAGTAATTCCTCCAGCTGCTTTACTTTTCATTGGAGAAATAGCAAGTAGAGAGGGTAAATTATCCAAGGCACCGTATCATTTGATGGTGGTTTTAACCCTACTATCTCACGAAATGCTGTTCGGGGTTGGGCCATATTTACCGATAATATTTGTTGTATACCTTCTACTACTCGTGTTGCGCGAGGCGAGTAATGTTAAATCAGTAGATCTAGATGATAGTGAAGCAAGAAAAGAGATTTCAGTATTGGTGTTAGTGACCGGTGTTTCAATATTCATTTTAGAACTGATGGGCCGTTTTGAAAGCGGGATTGGAGCAAAAATCGGGGTCTCAGAATTAGGTGTTGAAGCACTGATTTTTGCGGTCGCCTTGTACTCAATCGGGCGCTCATTACGAGTGGTTGAGTTTGATTTCGGGAAACTCACGAGCATGCTAATTGATGCTGGTAGCACAGTCTCAGTGTGGGATCCTCAAACAGGGGAATGGTCGTCTCAACCTAGTACATCAATTAACCAAAGGATTGGGGAATGGGGCCCAGCAATGCGTGGAAGTATGATTCTACCATTGTTGATATTCTCGTTGGCTGCTGCAGGTTCAACTGCGACTTGGACAGTCATGCTGTTGTTGTTACCAATAATGGTGCTAATGAGGGAGGTATTGTTTGAGTTACCTCAGGACAATCTTACTCGGGCAGGTGGAGTGTGGTTACTTTTCTTCGTTGGACTTCCCTGGTCATTCCGTATCCATGGGTCGTTGATAGATGCAGGTGGAAGTGAAGTTGTTATCGCACAAATAATGTTTGATTTGATAATGTTAGCAGGTCCATTACTAGGCCAATTTATGTTGATTAAACAGGGTGTAGTTAAGGAGGAAGGCAAAGCTGCAGATTGGCTTCTCATCGGTGTAATGATGGTGGCATTACTCGATGTTTCAGGAGGTATTTTACTACTCAGCATGATGTTTTTGGCCATGACTCGTGCACTACTACATCGCCGAACAATTGCCATCAATTTGTTGCCAATTGCTTGGGCTGCTGGAATTTTATTTCTCATTCAGTTGCCGGTTGCAATCATTGATACAATACCGTTCAGTGCATCACTTTTGACGATGAAGTCATCGTTCGTATTTGGAATTGATTACCCTGCATGGGCGGGAATAGGTTGGGTAATTATTGGTGCCATACCATTGATTGGATTTGCTAGGGATCTCAGGCTAGCAAAGGGTGATGATGCGGGTAAGCGCACAGAGTTGGTGCAATATCCAACATTAATCCCAATAATCTCAATTTTAGCAGGATTACATCTTCTTGTTTCTGACCCCTATCTACTAGTTCTAGCAGTAGTGGTTGTTGCTGGAATTGGTGCGTGGGCAACAGGCCAGTTAGCGGTGTTTTGGGTCTGGTCACCAGCATTTTGTTTTTCATTGATGTTCACAGCGGTTGAACATAATTGGTTTGGGGAAGATGAAATTGCCGAGGTTTTCACAATTGCTTCGCTGGTTACTTGGATAGTGACGGTTCTATTTTGGAAAGGGATAATGCAATCCCGCGCTCCAGAAGCAATCCCAGGTAAATATGTGGCACCATCGGGGGATTTTGTTGGATTTGATGCGGAGGTAAAATACCAAAACACTAGAAATATTTTAGCAAATGTACAACTTGGTTATGCAGTTATTTTCAGTCTCTTTGGCATGACTGCATGGGGTGGAATCGCATTTTTGGCTACGGCCTTCTTGTTATTTTGGAGAATGTGGAATCAAAGATATGCAAAATGGATGCTGGCCGCTATTTTCCTTCAATCACTTGCAATTGGAAACACTGTTGAACATCTTTGGGGAGAATACGGTTTATCCTTGGAAACACAGGGGTTGTGGTTGGTTCTTTCTGGCCTTGTTCTCACTTGGGCTTCGTGGAGAATGTGGGACTTTGAATGGACTGAGAAAAGTGACGAGGATATTCTTAATCTGACAAAATTGGCTGGGATTGCTGGCGCTATTTACGTTCCAATAGGTGCTCTTTTCCTATCTGATGAAACTGGGGCGTGGTTATTTGGTTCTGTATTAGCAGTATTTGGCGGTATTCAGATGATGATTGGCTTTGAGCAGGATGAAAAATGGAGGCGGATTTACACGCTTGTAGCCATTCCTGTAGGCATATTGATTATTGCTGAAGATATTTCTAATGGGGTATTGCAAGGCGTGATGTATTTGTTAGCGGCTTTGACTCTATTTGGGCAGGGATTCCTGTACATGAATCGAGCAGGAGTCATGGTTTCAAGCACTGTTGCAAATACACCTTTAGTATCTGAGAACATTGTTGCAGCAAACACGATGGTAACTGAAGCTGTTGAGGTTGAAGAACCACAACAAGATGAGGTGGTGGAAGAAGTTGTTGAAACGGTTTCAGAGCCAAAACCAGTTGATGAGGTGTTGCCACAGATTGAGCCAGAATCAATTGCTGAAGCATTACAAAAAATTGATCCTGAGCCAGTTGCTCTTACACGATTTCACAGTGGTGAAGGATTTGATATTGAATTACCACCTGATGTATTGTTTAGAATCCGTGCTTCGCTTCGTGATGCCGAATACGAAGGATACAAGCCGATTGTAAAGTGGGATCAATATGGTAGAGTCATTCTTGACTTTGAACCAATTGCATTTTTGCATTCTCATTCAGATGATTGATTTTTCTTTCAGAAATACCGCCAATAACTCTTTCAACTTATTGGGGAATCAAGGCTTATGGGTAAGACTGAGATACTAGCACCAGTAATTGTTTTGATGATGTTGATGGCTTTTGGAGGATATGTCCTCATGAATCAACAAGGAGAAAGTGGAGATGAAGGAGGCGGGCCTAATGATGAGAATTCTTCTCTATCTGAATGGTTTGTTTATTCGGTGGGAAGCAGTGATGAACTTCCGGATTGTGACGATTCTACGAAGGGTAGGCTCTACTATGTTGAATCGGAGTCATCATTCTATGTCTGTAAGAGCAACGGTTGGATGTTCATTGATTTAACAGGAGAATCAGGTGCAACAGGTACACCTGGTCAGAATGGAACTTCTGCATCAATTATCAAAAATATGGCACCATTAGTTAGCGTATCAAAAGCACAAGGGATTGCCGGTACAGCGGTTTATTCATCTACAAACGGTTCGTTCATTGGATATTCCGGTTACAATTTTTCAATATTTAGAACGATGGTTGATTTGGATGGGAATATTATGTCAGCAGGTTGGGATTTCAATCTAGATGGTACTATTGATCAAATTTCCACTGATGCATCTTCGGTGGATTTGATATTCATACCGACATCAAATTGGGTGATGGCAAACACCATTCTAGGTTCTGTTAATGTACCAAATAAATTCTTAATGACAACATTTGCTTTCATTGCCATTGATGATGATGGTGCGGCAACGGCTGAATTACATACTTTAATTTTTGATTCTTATGAGTTTGGATCTGAATTAGATACGAGTGAGGTAGCATTGGAGTATCCAGGAGAGCCAACAGGGGATACTACCCTGAACACCTACACAGCAGATGACGCAGATGACGCAGCAAACGATGCAGCTGGTGGAGCAGACACACTGATCCGCATGCAGATGACTGGTAAGGATGACCTAGCATGGTCATTCGTTAAGGTCACACTAAGTGTCGGTGACAACATCTACACATGCAGCGTAACAGCAGGCGATGACTGTACTATCAGCCAATCCGCTGGCAGTAACGACAACGCATGGGAACCTGGGGAGTACATCTTCCTAAGTGAAGGCACAGCAGAAATCTGCAGTTCACAAGGCTGTAACGTCGGTATCTCCGTAACAAACGGTGGCCACACAGTTGCTGGTGACAGCAGCCAGATGGTTAACTGATATTTGAGCACTATTCGCCCCAAGGGTGCCAGACGCCGTCTCCATCCTTATCGCGATAGTGGAATTTTCCATCTTCGTTCTTCCACTCGT
>CAZXZO010000015.1:0-29109 GCA_964645485.1 uncultured Candidatus Poseidoniales archaeon
GTGCTCGCGCCTTTTCTCAATTCAAATCCGATTTCGATATGATGCTAGAAGCCCAGTTAACACGATTCCAGCAGCAGCACCAAAAATCCTGCCCTGCTCACGCGCACCAGAGCCAGCGAGTTCTTCAAAGGACAATGCAAGTGCAATAGAAAATGGACCTACTAAGAACAAGAATCTAACTAACCAAACTTTCACGGTTGGGCGTTTTCCTAAGGGACGAAGGGTGATGGAACCGAGTTTTGCAATTATCTGCCAATCTAGAGCCTTTGCAATCGGAGTTAATCTTTCATTAACCATGGGTCTTAGGACTGGGCGGTCAGGACTATTCTTACCTCGACCGGTGATAATTCTAATTCTCCCAATAGTTGGCCGATTTTCGATAATCAAATCTAATATTTTACGAGAGCCTTGTAAATCCATCTCGTGGAGATCAAGGGTTAGGGTTCCTCTTTCTTGACGGATGTGGGTCGAGGCTCTCCATGCTTTTTCAGAGGACCATGGTAAGCCAGCAGCATATGCATCTAGAGGTGCAAGTAATTCCCTTAATTGTGTCACTTTATCCACATGGGTTCTAGTTCCTCTCCCGCGTTTCAATTCAATCAAGCGCCAACCCCCATAAATTAGGGTCAAAGTGGTTACACCAGCGCCAAAGTAACCACCAAATTTCACACTTGCAAGTGGGTCTCCATCCATTCCGGCGCTGAAATATCCTAGCATGGTAGCCATTGTCCCGGACATGATTCCCATCACGATACTGATAGACACAAGGTCGCGAAACGTCACCTCTACCATGCAAATCGCTCTGGCTTCTTTTTGTTAGTGGTTGCGGCGTGGAAAGGATGATGAAGCAGGTTCGCTAGGAAATTGTTGATGGTCGGACAGAATGGACTTACTGGGCGACATCGAGAGGAAAAAATTGCTGATTGGGTGATGGGAATTTCGATGGGCTATCTCTTAGCCGCATTTTTAGTTCCCGCTCTTCTTCCTGCTGGGACTGTACCCGAACTCTCCGGACGGGCAAACGCCCTAGATTATGTGTGGACAGATTCTTCTTGGGGTGATTGGGGAAATGAGCCGCACTCTGAACACTCGGAAATGGGCCATGACCAATCCGAACACGGTGGTAAATTTGCATGGAGTGAACTGGATTTTTTCAGTGCTCTTGTCTATGGGATTGGTGACTTAAATTGTCACCAAAAACACGAGCGTTCTTGGTTTATCAATGATAATCAAATGGCAGTATGTACGCGAGATATCGGGATACTTGCAGGAGTCTTTGTTGGCGGATTGATTTTTCGCAGGCGAGGACTCAACCGCTGGACTATTAGGGATTCAATCATTTCAATTATTCCTGATGAAAAAGTTGAATCATTTTACATTAATGACAAGCGATTCTTACTAGCATTTGGTGGCTTAGCATTGTTATTGCTTCCAACAGCATTGGATGGGGGAATCCAAGCAATTAGCGGTTACGAATCAACTCATCTCAAGCGATTACTTACCGGATTCCCCATGGGACTAGGAGTCGGAATTCTATTTGCTGGAGTTTTTGCAGCAAATCCAAAGCAATTCGAATTTGATGCCAGCAGAGTGGTCCTACCAGCAAATGCGCGATTAGTGCCAACTCTTGAGACAGATGAAGAAAAGATTGCTGAAATCGCTCAGCAAATTGACCGGGATAAAAGTGACCAAGATAGCGAAGAATGATACTAATTTTTTGCCGGACCTTGACGCCACCATTTTCTAAATTCACTTACATTTGTAGGTGGCTCCACACCCATCATCCCAGAACCAAGAATGGCTAATCTTGAGACGCAATCCGCCATTGCTTTATTCATTTCATCGGAGGGATTTTTTCCTACAATTGCAGACAATGAATTTCTCCACTTGCCATCGGGATTCTCATCTTGCCACTTTGCAAATTCTTTTTTCAAGGGCCAAATTACCAATCCTAAACGACCGAATGATTGCCATTCTGCTCTTAATTCTGAACGGGCTGCATCTTTTCCTTTGAGCGGCTTATGTGTTCGGACCCAACCCGATTGCTCATGGAAAAATTTCAACATCCGGTGAGTATGGCGAGAACTGACAACCCTCACTGGACCAAACCATTTCCTTAGGCTAGATGCTTCTGCACCGGGAAGTAAGGAAAGTGTACCTACTACTGAAATGACAGTATGACTAATCGGAGTTTTGGGTATATTCCTTGATTTACCATCTAAAGTCGTTTCATATGCTTCTTGATAAAGCGAATTAGCGTGTTTCATCACTTGCCAGGGTTTTTCTCCATGAAGCCAATTCTTACTACTGCGTTTAGGGGATGTATCCATTACTTTGAGAGTTGTTTGACCTCTCTCTCCTTTGAGGGCTTTTTCGAGCATCACTAGTTCAACCTCTTCTGAGTCTATGTTGAGAGGGGGCGGGTGACGATGCAAGAATTTTCGAACCTCTTTCTGGATCTTTCGCCGCAAATCTGCTTTGGTGCCATCATTGAGTAACGGCCCTACTACAACTCCTCTGTTGAATGGCTCTGGCATTGCGACATTTCCTCCAAGAAGAGTTGCATACCCTGCTCGAATTTTCTGTTGTAGTTCATCGGTTTCGAAATATTCCTGTTTGTCCATGACAGCTTCTCTTAGAGTGCCATGAGTGATTCTACGGAGGGCTACAATTGGGTCACAATCTACCCACAGGCAAAGGTCAGGGACACAAGCAGCGCTGTTTAATCGAGCAACTTCTGATAGGCCAATATTTCCAACAATTCCCTGATAAACAAGAGAGGAGTGGACATTTCTTTCCGAAATTACTGCCTTTCCCTGTTTTAGTCGTGGGAGTATCCAAGCATGTGAATGGTCAAGACGGTCGGCAGCAAACAGGCTAGCCTCTTTGACAGGCCCTGCTTCACCTGTACGAACAGAATCCACCGCGAGTTTGCCTAATGGATGGTCTCGACGAGGTTCCCCAGTCACCCAAATATCTGAGAAAGTGAACTCTTCTAACAAAATTTCTTCGAGCATTTTTGTAGCAATTCCCTTGCCACTGCCATCGCCTCCTTCAATGGTGATGAGATACATGGCAACGCCTACACCCCATGACAGTCGCCGTGATGAATAAACTTGCGTGAAGAAGATACCTTTCTTTGAATGGTCTGAAAAACAAATAACACGAATAAACATCATTATTGTTGGTCTGCAAACTGATTCTTGGTTAACATCAGTAAAGCCATTCCAAGAAGAATGAGTAATGGCCCGAAGAAAATTCCACCGCGGCTGAATAATCCAAGACCGCATATCCATTGGGTTCTACGGTATTTTAGACCACGACGCGCTTCTAGTCCTCCGACAATACCAATTGCCGCTGAAATCAAAGTGATTGCTGCGAGGACAGTTGAGGTTTGAACTGCAGATGCAAGGTTGCTCGGCTCACGCAAATCGGCTGAGTCAACACCTTCGCCCTCAACTAGCGTTAGAGTTAAATCTGGAATTTCCCCTGGAGAAAGTGTTCTTTCTATTGTGACATATCCGTCCATCTTAACCGTTAGTAGCATCACTTCTCTAGACACTCCAGAAATAGTGAAACGCCCTTCTGAATTTGTCTCTGTCCTACCCTCTGAATAGTCATCTGAAATTCTTATCAATTCAATGTGTACGCCCTCAATAGCCTCACCGGCAGAATTGTTATCACTGTCTAATTGGCTCAAAATCAATCCATGTACTTCGGCATCATCGGTTCGCGAAAACATAGAACTTGAAACCAAATCTCTTGGGTCGGCACTGATTAACAAAGCACCACTTGCTGCGCCAATAGCACTACCTACAATGATTAATAATACTGCAAGATTCATCACCCAGCCTTCATCTGATCGGTTTCTCAATGCGGCTGGTAGCCTGACAACTGCAGGGTCTCCGCCAGCTCTAACATCACGCAATGCTTTCTGGCGACTAGCGGCTCTTGCTCTTTTCATTCTACGGCGACGTCGGGCAATTCGGTCAGAGAGTGTGGTAGCATCTTCATCAACATCAAAGTCAATTTCAACTTCATCATCGACTTCCAAGACCCCTTCTTCAACGAGTTCGTCCCGAACCCTTGTGCGTAGGGATTTGAGGCGCTCTTCACGCTCATCATCGTCACTCATTCATGTTCCCCGTGAGATAACGTGGTCGCGGGGGGATTGTCAACCTCTCGGCTATTAGTTAGCGAAAAAAAGCCGTTTCCCCACAATATATAGGTCAGCAACGCGAATAGAACTGAGAAGAGAATTAAGCCGATTTCCTCAACACCCGAGGGTGATTTAATTGCGGGATTGCCATCATTTTGTACCCCACCCTCATTTTCTAACTCGCTATTATTTTCAACTAATTGATTAAAAACAACCTGATGCATGACTGGCCAATTTTTACCAGTAATCCAAAATGTGTCATTTCCTGAATCATACGCTATCCCATTGAGAACGCCCGGAGAAGGGTCAGGAAATATGGAACTTGCTCCAATTGTCCCTACAACATTCCCCGAAGTCATATTGATCATGAAAATTGATTCATTGTGCCAAACATTCGCATATACTAAATCTCCAACACATTCCAACTCATTTATTGCTTGTAAGGGTGAACCATTGAAAGAAACTGAAACTGTTTTAATCACTGAGAAATCATCTGGACTCCGGATGGTCAAATCACTTGACCCGTTACTCATCACCAAATTATTGCCATCAGAACAAATTCCCCAACCCTCGTCTTGATAGGAGAAATTGCCAATTTGAGTAAATGTTTCGATATCCCAGATGTAAGCAATCTCACTCTTCCAAGTAAGTTGAATTAGGGTATTGTTGTGTATTGTCAAGCCCTCACCGAACACGTCAGTACTCAGGTTCACTGAGCGTAGAATATCTCCCTCCAAGTTGAGTTCTCTTAGAGACGAGTTGTCAAACCTCCCCGTACTTTCGTAGAGTTTTCCTTGATGGAAAAGGAAGCCTTGGGTGAAGGCTCCTTCATCATGTTCTGTGGTTGTTAAGATTTCAATTTCGAATTGGCGCGAAGCTGCTGAATCTGAGCCCTCAGATGAAGATAAAAATGGACAAAATATTGCCACAATTATCACTGAGAAAAGGGGCCAAAAAAGTCTAAATTGGTTGCCCATATCAAAACTACCTCCTCTTGCTCGTATGAACCATGCTCCATGCGCTATTAAATAGGTTCATAGACAACCGTCTGAATAGTAGCGTAGTCTCGCTCATGGTAGGTATTGTAATGCAAATACGAACATCTCTGTTCCTGACAATTTTGATGATAGCCGCAACTTTGGTTCCAGCACTGGCTCCAACAGTTGCTGCGGAGTCTGAAAATGACCTCCAAGTTGGCGAAATTATAGGTGATATCGCTGATTTTGACGCCACAGCCCATGGTAAGGAGTACATGATGGTTGATGGAGATCCGCTCTATTCAGCCACAAGACTCCACAAGATGGCGTGGGCTGATGCTGGTTACCCTGACCTCGTCATGCCTTTCGCAAATGGCAAAAGTGGAAAATCAACTTCTAAAGCCTGTGTCCCGCTTAGTCAAGGGAATGTTCTGACTGTTCCAACTAGTGGTGGCCAAATTTCAGTAACAGTAGAAAAGACGACTACAACTGCTGCATTCTTAGTACAAGCGGGTCAAACTGTATCGAGTTCAGTCCTGAACAATTATGCATCTACTTGGTCGACTACGATTTATCCTACCCTGACGCAATACTTTGGCGCTGCACCAGATGTAGACAATAATTGTCAAATCATGGTAATAATTTACGACATTGATGGTCCTTGGAGCATTGGCGGATACTTTGCCCCGAGTCTTGCATCACAAAGAGAAGCAGTTTATGTTGATGTCAATGATTTGAGTTGGGGAGACACAATTATCGCCCACGAATTACAACATCTTTTGCACAATTCACGCGACCCATTTGAGTACATATGGATAGATGAAGGAAATGCAGACATGGCAGCATTCCTCTGCTTTGGCGCCACCAGCACGATTATTGGGCACGCCAATGAATGGGCTCAAAACTCCTACACATCAGTTAGATGGTGGAATCAGTCAACTGGAGACTATGGGGCTGGATTCTTGTTCATGCTTTACCTCGCCGCAAAACTTGGCGGAGGTGCAGCAATTCAGAGTTTAGTCGCAGATACTGCTACAGGTGGCGCTGGAATCGTCAACCTTGCAAACAATCCAGTACCTGGTTCACCGGGAAATATTGGGAATACGATTTCTGATATTTTTGCTAATTTCACCGTAGCAACACTGTTGGATGATTCACAGAATCCATTTGGTCTTGATAATATTGATATGTACCAAAATTGTGGAGCTTCACAATTTTGTAGGTTACAAATTACAGATTCAAATAGCAATTGGGGTAGTGTCTGGTCTAGCCAAGGTGACCCTCTAGAAGGATGGGGTGTAAGAGCATACAAGTTCACCGGAGGTACTGGGTCACCACTCAATGTAATGGTGCAAGCATCTGAAATCGGATTTGCAGGACGGTTAGTATACCGAGAAATCGCAACAGGAACTTGGACATCTGTTCCTCTTGAATTCAATGGTGGCATGGCTACAGGATTAGTGTCAGGATTCGGAAATGTATCTGATGATGTCTATGTGCTAACTTGGTATGAAAGCCTAGTTGATGATTGTGATTACGCAATGGCGAACTGTGGTTGGCCAGGTGGAGGAGGCACTCAATATCCAATTGCAACTGTAGATGTATATGCGGCATTGATTTCACAACCGGCAACAATTAGGCAAGATTTCTTGAGAGTTCACGACCGAGATGGAGACAGTATGGGCGATACTTTGGAGTGGAATCTAGAAATCAACTCAACTGCGTTTTGGGAGAACCTCGAGATTAGAATTGAAGCCTTCCACAATAACACACTTCACGACACAATCTCAATTCCTGTAGGAGTTGGTGGTGGGGTCACCTCAAACCGCTCTGTGTGGTTTACTCCACCTTGGGATGGCAACTGGCAGTTGTATGCTAGATTGTACGATCAGATTGGCGACCCTGTGCCAAATGCTGCAGTTCTCACTCTACCAACAAATGTCTACAACATGGCACCAGTAGCCACTGGCAGCTTGTCTTCAAACACATCTCAAACATGGTTGCCTATCCAATTCAATGGCGCGGGTTATGATATCTGGGGATTATCAGCCAATAACCAAACTTACACCCATAATTCATCACCAGTTGGATACCTTTGGGACTTTGGAGATGGTGGCCAATCTTGGCTACGCACACCTTCAAGAGCATACACTCAAACAGGTGACTTCAATGCATCTCTACAAGTAACTGATATTGGTGGAAAGCAAAGCAATATGCAAAATTGGTCAATGAATATCACTGACACAATTATGCCAACAGTAAAGATTTCAGTTGCCGGTCAAGAAGTAATAGGTGGCATGACTTTACTGACATCTCAACGAGTTCGATTTGAAGCATACATGACTGATGATAATGTTCCAGATGAATATCTTGACTTCCAATGGGATTGGGGTGACGGTACTAATGAAGGTGGAATTGGCTACACCGAAGCACCTCATTCTTGGTCCAATGGTTCGGCAAATGGAACCATCTATAACCTGGTTTTGACAGTGAATGATGGAACATTTACTGTAAATCAAACTCTAACTATACTCATCCTAAATCGAGTTCCAAGATTAATTCATGACTTACCTCTTGAAGTTGACACACTCACCCCACTACCTCTGCCTACGATGTTCACAGATGATGATGGAACCATTGATTCATGGCAGTGGTT
Organism: uncultured Candidatus Poseidoniales archaeon; assembly: GCA_964645485.1. Classification (GTDB taxonomy): domain Archaea; phylum Thermoplasmatota; class Poseidoniia; order Poseidoniales; family Thalassarchaeaceae; genus MGIIb-Q1. The sequence goes on from CAZXZO010000015.1 coordinate 7,793, forward strand.
CTTCTCAGACCCAGTCAATCTTGATGGTGGCACGGTTACTAAATTGAGCAACTTTGATCAAACTGTTTCGGGCGACCAAAATCCAACCCCCGCGTGGTTGACTCCCGGGTTAAAGAATGTCACAATTATTGCGACGGATAACTCCGGAAATAGTACCGCTGCAATCCTTCAAGTCACAGTCAATAACCAAAGACCAGTTGCACTCTTTGATAGACCAAGTAGCGGCGACACAATGACACCATACATGTTCGTAAGCCACTCCTGGGACCCTGATGGACAGAATGGTAACATGACTACAATCTGGACAATTTCAGAAGATAATACAACCATCACAAATCAGACATCAATTGTTCATCAATTTTCAACACCTGGAACACATGTGGTTGAACTAGTAGTGATTGATGAGTTAGGATTGTCCTCACTACCAAAGGCTTACATCATTGAAATTGAAAACCCACTTCCAATCCCACGTGTTAGCATTTACGAAGCACGTGACCCAGCCACTGGAGGTCCGATTGATGCACCTAGTGACGACGATAGCCAGTTCAATTGGAGACACACATTTACTGATTCAGGAGATATCTTCGTAGCACCTGGAACTTGGCTCCGATTCAATTCAAGTGGCAGCAGAGATGGAGATGCACAATTTGTTGGCATGGATGTCCCAATTGACGAAAGTAACCCTAATTGGAATGGTTTAATTGAATACACATGGGACTTTGGTGATGGTTCGCCATTAGTCAACACACCCAATGTATGGCACGCATACACCACACCTGGATTGTACACCATAACTCTCACACTGAGGGATGGGTTTGGTACAGGAGATGTCAACCAGACTACTCGAAATGTGTATGTTGCAAGTGCACCAGAAATAGTGACTACAACACTATTTGATGAAGCCATTTATTCAGAAGGTGAATACCTTCTTTCTGGTGCTGCAATCGACCATGATGGCGCACTAGGATTCAGCGCTTGGTACGATGATGACGTTTACTTTGACAGCGATGGCAATGGTATACCAGATGATGACCACGATATTAGTGAATCAATTGTTGGACAATTAGCATTGCAGGTTCAATGGGATGTTGATGACCGCATGGATGTTGATGCTGACGGGGATAACACCAACGATTGGATTGAAGAAAGTTCACAAGGATACATCACTGTAAATTGGACCGAACCGGGAGAAATATTCGTTGCACTGAAGGTCTGTAATGGAATCGGTGTTTGTACAGAAAAAGGATACCCGCTTCGAATCAGAGACCCATCTGAACAGGATGATTCAATTGCTGATTTCAGCCTAGATTCATTGCTTCCAAAAGCAGAAAGTAGTGGAATGATGCTGGGTGCACTTCTAGTTGTTCTATTGATACTAGGATGGTTAGTTATGCGACAACCAACAGAGACCGAAGCTGATGCTGAGGATAGACAAGATTCCTACGATGTTTCAACAGTTGAAACCGAAGGTGGCGTTCTTGGTATGGATCACCACGCCCCGCCACCCAAACCTAAGCATCTCACCACGAAAGACCGGCGTAGCAAGGAATCGGGTTATGTGCGTCCCGTGACTTCGCGAAGGCGCAGGTGACCAGTGCGATGTATGGGCGAGGACCTGAATTAGCGAGGAAAAACCTCTCTTTGATGTTAATCCTGTTGATAATCACCCCAATTCTCCTGTCTTTACCTAGTGTGTTTTCCATCCCTAAAGTTGAGGCGGCATCGAACTGTACTTATGACTCGAAGAAAGCAGGCGAGTGGCATCAAGAAGTAAGTAGTTTCAATTTAACAGGGTCTAATGAAAATGATGCCTGGGCTAATGAGGACCGAGAATTCCAAGAAGAAAGTGGGTCATTCTGGCCAAGCCAGATGGGCGACAATATTTACAATAGCAGTGAATTAAAGGCGCTCCGCACAGATTTCCATGCATCCTTTGAGGTGAAAAATGATACCGCCTCTGGATTACGGCTCAACCTAACTTCTGGATATCGTTACACATTTTGTGTTGTAACTCATTCTGAAAATTCTAGCAATTACCTTGAGGCACCAATGGTTGACTTTTATCTAATCAAAAAATATGATTGGGACTTCTATCGAAACGATTACTCAATGCGGGTGTGGGAAAACCGAAATTTACTCGACAAAATACCCCCTGAATGGAGAGATGTATCTGCTTGGATGCCTTACAGAGACATTCATGCTTACGAAGGTGAAAAGGCAACTGATTTCGCCGTGAGTCTTGATCATGACGAAGTATCTGGAGGATTTTTTGGTCTTGCTGAACAAGAAACCCAATGGATGTACCTAGTCATTGATGGCTGGGATAATATGCGGGACAGCGATACGCCAGCACCACATCGGAATTTTTCTGTTGACATCACGATTATGACAGAAGAAAGATTTACTCTGCCAAACTACACGGTTGCATTATTTTGTGGTGGATTGTTCGTGATGCTTATTGCAACCCCTATCATATTACATTCAAGATATCAACGAGCGGGTGTTGGCACGGGTAGCGAAGGTGAGCAGGGTGTGGACTTGATGCCGATGCTAGAAACAGAGGCTACTAAGCCCCCGCCACCGATGAATTAGGCAGCCAAAATTATCGGCTAAATGTGAATTTGAAATTTTATTATCATTCACTTGAATGCCCTAGCATTTTCCAAGCAATCATCAAATCACGGACGTTTATTAATCCTTTATCAGCGAGTGAAAAACCGCGCTTTAGAGTCGTAAAAACCAATTTTTGACCCAAAAGAGGGGCGTGAATCCTTGGCCAATCACCACCAATTCCTTGCCCCATAAGAGCATAAGAATCGTCTGAGTTTCTTAGTTTCCAACCCGCCTCAAAGATACTGAGAGCATCATCATGTTGTCTTGAATTATAGCAAAGTTTGATGATGTCGCCTGCGCCACTATTTTCTTCATATTGCTCAATAATTTCTTCAGTTGATGGGGTTGATTCGAGGTCGTGGAAAGAAGCGACAACAGTTGCGCCTGAGTCTTTTGCAGCCTTTACTAATGATGCTCTGGCTTTTGCTTCAATGCTAATTTCTATGTCAATCCAAGATACACCGCTCTCAATAGCCTGCTGAAGTACCCCAATTCTTGCACCTTCATCATCAGGGAATTCTCCTCCTTCTGACTTCGACCTGCATGTGAATAAGACTGGTTTGTCAATGCCTTTTTTCAGCTGGTTAATCGCTTCACCAACATCAACATCACTAATTTCTCTAGCAACATATTCGGTTGATGTTTCGTTAACCCCATCGGCATTTTGAACAGTTACATTGACTGGTTCAACATATAATTTGTCAAATCGGACTTCAATTAGGTCGCCCCCTTCAGCAGTTGCTTGCTCGGCCTGCTTCAACACCTCTTGTACAGTGTTTCCACCCAGAACAATACATACCAGCGGAAGGGCCATTGTGGCGGCCACTAATGCCCTCTGTTTAACGATAGTGTTTGGGAATTATTTTGAACCCTGAATGGTGGGGCCTATTTTGGTGGAGAAAATGAGTGAAAAAATGGTCTTTCCAAAGGTTGTAAAATCGCTAAAATTGGACAGAAATAAAGGAGTTTGGAATCGCTATATTTCGCTGAATTCGAAGGTAGGGTTTATGAACCGAATAGCGGCGGCTTTAAAATACACAGGGGGTATCTTAGATACCCCCTGAGAGCGGAGATGTGATTTCAATGGCAGGCGAATATGATGAAGGCACAATCCAGGTCCTCGAGGGACTTGAGGCAGTTCGACAAGTCCCGGGGATGTACCTCGGGGAAACCGATAATGGTGAAGCGTTGCACCGTTGTATTTGGGAAGTTGTTGACAACGCTGTTGACGAACATCTAGCCGGCCACAATGATGTTATTGATGTGATAATTGAAGCGGATGGTTCGATATCTGTGAAGGATTATGGCCGAGGAATCCCAGTAGGTATCCACCCGGACAAAGGAATCAGTACTGCTGAAGTTGTAATGACTAGTTTGCATGCTGGTGGTAAGTTTGACAATGAAGCCTACAAAGTATCTGGTGGATTACACGGTGTTGGAGTTTCAGCCGTAAATGCCGTCTCTGAATGGTTATTGATGACAATCCATCGAGATGGCAAAATCTGGCAACAAGAATTCCGTGCCGGAATCCCACAATATGATATCAAAGAAATTGGCGATACTGATGAAACGGGTACAACAATTCACTTTATGCCGGATTTACAATTTTTCTCAAATATTACAGAGTTTGAATATGATAGGATGGATGAAAGGATACGAGAAACATCATTCCTAAACGGCGGATTAGAAATTACTCTTACCGATAATATAGGCGGGATTGAAAAAATTAGTCATAAATATGAGGGCGGGATTGCAGAATTTGTTCAACACTTGGGTGAAAGAGCAGTCAGCATTCACCCAGAAGTAATTCGGCTTATTGGTTCTCGAGAAGACAGTGACGGCAAACTCATTGAAGCAGATATCGCATTGCTGTGGTCAGATGCGTATTCTGAAAAAATCCAATGTTATACTAACATCATTCGCAATCGTGATGGTGGGACCCATATGTCTGGGCTTCGTGGGTCACTAACTCGAACCATCAATACTTATGGAAATTCAAGAGACCTTCTCAAAAAGGTTGGAAATCTCTCGGGCGAAGATATTCGTGAAGGCTTGACTGCTGTAGTCAGTATCAAGCACCCAGACCCATCTTTTTCATCCCAAGCAAAGGACAAATTGGTCACTAGTGAAGTACAAGGGATCGTAGAAGCCATAGTTAATGAAAAATTAGGAGAGTTTTTGGAAGAAAATCCAACCACTGGCCGGATGATTATTGACAAGGCAATTCTGTCGAGTAAAGCTAGAGAAGCAGCTCGAAAGGCTAGAGACTTAACTCGCCGAAAAGGTGTTTTGGAGGGCGGTGGTTTACCAGGTAAATTGGCTGATTGTCAATCTAGAGACCCTAGCGAGTGTGAGATTTTCATTGTCGAAGGTGATTCTGCGGGAGGTTCTGCAAAGACTGGTAGAGATCGTAGGACTCAGGCGATTTTACCACTTAGAGGAAAAATCCTCAATGTGGAGAGACAACAAAAACATCCAGCGAAGGTGTTTCAAAACAATGAGATTCAAACCATGATTAGAGCATTTGGAGCAGGTGTTGGAAACAAAAACCATGATGATGAAATCGAAGGTGAGGAAAGTGAAGAATCCAAAGAAATGGATGAAGGTTATTTCAATCCGGAAAAATTACGCTACAGTCGCCTAATTATCATGACTGATGCAGATGTTGATGGTGCTCACATCAGGACTCTAATTTTGACATTTTTCTGGCGTTACATGAAAGATGCTGTCACAAACGGCAATGTGTACATTGCTCAACCCCCACTATATCAGGTCATCAGAGGGAGAGAATCTCGCTATGCATTCAGTGATGAAGAAAGGGATAAGCACATCAGGGATTTGACAACCGACAAACCCAATGCGAAATTAACTATCCAGAGATACAAAGGTCTGGGAGAAATGAACCCTGACCAACTTTGGAGTACCACCATGGACCCTGAAGAGAGGACACTTCTCCAAGTTTCGGTTGATGATGCGATAGAAGCCGACAATATGTTTGAAATATTGATGGGAGAAGATGTTCCTTCTAGAAGGGCATTTATTGAGAAGTACGCTATGGAGGTGACAAACCTTGACATCTGAAGATGAAGTAAGAGAGACCAATATTGGCCGAGTCATTAATCACCAAATTGGTGAAGAAATGAAAGAGAGTTACATCAATTATGCTATGTCCGTAATTATTGGACGGGCACTTCCTGATGTCCGAGATGGCCTAAAGCCTGTTCATCGAAGAATCCTCTATGGGATGCATGCTGGAGGTCACACTCATGACAAGACTTTCACCAAATCTGCTCGTTCAGTTGGAGAAGTGATGGGTAAATTCCACCCTCATGGTGACTCGTCAATTTACGATACTATGGTTCGAATGGCACAAGATTTCAGTTTACGCTATCCACTCGTTGATGGTCAAGGAAACTTCGGAAGTATTGACGGAGACCCACCTGCAGCAATGAGATACACAGAAAGCCGTTTGGACAGATTAGCAAATAGTCTGCTAGCGGATATTGAGAAGAACACCGTTGACTTCCAGCCTAATTTTGATGACTCAGAAAGTGAGCCATCTGTTTTACCAGCAGGGATGCCAAATTTATTGCTGAACGGAAGTGACGGAATTGCAGTTGGAATGGCAACAAAAATTCCACCGCATAATCTCAATGAAATGACTGAAGCCATCAAAATGCATATTGGTGTAATTCTTGAAACTGGCCTGGATAGTAAGAATCCCGACCAAGCACCAGAGATTGGGGTTGGAGAATACATGAAATTAATTCAAGGCCCAGACTTCCCAACAGGGGCAACAATTTACGGGATTGATGGAATTAGAGATATGTATGAAACGGGTCACGGTAAATTCCATGTTAGAAGTGATTGTCATGTTGAGGAAAACGGTGCTGATAAGAGAATAATCGTGAATGCCATTCCATATCAAGTTAAAAAATCAGAAATGCTAGAGAAGATTGCTAAGTTGGTAAGTAGTGAACAAGTCAAAGGAATCCGTGATATTCGTGACGAATCATCCAAAGAAGGAATTCGTGTTGTAATTGAAGTGAAGCAAAATGCTGACCCACACGCAGTGCTCAACCAACTCTACAAATCAAGTCGGCTGCAGGAATCATATTCTGCTAATATGATGGGAATCATCAATGGCCAACCAGTTCAACTAACATTGTCAGTAATCTTGCATACTTGGGTACGTCATCGAGAAGGCGTTATTGAGAGGAGAACCCAATTTGAATTAGCTAAAGCGGAAGCAAGAATTCATCTCTTGGAAGGCTTGCTAATCGTTGCACAACACGGCAGAGATATTACAGATATCATTCGAGATTGTGAAGATTATGCTGAAGTTCACCAACGCCTATCCGACAAATATGGAATGAGCGAAATACAAACAAAGGCTGTGTATGAGATGCCACTAGGTCGTTTAACGAAGCAATCTGTTGGAAAATTAGAGAAGGAGCAAGGCGAGTTGGCAATTGCTGTGAATAGATATAATGAAATCCTTGCAAGTAGAACTGAAATATTGACTATTGTCATGGATGAACTCCAAAATATTGCAGACCGCCATGGTGACAGCCGCAGAACTCACATCGACCCAATGCCACTGTCAATGGATAGAGAAGACCTAATTGAAGAGAAACCAATTGTGATATCTCTATCTCAAGAGAATTACTTACGCCACGCACCAATCGAGGCTTTCAGATTACAAAACCGGGCAGGAACCGGCCTCAAAGGAGTCACAACAAAAGATGAAGATGTGCCACAAAGTGTACACGCTTGTTTCTCCAAGGACAGGTTGCTGATCTTCACTGACCAGGGTAGAGTCTATGGGTTACGAGCTTGGGAAACTCCCGAGACAAGCAGACAGGCAAAAGGAAGACATGTGAAAAACTTACTAGAAGGATTCCGAGATGAAGAAAACGTAGTCGCAATACTTCCAGTTAACCGTGAAATGCTTGAAAATCATGAAGGAATTTACCTAATGTTTGCGACCAAAAATGGTCGGGCAAAAAGAACTGCACTGTCTGAGTACGCAAAAATAAACCGTAACGGCAAGTACGCCATCAAGTTGGTTGACGATGATGCATTAGTGGGAGTAAGGACATTTAGATCTGGGGATGAAGTAGTTTTCATCTCATCAAAAGGTAGAGCGTGTAGATTCTTTGGTGAAGAAGCGAGGTCGCAAGGCCGAGTTTCCCAGGGTGTTAAAGGAATGAGTTTCAAACATGAGGGTGATAGAGTAGCAGGAATGATAGTTACTAACAATCCAGACACCTACATCCTTACTGTCAGCCGTAATGGGATGGGCAAGAGAACGAAAATGGGTACAGCAGAAAAAATCCCTGACTTAGATAGTGACGGCGTTCAGAAAGTTGACAAGCACAATGAACCAAAAATGAAGACCGATGGTTATCGAAGAACCAAGCGTGGTGCTAAGGGTGTGAAAACAATGCTCATTGATGACGAGGATGCAATTGTTGCGGTTAGACATGTCCCTGACTTGGATGACCAATTATTCCTCCTTGCCCAAAGCGGAATGATGATTCGGATTAGAGCATCTCAAACCAAAGAAACCACAGGAAGGGTGACTCGTGGCACCAGATTGATGGAACTCAGAGAGCGGGATAAAGATGGAAAGAGAGGAAATAATTTCTCTGATGAAATCATTGGTGTGGCTAGGTTGCCTGCAGAATTATTAGATGATGAAGCGAATGAAGTCCTAGATGACGTCATCGGCTCTGAAGAAGAATGATTCATCATTACCTCCGCTCGGCTTAAGACGGATTGGCAGGTCGGCAGGTCCGTTGCGACGTTCGCATAGCCTGGCCATCGCGCCGGATTGCTAATCCGGTGGGTTTACCCGCGGGAGTTCGAATCTCCCACGTCGCGCCATCAACAATCATCAGATGGAATTACAAATCACCTAACTTCGGCTGAGAATAATCAGTGTTAGTTAGTTGAAGATATCTTCAAGGTCGTCTGCCATATCTTCTGCATCCAACATATCTTGTCGCATTTGATGCCTTTTCTTATCTCGTTTTATTCGGCGTCGAACTCCTCTTGTCTGGTTAATGATAACTGGAATCATAACTATGTTGAGTAATATAATTGCAAATGCCATCATTGCACTTGTCCTAAATGCACCGATACCCCAGAAATCTAAGGCTTCTCCAAGCCATTCCACCCCATATGGTGGTGGTTTTTCAGGCGGAGGAGCTGGAATTAAATCGCTATTATGATCCCAAAATTGGTTGCCGATATCGACTGTTTCAATATTACCTTGAAGAGGTGCATAATCAACATTGCCGACATCATCAATTGGCACTAAGATATAATGGTAAATATGTTCTTTTTCAATCCCATTTCTGAATCTATCTTCTTTTTGATGGTAGGTACCCTGTGTACCTGGCTCCCCCCACATATCTGTCTCAATTGGTTCAATCCAAGTCAAATCAGAAGGTATCATATCTACACGGAATAATTCCCAAGTGATATTATCTTCTTCACCGTAATCTGGCCAAATCCAGGAAATATCCACGTGATGAATATTCTGTCCTGAACTGTTGTCAAAGGACACTACATGATTCATGTTTTGGACCTCAACAAACGGAGGGGTTGCATCCCCACACTGCCATTCTACAGAATTTCCATTCCATCCGACCGCTCCTCCATGTGAATAATCAGGATTACCTTCCCTATCGATAGCCATTACAAGATAAGATACACAAGTCCCATCTTGGAGAGGGGCTGGGTCGTCCCAAAAAGTTCCATGCGGCTCAATATCTGCTACTTCAGAACCTATTACAGATTGAAATTGTGAGTTGTTTTCAAACGGCCAAAAGAATGGGAACGACAATCTTCGATAAACTCGCCATCCAGCAAAATATGGATTGTCAAGGTCTCCCGTTGGCTCCCATTGAACCCGGAGAGCCCCGCCTGGCCGTTGAACAGTAGTGAGATTTTCTAGACCCACTGTTGCTGGAACTAAATCCCCTGCGATTAAGTATATTCCATTTGAAAAATCGGAGTCATAAATATGCAAAGTATCGTTTTCTACATTGATTTCATACATAGATGGAAATTGTAATTCGCTAATTGCTGTTGTAGTTTTGGATTCCATCCTGAATAATTGAATCGACTCACGGTCCAAATCATCTGGGATCATCCCGGTCAAAGAAATCCATGATTCTGTGAAAACAATCCCGGGGTCCGTTACCGAAGCCAAGGACGGTTCAAGGTCGAAATCAATTATTCTCAATGTTGAGAGTCCTGCATCCCTAACTAAAGAATAATCAAAACCTGCAGGAGGATATTCTGGTTCGTTGAACACATAGTTTACTTGTTCATCTAAGACTGATTCGCCACCCACAACCCATGGGTCATAAACCATAGAAATTCGGTTCTGTATCCTCACATTCCTAACTCCTGTTTCTACCTGTCCTTGAGCATCTCTTGTTGTCAGGGCTATTAACCACTCACCCATTGGTAAAGTAGCAGTGATTATTTGCCCGTACCCGATTACTTCTTCGTAATTCAATCGCCAAGTAAAATTCATCGGCATTGCTGAATGTTGACTCACTTGACCAATGAATAAAATTGAATCTCCACTATCAAATCTCTCACCTTCTAGTGGATGACTGATTGTTGGATATGCAGGCTGGTGACGGCTACTAACTTCTACCTCATACCAATTATCAGAGGGATTAACGTCTATTCCATTTAGCCCTACTGGAAATTCTGCTCGCAGAACCAAGTCTCCAATAATTGGCATTGAAAACACACATGAGGCTGTTTCTTCTGGATCCATCACCACATCACATGGATTAGGGCCATCAAGTAAAGTGCCATTCAAATCAAAAATACTCAAAATGATTGATGTGTTCACATGCATAGACCCAATGTTTCCAACTGTCACTCGAATTGAATTATCTCCAAGAGGGTAAAGAGAATTATTCTGGTCTCCAACCTGAATGACTTGGCCTGCACCCCTTGCAGGCTCAATACTTTCAATCCATACATCAGTATCATCATTTACATTGATCATCATTGAATCCATGTTATTCCAATCATTCATGTCACCATCTGATGATAGTAGGCCCGCTCGTAGGAAAAATATACCCGGAGATGGTGCCACTAAATCGGGTAGACCAGCAACCCAGCGTTGGTCGGTGGCAGGTGGTGGAAGTGAGGTTAGTTGTTGTGAGGCAACGATTAACCTTCCTGAACCATAATCAATTGAGGAATATGTTACTTGCTGTGTTAAATCACCTCTTCCAAGTTGGCCTTCTTGGTTTCTACCTGTACAAGCACTCATCTGATTATCCAACACTATGCAAGTATGGCTTCCACCCAAACTGAAATTCACAACTTGACTAGGCAGGTTGATAGAAATATTTTGAGATAAATAGGTCGAATTCAAATCCCCCGAACCCAGTTGGCCTTCGTCATTAGAACCCCAACAATTCAAGGCATCTAAGTTGGTTACCACACAAGAATGTGAATCACCCACAGCAATTGAATTTGCTAATTGATTATCTGACAAAGTTACCGACACTGGAGCATTTTCATTGTTATAATGGCCTAAGCCAAGTTGACCTTCATCATTCAAGCCCCAACATTTGACAGTTTCATCATCTAGAGTTGCACATGTATGGCCTAAACCGGCGGATAAGGAAAGTGCCGTTCTATCTGCACCCAAATCAACCCATGAAGGGGTATTCACCCATATATCGGGAGTTCCTAAACCAAGTTGACCATAAAGATTCCAACCCCAACAACTAACAGAACCATTGTCGATAATTGCACAAGTGTGTCGATAACCAGCCGTTATTTGAATGGCAGTATGATTCTCAGTTAAGTTGACCCAAAGAGGCGTATTTCGGCTAGTAAAATTACCAAATCCAAGTTGTCCCTCAATATTTCTGCCCCAACAATTTACGCTGCCATTATCAATAATCACACATGAATGTGTGTCACCAGTGGCAATTGCATCAACGGTATTGACTCCAAATGAAACAATTTGTGGTGAGGTTTGCATTATATTGTTTCCAATTCCAAGTTGGCCGTTATTATTAGAGCCCCAGCACTTCACTGAAGAATCATCTAAAATTGTACACGAGTGATTCCCACCTGTAGCAACACTTGTGGCAGTTCTCCCCTCGCCTAGAGAAAGAGTTACTGGGATGTTTTGACTAGCGATACTCCCTAACCCTAATTGACCGAAATTATTCTTCCCCCAACACTCCAAGGAACCTTCATCCAAGATTGCACATGAGTGGGACCCACCAGAATATATTGTGTCAGCGTAGATTTTTTCATTGTATAATTCCCAACCGAAAGTTGCATTATCACCTGATTGCCAAGAGCGACGATAAAATTCTGCTGAGATTGGATACGACGTTCCACTATTGTATACTTCATCTCCGTCAAAATTGATATGATTCAAGGAAATATCTCTGAGCGGAGCGGCAACATTGAATGTGTAGGAAATCATATCATCCGAGGTGTCAGCGTCATTATCTGTGAACATGAAAAATATAGTATGTATTCCTGTTAAAGAGGGCTGATACAGATTCGTGAATGAGACATCTACCGTTTGAAAACCAGGTACAGACCCGGTACTTGAAAAACCTTCATTTGTATTTCCTGAGCACTCTGTATTCGCCGTATGGTCACCCACACAGATTTGCCAACTTACTTGCCGAGAGGTATGAGTTGAGAGTAAATCGTTCTTAATTTGCACTTTAGGAGAGATAAATGACGTGTCCCTATCATAAGTTGCACCTTCGATTGGCTGAATCCCTGAAATTATACTCAAATCGCCCGAAACAACAGCGCTTACAGTTGGGGTAAATGCAGTAAAAGAGACTGAAATCATCAATAATGCCAACAATTTGGCAAACACTCGCGCGCCCGACCTATCCCTCGCGCCCCCACGCATGGGACAACCTAAAACATGGGAGCCGTAAATAGCAAACGGCGGTTAGACAAGAAAAGTCGCTCATTCAGGCTCTTGATGCCCAAGGCATTTTGGTATTTGCTAAACCTATCCCGGCTTCTTCACTTGATAAGGCGATGAAACCAACTTCAATATCTGCAGGGTATTGGTTAACCCCCCAATCTAAGACTTCTTGGAGGTCATTTCCTTGGGCTAACCTGTCAGCAATTCTGACAGATGACATCTTGAGAGTGATTTGTTCACCAATTCCTGTTGCTGCAATCCCGATACGTTGATCACACCATAATCCAGCACCAATGATTGGCACGTCACCGACTCTACCCGCCGGCATATCTGTGCAACCTCCTGTAGATGTGGCTACGACAATTAGTCCGGATTTATCACGGGCAACAGCACCAACGGTGTCATTCCCAGAGGACTTCATTGAACCCTCAACATGTTCCCGTTGAACACCAATGCTATCTGCAAATTCCCGAGCACCCCTAGAAGAAAGAATGTTGACTTTTGCATCCAATAATTTTGCTGCAACTAAAATTGGATTCTTAGTCTCTTGAATACAGGTTATTGCTCCAAATTGTCCCTTACTAGTCATCACCGCGGCATCTAGTTGTATACTTCCATCAGCTCGAATTCGGCCACCGGTTCCGGCATTCAATGCAGGGTCATCTTCCATTATTACAACTGATTTTAGAACAGCATCTAACGCTGTACCACCTGATTGTAAAATCTGCCAACCTGCTTCAACAGCAGCATCAACACCTGGCTGGTCTTTGGCACTGTGACCAGCACCACCATGGCAGACGATTGCCGGACTAGGGATTAGACTCATGATGCCACTCTCACATCTGCGTCATCTATTGCTAATATTTCATCTTCGGCTCGAAAAGCAGTTGAAAATCGGAACCTCATCCATGCAAATAGGCTGAAAATCCCACAGCATAAAAATGCTGTATGATAATCAAAAAATCCGGTATTATCTACTGTCGCATCCCAAACGAAACCGCCAATCATAACTCCAGCAAAAGAGGATAGTGCTCGAAGTGACTCGCTCACCCCCATCACCATCCCGCGTTCGTCTGAGCCCGAAGCATGGGTCAACAATGTCATGTTTGAAGGGGCAACAAGACCATTCCCAAATGCAATTAAAGTCATCACAGGGAATAGCCCTAACAATCCTAAATGGGGAGGTACATAGGGAATAGTTGCCAAACCCAAGCCACAAATCAGATATCCATTTGCCATCAATGATGAAGAACCAAATCTATCTGATAATGGACCAATTAAGCGGCCCTGAGTGATTATTCCAACAACTCCTACAAAAGCGAAAAGCCAGCCATTGTCTTTCTCTGAAAAACCAAAGCCACCTTCTGACACCGCCATCATTGTGAATAAAATGAGTACGACATGCATGATGGTGAAGCCAATCCAGAAGAACAGCATTGAGAAGAGTAGAGGGGAAAGTTTTGGTCTTTTGTACATTTTTCCAATGTTCATAATATTGGTTTTGAGTGTTTGAATTGGGGATCGGTTCTCAACAGTCTTACGAGTGGATTTTGGTAAACTTTCTTCGAGTTTAGTTGTGGCGAGGAGAAATCCTACTGTGGACAAAAGTGTTGATGCTAGACAAGGAAGTAAATATGGATAGGTCTCAAAAATTGTACCAACAAATGCAGAGGTCCAAGTCCAATCGGCAGGAGCCGACAGAACGCCTCCAATCGCTGGACCGATTGAAAATCCAACACCGAAAGCAGCCCCCAAAATTCCTTGGCGCCTAGCAACTTCATGCGGTTCTGAAATATCACCGATATAAGCCCGAGTCACTGAAATGTTGGCATTGACAATGCCTGCAAAAAGACGTGCGAACAAAGCCATCCAAAGTGAATTTGCTAGGCCAAACACAAGAAATGCAATTGAGTTTCCTACTAATCCAATCATCAACACTGGGCGCCTACCAATTCGGTCCGAAAGGGACCCCCAAAATGGGCTAAAAATGAACATGGCTCCAGCGTATGCTGCCATCAAAGCGGCAACCCAGCGCCCAATTGGTTGACCAGGCTCTGCTAAACCTGCTACCATATAGGTAAGAAATGGAATGATGATTCCAAAACCAATCATGTCTACTAGAACAACCAAAAATAGAATTGACATTGAAGATTTTTGTGTCACTCTAACCGCCTCCTTCGCAAGTCGGCGAAGTTTTCGGGTTCTATTCCTTTCCCAGAACAAGTTGTAAGAATCACATCATCTAGGGTGAATCAACAATCGTGAACAATGGTTCTCAGAACTTCGATGGCGAGTTACTGCCTCTCGCGATAATGAATGAGAATGGACTCACCATCAGAAAATACGTGGTCTCCCCAATCCTCACTAACAACCCCATCAACCGTCATTACCAACTCGTGGGTCTCATTCACTTGATAAGGTCCGAACTGAGTTTCATCGAATAAAATACCCCATATCTCAGTGAAAATTCCTAGAGTGACGTTGGCTGGTTCATGTGTTTCAACATGGATTTTCCCGGAATCGTCGTGCGTATGAGCAACGTGCATTGCAGAAGGGCAAGTTTCTGTGTCTATCCCAACATCTGCTGCTACCGAGTAAGTGGTATTTTCAATTTGGATAGAAAGTGAAGGGTGAATGTGCATCGCTAAATTCGAATGACCGTTCAAACACTCAGTTGCAAGGAATGGTTCTGGTAACTCTGATTGTTCTACAGGTGGTTCAACATCCTCTTCTGGTTCAATTGTATCGTTAACTGCTATGCTGTCAAGACAACCGGGGAATGAGCTGAATAGCAGAAGGATTACCACTAACACCAAACTTCTCATGGCTCTGTGTGTTACTGAATATGGGATTAAAGTTTTGGCTAATTTTCCATCAGCATTAATGCTTATACTCGAGAATTAAAAACCTAGAGATTGGTCATTTCACCAAACATGAAATTGGTTCGAGATACATGATAACTTATGCTTGTCAGGCTGTACTAGGACTTCCTTGATCCGTGGTCAAACGGTCAACAATCTTGCCAAGCCTCTCTACCAAACTTGTGCGGGCGTCACCGTCAACCAAAGCGTGTTCGAGAACTTCATCGAGTGTATCAACAGGAATTACAGTAATCATATCCTTGAATTCATCATCAATTAACACATCATTCATGTTTGCGCGTGGGATGATAACTCGCGAGATTCCTGACTTGGCTGCTGCTTCAATCTTGGCTGTAACACCGCCAATCGGAAGTACTTCCCCGCGCACCGAGAGTGAACCAGTCATTGCTAAATCTTGACCGATTGGAATCTCCTCAAGCGCTGAGATAACCGCTGCTGCAATAGTGATACTTGCGGAATCTCCGTCAACCCCATGAGTATCAACGAATTGAATGTGAATGTCGAAATCTGCAACATCTTTGCCGGTTAATTTCTTGATAACTGCGCTAACATTGGTAACAGACTCCTTTGCCAAATCTGACAATCCGCCAGTTGCAAAAATCGAGCCACCTTTCTTTTGTGAAGGCGTTACTAATGCTTCCACTGGTAACATGATTCCACTGAAATCAGAAAGACCGGTGTTGGCTCCAAGAACTGCCAAGCCATTTACTCTGCCAACTCTTTCGCCACTGTTTACAATCATTGAGTAATCCATTCTCCGCTCAATCATTCTGTCAGCAACTTGTTGCTCAAGAGGCTTGGCAATATCCCGCGCACGTAGAACGTGCTGTGCCGAAGCAAATTCTGAACCATCAGCACAAGCAAGGTCACCAGCAACTCGAACCAATCCACCAAGTTCACGTAGGCGAAGAGTTAGTTTGCCCCGTCTGCCCGCTCTCCTTTGAGATTCTCTCAACAATACAGCAATCGAACTTCGGTCAAAATGTGGAATCGGAACTCCGCTCTTTTTACTCATCTCATTAGCAACTTCTTGAGCGATGAAGCGAATTACACGTCGGCGGTTACGTGCTGTATCTGGCATCTCAGAATTGACAAACACTTCGTAACCATAACCACGAATCCTGCTGCGTAGAGCCGGATGCATCCCTTGTAATGCATCTAAATTACCTGCTGCAACCAAAATGAAGTCGCATGGAACTGGCTCAGTTGTAGTCAATGCACCACTTGAACGCTCAGAGCGGCCAGATATAGGAAGTTGCTTCTCCTGCAATGCGGTGAGCAAGGCCTGTTGTTCTTCTAGGCGAAGTAGGTTGATTTCGTCAATAAATAAGACTCCACCATGAGCCTTGTGAATTGCTCCAGCCTCTACTCTGTCATGGGCAGGTGTTTCCATTCCACCCGATTGAAATGGGTCGTGGCGAACATCGCCGAGTAAACTTCCTGCTAAATTGCCGGTAGCATCAACAAAGGGAGGTAAATCATCACGTTCGTGCTTAACAAGAAGTTTTGGAATACGTGAGTCATCACCTGCTGTGAGTCGACTACGCAAGAACATGAATCCAAAGCCAAGTATCAACAATCCAAATAAAAGCGTAAGGATATCTCCTGTCATTATCGTCATCCATACTAAAATCGCGGCGATAAATCCGGTAATGAATAACAAAGTCTTGTTGGTCTTTTCCCTGGCCATTCGAAGTTGTGCCCTTCTCTCCTTGACAATTCTGTCACCTCTACCTGCAGGCACCGTTCGAACCCGCGGCACATTTTCGTCCTCTTCATTTGGATAACATAAGGTGTCCTCCAAAGTGTCATCAGGCATTAATTCAGTCATTGCTCTAGCAAGCATTGACTTCCCGGTTCCCGGGTCGCCAATCATCATCATGTGACGACGTTGTTCAGCGGCTTTCTTGATTACAATGTTAGCAGATTCTTGACCAATCACTCTGTCAACTAATTTTTCTGGAATCGGTACATCAGCAGTTGTCTCAATGTCAACTGTTTGAATCCATTCATCAACTGGCATTGTCTCAATCTTGTCGACCTCAGAAATTTTGATGTCTCCGAATTCTTCATCTGATTCCCAATCCTCAGGAAGCGGGGCATCTGCAACATTTATTGTTGGAATTTCAGTGTCTTCACTGACTTCATCTGCAACGATTTCATCAACCTCATCAGACACTGTCACACCTCCTGTTGATGTTTGCTTCTCCCCCAACCATCATTAAACTGCGCCCTCAGAATAATAGTACGCCCATAGGGCGTTATCAGCACCTCACATCAATTTCGTAAGGTTTTCAGTAATTTATTGCTAATTATACCAATCAAAGCATTGACTTTGGATGACCGGCCGGCCAATCCTGAGGGAGAAAGGTGGAAGGTCGGGTGTTGGCACTTCGCGAAGACAGTGGCAAAGTTCATCTCATAAAAATTGAAGACCGTGAAATAAAGGTTCGAGGTATGGGAAGACTCAACCCCTCACGAGACCTAAAAGATGCTCAATATGGTGATAAAATAACACTTGGACAAAAGGACTTTTTGGTCCTCAAACCTCGCTTGAGAGAAATGACGGAAGGCATGCACAGACGGGCTCAAATAATTACTCCGAAAGATGCTTCTTTACTCACATCCATGTTGGGAATAACCTCTGGTGACCGAGTCTTAGAACTTGGTTTTGGTTCTGCAGGATTGACCTTACACTTGGCAAATATTGTTGGAAAAAATGGCTTAGTAACCACGGTAGAACTTCGTGAAGAACACGCCAAAGTTGGTCTAGAAAATATATCCTTAGCAACTGCAAGTTGGGAAGGCTTTCCAGAGTTTCATCTCGTTGAGGGAGATGCCTATGATTCTGCAACTGCGGAGGCAGTGAAGTCTACATCAAATCTTTTTGATGCGATCACAATTGATTTGCCAGAGCCATGGCGCGCAATTCCTTATTTCGCGCCTTTGTTGGCAGTTGGTGGGAGATTGTCCTGTTATTGTCCCGTAACCAGTCAATTAGAATCATGTTGGAATGCAGCCGAAGAAGCCGGCTTGGAAGTTGAATGGGCGGGTGAGAGAATTGACCGTATCTGGACTAAAGCATCCAAAGGCGGGGTTCGCCCCGGCAACAATCCGATGGGACACACTGCTTTCGTTTTGGTTGCAATGAGAACAAATTGATTACAAAAAATCTCAGCAAGATGAGATTTATTTGACTACTCTAACGGATTCTTGGCATTTTGGACAAGTGAACTTGAATGGTGGTTGCCGTCCTGCAGGCATCTTGAGTGATGATGAACAACCTGGACAGTTAACCCGACCATCAACCATTTTCGCACCACCTTCATCTGCATCTTCAGCACTTGCAGTTCCACTGGCCACAGGCATTGGAGGAGGTGGCAAATCTCCATCTATGGGAAGACCTGGCAAGCCGCCTGTTGTTTCATCTGTCTCAAAAAAAGTTGAGCGGATGTGGTCCCGCTTCGATTTACGGCGCTTCAAAATTGCTAACATCACAAATAGGCTCGCAAGCAACCATCCAACAGCCATCACCGTAATCGAGTTCTGATTATCTAATTCAAATAATCCAAATGAGACTCCATCGGGGGCAGGGGTTGGACCTATGACATTCAAAGTGAATGGGTCTGACAGTAACTGATGACCTGAACCTGCAGCCTGAATTCGCATGCTTAATTCTCCGCCACTTGTTGTATACAGGGATGTCAACATCAAATCATAAGATGCCACTTCACCGGGCCCGAGGTTGTAATTTGGATTCGATGAACCACCAATGGCTGTCCACCCTGGAGACAAGTCGGCTGCTCCTTCACCAACAAGTGAAAGAGTCCCAGACAATTGCTCATTTCCGTCATTCCTTAGACTAACTGTAAGAACCAAACTTCCTTGGTAAGGCAGGACATTTTGTTCACTTCCTGAAACCGTTACACTGAGCCTTGGTTGGCCGTTCACATGGTCAACAGGGATGGTTACATTGACGGCTGAAGTTGCACTAATTGACGTGTCTGCAAGAGATGTCACAGTGGCTGTCAGTGAGAGGACACCGGCTGGTGTACCTTGAGATACTAAACACTCGAGTAATACTGGTACTGCTGAGGAGGATGGCGCCAAAGTTATTGTAGATTGGAGGCCACTACAATCTAGGCCAGTAGTTGCTAGTTGGAATGTTTGATTGGCATTACCGGTGTTGGTCAACCAGAGATAGGCTTGGACCATTTCACCAATTGTGGCAGTAAAATCTGTCTCTGCAAAAGTTGCAGTCACTCCAAGAACAACGTCGGTTACAGTGTATGAATATGAGTCAGTTACTGAGTCGTCATTAGATGATGTCGCAACTAGTGCTAGGCTGGCTTCACCGACTGCAGTTGTTCGGCGCATGGAAACTGTAACGATGTCTTGCTCGCCTGCATCAAGGGTGAGTAAAAGCGGGGTTATAGTCACCTCAAAACCATCTGTTGATGGAGATAAAGAGAATGAAAACTGGTCCTGCTGGTTTCCATCATTCAGAATGACAAATTGCATTGAACTGATAGTGGAATCTCCTACAGGTAATGAATCACCAGAAGATAAAATTTTGACACTCGGAGAATGACCTACTTCAATAGAAAATGTTGTCTGTGCGATGATATCTGAACCATTCACACTCTTAGCAAACAGAGTAATTTGGTGAACTGTTGCAACAGCTGATGAAGTAGCAGAGACATTGAATGGAATCATTAGAGATTGGCCCACATCTACACTACTTACTGTTGGTACATCTGAAAACGACAGTGAATTAGGAAGTCCGCTCCAATCAAAATTGAAGGAGAGGTCGTTTGTACCACTATTTGTAGCCTGTATCGAAAAGCCACTGAAGTCACCTGCAGAAACGAAGACATTGCCTCCTTGAGGTGCTACCAAGTCTAGTTCGACTCGTGGTTGAATGTTGATTACTATATTCTCAACTTCAATTTCTCCACCATGTAATCCAGTTGCTGTTAGGGTTAAATTTTGCAAGCCCACAAGTGATGTTTCTGCTGACACATCGATTTGGAAGGAGATGACATCAGATAATCCTCTTTCCACCGATACCCAGGTTGGAGGTCCAGTAGCACTAACCCCTTCAGGGCCACTCAAGTCAAAACGTACTTCGTCAATTTCAGAACCAATATTACGCACACCAACTTGGATTGTCTTACTCACTCCAGGTGCGATGGATGTTCCATTTGGTGGTGTGATTTCCCAACCCCAACTTACACCAACTGTAATTGTGTACGACGATTCATGGGTTACCCCGGTTGAATTCTCAGTCGCAAAAATTGTGAGTGTACAAGTGTCATTCCAATGGGTAGTAGCATCAGGAGTAATATTGACACTGATGAATTCGCTCGCCAAGGGTGCTAATTCTCCACCAACAGTTGAAGCAATATCTGCACTACAAGTTGAATCAGATGCTGTTTGATAAACCAATGTTGTTGCATCGTTGCCATTATTTGAAACTTCAAATGATACCACTTCGGTTACACCAGGCAAATATGTTCTATTAGCATCATCAATCATGCTAACGACAACCTCACTTATCGTTGATACCTCAATAACAATGACTGATTGAATGCTGAAGTTACCACCCACCGAGCCTGCAAATAGGGCAACCCCTAGGTATTGTGGTGTTGCATCAGATGGAACTGCCACTCTCAGCGTATGATTCCTAGACTCCCCCGGAGTCATATTTACTGCAACAGGGTCAAGCCATCTAATTTCCCAATCAGGGGGTAAATCTCTGGCTGGGCCCCTCATTGATGTTCCATTTCCAGTTCCGTTGTTGCCACCGGTTCCGTTTCCAGTTCCGTTGTTGCCCCCAGTTCCATTTCCAGTTCCGTTGTTGC
>CAZXZO010000015.1:29209-43965 GCA_964645485.1 uncultured Candidatus Poseidoniales archaeon
GTTCCGTTTCCAGTTCCGTTGTTGCCCCCAGTTCCATTGGTATTGTTAGAAGACTGATTTGAGTTCCAATTCGACCAAAACTCAGCCAAATCAGCAACGTCATCAACTTGCAAGATGATGGTATCATCAATGTTCCCGTAATTTTCAACAGGAATTTCAAGGTCAACAGTTTGATTCGGTTCAATCACAACCAATCCACTGTCACCAATTTGACTGATGTCAAGTGCTGGCAAGTACAGTGGGGCTACCGATAATTGCAAAGTAACCGTTGTCGATTCATTTGCATCGTCAGCGCGTGTAGCAGTCACATCAACTTGGCCATTCGCACCAAGTGGAGCCCCGGGGTCAAGTCGTACAACAAGAGTGGTTGAACTGGTTTGAGTAGGGAATATAGGACCTAGGGAGGAATCTGCTAATGTGACATTCCAATTCGAAGGCAAGAAAGTAGTATCCAAGGTGAGGTCAAATGAACGGGTATTCATCACATTATCATTTGTCACATCAACTGTAACATTGACTGCAGTGCCGGGAACTAAGTACTCATGTTGAGATGAGAGTGTGACATCAATTTCAGCACTAGCGGCGACTGGGGATGCTGCAAACGGCAACAGAATTGCAGTGAACATCAACATAGCAAGTGAGAGACTTGACTTTCGATACATGGCTTCGCCTCACATCTGCCGACATTCGCCCTCCCTATAACGGCGGCGGGAGAGAGAGCGGTTTACTGAATGTCCACTTTCACTTACAGTGAAAGGGAAATCGGCTCGACAAATAATGGAATACATCACTAAGAATGATGGTTTCAACTTTCAATTAAAGCGGATAGAATATCTTGATCTAGTAACTCCCAAGGAAATAGCCCATCTACACCAGGTGTTCGACCGAAATGACCACCTGAAGCAGTTGGTGAATAAATTGGGTTCAGCAGATTCAATCTATTTATGATTGAATTAGGAGTGAAGTCAAATTGTTCCTTCACTCTTTTAGCAATCTCAGACTCGTGCACTTTTGATGAGCCGAATGTTTCTACTCGAATGCTAACTGGTTGAGCCACTCCAATGACATAAGCCAATTGAATTTCACATGAGTCTGCAAGGCCAGCAGCCACCACATGTTTAGCCGCCCACCGTGCAGCGTAAGCACCTGAACGGTCAACTTTGCTAGGGTCTTTTCCAGAAAATGCTCCCCCCCCGTGTCTACCCATTCCTCCATAGGTGTCAACGATTACTTTCCTGCCTGTTAATCCAGCATCCGTCTGAGGCCCTCCCGGGTCTGCAAATCTTCCAGTTCCATTGACAACGATTTTGGTATCTTCATCCAATAATGAACTTGGTAATGCATGCTCAATTACATGCTCACGGATTTCTGACTGTACGAATTTTAACTCTTCTTTCTCGTCACCACCAAACCTATCTTTTAGACGGCTATCGTGTTGAATGGCGATTATCACGGTGTGAATCCTACTTGGTTTACCACCATCATCGTACTCGATTGTAACCTGACTTTTACCATCTGGCCTTGCCCAGGATAAATGGCCTTCAGCGTCTGCTGGTAGTTCTCTAACATTCTTGAGACGACGAGTCAATCGCTGTGATAACGCTGCAGCAAGAGGGAAAAATCTGCCTTTTAACTCCTCATAATCTTCTGTTTCTGTGCAGGCAAAACCGAACATCAAGCCTTGGTCTCCCGCACCATCCTTGTCAACACCTTTGGCAATATCCGGTGCTTGAGTTGTTATGAATTGTTGAACTTTGCATTGAGAATTTGAGGTAGCATCTAGCCCTATTTCATGATCTCTGTAGCCAATCATTGCAGCAGTTGTTCTCGCGATAGACTCGTAATCTGGGGCGTCTCCGTTCAGACGGACTTCACCAGCCAGAACGATGTGACCCATTCCATTAACTGATTTTACCAAAGTTTCAACTGCCACTCTGGCATTTTTGTCAACTTGCAAGCAAGCATCAACAACTGCATCAGAAATAGCATCACACAACTTGTCCGGGTGGCCACAGGTTACTGACTCGGAGGTGAATAAGAGTCCTTCTTTGCCCATGTTTCCCGGGCGCTCCTTGGTTACCTAATAACCTGACCGCTTAGGAAAGCAAAATGGCTGATTATAGTGCCTCAAGGCGTTCATTACAAACCCTGATTCCAGATTCATCTCCAAGGGATTCAAATTTCTGCTGTAAATTTATCAAGATTACCATCGCTTCCGCGGCAGGTAAGATTGCTGACAATTGGAATCCGATGTGCCCAATGGTTGGCATAGGCGGCCCCAATTCCCAAGCAGATTGCAATAATCTTGATTTTTCATCATCAGATATGACGGGATTTCTCAGTTGCGCTAACACTAATTCACCATATAGAAGCGGATGAGGTTGACTAGATTCAGCACCAATCAGTGATAGGATTGATTCCACTTCTGATGGAATTGGCCACCCAACACCTGATTGTGCAGCTACTCGGCATTGAATTCGAGCATAACTCGCCACCCACAAATTTTGACGGAGTCTAGAAGCACCAACTAATTCCTTTGGAATATCAGTGAGAGATACTTCCTCGCCTTGGCGTAGAGCCAATTCAGCCCTTCTCAACAAAACTTCAGGGTGACCATCTGGTAACTCATCAAGAAGTTGTGAAACCGATTCGGGAGATTGGCTAAGTAGGACATCATGTAACATCAAAGCACAATCCATACGGTCAACTGGATCCAAAATTTGGGTTATGACTGCAATCAAATCTAATGCATTATCCACGGGTGCACCAAGACTTGCTGCTGCCAATATACAACGTGCTTCCCCTACTGGGTTCCCGCGCTTACGATGAAGCCCTCCTGCTCTAGATAGATGGTCTAAAGCAGAAGTTAAATCACCTTGACTTCTCCTCAAGTCAGCCAATTCGAGGTGTAATCCTATTGCTTCTGAAGACAAGTCATCATCGCTTGCGACTTCTTCAGCCTCTGGTGGAGATTCTAAAATTGGCAAGCCATCATGTATCTCGGCGTCGCGCAGTAAATCTGCAAGAGATAGCGCATCAGGATAGCGTTGCCCACCCCTGCGAAACCACTTGTTTACAAGGTCCTTTAATTCAACTTGAACCAAACTACCTTCATCGCCAATTGACAACACGTCTGAGTGTTCAATTTCTGAAATTAAGTCGTGAACTTTGTCTATACCAACGTCGCTCAAAGAATATGTCATTACCCGTCTTCTTTCACCGACCACGCGTTTGCGTTTATTAGTGAGTAAATTTTCTTGTATTAGACCACTAAGCGCCCTTGAGACATGGGATTGAGCCATGCCCAAACGATGTGCTATACCAACTTGGCTAAACCTCCTAGGCAACTCATATTGATCTTCAAAATCAGGGGCATCTGAGAGTGCAAGGAGCACTCTCTCGCGATTTGTGATACGCGGTGCTTGGCCCATGTCAAACCTTTGAGGGGGGGGTCGGTTGATGAATGAAACGACTCACTAGAACACCACCATAACCAATATCCTCTAGAAAATCAAACGATTTCTAATGGCACATCTAAGTTGATAGAGTCGTGAGTAAGTTCGGAGAATGCGAATATTTCCCTCCAACCCTGTCCATCTTCTGAGACTATTATTGGCCCACCTTGGGTAATGGCTAATCGGATTACTGCTAACCTAAATGATGCGTATTCAATTACTGTCACTTTTACACCTCAAGGCTGATATTTACTCCAGTCATCATCACTTGCCCATGCACCCGCAGGCACATATTGTTGATGAGAAGGAACTGGTGCCTGCTCACGGCGGCTCTTGGATGAAGCAACTCCAACCATAACAGCAGTTAGAACAACTATTCCAAGTGCCAACGGCAGTAGGCGGAAAAGTTGGCTAACTAATTTGCCGAAATTTCCATTTCCGTAGAAGATTGGATCATTGAATGATTGGGTGTCAATAGTAATGACATCTGTTGAAAATTCTGGGTCGTGGTAAACAGTTTCTCCAATTACGAAATTGTATCCACCAACTAGACGCATGCCAGACCACAAACCTTCTTCCCCATTAACATCAGAGTGAGTTACTGGGCGAGCCCCATGAACTTGGAAGAGAACTTCGGTCTCAACACCATCAACTGTAGCATTTGATACCCAGCGGACACGACCTAAGTTCGCACCATTATCATCGAAGTGTATTGCTCCTGCACGAATTGCTTGTGGCCTTGATTCACTTGTCAAATCCATGACATCACCGCGCTGCATACATGCGGTGTCATGGTACTGCTTCATCTTCTCATGCACTACATCTCTACGCTTTTCATCATCCGTTTTTTCATCTTCGTCTGATGTATTATCAATTGGTGCCCCGGTTTCTCGCCCTTCAGTATCACCTTCAACTACATCTGAATTAACATAAGCCAAGCCACATTCAAGTGGGTTTCCTTCAACATCATGACCTGATGGTGGTGGTGGTGGTGGTGGTGGTGCTTGGCCATCATCTAACATTGGACTATCATGGTCTGAAACCATTGCACGTGACCCATGCCCTGCAATTGCACGAGGAGATATCATGCCACCAAACTGCTCTTTCATCCATTCACCAACTGTGTCAGACATGTGAACACCATAAGCGAGGTCAGTAAGGACTACTAATCTAGTATCATTTCTTTGCACGCCATCAACATCGGTTGCAATGTCCCAACCTCGTACAACTTGGTCATATTTCCAAGTGGTATTCAATACGTGTCCAGTAACATTGGTTGTAGCAACTAATTCAGTACTGTCAATCTGATCACCTGGCACTGCATCTCCGCGGGCGAACACTTTGTAATGAGGTGCTGCTTGAACATGAATTTCTTGCTCAACTGTAGTAACATGGAATTTGTAAGCAATACGCCCGACAGTCATACCATCAACGACTCCATCGCTAGACTGATAGGTAATATTTTCAGAACTGAGCACGAAATTAATGTCAACTTCGTTTTCATTAACACTTTGACGCCAATGAGAAAGAGTCCACGAAACATCATTGTAATCAACCCATTTCAATAAATCTTCATGGCTAACATGAGTATCATCTAACTCTTCAATAGTACCAACAACTTTTGGACCAGTTACATCAAATAAACCGTTTTCATTTTCATCAACATATTCACCTGCTCCAATCAATCGTTGATGGAAAATAGAATGTGTTGGGATTCCAACTCTTTCAGAGAACCCTCTTTTCCCATCGTAAATATCAGCAATCCCCATGTATTTTGTTTGCACAGTGGTCATCCCAATTCGACCATCCCCATAATGGATAAACATGTCCGCTTCTCCTAACTTTAGAGATATTTTCCCATTCTCTAAGTCTTGTTCTACGACAATTTGTTCGCGCGTGTAATCAATATCTTCGCCAGGTGCCTTTTCCAAAGGTGCGCCTGTTCTCCCTGCTTGAGCCGCTCCAAAACCTGAACTCATCATCAATACTACAATAGAAATAGCCAAGATTGAACTAATTCTTAATTTTCTCTCGACGGCCATTCTGTTCTCCACCATGCACTTCCGTAGTTCTACACATATAATGGACATAGGGTAATAAATACCATTTTTTTATTCACATATACCAACAATTTGCCTTCTGAAAAATTGTTTTAACGCAAAAATTTGCATTTTTTCTATTGTTAACCTAATTCTTAGGATTATGGAGAAAAAGGGCGCTTTCGTTGCCAATTTTCTTTGTTTGATGGCGACGGCTTGAAGAAAGAGAGGCGCCCGCCACCCTTCATGACAGGTCGCGACGGCTCAGGATGGCAGCCTACTGCATATCGTACTCACACCTTAGGTGAAATCGCTGGTAACGGAGCGGATTTGGTAGATAGTGACGTCACTGTTGCGGGTTATGCAGAAGCAGTTCGCGGCCGCGGTGCCATTTGTTTTCTGATGTTGAGAGACGGCACCGGTCACCTGCAAGCATTCCTCAAAAAGGACAACATGGATGAGGATACTTTCACAGAGATTCAATCAGCCAATCGTGAAAGTGTCATTCAAGTTACTGGAACGGTCGCTCAGAAGCGACCTCCGAAAGTAAAGGAAGGAGAGCCTACACCTCCGCCAGAATACGAAATCCAGGTCAGCAGTGCAGCAATTCTGGCTGTCGCAGAAGCACCAATGCCAATGGGTGTTACCGACAAAGTTCACGTTGAACTACCAACACGATTGGATAACCGCCACATAGATTTGCGCCGAAGTCACATCAACGCAATGTTCCAATTACGTTCAAAAGTTCTCCAATATGGCCGCGAGCACCTAATCACTGAAGGGTTCAATGAGATGAACTCGCCAAAAATAATTGCCAGCGCATCCGAAGGAGGAACCAATCTTTTCCCTATGAAATATTTTGAGACTGATGCATATCTCAGTCAAAGTCCACAGTTATACAAGCAACTAGCAATCCTTGGTGGATTAGAACGCGTTTTTGAGGTGGGACCTGCATTTAGAGCAGAGGAGCACGATACATATCGCCATCTAAACGAATTTATTTCCTTTGATATTGAGATGGCTTTCGCTAACGATGATGACGTGATGGCGGTACAAGAAAGAATGATTCAGCACATCTGGAAGAGTGTTGCAGAGAATGACCAAAATCTGATTGACATGATCAATGAATGGAGAGCAGAGCAAGAACCTCCCCTATCTCCTGTGACTGTTGAAGTACCGACCCTCCCATTCCCCCGTGTAGAATATAGTGAAGCGATTGAGATTATCCAAAATGCTGGCGTAGCGATTGAATGGGGTGACGATATTGAGGCGCAACATGCTGATATGATAGCAGCAAAATACCCCGGATTTTACTTCTTACCAAGGTGGCCAATGGCGATGAAACCATTCTACATTTACCACAATGCTGACGAAAAGGGACCTAACGGTGGCCAACTTAGCCGCGGTTTTGACTTGAATTATGGGCGTGATGAAATGACTAGTGGTGGCCAGCGTGAACATCGAGTTGACGTCTTAGTTGAGAACCTTGAAAATATGGGATTAAATCCCGCAGATTTCACTTTTTACACCGATGGATTCCGCTTTGGAGCGCCACCTCACGCAGGTTGGGGACTAGGAGTTGCTAGACTGCTGATGGTGTTGACAGGAGCGGGCAATGTGAGAGAAGTAGTCCTCTTCCCAAGAGATCGAAGCCGAGTCACTCCCTGAATAATTACAGGACGGTGGCCGATTGACTCCAGAGAATTCGAAAAAGGTCTGGGCTTACATTCAAGAAGCGGGAGAAAAACTAGTTGGAAAACTACCACCATCTCACCGTCACCCAAGTGGCAGAAATCCGTATGCCCATGTTGCAATCTGTGTGAGGTCTAAGTTTGGTCAGTCTTACAAAGACCTGCCTGATGAACAAATTGACGACGTGATTGAGTACATCGATTACCTCGTTGAGAACCCTTCCTAATTACAAAATTCTTGGAACCGAAAATAACGGGTATCTACAGCCCCTCCGCTAATTGATAGTCATGCCCGAGGGGAACAAGCCGACTTTTGCCTTTTTACTTCTAAAGGAGCATCCATATGGTCGTGAAATGCTCTACCAAATCCTTTCGGAAGGATTTGTTCCAACAATAGTCATCAGTGAAGATTCTGATATCGCTGATGAAGAAAGAGAGAAATTCCTTGACCGAATTTCTGGTAACCCAATTGCCCCAACAATTGAGTCTCAACTAAGTGAATTACAATCTGATGGCATTGAAGTCCCCCATATCTGCGTTCCAATTCACAATTCTGAAAATGTTATGCCTCACATTTCTGATATGGATTTAGATCTAATTGTCTTTGGAGGAACTAGAATTATCCGTGGAGAAATCCTCGAACATCCCTGTGATGGGGTAATCAATTCACACCCTGGTCTCTTGCCTCACTGTCGTGGCTCTGCAAGCCCTGCATGGTCGGTTTATCATGACATACCGATTGGCTCTTCAACTCACTTCTGTGATAATGGGATAGACACTGGAGAACTGCTACTAACCCGTGAATTACCGGTGGTCAAAGGGATGACTTACGAAGACCTGTGCTACCATACATTGGTGCTCGCAGGGGTTTTAATGAAAGAGGCTTTATTGGCTTATGAGGCTGGAAAATGGAGTGAAATTCGTCACCCGCAAGGTGAAAGCGAGCACCCTACCTTCCGTAACGCGCCAGAAGAGGTGTTGCAGGTGGTTCGTCAAAAATTGGCAGACTTAACATACGCCCACTATGTAGACTAAAGGAGATGAAAAAATGGAGAATATATCACCACTTGCGAATGATGCATTAGAAGGACGCCATGCAATTGTTTGTGGAGCATCGGCTGGAATCGGCCGCTCAACAGCCATGACATTAGCCGCGGCCGGAGCCGAATTAACACTGGTTTCTCGGTCGGCAGACAAGTTGACTTCTCTTGCAAATGAATGCCATAATGCTGGCTCCCCCAGAGTCCATGTGTTGCCGATAGATTTGGAAGATGGGCGGGCGATTGATGCTTTGATTCCAGCCCATCTGAAAAAATTTGGAACTGCTCACATTCTCATCAATAATGCCGCCGGACCTCCGTCCGGCCCACTCTTGAATGCATCAGATGATGATTTTCTCAAACCGCTCAAGCGCCACCTATTCGCTGCTCAGCGAATGGTCAAACATTGTTTACCTGGCATGGAGGAGAAACAACATGGCAGAATTGTGAACATCATCTCAACCTCAGTTCGTGAGCCTATTGCCAATCTTGGGGTTTCCAATACCGTGAGAGGAGCAATGGCGGGCTGGTCAAAAACACTAGCCACCGAACTTCCTTCTTGTGTTAGCATCAACAATATCTTACCGGGCTTCACAAATACCGGTAGACTTGATTCACTCGCCCAACAAATCTCTGAGACAAAAGGGATTACTCCGGACGATGTTCGCTCTACATGGCTTTCAGGAGTGCCCGCCGACCGCTTGATTGAGCCTGAAGAAACCGCGGCGGCGATTGCATTCCTTTGTTCTGATGCGGGTGGTGCAATCCGCGGTGTTTCACTCGCTGTTGATGGCGGCAGAATGCGCTCAATTTAAGGTGAAAATATGCAGTTTGATGTTTTCTTTTCGATATCGCAGACGCCAGACTCTACTGGTTACTGCCCCGATGAGCAAACAATGTATTCCAACTACATTGAACAGTTGAAACTCGCAGATAATCTAGGATATGGAGTTGCTTGGATTGCTCAGGCCCACCTCTCCACC
Source organism: uncultured Candidatus Poseidoniales archaeon (assembly GCA_964645485.1). Taxonomy (GTDB): domain Archaea; phylum Thermoplasmatota; class Poseidoniia; order Poseidoniales; family Thalassarchaeaceae; genus MGIIb-Q1. Next base: position 38,418 of record CAZXZO010000015.1, read on the forward strand.
GAAGTTCAGAAACGTAACCGTAATCCAGTAATTCCTCATTGGGAAGGAGAGGTTGGTTTGTGTACTGATTTTTTCCAATTAGCAGCGCTTTCATTTGCTGAAACTGAACACATTGAAGTGGGCTCGGCCGTACTTTCAATTCTAGCTAATGGTGGCCCAATCGCAGTTGCTGAAAGAGTAGGGAATTTTTGTGCGCTACAAGAATTAAGAGGTGACTCAAGGAAATTACACATCGGATATTCTGCTGGAAGATTCCAATTTATGGCCTCGCCTTACGGTGTAATCCCGCGTGATGCAGTCGAGGAAAAAGCATGGCCTGCTTTACGCGGTCAAATCTTTTGGGAAGCCAGCGAAATATTCCTACGCTTGCTAAACGGTGAAGCATTCTCATCAGATTCGGTACGAAAAACAACTCTTACAATAGACAACTTCCGTAGTGATGAAGATTGGCAAGCAGTACAAGAAGCGGCAATTGATGTCAGAGGTTTGGCTGAGCCGCCTCAAGAAATTGAAATTCCTCGGCACTATCAATTTGAGGAAATAAAAAGTATCCCACAGGATTGGAATCGAGACCTTCTCTCACTAACGCTTGGAAGTCACGAACCGGCTTTACAAATTGAGGCTAACAAGTATCGCCCAGTACAGGTTTTCAATCTGTCAATTACTGCTCCTGAACTCATAGAAGCAACTCATGAAAGAATGACTGAATCCTACCACCAAAGTGGAGGAGAATGGCAGCGAAATATGATGCCAAGAACTGTCATGGTATTCTTGAATAATGAAGAAGGGCTCACTCGTGAAGAGCAATCAGCCGCAGCAAACAAAGAGGCAAAAGCCACACTAGATTCATACTGGAATGCGCTTGAAGGGACTATTGACCCTGCAAAAGTTTCCAAAGCGGCAAATAACGCTGTTATCGGAAACGCCAAGGAAGTTGCCGCCCAAATTGTTGAAAGATTCCACCCTGACGACCGACTAATGCTATGGTTCGACTTCTTCCGCCATGACTCCTCTCGCGTTCAGCGTGATATGGCTGCATTCATCAATGAAGTCGCACCCTTAGTAAATGGAGATGAGTGACTTGACCGAACACAACCCATCATCTGTTTCTCCTGGCAGGCCCGGTTCTGGTGTTTATCCAACTAATCCTCTTGGTGAAATTCACGACGGTATACCAACGGGACGTGATGTGGAGTGGGAGCCACTAGTTGATTTCCGACGCAACGATGTTTCTGAAAATACAATACACGGGGCTGTTGCTTGGGCTCATGGAAACGAAGTAATCCACTCTTTTGGAGGCAATGTTCTTTGTTACGGACGCTCAATGATGAAACCCCTGATGATGAAAACATTCGTTGATGTGCTAGATGGTGAACTCACTAGCAAGCAAAAAGCAATCTCCTGTTCATCTCATAACGGTGATACCGAGCACGTTGCTGCTGCACAATCGATTCTCAATGAATCAGAATGGGGATTGATGCAGTGTCCATTAGATGTGCCTTTGATTCAATTCGGACGTCAAGTCCGTCGTCCACGGCGCTGGTTCCATACTTGTTCGGGCGAACACGCTGCTATCCTCAAAGCACTTCGCTTGAAAGGAATTAATCGGGCTGGTTACACTCTACCACAATCTGAATGGTTTCCTCTTTTCATTGATGTTCTGAGAGATTTACTTGGGCAACCGGATTGGAATCCTCTGCGAGTGGCAAAAGATGGATGCGGATTACCAACGGTTTCCAATACTGTCAACGAATTATCGGTAATGTTTGCTGGCTTAGCGGCCACAAAAGATGACGATTGGATATGGGAATCAATGTGTAACCATCCAGACCTTGTGGGCGGGTTCAATCGCCTTGACTCAACGATTCTAAAATGTGGGGAAGGGAAAGTACTGGCAAAGGAAGGGGCTGACGGACTGTTAGGTCTTTCAGTGATCCATCCAGATTATCCCAAAGGCTTGGGAATTACAATAAAAATCGCGCACGGTTGGAACGCACAAGCAACTTGGTATGTTGCCCGGGCTGTTCTTGGTGTACTAGGAATTGAGTTGAGAAACCCATATCCTTTACATCGGCAAAAAGCGTTTATCGTACCCGGTGTTGTACCTCCAAACCTGCTCAAAAACCTCGAAACAGTGGTTACGTGGGATGAGTGGGACCCGAACAGTGACCGATGGTTCTACGACTGGCGACAATACTCTGCAGGGTCAAATCATGAAGGGCAGACAGAGGAACAGAATCCAAACTGAGGTTGAACAATGGATGAAGAGTGCTGTGATTCTGGATGCAAACCCTGTGTTTTGGACCCGGAAGATGGTGATATCCCTGACTTACTGAACTACATCTCAGGTGAGTTTCTCCCGGCTCAGTGTGAAGAATGGCTGAATGACCTCTCTCCAGCGACAGGTATGAGAATTGCTAGAGTCCCAAAATCAAATGCTGATGATATTAATTCGGCTGTAACCTCTGCCCGTGATGCCTTACCTGAATGGTCATCTCTAAGCCACGCTCAAAGAGCAGATTGGCTGGACAAAATTGCTGATGCCTTGGAAGAGAGATGTGAAGAAGTAGCACAACTTGAATCACTTGACACTGGAAAACCAATTTCTTTGGCACGCAATGTTGACGCCACTCGTTCAGTTGCCAACTTCCGTTTCTTTGCTGACGAAGTGAGAAATTTCACTGCTGAAACTTTTGATATGGAAAATGCCACCAACCATGTTGTCTACAAGCCGGTTGGTGTTGCAGGTTTGATTACTCCTTGGAATCTCCCGCTCTATCTGTTGAGTTGGAAGGTTGCGCCAGCATTAGCAATGGGTAATACAGTTGTAGCCAAGCCATCTGAAATGACACCAATGACAGCAAGTTTGCTAGCCGAAATCATTGATGATGTCGGACTTCCCAAAGGTGTCTTTAATCTCGTTCATGGACATGGTGAAGAAACCGGAGCAGCCCTTACTAGCCACTCAGGTGTTGACCTCATATCCTTCACAGGTGGGACTGCTACGGGAGCCAAAGTCGCAACTGCAGCAGCATCTACTTTCAAGAAATTAAGTCTTGAATTAGGTGGCAAAAATGCCACAATTGTATGTGCTGATGCTGATATGGAAAAAACCGTTGCAGGAGTCGTAAGAGCCGGATTTCTAAATCAAGGACAGGTCTGCCTTTGTGGCTCAAGAATCCTAATTGAAGAGAGCATTTACGATGAATTTGTCAGCCAATTCCTCACTGCTGTAGAAGCGATGAAAATTGGCGACCCAGCAGACCCCGAAACAGACCTTGGCGCTCTCATTTCGGCAGACCATCTCAACAAAGTCAGTGGTTACATTTCCCTAGCCCAAGAAGAAGGCGGTGTCATCCTCTCGGGGGGAACAACACCTGCAGGAATCCCAGGCCAATTTGAGAATGGCAACTGGCTCTCTCCAACCGTAATAGATGGCCTATCACCAAACAGTAGATGTGCTACTGAGGAAATTTTCGGGCCGGTCGTAAGCCTACACGCGTTCAGTAATGAAAATGAAGCCATTGAAATCGCAAACTCAACCCAATATGGCCTAGCAGGTAGTGTGTGGACTTCTGATCTAGAAAAAGGTAGGAGAATCGCTGAGAAAATAGATACCGGAATGGTTTGGGTGAACACCTGGCTTCACCGTGACTTGCGCACCCCATTTGGAGGGGTTAAACACTCAGGTGTTGGTAGAGAAGGAGGGCGTTGGAGCCTGTCTTTTTACTCACATGCAGTTAACATTTGTTTACACCATGACTGAAATAAAGACTTCAAACAACCACACCGTATATCCTGAATGCATCTATAATCTAACTTCACAACATCATTCAGGACACAGGCTCTATAAGAGCCTGTCAGAGGCCGAGCCATGACCATCACTGCTGCACGAGAAGTCATCGACTTTGTTTATCGCAGAGTCGATGAGGTCAGTGAAACTCTAGAAAGAAAACTCGGTATGGCATCTGTTGTCATCATTTCACTTTCAGCAATGCTGGGCTCGGGCCTGTTTGTTTTACCTGCTCTAGCAATGTTAGACATGGGAGGAGGCACAACCCCTGTCGGCGGCATTTGGTTGGCTTACTTGGTGGCAGCGCTTATTGTACTGCCTGGAGCCATTTCCAAAGCAGAGTTAGCGACTGCAATGCCATCATCTGGCGGTTCTTATGTCTATATAGAACGTACATTTGGACCTTTGATTGGTACAATCTCAGGATTAGGCCTATGGGCAAACTTCATGCTCAAATCTGCATTTGCACTCATAGGATTCAAAGCCTACCTTTGGGTGTTGGAAAGTCTACTTAATATCACGATAAATATCGAATATGCTGCACTGATTTTGTTATTTTTAATTGTAATCATTAACATCTTGGGACTTAAGAGAATTAAGAAAGTACAAACGCCAATCGTTCTTACTTCAGTACTATTCCTATTCATAATTTGCATATGGGCAATTTTGACCATGGATTTAGATTGGAATGTGGTATTTTCAAAAGAGGCATATGGGGCAGGATGGAAGTCAGTTGCTCACACCTCTGCCTTTGTTTTCGTAGCCTATGCTGGTGTTACAAAAATTGCAGCAGTGGGTGGGGAAATAAAAGACCCAGGTCGGAACATTCCCTATGGCATTCTTATTTCTCTGCTCGTCAGTTGTGTGCTATATGTATCCATCTCTATTGTTATGGTAGCCGCAGTAGGGCCTATGGGGTACATGAATAATGGTGCGGCAAGAGAGGACCCCATCTATGTTTTTGCAAACGCTGTTGGTGGTGAAACTATTGGCATAATAGCTTCAATTCTAGCTGTAACCACCATGACTTCAATGGCTCTTGCTGGCATAATGGCTTCTTCTCGATTTCCATTTGCCATGGCGAGAGACAATTTGTTACCAGAGGCTTTGGAAAATGTTCATCCAAAATATGAGACACCACACCTTGCAATCATAGGAACTGGAATCGCAATGGCTGTAGCAATCACCCTACTTCCTGTTGGAGATATTGCAAAACTGGCATCTGGTTTCAAAATAATGATTTTCATAGTTATTAACGGCTGTGTGATGGTCCTAAGGAGAGCATCAAAAACTCATTCATGGTATGATCCAGAATGGAAATCACCTCTATATCCTATTTTCCAAATTATTGGAATCGTTGGAGGTATTGTGCTCATATATATGATGGGTGAAAAGGCCTTAATTGGTGCAGCAGCCTGTTGTTTATTTGGATTGATTACCTACTATTCCTATGGCAAGTCAAGAGCCCACCCAATGCTGACCCCATGGAGAACTGTAAGAACTGAATTTACAAATTCAGAACAGTATGAGCGAGAGAAGAGTTGGTTGGTATTCCATGCATCCTGTAGCAAGGCACAACCAGACCACCTCACACTCCATGAGTTCATTCACGCAATGGAAGTCCTATCCCCTAAAATGGAGCATTTCCACCTAAGAAATCTATTTCATGAGATTGATGAAAATGGTGATGGAGTCATTGATGTTAATGAATTCTTAGAATCATTTGACGCTGGAAAGATGCAAAGCGAAGAATAA